>CAWHXK010000035.1:0-143377 GCA_963833255.1 uncultured Actinomycetes bacterium
GTTCAAGGTTCAGTGGTGCGGTCGCCTGCTGTCTGGTTCGCGGCGCTGTAAGGACCGGCGTTCATGCCCGGTTACATCCGGACGCGTTGCGGGAGAAGCAGCGGTGGAAGCATGCGCGCCGCAAAGCAGCGTGAGATTTTCTCTCGCGGGAGTTGGCGGGGTGCGTGCTTTCGGCTAGTGAAGAAACGCAACGCCGCGTCACGCGGGAGAGTCGATTGTACGTGTGTTTTTGGGCGTTATGGTGCGATCGAAGCGCGATCTCATCCAATCGGGGCGAAGCGTTTAGAAGCAGCTAGTTGAGCGAGTGTGTTCGTGGTCGAACTCGACCTCGGTCACGTCGAGGCGGTCGCGCCACTGGCGCTCGTCCCGCAGGCAATCGTCGAGCGCACGGCGGGCGTCCTCCTCGGTGATGAAGAGCTCTATTGCTTCCGGGTCGTGAAGCTCGGTGAGCGCGTACAGGCGCATCGCCTGAAACCTTATTCGGCTAGCCATGGCGGAGCGACCGCTTCAGCGCCTCGACTCCGACATTGCGGTTGCCATGCCGCAGCTCCGAAAGAGCTGACGCTGCGAGTGCGACCTCGGTGAGTGGCGGCAGTCGCTCGTCGATGAATCTTTGGAGCCAACGCAAGGCTGCTCGTTCGTAGCGAGCCGGATCGGCGTTCGCCAGAAGTTCGCAGAGGGGGAGTGCGTCGGCGAGTGATAGTCCGCCCATTTCCCGTGCGGCCATCTCTGCGGCCTGGACGCGACGGCGATGGATGGCGCGTTGGAAGCGTCGGTGTGCTGTGCCCTGGCTGGTCATCGTGTGATGCCTCTGGGGCGACGGCTTCCGCGATCCTAGCTTCCTAAATGGCGCGGAAGGGGCGGCTGCGGCTCCGCCCCGTCCGGCTGATGAGGGCAAATGTGCCGGCGGCAGGCACATAGCTCTAGACGAGTCGCACAGTGCCTTCAGTCGCGACCTGGCGCCTGCCCCAGGTGGGGGAGAAGTGAAGCACCGCGGTCAACCGCGCATGAGGGACGAATCAACCGCTGCGTCAACCGATGCTTCAAACACAGCGTCACGGGGGCTCGATGCGGCGGAGCCTCTGACGCGAAGGGAACAAGTCGTCGTGAGCGGAGTCCGGGCGGCGGACTCTGCTCACGAGGATTCGGGGCCCGAACGGAACCACCATGCGGCGAAATGCGAATACGAACCGACACAGCGGCCTCTGCCGCCTCCCTCGCTGACTACCTGCGACGTTGCGAGTGCCTCGTCGAGGTCACCGACGGCCGGATCATCGACGCCACGGCAAGGCCACAGTCTCTCGCGGCTCCTCACCAAGACGTTGAGCTTGAGGCCTACCTCACCGTCTGGCAAGCGATGCATCCCGAGTCTCTGATCGAGCGCCTCACGCCGTTGGCGCCTCGCTGACCTGGGCGGCGCCCGGCATCACGACAATCCTGACGACTCTGTGGTCCTTGAGCGTCAAGCGCATCTCAAAATCGCGCTCATACGCCACTTTGCCGGTTTCACGCCAGCGAGCGCTCTCATGTGTGCGGGCAATGACGTCGCCGTCAATTTCCTCGAACTCGGGCTCTGCCTGTTCCATCTCGAATTGCTCGTCTCCGCTCGCCTTCTGAAGCACTTGCTGGGAGGCTTGGATGCCACGAAGGGTGCCGCGTCGCGTCACCGTTTCGACATCGGGATCGAGTAACTCTTCCGCCGCCTCGAAGTCATGCGTCGCGACAGCGTCGAGGAACTGACGTGCGCGGGCGATCTTCATCGGCGCAACTTAGCCTCGGTCATGGTCGCGTCCATTGCTCCTCCGGTCTAGCTCGAGGGGGCGCCTGGGCTCTTCGTCCTTATGCCGGCTGTCCGCTCTTCCTCGATCGGCTGTGCCTGAGGTTCCGGCTCGCTCAGCCTCGGTTGACGCTGCTCTGTTGGCCTTAGGTTGGGTCTGCGGAACACTCGACAGAGCCCGCGCCTCGCCCTTTGGACAATGGCCATAAGGAGCGGATGGGTTTACCCTCC
The DNA here is from genome assembly GCA_963833255.1 of uncultured Actinomycetes bacterium. Classification (GTDB taxonomy): domain Bacteria; phylum Actinomycetota; class Thermoleophilia; order Gaiellales; family Gaiellaceae; genus 3-1-20CM-4-69-9. The sequence goes on from CAWHXK010000035.1 coordinate 2,009, forward strand.
CGAGCATGGCTCGAGGTATGCGCAGCTTCTGCGGTCGTTCGGGAGAGGTGAGGGGCCTAGCTTCACGACGAGGAACGAAGGCGCTTGCCCAGGTATTTCGATGCGGTCGCCGCGGCGTGGAGAGGGCCCTTCTTGTTCGGCGAGGGAGTAGCCCGCTGGTGTCGCGATGAAGAGCAGGTGCCGCTTGCCAGTGTCCTGATCCTTTCGGGCCGGCGTCGGGGGTGACGGATCCTCCTCGCGTGCAACGGGGTGTCGCATGTCTTCGTCGTGTGGCTCGTGCGCTGCGGCGTCGCGACTGAGGTCCGGCTGATCGGCGTCTCCCTCGACCGGCCCAACGTACCGTTCAACTCGTTCCTGCCAAGCCTCGCTTGGCGACGGATTTTCCTCCGCGACGCGAGAGGGTTCGGGTGTCTGGCTAGCTGGCGCCTCAGTGTCGGCAAGCCTTCGTTTGCTCACCTTAAGCACGACTGCTCGCTGGTCGGGAATGACGTTCACCACGTCTGTGACTGGCAGCAGACGCCGCCGCCAGACAAAGACGCCGTCATGACGGATCGCGATTCGATCATCAGCAGCGAGTTCGACAAAGGCCCCCAGGCGCCTGCCCTCCGCGTCGAACACGGCGTAGCCCTCCGCCGCCTCGAGCGTTGCTCGTATCTTCCGCGGGTCGCTCCCGCTCATTCTCTCCACCGCCACTCGCCGGACTCGCGCTCGGCGAACTCCGGGCAGTAGAAGACGAGCACGCTGTCCATGTCGAGGTAGGCGCTCCAGCGCTCCTCGTCAGTGGGTAGCCAGACCTCGCCGCACTCGGCGCACTGCGGGATGAGGGCGACCTGCTCGGCACTCACGAGCGGGAGTCTAAGTCGCGTTACCAGGTATCGGGGTCGGCCAGGAGGTCGTCCATTCAGCGGACTTTCGCAGCTCTGTTTTGGAACACGGCGAGCAGCGCGCTGAACTGCGCGACCGTCGGTGGAACAGCCTGAGAGCGGTTGATCTCGGCCAACGCACACCAGTGGTTGGCGCCGACCGCGCCGTTGACAGGTGTCTGCGGCCCGAAGTCAGGTCTTGCCCGTTGCGCACAGCGCGACCGCCACCACAGCTCCGAGCAGGAGTACCCGCTTCATCGTCTCCTCCTTCGTGGGAGATGCGGAACCATGACCTTCCCGCAGCCACCCCAGCTTTGCAAGTCCGGCTGGCCTGAAACGATGAAGTGCCCGAAGCGGTCTTACGGACTAGGTGGGCGACCGGCGACTTGTAATCGAGGTCAGAGCGCACGACACTTCTTCGATGAGGTTGTCACTCCGGCGCGGCCGAGTTCGCCGGTCCCGCACATCGCGGCGGGGTCCCCGATGAGCGGGGCCGAGGCAGACGATCGGTGGTTGTGGCCGGACGAGTTGGATGCTCTCGTGGCTGCGCCGGCGCATCATCTTCTGCTTCTCGAAAACGAGCAAGTGAGAGTTCTCGAGACGAAGATCGCCGCCGGTGAGACGACGGCGGTCCACACGCATCGGTGGCCGAACGTCCAGTACATTCTCAAGAGCACCGAATTCCTCCGTCGCGACGGCGAAGGGAGTGTTCTTTTCGACACTCGCGCAGCCGACGGGCGCCGCCCCGAACCCTGGACCACCCACTGGTCGAAGCCCCTGCCGCCGCATTCGATCGAGAACGTCGGTGAAACAGAGTTGCACGTGATCATGGTCGAGCTGAAGGATTGTCCGGCAGGCGGCGGCCGCGCCTCTTGAAGTCAGAAGGCTCCGAAGGACGAAGGCCGCTGCGAGGAAGACGACGGGTCACACCGGCCCCAATGGGCAGCGTCCGCAAGCTCAGCCCGGCTACCGACGCGGCGTAGTTCGCCTGTTGCCTTCCTGGGCTACTCGCGCTCGTCCGCGAGCAGGGCCAGCACCGCGTTTGCCCAGTCGGCGACGTCGTCGAGGGGCTCTTGATCTCGGATCGTCATGAAGCCGGCGGTCAGGCCGTCGAGCTCCTCCTCATTGAGCCCCTCACCCGGCTCGTCGGCCTGCGACGTGTCCGTTCGACCGCCCTCAACTTCGGCCTCACGGGCCATCGCGAAGCGGACGACCCACTCACGGCTTCGCCCGGCGATGGCGAGCTGGTCAAGAAGTTCGTCGACCCGTCTGCGCCCTTCGGGCGTCAATGCCGCCACCGCTTTGGCGAGGTACTTGCTGTGGTGGTCTGGTGTGTTCACCGTCGTCCCCCGTGAAGATCGAGCGCTCGTGCCCTGGCTGGTCATCGGTTGATGGCGGCTGGGGCGACGGCTCTTTGAGTCTAGGCGTGAGGTCGGGATCCCGGCTCGTTGCAGAGTTTCGCTCCGACTCGCCCAGGGTCGGTCACCACGCCAGAGGCCGATATAAGACCTCAACCGGGGTAGCGCGGGACGAATATCTCGGCGCCGAGCGTTTGAGCCTCAACGAGTGCCGGCCAGGACTAATTGCTGGGTCGATCCGACCATTTGCCTGGTGATCCGATCGGACAAACGGACAACGCTTAGGGGGCACGTGGGTGGCTGTCGCAAAAAGAGCTCCCCATTGTGCTCCCCACGACTGGGGCGCTTTTCGGCTGCGGCCCTAGGCGTCCCAGTCGATCCTGTGCACTCCGAGGCAATGGCGCCGACCCAGCGGGCCGATGAGAGAGTCGGTCCGGCCCCCGCGGATCAGCTCGTGACGAGGTGCTCTTGCCGCCCGATCGCGACGGCTTCGAGACGCGAGTGAGCGTTGAGCGCCCGCAGGAGGTGGCGGATGTGGTTCCGCACCGTCTCGGTGCTGATGTGGAGCTCATGCGCGATCTGCTCGGTCGAACGGCCATGCTCGAGCAAGCGCAGCACCTCGGCCTGCCGGCGCGTCAGGCTCGGATGGGGCGGCGGAGGTGGGTCGTCCTCTTCCACGTCTTTGACCTGGCCGAAGACGCCGATCACATGGCCATCGCCGCTGCGGAGCGGAACCGAGCTGACCTCGACGGAGAGCCGCTTGCCGTCCGCGTCGATCAGCACGACCTTGTTGTCCGAGCCGGCTGGTGGTCCGACAAGGTTCCGGGTGAAGATCTCCCGCGCCCGGCGCGTTTGCTCGGGCGCGACGACAGAGGTGAGCTGGCGGCCACGCACGTCTCCCACGATCTTGCGCGCGGCTGGATTCAGCCAGCGGATGATCCCGTGCCTGTCGATCACGTAAGCAGGGACGCGGACCCGGCCGATCGCGTCCTCGACATCGCCGCCGGTCGGGTTGAGCTCGGACACGACTTCGAGTCTGCTCCTTGGACAGTTGTTGCGCAACTTCAGGCCGCGAGTCTTGCCTGAGCCGACTGTTGATGACGCGATGCAAATTGACACGTTTGCGTCACAAGGCGTGTGCGTAGCTTCTCTACGGTGAGCTAGCGCCGGCGCTTGGGGTGTGCCTTCGGGCGATGGGGTCAGCCCCGCGTCGGCTCTTCATAGGTTTCACGTGACCGCGAAGACTGCGACGGCCCGGCGATGCAACGCACACCGAGAGGGGCTCCGCTATTCGATCACGGTCTGTACACGTGGAAAATCCAGGTTGCTTCGCCCGTGCGGTTGCCCGTCTTGCTTTGGTAGCGAATGGTGTGCCTTCCAAGACTCGGTCCGACGACCATGACCCGCCATTCGCGCAGCGTGACGCTCTTGCCGCCTGCCGGGGGAAACGCGACGAGTACGCGGTCCGAGGTTCCGAACGCGCGCAGCGCAACGCGTCGCCCGTCAAGCCACAGCTGCCACCGTGTCGCCTTCCAGTCGGCGTCCAGAGCGGCCGGATCGGCGAAGAATGAGCCGTAGCCGATGAAGAGCCGTCGGACCTGCGGTACGCGCGGGCAGGTGCGACGCACATGCCTGCCGGCCGGCCCTGTGATGACCGGATCGCAAAAGTCAAACAGCTTCGCATCGGCTTCCGCGGCCGTGCCACGAGCGAGACGCATGGTGCCGATCTTCCCACCGGGCCCGACCGGAACCAGTCGGGTCGCGCCACCGGCTGACGAGGCCAGCACCAAACACACCACCGCGACGATCGGCGTCAACGGGAACCTCCCGAAATACGAACCAGCCACCTGCGCTGTCTGATCCAAGTATCCGGCTCTCGCAGCCTGACCGTCAACCGGCGCCGCAGCAGGTGTTCCGTGTGTCCGTCGCTCGACTGTTCCACTGAAGCGCCCTTTTGAGTCCCTCGATCGGGCACCAGATTCCCTGAGCCGAAGCCACTTGTTGCAGGGCCCACCGTTGTAATTTGTAATTGACCCTAAAGGGGTAGGTCTCTCGTGTCGAAAGCGAAAGGAGCGGAGGGCCTTCAGGAACCTTGGGGTGCCGCAGCCTAAGGGTTCCCGGGAAGCTCCCCAGCTTTCCGGTTCTCCGCTCGAGCGCAGGGGGTGGGACCCCAACCCCGCCCCCTCGCTTCCCTCGCATGCAGGCGACGCACGGCGGCGTTCGCAGCTGCCGTGCCGGTGAAACGTCGCGCTGCTGTGTGCGCCGTTACGACTTCATGCGCTGAGCGACGTCGTACCGGGTCACCGATGTCCGCTGCCCCGGGGTGTCGCCCGCGGGCATCGCGTTCAGCACCTCGTCGCCGCGGTTGTAGTCGTCCTCCGTCTCGAAGATGACGACGACGAGCGACTTCTCCGCCCCGGCGTCATGAAGGACGATGACCTCTGCCGGAGGGAATCCCTCCGGCGGTGCGCCATCGCTCATCTCGCGGTTCATTTCCTCCATGCGGTCCTTGGTGACCCCGTCGAAAGTGACAACGCGTGCGACGGCCATGTGACCTCCCTGTCGATTGAGTCAGGACCCTACCGCTCTCGACGCAGGGAGGGACGCGACCGGAGCGGTCCCGTCTTTCGGAGTTCGACTTGGCTCGCGGTCTACAGCAGGGGGTCTAGAAGAACGCCACGACTCGGTCGATCGAGGCGGCGATCCTGTCCGCGAAGAGGGCGTAGGCGAGGATGATGGCGGGAACGATCACCCCGAGCACGACGGCGTATTCGGCCATCGTCTGCCCCTCTTCACGGCTGCTGTGTACCCAAGTTCGGTCGATCCAGGCAAGAAAAGCCATATGACCGAATCGGCGTCCCGGCTTTTGAGCCTTATGCCTCGTCCTGGGGATTCCCGTAGTCCGCCCGGGATGAGAGGCTATGCGGGATGCGGCGCAGCCCCCTCCTGGCCATCGTGCTGCTGCTTGCGCTGCCCGTGCCCGGCGCCCACGGGGGTGCGCCAAAGACCGCGATCTTCTTCTACCCCTGGTACTCCAATATGCGCCACGACGGGCACTACTCACACTGGACCCAGGGCGGTCACACGCCACCCTTCGACATCGCCTCCGCGTTCTTCCCGGCCAGGGGGCCGTACTCGAGCAGCGATCCTCGTGTCCTGCGCGCCCAGATGAAAGACATCGCAGCGGCCGGCGTCGACGAGGTCGTGAGCTCGTGGTGGGGACGGGGCTCTCCGGAGGACAAGCGGCTGGCTGCCGTGATGCGAGCGGCGAAACGACGAGGCCTTCGCGTCGCCGTTCAGCTCGAGCCATACGAAGGCCGAAGCATCGACTCGATCGCCGCGGACCTCGTCTACATTCGAAGTCTCGGGATTCGCGACGTCTACATCTATCGGTCGAATGACTTCAGGGCGGACGAGTGGACGCAGATCACTCGCCAGCCGATGGGTCTGCGGCTGTTCGGGCAGACGAGCCTCGTCGGGTTTGCGGCGCGCGCAGGGTTCGCCGGGTTCTATCCGTACGACATCGTCGTCTACGACGCAGCGAAATTCGATCGGCTCTGCACGCAAGCTCGCTCGTACGGGATCCTCTGTGCGCCTTCGGTCGGCCCCGGCTACGACGCGGCGGCCGCAACCGGCGATACGCACGTCAAGGACCGACTGAACGGCGCGACCTACGACTCGATGTGGAGCGCAGCGCTACGAGCCGGCGCGGACCTCGTCACGATCACGTCGTACAACGAGTGGGGCGAGGGGACGCAGATCGAGCCCGCGGGCCACGGCGGGAGGTACGAGAGCTACGACGGCGCCTACGGGCTCCACGGGCGCGCAGCAGACCGGGCGTACATCAGACGCACCGCGTACTGGACGTCACGCTTCTAGGAACACGTCCGCCGCGCAGCCGGAGACGAGCCCCTCGAAGACGTCCTCGACGCCGCGAAGCGAGGGATGGTCGAGATCGACCAGGACGTCGTCCCACTCCTCGAGGCCGAGCGAGCCTGCACCTTCGTCGGCGCCGAAGCAGAGAAGCGTCTCCGCGGAGATGATGTTTCGCCGGCCCCCTTGGCGTCTCGCGATTCCCTCGAGCTCGCGCAGCTCCTCGAGCGGATCGATGCGGACGTTCGAGTCGGAGCCGATGCAGATGCCGATGCCGCGCGTGCAGACGCGCTCGACGGGTAGGAAGCCGTCGCCGAGGTCCGCCTCCGTCGTCGGGCAGGCGCAGACACGCGCGCCTGCGCGCGCGAGCAGATCGAGCTCGGCTTTGTCGGCATGCGTTGCGTGAACGACGGTCGTGCGCTCGCTGAGGCAACCGGTCCTGTCGAGCAGCTCGATCGGGCGGATGCCGTGCTCGGCGATGCACTCCTCGATCTCGCGCGGCTGTTCGTCCGCGTGGACGTGCAACGGCAAAGACTCGGCCGCGGCGTAGCTGCCGATCTTCTCGAGCCAGTCCGACGGACAGGCGCGCACGGAGTGGGGGGCGACGCCGACTGCCACCCCGCGCTCACGCAGATCCTCGATCTGCTGCAGATACTGCGTCACGGACTCCTGGCGGAAGCGAGGCAAGCCACCGCGCGCATAGGCGGCGAGCAAAACGACGATTCGAATGTTCGCCTCTTCCGCAGCGTCGACGGCCGCCAGCGCTTCGTCGAACCCGAGATAGTGGAACTCGCCGACCGCGGTGTATCCCGCCGCCCGCAGCTCGCGGTAGACCTCGACGTACTCGCGCCGCACGAGGTCCGGCGTCTGGCGTTCGGCCTCGGCAAGCATGAGCTCCCGCCAGGCCCAGAAATCCCCGGCGCCTTGCCGTTTGCCGCGCAGGGCGCGCTGGAAGCCGTGGCTGTGGGCATCCACGAATCCCGGCAGGCTGAGGGTCTCGGCCACGGGCGTATCCTTTCCACACTCATGGCCGCCCGTGCCGTTCCCGCCACCCTCCAGCAGCTTCCCAATGCGCTCACGATTGCGCGCCTCGCGCTCATCCCGGTGTTCGTCGTTCTGATGGCCACCGCCGAAGGCGGCCACAGCTGGCCGGCTGGCATCGTCTTCGCCGTGGCCGGCATCACCGACCAGATCGACGGCTTCCTCGCGCGCCGCTGGCACGTCGAGTCCGACTTTGGGCGCATCTTCGATCCGCTCGCGGATCGCCTGATGATCGACGCGGCGGTGATCATGCTCTTCATCCAGGACCACATGCCCTTGTTGGGCCTCGTCGTGATCGTCGGCCGCGACGTACTCCTGCTTGCCGGTTACAAGACGATCGCGCCCGAGGGATACGAGATCAAGGTGAGCTTCCTCGGCAAGGCGGCGACCTGGCTGCTCTACACCGGAATCGGGTGCCTGATCGTGACGCACCGTTCGACGGAGTGGCCGTACTGGATCTTCTGGACGGGCCTCATCCTCGCTGTGATCGCCGCCGTTGCGTACGGAGTCGGAGCCTGGAAGGAGTCCAGGCGATGAAGGCCGTCGTCATGGCGGGTGGCGAAGGCACGCGCCTGCGGCCTCTGACGTCGAACCAGCCGAAGCCGATGGTCCCCGTCGTCGGCAAGCCGTGCATGGAGCACATCCTCGAGCTACTACGAGAGCACGACATGAGCGACGTGATCGTCACGGTCGCATTCCTCCCGCAGGCGATCCGAAGCTACTTCGGCCAGGGAGAGTCGCTCGGAATGCAGATCGGCTACTCGGTCGAACAGTCGCCGCTCGGCACCGCCGGGTCGGTCAGGCTTGCCGCGAAGCAGCTCGACGAGACGTTCCTCGTCATCTCCGGCGATGCGCTTTGCGACGTCGACCTCTCGAAGCTCGTTGCCTTCCACAAGGAGAAGGGAGCTGCCGTCACAATCGGGCTCAAGTCCGTCGACAATCCACTCGAGTTCGGGATCGTCGTCACGGACGAGGATGGACGGATCGAACGGTTCCTCGAGAAACCGTCGTGGGGCCAGGTGTTCTCGGACACGATCAACACGGGCATCTACGTGCTCGAGCCCGAAGTGTTGAAGCACGTGCCGACGGATCGTCCGTTCGACTTCTCGAAGGAGCTCTTCCCGTACCTGCTCGAGATGGGCCGGCCGATGTACGGCTACGTCATGGATGGCTACTGGCAGGACATCGGCAACCTGGACCAGTTCAGGACGGCGAACTTCGATGCGCTCGACGAGAACGTTCGGCTGAACATTCCCGGCATCCGGATCCGCGGGAACGTCTGGCTCGGCGAGGGCGTGGAGATCGGCGACCTCGAGCAGATCGAGGGCCCGGCGTACATCGGGAACTACTGCCGCATCGCGCCGGGAGCGAGCGTCGGCTCGCACTCGGTGCTGTCGAACAGCGTGACGCTGCGCGAGCGAACGCGGACGACGCGTTCCGTGATCGACGCATCGACGCACATCGGCCGCAGCTCGCTGATCGAGGGAGCGATCCTCGGCCGCTCGTGCGACATCCGCGGGCATGTCCGGATCCACGAAGGCGTCGCGATCGGCGACGAGGTGACGATCGGCGCCGAGAGCGTGATCATGCCCGGCGTCCGGATCTACCCGTACAAGGAGGTCGAATCCGGATCGCACATCACCGAGAGCGTGATCTGGGAGTCGCGCGCTTCGACGCGACTCTTCGGCACGGACGGTGTCGCCGGCCTCGTCAACGTCGACCTGACACCGGAGGCGGCCGTCAGGATCGCGGCTGCGCTCGGCACAGCGCTGAAACGCGGCGCGCGCGTTGCCGCGAGCCGCGAGTCCGCGCCCGCGTGCCGGATGATCAAGCGAGCGATGATCACCGGCTTGACGTCGGCCGGACTCGACGTCGCCGACCTGCGCGTACTGCCGGCGGCGGTCTCGCGCCATCTTCTGAAGACCGAGGGTTACGAAGCCGGCTTCCACGTCGGCACGAGCCAGGCCGATCCGGAGGTCGTGCAGATCAAATTCTTCGAGCAGCCGGGCATCCAGGTCTCGTCGGCGCTCCAGAAGGAGATCGAGAAGAACTTCACGCGTGGAGAGCTTCGCCGCGTCGGCTTCGGGGACATCGGCTCGATCAGCTATCCGGCGCGAGTGCGCGAGTCCTACGCGCAGGACCTGCTCGACGGCCTCGACGTGGAGGCGATCCGTACGCGGGGTTTCCGGCTCGTCGTCGACTACGGGTTCTCGGCTGCGTCGTTCGTCCTGCCGCTCCTGTTCGGACCACTCGGAGTGGAAGCCGTGTCCGCCCACGGGTTCACCACAGATCGCACCGACTCCGGCCCGACACTGCTCCGCGAGGCGATCGGGCAGGTGAAGCAGCTCGTCCCCGCGGTCGGAGCCGACCTCGGGGTCGTCTTCGACGCGGCGGCCGAGCGGCTGTATCTCGTCGACGAGCGCGGCCGCGAGATCCCGGTCGAGCAGACGCTTCTGCTCTTCCTGCGCCTGATCGGAAGCAACGGCCGGCACGGAAAGCTCGCGTTCCCGATCACAGTAACGAGCCACGTCGATGACCTGCTCGAGGGCAGCGGCCTCGAAGTGGTGCGCACGCCAGCTTCCCTGGGCGATCTCACGAAGGCGGCCGCCGAGGAGGGCGTGATCTTCGCCGGCGCCGTCGGCGGCGGCTACGTCTTCCCGGAGTTCCTGCCGGCCTACGACGCGATCGCGAGCCTCTGCAAGCTGCTCGAGCTCCTCGCACCGGTCCCCGGGCCGCTCTCGGGGCTCGTCGCCGACCTGCCTGCGTCGACCCTCGTGCACCGCCAACTGCCGTGCCCCTGGGCGCTGAAGGGCGTCGTGATGCGTGTCCTGACGGAGCGTTTGCGTGACCGGGAGCTCGACCTCATGGATGGCATCAAGGTGTTCGAAGAGCGCGGCTGGGCCCAGATCCTCCCCGACCCGGATCAGCCGATCGTCCACATCTACGCCGAGGGTCGGACCGAGGAGGACTCGAAGGCCCTCGAAGCAGAGTTCCGGGCGATGGTGGAGGAGATCATGCAGAGCGAAGGGGCTGCGGCCACCGCCTGAGGAGGGTGGAGAAGTCTCAAGTTGAGGTTGACCCTTTGCGGGCGGGCTGCTTTACTGGGTCGGCCATCGACCACGAAAGGCGGCCCGTGGAACCCCTGCCCGATCTTGCAACGCTGTCCGACCCCGACCTGAAGAAGCTGATCGCCGACCTGACGAAGGAGGAGCACGAGGTCTCCTATCAGCGGCGCCTGCTCCACGGGAAGATCGACATCCTCCGCGCGGAGCTCGTTGCGCGGCTGCAGAAGACGGAGGGGAAGAGCGTCCTCGACGACGTCGACGTCGAGCATCTCACCGCGATCCTCACCTCCAAGGCCGCACCTCCCGTCTAGGTGTCGAACATCTACTGCCAGGAGTGCGGCTTTCTGAACCCGGAAGCCGCAAACTACTGCGCCCGCTGCGGCGCTCTTCTGGTGAAGGAAGACGGCGGCACGGAGTCGACGCAGACCTTCACGGCGGAAGAAGGCGACGATGCGCCGGCCGATGCGCTAGAGGATCTCGGCATCACCGGGCCTGCGCTCGTCGTCCGCTCCGGTGGCGGCAGGGCGGGGGAGACGTTCCACCCCGAGGGCGAGACGACGATCGGCCGCTCGCCGGATTGCGGGATCTTCCTCGACGACGTCACCGTCTCGCGCAAGCACGCGGTTGTCTCCGAGCGGGACGGCGCGTTCCTCGTCGAGGACCAGGGCAGCCTCAACGGCACCTTCGTGAACCGCAAGCGTGTGGAATCCGCTCAGCTCGATGACGGCGACGAGCTGCAGATCGGGAAGTACCGACTCACGTTCCTCAACCGCTGATGGCCACGGCCTCGAAAACCCGGATGCTGACGATCGGGACCGTCTGCTCGCTGCTCAAGGACGACTTCCCGGACATCTCCATCTCGAAGATCCGCTACCTCGAGGACCAGGGGCTGCTCGCTCCACGGAGGACGCAGGGCGGCTACCGGCTCTTCAGCGAGGACGACCTGGAGCGGCTCGAGACGATCCTGCGGCTCCAACGAGACGAGTTTCTACCACTGCGGGTCATCCGCCAGGAGCTTGCCTCGCCTGCCACACGTGACCGCAAGCGCAGGCGTGCAGGGCTGGGCGAGGAAGAGCCCGAGCTCGACCTGACCGAGCTCTGCGAGCGCGCGGGAATCGACACGCGACTCGCCCGTGAGCTCGAAGAGTTCGGCCTGCTCGCGCCTCGCACAGAGGGAGGCGAGAAGCGTTATGCGGAGCTCGACGCCGACATCGCGCTTGCCTGTGGCCGTCTCGCTCAGTTCGGGATCGCCCCGCGCCATCTCCGCGGCTTCCGGACCGCCGCGGACCGGGAGGCAGGACTCATCGAACAGGTCGTCGGCCCGTCGCTACGCGCACGCAGTCCCGAGCGCCGCCGTGCCGGCATGGAAGACCTCGAGGCGCTGGGCGAGCTCGGGCACGGCCTCAGTCAGCTCCTCTTCTGGCGCGCGCTTCGGCGGCTTGCGTCAACATGATCGGGTGAATCTCGCCGAGAAGGTTCGTGAGATCCCCGACTGGCCGCAGCCGGGGGTCGGTTTCAAGGACATCACGCCGCTCCTCGCGGACCCGGCGGCGCTTGCATACACCGTCGAGCAGCTCTCTACGTGGGGGGCCGAGAAGAAGCCCGACCTCGTGGTCGGCGCCGAGGCACGCGGGTTCATCCTCGGTGCTGCGATTGCAAAAGAGATCGGCTGCGGCTTCGTTCCCGCGCGGCGTCCGGGCAAATTGCCCCCCGAGACGATCAGTGCGACGTACGCGCTCGAGTACGGGCAGAACGCGCTGGAGTTGCACCCGGACATGATCCCGAAGGGGGCACGGGTCCTTATCCACGACGACGTCCTCGCAACTGGTGGAACGGTCGAGGCGATCGCCGAGCAACTGATCGAGAAGCTCGACGGGATCGTCGTCGGATGTTGCTTCATCATCGAGCTCGGCTTCCTCAACGGTCGCGACCGGCTGTCGAAGTACGACCTGAAGGCCCTGATCGAGTACTAACCTAGGGTCAGGTTTGCCATCCGGGCTGCCGATTAGAAAGGCACCATGTATGACGCGCTGACGGGACGGTTCACGTTCCCGTGCCCCGCACGGGGAGAGGCGCGCGTCACCTTGTCGTCCTTCCGCCAGCTCGAGCGCCTTCCGGGCGCCGCGCATCCCGCCGTCTACCACGTGCTCTTTGCCTGTGGCTGCGGCGACGAACACGACGGCCTCGTCAGTCACGACGACCTCGACTGGGCGCCGCTCGGTCTCCAGGGTGGGGTCTTCTACAACCTGATGACGGCCCAGCTCGACGGTGTCGCCGCAGAGCTCTCCGACGCGGCGGCACGGCGCATCCAGGCGGGCGAGTGGCCGTGGAGCTTCTTCTGTTACCCGGAGGACAGGCCGAGGCCGGTCTTCCCCTCCTCGTTCTTCCTGTTGGCGCCGGGCGACGGTTCGCTCGGCCTCGCAGTCCGCTGCCCGACGTGCCACCGAACGTCCGTGAACCTCGTCTCGCACGAGCACGTCGACCTGCCCTTCCACAACGACCCGAAGGTCGGGGTGGTCGAGCACGTCTTCAGCGACGACCTCGTCGGTACGCTCGAGGATTTCCGCGCCGAGCTGTATTCCGCCTCGTTCGATACCCGCCGCCTGAGCCTCTAGGTAGGAGGTTGTTTTCTTGCCGGAGCCGGGTACCACCCCGGCACCGACCAGCGAGGTGATCGAATGTACGGACTCACGAGGGCGACGACGACACTGGTGTTCTCGGCTGTCGCCGGTCTGCTGATCTGGCTCGCGACGCAGGTCAGCAACGACCATGTTGGAGGGTATTGGGCCCGGGTCGGCCTCGTCGCCGGCGCGGGACTCGTCATGGCTCTCTCCCAGCTGACTCGGCGGTTGGACGAAGTGGGGGATGCCGCGACTCTCGATCGCGGTCCTCGTCACGGCGTTCGTCCCCGTGGCGATCGTTTCGTTGTGGGTCATCCTGGCCGGCGAGCCCGGCGGCGGGTGGTTCCACGATCACGTGCTGGCGTGGACCAGCGACATCCACCTGAGCGGGCTCGTGACCGACTTCCTCTACTACATCCCGGTGCTCGCGTTCGGAACCGGGCTCGTGTTCGGGTTCTCGTTCGACACGGCGGGTCCACGCGTGCGTGACCGCGACGTACTCGTGAACCGCGACCGCGACGTCGTGCAGGACACACCGACGACCACGAGTGACGACCGTGCCGCGGACGAGCCGCTGACGGCCGACCAGGAAGCCACGACTACGACCACGACAGACCGAACGACAGACCGCGAGACGGTCCGGTAGCTCCGCTGAGGCCGCCCCTCGGCGCGCTCGGGGGGCGGCTTTAGACCTTCCTCAGGGATGGGCTCGGGGGTTCTCGGGTCGATACGTAGAGGGCTATGAAGGATCGGTCGCTACCGCCCGGCGAGAGGGGCGCGGAGCTCTTGCTCGCGCACTGTGCTCCGCTTACCGACGCCGATCTCTCCCGACCTCCTGCACTGCTTCGCCTCGAAGAGGCGCTGGGTGGGGAGCTCGCGCGGCTGCTCGTCGGCGCACTCGCCACGAGGCGCAGCGTCCGGCCGGCGGCGCTGCCTGTCTAGGCCTCTTGGTTCTCGCCGTACACGCGCACGCAGACAAAGAACACTCCGAAGGAGATCAGTCCGACGACCGTCGCTGTTCCCTTGTCGACCCCGACGGCGAGCATGAAGGCCCAGAGGTAGAGCGAGAGAAAGAACGCCCAGAGGAATGCCTTGATGCCTGGATCGATCGCTGGGAGTCGGAGGTGCACGGCGTCAGCCTAACGTTGGCGTGAGAGCTGTTCCACTGATCCGCTTCGCGGACACAATTCCGCGTGGGACCAAAAAAAATTCGCCGGGCCAGTTTCACTTTCGTCCACCGTTTCCACTGACTTTCGCCTTCCGGCTACTGCCTTTGGACTCGGTTTCGACCTACTCGCGCTCTGTGCCCGGCGCAAGAGGCAATCTAACGATTTCGCCAACCGGGTCAAGGGGCCGAAAGAGAACGTGGCCGCAATTTGCGAAGTTTTCCTTTTTCAACATTTCCACAGCAAATCTTGCAGCTTGTGGACAAGGCTGTGGAAGGCACTCTAGAACACGAACACGAGGAATGCACCTACACCCGCACAAACGCAATACACGGCGAACGGCGTCAGGGTATTCGTCTCGAAGTACCGCATCAGGAACTTGATCGAGACCCAGGCGGCGGCGCCTGCACAGAGCGCGCCGACGAGCGCCGGCCCGCGGACGCCGTCTCCGTTGTGGCCGATGAGATCGGGAAGCTTGAGCAGGGCGGCCGCACCGATGATCGGCGTTGCGAGGAGGAAGGCGTATCGCGCCGCGTCTTCGTGCGTCAGGCCGACGAAGAGGCCGCCGCCGATGGTCACGCCGGCACGGCTGATTCCGGGGAAGAGGGCTGCGGCCTGCGCGGTGCCGACGCCGACAGCCTCGCGATACCCGAGCGTCGCCAGCCGCTTCTCGGAGTCAGCCGAGGTTGAGCTCTCCGGCGCGCGCTCCAGCTCGCGCGCTCGTTCCTCGGCACCCGGGGCACGGCGCCGTAAGTATTCGGCGGCAAAGAGGATGAGTCCGTTGACAGCAAGGAAGGCAGCCGCCGCGGTGGGGCTCGCGAACAACGAGCGGAGCTTGTGCTCGAAGAGGAGCCCGATCAGCCCGGCGGGGATCGTCCCGACGACGAGGAGCCACGCAAGCCGCGCGTCCGCGTCATCGGGGGCAATCTGCCGGTCGCGGAGGCTTCGGCCGAGGCCGCGCAGAATCCGGGTCCACTCGGGCAGGAAGAAGATGAAGAGCACGGTTGCGGTCGCGAGATGCGTGGCGACGAGGAAGGCGAGAAAGTACGGCTTGTCCTGGCTCAGATCCCACCCGAGCAGCTTTGGCAGGATCACCGCGTGGCCGAGGCTGGAGATCGGGAAGAGCTCGGTGACCCCCTGGAGGAGACCTATTACGACCGCCTGGAAGTATGTGATCAGGCGATCGGAAGCGGCGACGAGCAGCACTAGGGGCGGGCTGCCGCGCGCTCGCGTGGGCCGGTTCTGAACCACGCGAACGCCAGGCAGGCGAGACCGAGCAGGATCGCCGCGATGCCGTGCTTCACATGGTGATGACTGGACGGGTGCGAGACATGACCTGGAAAGAACGATGGAATGTCGTGCTCGTTGAAAGCGATGTAGACAACACCCACGGCGACCAGGACCAGTCCAAGCACGGCGGCCAGCGCGGCAAGGAGGCGGTCGTTCTTCATCGGGGCAGAAGATTAGTCTGAAAGTCGGTCAGCAGAGATGCCGACCGGGACCCCCGGCAGGAAGCCGAACGGGATCCCCGTTCCCGGGTCGACGTAGACCGCGCGGTAGAGCGCGGTCGGGTCGAGGCCGTCTGCCTTGAAGGACCCGTCGGCAGCGAGCGGCAGCGTCGCGATGAGCTCGCGTGGAGCGTGGGGGAGCTCCCGGTAGAGCTCGACCGTGCCGCTCGTCACGCCAGGGACGGTGCCGTCGACGTGGCCCGTCTCGTCGACCTTGCCCATTCCGATCCGGACGGGCGGAAGCGAGGCAGCCGACCGGAACCATTCGAGCCCGCCCTCGCGCGAGAGGAGTAGCTGCCTCGTGCCGAGCTTGCCGATCGTGAAACCCTCGAGCCGCCCGTCGAGCTGCCACGCATCGGAGCCCGTCCCCCGAAGAATGAGCCCTGCGTAGACGAACCAGTCCTCGCCGAGACCGACCCAGTCGTAAGCGCCGATCTCCGGCTGGTCCTCGCCTCGCGCGATGGACACGAAGATGCCGTGGGTCAGCGTTGACGTGACCTGTGTGGTTGCGCTCGAGTTTAGGAGGACGACGATGTCGCCGGGCTCTGCCTGCGGGTACACCTGAGTCCAGGCTGACCACAGAGTGGAGGGGAGGCTCACGGCCCCGACGCGTCCCTGAGGGGAGCCCAGACGGCTGAAGAAGAGGTACTGCCCTTCCCAACCGCCGTGGCCGGTCGGGCCCCAGTCGATCGCCGCCGAGGTGTAGGTCTCGACGACGTGGAGGCGTCCGCCGACGAGAACGGGAGCGGCGCCGGGAGGAAGGTCGCTCTTCGGGAAGCCCTTGAGGGTGATCGGACGCGTCTGCCGGCTGCCGTTCGCCCGGAAGGTCACCAGCCTGAGGAAGGTCTGCCCCGTTTTCCGCTGAACGGCGTAGGCGATCGCAGGCCGGCCCCGTGCGTCGAGCGCGAGGCCGGCCGGACCGAAACTGCTCCCGCTCGCCGCCCGCGCGATCGTCGTCAGGCGGCTGCCGCGGGCGAGGACGATCCAGCGGCCCTGCTCGTCCTCGACGAGAACGTTCACCTGAGGATGCGGACGTTCTCCGATCTGGATCCCGGCGAGCGTGATCCCACTGTTGGCGGGCAGGCGGCCGAGGCGGATCGCCGTCCAGCGGCCCTGGCTGCCACGGAGCGACGCGTAGAGACCGCGCCCGACCGTATACGCCACCCAAGGCGATCCGTCCGGCGCCACGGCGAGCACGCCCCGATCGGCCTTCTGGGTCACGACCTCGGCCCGGGAAGGGGAGGCGAGCGCCAGCAGGGCCAGGAGCCCAATCCACGTCGACTTGACATAACGCAGGTTTCCGTGCATTCGCATAAGAGTGTCGATCTGGGTCGGCCGGTTACGTCCTACAGGTAAGGCTGATACCAAAACGACGAAGGGAGCGGACGATGAAGTTCTTGATGCTGGTGTGCTGGGACGCGGAAAAGATGGACGCTCAGACCGAGCCGGATCCGAATGACGCCGCCGACGACGAGAGCTTTCCCTGGCTGGACGATCTCCAGGCCCGTGGAATCTGGGTGACCGGTGACCAGCTGGCTCCTCCGCGCCGAGCCCGGACCGTCCGGGTCCGTGACGGGAAGACCATCGTCACCGACGGCCCGTTCGCCGAGACCAAGGAGGTGGTCGGCGGCTTCGACATCCTCGAGTGCGGCAGCCTCCAGGAAGCGGTCGAGATCGCGGCCGGGCACCCTGTTGCCCAGATGGGGACGATCGAGGTCAGGCCGCTCTGGGGGAGCTGAGCCGCCGTTTTCAGCGGGAAAGGAGGTAGAGAGTTGACGCGAACGGCCTCGACTGAGAGCGTGCGTGTTTGGTATCGCGGGCCAAGAGGCAACAACCCCCTAGGAGATGACGGTCGAGATCGAGTCGATCCTCCAGCACGAGGACGTCCAAGGACTGCTGGAGAACGCTGAGAGCACGGGCTCGGTTCGCCAGCCCGACGTTGCCGACCTCATAGAGGCGCATCAGCTCGATGCCCTCGAGACAGACGCGATCTGGAACGAGCTCGAGCGCCGCGGGATCGAGATCACGGACACGACGGAGGAGCCCGAGAAGGAGGAGAAGAAGGAGAAGGAGCCTGCGCCTCCCCCGCTCCAGGTCTCGTACGAGACGACGACCGATGCGCTGCAGCTCTTCCTCCGGGAAGCCGGCCGGCACGCACTGCTCACGGCAGCGCAGGAAGTCGAGCTCGCCAAGCGCATCGAGCGCGGCGACCTCGGTGCGAAGTCCCACATGATCCAGGCGAACCTGCGCCTCGTCGTCTCGATCGCGAAGAACTACAGAAACCAGGGCCTCCCCTTCCTCGACCTGATCCAGGAGGGAACGCTCGGCCTGATCCGCGCCGTCGAGAAGTTCGACTGGCGGCGGGGTTACAAGTTCTCGACCTACGCGACCTGGTGGATCCGCCAGGCGGTCGCGCGCGCGCTCGCGGACAAGGCGCGGACGATCCGCATGCCAGTCCACATCGTCGAGCGCCTGCAGAAGATGAATCGCGCCGAGCGCACCCTCTGGACACAGCTCGGCCGCGAACCGACGCTCGAGGAGATCGCCGAAGAGGCGAGCCTGCCGATCCAGCAAGCGCACGAGGTCCGTGCTGCCGCTCGTGCGTCGGCTTCGCTCGACCAGCCCGTCGGCGAAGCAGAGGACGCGGTCTTCGGCGACTTCGTCGCGGGCGACGATCCGCTGCCGGAGGAAGTGGTCGAGGTGTCGCTGCGCTCGCAGGCGCTCAGCGCCGCGCTGCTGTCTCTGCAGGAGCGCGAACGTCAGGTGCTCGTGCTCCGCTACGGGCTCGACGACTCTGAGCCGAAGACGCTCGAGGAGATCGGTCGGCGCCTCGGGCTCACTCGCGAGCGTGTCCGGCAGATCGAGCTGGAATCCCTCAGGCGCCTGTCGACGCTGCGCGAGATGCAGTCGGTGACTGCGTAAGCCCTAGCGCAGTCCCGTCGAACAACTTCAGAGCGCCTTCGCCGAGCCGCTGCTCGGCAAGTGTGTGAGCCTCGTCGATGTGTGCAGGCCGAGTCGTTCGGTGACCGTCTGATGCGACCACCGTGCCGAGCCCTCGTTCGAGCAGCGACCAGCCGAGCTCTTCGGGCTCGGGCCCGTGACGGCCGAGGAGCGACGTCGCGTTCACCTGCAACGACCAGCCTCTCTCTGCCAGTTGATCCGCGACGGACGGATCGGCGAGCACCGCCTCCGTGCGCTCCGGATGGGCGATGATCGGACGGAGCCCCGCCTGTTCGACGTGCTCGGCGAGCGCGTAGAGCAGATCGGGTGGCCCGGAGAACGGGACCTCCATCAAGACGCAGTCGGTGCCCTCGAGGACGTAACGGTGCGGATCCTCTTCGAGCAGCGGCGCCGCCGGCGTCAGCTCGAAGCCGAGGCGCAGCTCGAGCCCCGCTTGCGGGCGCATGCGCTCGTAGGCAGCGCGAAGCTCCGCCTCCCGTTCCGCACTGAGCGTGAAGTACGGCCAGACGTGCGGCGTCGCAAAGAGGATCGCCGTTCCGTGCGTGGCAGCGCTGCGGCAGAGGGCCAGGCCGTCCTCGATCGTCGCTGCGCCGTCGTCACCGGATGGGACGACGTGCGAGTGACAGTCGACGAAGCGACGGTCCACGTCCCCTAGTAGTACCTCTAACTGCGGAGGTAGAGCTCGAGGTCGGGCGCGACGGCCCGGAGCTCTCGAAGTGCGCGTGACTCGAGTTGTCGCACGCGCTCGCGTGTGATGCCGAGCCCCGCCCCGACCTCCTCCAGGGTCTGGGGCGCTTCGCCATTGAGCCCGAAGCGGAGCGAAAGCACACGACGCATGCGCGGGTTCAACCGGAGCATCGCCTCGGCGAGCTCGACGCGGCGGAGCTTCTTCGAAGTGGACTCGTCGGGGCGTTCCGAGTGAATGTCTTCGATCAGGTCGGCGTACATGCTCTCGCCTTCGCCGACGGGGGTCTCGAGGCTGACGGGATCCTCAACGAGGTCGAGCAACTCCTGGACGCGCTTCTCGGGAAAGCCGCTCTCCCTCGCCAGCTCTTCCTGCGTCGGCTCGCGGTTCAGCTTCTGGGCGAGTTGACGGCGCGCGCGCATGAGCCGTCGGACCTGGTCCGCGACGTGGACCGGCAGCCGGATCGTTCGACCCTGGTCGGCGAGCGCGCGCGTTACTGCCTGCCGGATCCACCAGGTTGCATAGGTGGAAAGCTTGTAGCCGAGCTTGTAGTCGAACTTCTCAACCGCACGGATGAGGCCGAGGTTGCCTTCCTGGATCAGGTCCAGCAGCGGCACTCCGGCCTTCGTGTAGTTACGGGTGATCGACATGACGAGCCGGAGGTTCGACTCGATCAGCTTCTTCTTGGCCTCTTCGTCGCCATCGTCCTTTCGGCGTGCAAGCTCACGCTCTTCGGCCGGCGTGAGAAGCGGGCCGTCGCCGATCGCCCGGACGTAGAGCTTCAGCGGATCCTGCGTCGCCTCGGCCTTGGCGGCCGGGGCGGCTTCCTCCTCCCCATCCTCTGTCTCGGCGGCCTCTTCCTCGGTCTCCTCGGTCTCCTCGGCCTCCTCGGCCTCGGCGTCGTCGACCTCGGAAACGAGCTCGAGCTTTGGTTCGAGCGCGGGGTCCGATGGCACCTCAGGGAGCGGCCGCATGTCACGGGTATCGGCGCTTTCGAGAGGACTCTTGAGGCGGCCGTCAACCCTCTGCCGAGGGATGGCTCCTAACAAGGACTACAGCCGATGCGTCTAGAAGGATTGGGCGACCGGAAGGTCGCTTGAATTTCCTCAAAAACTTTGTGCGGAATAGCCGGATATAGCCTCGCTCCTGGGAGCAGCGTCGAGCGGACAGTCGCCGCCCGCGCCTTGCTGACCGGGATCGCCGAGCGCGGCGCCGACGCCGTCGGCTATGCCCACCGGGCCCCGGGAGCTGGGATCGCCGTCCATAAACAGCGCTCCGGCGCGACGGCCCTCCTAGAGCGGATCAGCGTCCCCGAGGAAGCGACGAAGCTGCTCGTCCACGTCCGCGACTTCACCAAGGGCCACCCCAGCCTCGAGGCGAACAATCATCCGATCCGCCACGGCTCGGTGGTCGGGGTGCACAACGGGATCATCAAGAACGACGACGAGCTCTTCGAGCAGCACCGAATCGAGCGCGCACACCCCGAGATGACGGTCGACTCGGAAATCATCTTCGCCCTCGCGCAGCTTGCGCGCGGGCGCACTGCAGAGGCGCTGCAGAAGCTGTACGGGTCTATGGCGACCGCCTGGCTCGACGAGAAACGCCCGGAGCTGCTGCTGGCCCGCGGCCTGGGGCGTCCGCTGTGGCTCGGCCGGGGCAAGCACGAGCTCTTCTTCGCATCGACGCGAGTCGCGCTCCAGCTCGTCGAGAGCTATACGGCGATCAAGCTCCGCAAGAGCGAGCTGCCCGAGGGCACGGTCGTCGCCGTCGAGCACGGCAAGATCGTCGCGCAGGAGCTCTTCCAGCCGGACCGTTCGTTCCAGGAAGAGCCTCTGCCTGCGGTGCGGGCTCCCGACGAGGCCCGTTCGTGCCTCGAGCGACTCGCCCGGCTGCACACCGCCGCCGCGTAGTCAACGCAGGCGTCCGTCGGACCCGACCGATCTGCCCTCGTCTTCGAGGCGTTCCTTGATCAGGAACTGGAAGGTCGACCACGCGCCCCTGCGGGCGTCGAACATTCTGTAGACCTGCCACTCGGTCAAGAGCGTCTCGTCCTTCTTTCGCGCCGCCGCCCAATCTGCGAACTTCGGCAGCCGCTTTAGCTTTCGGGCGAGCCCGACTCCCTGCTCGACGGCACGGTCGAGCCGTTCCTCGCCCAGCGGCACGTCGAAGCCGGCTTCGCGCAGCGCCTCGGCCAGGGAGCCGAACGTATGCCAGTAGAGCGACTTCGAAGGCATCGAGCCGCGGCGGGCGTCGAGGTCCTTTGCGGTTGGCACGCGGCCGAGGTCCTCCCCCAGGTCGCGCAGCAGCCCGACGAGCTCTTCACGCGTCGCGAAGCGGCGCGGGACGAGACCGGCCTCGCGCTTCGCCGCGTTCCAGCTCCCGAAGTGCTCGATCACCGTCTGCGGATGAACGCTCGTCTCCGCGTCGGCAGCGAACTCACGCATCGTCGGCGAACGTCCCAACCGCTCCGCGCTCGCGCGCAGCTCCTGAAGGATCTGGGCGTTCGAGTAGCGCTTGCGGATTCCGGCCTGGAAGGACGCAAGCGCGTCGGGGTCGATCTTCGCGACCGCCCTGAAAGGCGGCTTGCGGGTCATGCCAAGAAGGATAGAGCGTTCTGGAAAGAACGCAAGTTAAGGCTTGAGCGGCTAGGAAGCGACTGCGGAGAGACGCGTGCGGTCGCTCTCGCTCTCAAAGCTCTCGAGCGGCAGGATCCGCTCCAGAGCCGTGACGCAGCGAGGGCAGAACTGGGTGCCTGCCGCCCGTCTGAGCTCCTGCAGCGCCTCGGCGGCCGGGCGGGCGGCCCGGTAGATGCGCGTCGTGAGCATGGAATCGAGCGCATCCGCGACATGGATGATGCGGGCTCCGAGCGGGATGTCTTCGCCCTGTAGCCGGTCCGGGTAACCCGTGCCGTCGAAGCGCTCGTGGTGGTGGCGGATGGCCGGCACGGCGTCGTTCAGGAAACCGAGGCGGTCGATGATGCGCGCCCCCTCCTCCGCGTGACGCTGCATGAGCGACCACTCTTCGGGAGTGAGGCTCGCCGGCTTCAGGAGAATCGAGTCCGGGATCGCCAGCTTGCCGATGTCGTGGAAGAGGGCAGCATGTCCGAGTAGGTCGAGCTCCGCGTGTGAGAGGCCGAGCTCTCGGCCGATCGCGAGTGCGAGCTGCTGCACGCGGCGTGAGTGGCCGGCGGTGTACGAGTCGCGTGCGTCGACTGTCGCGGAGAGGGATTCCATCGCAGCCGTCGAGCGTTCCTTCAGCAGCTTGTTCGCAAGCTCGAGCGACACGTTCTGCGACTGGATGGTCTCCGCCGCCTGGCGAAGCTTCTGGGCGCTGCGCTGGGTGTGCTTGAGGTACGCCTCCTGCGTCTTCCGCATCAGGAGCAACGGCACGGCGAAGACCGCGAGGGCGAGCAGCTGCACGGCCTCATATGCGAGCGCCATCACGCCGCCGATGAAGCCGTAGACGAGGTAGTGGGGAAGCAGCCACGCAAAGCGCTCCCTGAAGACCGACCACCAGCGCTCGTGTCCCTGAAGGGCGAGCGCCAGAGAGACGAGGCCCATGTTCACGGCGAAGTACGCTGCGCCCGCGAGCAGGCCGAGCCCCGAGGCCGCCAGCTGATGTCCTGTGCCGTCCGGGAAGAAGTACGCAATCTTGAAGACGCTCGCCGCCGCGAGCGATGCGAGTGTCAGTGCCCCGATGTTGAAAAGGACGTTGTGCAGCGGCGCACGACGCGCACTCCACTCGACCGCCACGCTCGCGAGCGCGAGTGGGAGCGCAGCACGGAAGCCGAAGAGCGACGCAGCCGCAAGGCAGCCGACCGCGCTCACCGAGAGCACGGCGGAGCCTTCATCCGCCTCGAGGGCGAGCGCCTGCCCCACTCCCACGAGACCCACGACCGTCAGCAGGCCGAGCAGGTCCTTCGTGGTCCAGGTCAAGAGCAGGCCGACGATTCCGGCACCGACACCGACGGTACTGACGAGCCCCACCGTCAGGCTCAGGCGCCGGTCCAGCGACAGGAACCGCGGTCCATGGACAGCGTGTGGACGCGGATGGCGTACGTCTGCACGGCGCTCCTCCGTCGGCTGGACCTGCACCGCGCCGGGAAGAGGGGCGTGATGGTCGCCGTCTTCCGGCACTGCGATCAACCGCGTCGAACGGTCGGCCGGAATGAGCAGCGGCTCGGAGCTCGCACCGAGCACACGGTTCCGTCCCTGCAGCTTCGCGCGGTAGACCGCGAGGTCCGCCTGGTGGATCAGTTCGTTCGCATCGGTGCCGTCCTTCGGGAAGCCCGCGACGCCGATCGAGACGGTGGCGCGAATGGGATCGCTCGAGGTCTCGACATCGAAGGTGCGCTCGGCTACCGCACGGCGGATCCGCTCGGCGATCTCGAGTGCCTGCTCGGGGGGCGTCTCCGGCAGGAGGATCGAGAATTCCTCGCCGCCGAAGCGCGCGGGCACGTCGTAGTGCCGCAACTGGGCGCGGAAGACCTCTGCGATTCCCTTCAGCACTGCGTCGCCCGCAAGGTGGCCGTACGTGTTGTTGATGTCTCGGAGCAGGTCGAGGTCGGCCATGATCAGTGACATCGGGCGCTCGAAGCGGCGGGCGCGGCCGATCTCCTCTGCGAGCGCGGCCGCAAAGTGGCGTGCATTGAAGAGACCGGTCTTCGGATCCACTCGTGCCTCTGCCTGGAGGGCGGGAACGCTCAGCGACCGGTGGATCAAGAAGAGCGGCGTGAGCGCAAACGGGACGAGCCAAGGGTTCGACTGCCAGAACGCGTACACCGCGACGCCGAGCGCTGCGAGCACGAGGTCGGTAGCGAGGTACTCGGGATCGAACAGGCCCGTGTCCCGGAACGTGAAGCCTCGCGCGAGTCGCAGCATCACGGCGAGCAGGATGTGGTTGACCGCGACGAAGACGACGCAGGCCGCCAACCCGGCGAGCGACAGCCGCAGTGCGTCGTTACCGATCCCAGAGTGTTCGAGGATGAGGACGCGGCCGACGAACCAGGCGGCCATCGCCGAGAGCGAGTAGTCGAGGATGTTGAACGTCTGCAGGTACCAGCGGTAGCGCATCTTCAGCCACTCCGGGACCATCTGGACGACGGCGACGAGCACGAGTAGCTCGGGCGGCAGGATCAGCGCCGCCGGGATCAGGAAGACGATGTCGGTGTGGTACGCCTGGTCGGCGGGCGTGCGAACGACGAAGAGGCGGGCCGTCGCGGCCGCCGAGGCGAGGATGAGGAACGCCGGCCACTGGTCGGTCGTCTGCAGTCTCCCGATGAACGGCAGCGTGACTCCCGCAGCGATGATCGCGACTGCGATGAAGTAGAACCGCGCGTTTCGCGGCAGGCTCTCGTTTCTTCCCGAGCCGGGCTCGGCGACGAGCGAGATATCGGTGGGCGTCGCGCTCACGCCCTCGTGCGGTCCTTCATCTGGGTCTCTCCTTCGCCACGCGTCGTACTGGTGGGCCGCAGACAAGAGCCCATCGCGGAACGTAGAAGGCCGCCTACCCGGGGGCATCCCCCGTTCGGGGAACCCTCGATCGATTCCCCCGAACGGGTGACCCCGGGTAGGCGCATGAGATTTACGGATCCAGCGTGCCCGCGAGGATCGCAGCGAGCTCGGCCGGGTCGATCGCACCGGCGTCGGGCTGGGCGGTCTCGTCGCCGGCGTTGTCGGCCCACGAGGCGCTCGCGAGGCTGAGATCGGCCCAGGAAGCCGCAGCCGTTGCCGTGTCGGCCCAGGAGGCCGAGGCAAAGCTCAGATCGCTCCAGGACGCATCCGCCCAGCTCGCATCCGCCCAGCTCGCGGTGGCCCAGGAGGCGTCGGCCCAGGAGGCGTCGGCCCACGAGGCCTCGGCCCACGAAGCGTCGTTCTTGGCTTTGTCCGCCCAGCTGGCAGAGTCGAAGACTCGCCCGCTGGCGCCGGAAGCGGAGACGACGAAGGCGTTCAGCGCCTTGTTCGCCTTCGGCGGGTTCGAGGTACTGGAGCGAGCGCACGGCACTGACCTCGCCGACGCCCACCGAGAGCTTGGCTGCCTGAGGCATCGGCTTCGTGCCGAGCATGAGAGCGCCCTTGACCTGGTCGGCAGTGAACTCCGGATGCTTGCCGAGGATCAGCGCAGCCACGCCGCTGACGACCGGGGCGGCGAACGACGTGCCCGAGAGCTCCATGTAGCCCGTGTCGACGACGTGATCGGCGCGCTCCGTGTAGAGCGTCGAGCGTCACGGGGACCGGGCCTACCATGTAGCGGCCGGGTGCCGCGAGATCGGGCTTCGCGAAGCCGTCGAGCGTGTAGCCGTACGCCGACCACGGAGCCGCGACGTCGTCGAACGTCGAGACGGACATACCGGTGTCGCTCGCGCCGACCGTGATCACGAAGGGATCGTTGCCGGGTGCGAACGGGACGCCGCTCGGCCCGTTCGGGTTGCCGTAGTTGCCGGCAGCGGCCACGACGACGACGTCGTTGAACCAGAGGCTCTCGACCGCCTTGTCGAGCGGGTCGTACATGAAGCTGTTGGCGACGGACGAGTGCAGCGAGAAGTTCGCAACCCGGATCCCGTACTTCGCCTTGTTGGCGAGGATCCAGTCGGCGGCGGCGATGACGTCGCTCGTCTTCGCCATCCCCTGGTCGTCCATGACGTCGAGTGAGACGATCTTCGCGGTCGGTGCCGCACCGCCTCGGCCACCCATGGCGCCTGCCGCGATTCCTGCGACAAACGTGCCGTGGCCGCGCCCGTCGCCCGACGAGTTGCCGGGGAGCGAGGTCAGATTGACGCTGGCGGCGATGCGGCCGGCGAACTCGGGCCGGGACGCGTCGATGCCGGAGTCAACGACCGCAATCGTTGCCGCCGGGGCCGAGGTGTACCTCGTCACACCGGCGACGAAGGGCCACTTCTCGTTGCCCTGCGAAAGAGACGAAAGGCGAACACGCGAGTCGGCCGTGATCGCCGTCACGTGCTTGTCGGCGGCGAGCGTGACGATCTGCACGCCGGTGAGGTCGATGGCGACACCATCGATCGAGCTGAAGGTTCGCGCCGTCTTCAGGGAGAGGTGGAGAACGTCAGCGACCGCGTGAGCGGCCTGGTTCCCACCCTTGCCCTGGACGATCACCGAGAATTTGTCGGCCGGCCGAGACTGGGCGGACGTCAGCAGCCCAGGAGCCACGAATGCCGTGATGCTCTTCGGGCCCGGCCCGGCCGAAGCCCCGAGCGGCACCACGAGCGTGAGCACGAGTGTGGCCAGAAGTGCCGTGCGCCGCTTACCACTACCCCAGAGCGCGTTCGAGCGCGACCCTGTTCCACGCTTCCCGCTACCCCAGAGTGCGCTTGCGCGCACATCCCGTCGTTGACCTCCGGTCCGCATCGTTCTCCTCTCAAAGCCGCAGTTAACAGGCCGCAACGTAGGGGGCCGGCGGGCGGGATACCTCACCCTTTTGCGGTAGCAGCCCCGAAGTTCACCCCTCCGGGGGATCAGCGGCACTTGGGTAGCCTCCCCCCTGTTTTGCGCTTGCCGATGCCGCTCGCAGCCGAGATCGCAGTCGCGCGTGTTGCGGGGAAACTGTCGCGTCTGGCCGGGGCCGGCGGCGGCACGACGGTGCCTGGAAAGCTCCTCTGGAAGCTCGATCCCGGGGCGATCGACCGCCTCGCCGCGCGTCTGCCCGAAGGGTCGGCCGTAATCTCCGCGACGAACGGGAAGACGACGACTGCCGCGATGGCGGCCGGGATCTTGCGCAAACGCTTTCGCCTGGCGCACAACAGCTCGGGAGCGAATCTCGTCTCGGGGATCGCCTCCACGCTGCTCGACACGAGCGATGCCGAGCTCGGCCTCTTCGAGGTCGATGAGGGCGCGCTGCCAGAGATCGTCGCGAGGGTCAGGCCGAAGGCCGTCTGCCTTGGCAATCTCTTCCGCGACCAGCTCGACCGTTACGGAGAGCTCGAGCACGTCGCAGCACGCTGGCGTGAGGCCGTGCGCGGGCTTCCGGCAGAGACTGCGCTCGTCGTGAACGGCGACGACCCGCAACTCGGCGCGCTCGCGCGGGTGCGCTCCGGCGCGCTCGTCTTCGGTGTGGACGATCCTTCCCTGGCGCGCCCGTCGCTCCAGCACGCTGCCGATTCGAAGTACTGCGTGCAGTGTGGGACGCCGTACGACTATGCGGCCGCCTACATGGGGCACCTCGGCGAGTACGGGTGCCCCGCCTGCGGGGACCGGCGTCCCCCGCTCGACGGTGGCGGCGCGAGAGATCGAGCTGGACGGCCTCGAGTCGGTGTCTTTCACACTCGCAACACCCGCGGGAGAGCGGCGAGTGCGTCTGCGCCTGCCGGGTCTCTACAACGTGTACAACGCACTCGCGGCCGCTTCGCTCGGTCTGAGTGTCGGAGCGTCGCTCGAGGAGGTCGTGTCCGGGCTCGAGTCCTTCAGCGCCGCGTTCGGCCGCTTCGAACGGATCGCGGTCGGGGATCGCGGCCTCCTGATGCTGTTGATCAAGAACCCGGCCGGCGCCAACGAGGCCGTGCGGACGATCGTCGACGGAGGCACTCCCTCGGTCGTCGTGATCGGGTTGAACGACGCGATCGCAGACGGGCGCGACGTGTCGTGGATCTGGGACGTCGACTTCGAGCCGCTCCTTGACGGTCTCGACCGGCTGGTGGCGACGGGCGATCGCGCGGCGGAGCTGGCGCTCCGTTTCAAGTACGGCGGTCTCGACCCGGACCGGATCGACGTCATCCCCTCGCTGGAAGCCGGCCTCGACCGTGGGCTCGAGCTGACTCCCGCAGGGGGCGAGCTCGTCGTCCTGCCCACGTACACGGCGATGCTCGCGCTCCGGAAGGTCGTCGGCGAACGCGGCTTCGTGCGCCCGTACTGGGAGCGGGCCGCGTGAAGATCGTCGTCGGGCATCTCTATCCGGACTACCTCAACATCTATGCCGACCGCGGCAACATCGCGGTCCTTTCCCGCCGCGCAGCGTGGCGTGGCCACGACCTCGAGGTGCGTGCCGTCTCGGTCGGCGATCCGCTGTGGCCCGATGAGCACGATCTGCTTTACGTCGGAGGCGGCCAGGACCGCGAGCAGGCCCTCGTCGCGCAGGATCTGGCCGCAAAGGCGGAAGATGTGCGTCGCGCTGTGGACGGCGGAGCCGCGGTGCTCGCGGTCTGCGGCGGCTACCAGCTGCTCGGGCGCTCGTACCGAGACTTCCACGGGACAGAGCTGTCCGGCATCGGACTGCTTCCGCTCGACACGGTCGCCGGGGAACGACGCATGATCGGCGACGTGCTGCTCGAGTGCGAGCTCGAGCCCGGGGTCAGACGCACGCTTGCAGGCTTCGAAAACCACGTCGGTCGAACGCGGCTCGATCCAGGCACGGGTCCACTGGGACGTGTCGTCGCCGGCTTCGGCAACGACGGCGAGAGCGGCTTCGAAGGCTGTCGGGTGGGCCGAGTCGTCGGGACCTACCTCCACGGTCCACTCCTGCCGCGCAATCCCTGGTTCGCCGACTGGCTCCTCGGGCAAGCCCTGGCCCATCGCCTCGGTGAGCCGCCGGAGCTGACATCCCTCGTCGACGAGCTCGAAACGGAGGCTCACGAGGTCTCAGCCCGCCGCGCAGAATCCCGCGGCGGCCGCCGCTGACCGGAGCACGCACCCCCACCCAGAATGGGTGGGGTTCTGACCCGCCACCCTCGGCGGCGAGCCTACCTCCGAAATGCGTACGTCTTGTACTCGCGCCCGCGCCGAACGTGGGTCAACGTGCCCACAGTGCGCCCAGGTAGACAGCAGGGTCGCCGGGCTGCCAGCGGCTGAGGAAGCGCTGGATCGGCGGGTGCAACACGACATCGTCGAGGTCGCCGACGCGGAAGAGGCTATGGCCGCGGACTGCTGCATCGGTCGACGTGACCGCTTCGAGCGACCTGCCACCGAGATCGCCCGCGAAGATGATGTGCACAACGTGCTTCTTCGCGAAGCTCTGTGCGGGTGCAATCGAGTCGACGATCGCGACCGGTCCTTCGACGGGCAGCTGATCGTCGATTCCGATCTCCTCGGCGAGCTCGCGGTGCAGGGCATCGACCAGACTCTCACCGGAGTTGACGCCGCCGCCGGGCAGCAGCCAGTACTCCTTGCCGGGCTTCTCGTGCCGGCACAGCAGCACCTGGTCCTTCCAGCGGAGGATCGCCGAAACGCGAATGCGCGGCTCGGGCGCCATCACGCAGCAGAGGATCCGAAGCCGCGCACGCCGCGCTCGCTCGAGGGGAGCTCATCGACCTCGACGAGCTCGAGCTCGGGGATCGGCAGCACGACGAGCTGGGCGATCCTCATCCCGGGCTCGACGACGAAGGGCTCCGTGTGATCGGTGTTCAGGAGCACGACTCGCAGCTCCCCGCGATACCCCGAGTCGACGAGGCCCGGCGAGTTGACGACCGTCAGGCCGTGGCGCGCGGCCAGCCCTGAACGCGGCTGGACGAACCCGGCGTATCCCTCCGGAATCGCCACGGCCAGACCGGTGCCGACAAGCGCTCGCTCGCCTGGACCGAGCTCGACGCGCTCGCAGGAGGCGAGATCGAGCCCAGCGTCACCGGTGTACGCGCGCTGCGGGACGACCGCATCCGCGTGCAGCCGTTGGATTGGAAGCTCGATCAACGTGCGCGACGCGCAGGTTCGGAGCGCGCCTCCGCAACCAGGTAGCGCGCGAAGCGCCGAAGCTCGCGATGCGGCAACCGCGCTCGCACGTACACGCCGTCCGCCTGATCCTCTCGCTCCTCGATCGGCGCTCCGAGTGCATACAGCTCCGCAAGCTTCCCCCCTTCCTCGTACGGAAGGAAGAGGTGCACCGCCTCAAAGCGGTCCGCGAACCGCTCCGCGATGCGTGCGCGCAATTCGTCGACGTCCTCTCCCGTGAACGCAGAGATCTGTACCGCGTCGGGAAAACGATTGGCGAGTCGCCGTCGCCGCAAGGTGTCGACGGTATCGATCTTGTTTACGACCACCTCGAGGGGAAGATCGTCGGCGCCGATGTCGTGCAACACGCCACGAACGGCTGCCTCCTGTTCGTCGAGCCGTTCGTCCGGCGCTGATGCATCGACGACGAGCAGCACGAGATCCGCGACGAGGGTCTCCTCGAGCGTTGCGGCAAAGCCTTGCACGAGCTCCGTCGGCAGACGGCGGATAAAGCCGACCGTGTCCGTCACGAGATACCGGCGCCCGTCGTGCTCGAACGAGCGAGTCGTGGGATCGAGTGTCTCGAACAACCGATCGTTCACGGACACGTCGGCGTCCGTGAGAGCATTCAGGAGTGTCGACTTGCCGACGTTCGTGTAACCGGCGAGCGCCACTGTCGGCGCCTCGGTGCGCTGACGCTCCTTGCGCCGCACGTCACGCTGCTTGCTCAGATCCTTCAGCCGCCTCCGCAGGAGCGTGATTCGCCGCCGGGCGATGCGGCGGTCGGTCTCGAGCTGCGACTCACCGGGACCGCGTGTCCCGACTCCCGCCCCGAGCGAGCCCATGCCTCCACCGAGGCGTTCGAGGTGCTGCCACATGCCGCGCATCCGTGGGAGGTTGTACTCCAGCTGCGCGAGCTCGACCTGAAGCTTGCCCTCGGCGCTCCGCGCATGCTGGGCGAAGATGTCGAGGATCAACTGGGTCCGGTCGACGACGCGTGCCTGGAGTGCGTTCTCGAGCGACCGCTGCTGGGCCGGCTCGAGCTCGTCGTCCACCAGGAGCACCTCGGCCCCGGACTCCTTGTACGCGCGCTTCAGCTCCTCGAGCTTTCCCTTGCCCAGGTAGGTCCGGGTCTCCGGCCGGGCTCGGTGCTGCACGAGCTCGTCGATCGGCTCGACGAGCGCTGTCCGGGCGAGCTCTCGAAGCTCGGCCAGCTCGGATTCGGAGTCGGCTCCCTGGGCCAGCACGGCGACGATGAACCCACGCTCCAGCGCGGGGTCCGGCTGGCGTTGGATCACGGAACGGATTATGCCGCCAACTGGGCAGAATCCCCACCATGGCTCCCGTGCAGCTCTCCCCCGCCCTGACGGCGACCGGCACGTATCCCTTCGTGAACCTCGAAGAGGCCAAACGTCGGCTTGCCGCTGAGGGAGTGGCGCTGATCGACTTCGGCAAGGGAGATCCGCGCGAGCCGACAGAGCCGATGATCCGCGAGGCCCTTGCTGCGAGCCTGACAGAAATCTCGACCTATCCACTCGCCGAAGGGCTGCCCGAGCTCCGGGAGTCCGTCGCAGGCTGGTGCGAGCGGCGCTTCGGCGTCGAGCTCGATCCTGACGCCGAGGTCATCCCGACCTACGGATCGAAGGAAGCGATTTTCCTGCTCGCGCAGATACTCGTCGACCGCGATGGCGACCGGCGTCTCGTCGTCACGACGGACCCGGGCTACCCGGTGCCCGATCGGGGAGCCGCCTTCGCCGGAGCCGACGTCCTCCGGCTTCCGCTGCGCGAGGAGAACGGCTTCCTGCCCGATCTCGACGCGGTCGACGCCGCGACCTGGGACCGAGCGGCCATTGTTTGGATCAACTATCCGAACAACCCGACCGGAGCGATCGCGCCGCTCGACTTTCTCGAGCGACTCGCAGATCTCTCGGGCAAGCACGGGTTCCTGCTCGCGTCGGACGAGGCCTACACGGAGCTCTGGTTCGCCGATCCTCCCCACTCCGCGCTCGAAGTGCGCAACCGTGGGAACGTCGCGGTCTTCAACACGCTGAGCAAGCGCTCGTCGATGACCGGATACCGCTCCGGCTTCGCGGCCGCCGACGTTGACCTCATCGCCGCGCTGAAACAGTTCAGGCCTTCGGTCGGCACCGCACCGCAGGAGTTCGTGCAGCGTGCGTCGGTCGTGGCGTGGGACGACGAGGAACACGTCGAGCGCACGCGGGGTGCGTACCGGCGAAAGCGAGACGCTCTGCTCCCGACGCTTGCGCGCAAGGGCATCCGTGTCGCCGGCAGCGAGGCGACCATGTTCCTCTGGCTCGAGGTGCCGCAGGGTCAGACGTCCGAGGCGTTCGCGGCCGGGCTGCTCGAGCACGGGCTGATCGTTTCCCCCGGGACGTTCTTCGGCCCTGCCGGCGAGGGTTACTGGCGCATGGCGCTCGTCCCCACCGAGGCGGAGTGCCGCAGGGCGGCCGAGATCCTCGAGGTGGTGTTGTGAACGCCGAACGAGTCGAGGCGCTCATCGCCGAGCTCGACCGGGGAGAGGTGCGCGTGGCCGAGCCCGTCGACGGGGACTGGCGCGTGAATCCCGAAGTGCAGGAGGCCATCCTCGAGTTCTTCCGGCTACGGCAGATGGAGCCGCAGGAGGTCGGGCCGTTCGAGTACCACGACAAGATCCCCCTCAAGCACGACTACGAGCGGCTCGGGGTGCGCGTCGTGCCGCCGGCCGTTGCGCGGTACGGCTCGTTTCTGTCGCCGGGCGTCGTGATGATGCCGAGCTACGTCAACATCGGGGCCTGGGTCGGTCCACGCACGATGGTCGACACCTGGGCGACCGTCGGCTCGGGAGCGCAGATCGGTGCTGACGTCCATCTTGCCGGCGGCGTCGGGATCGGCGGCGTGCTCGAGCCGCCCGGTGCGCGTCCGGTCATCGTCGAGGACGGAGCGTTCGTCGGGTCGCGTGCGATCTTGACCGAAGGGGTGCGAATCGGAGCGCGCGCCGTGATCGGACCGAACGTGTCGCTGACCTCTTCTGTCCCGGTCATCGACGTGACCGGCGACGAGCCCGTCGAGCATCGCGGGTTCGTGCCGCCTCGTGCGATCGTCGTTCCCGGCAGCCGGCCGAAGGAGTTTCCCGCGGGGACGTATCAGCTTGCGTGCGCGCTGATCGTGGGTTGGCGCAGCGAGTCGACAGATCTGAAGGTGAGCCTGAACGACGCGCTCCGCGAGTACGGTCTCGGCGGCTAGACCAGCTCGACCCGGCAGATCTCCTCGGCCGGCCCCGTCAAGCGCGCGCTTCCGTCGGCCTGCAGCTCCACGAGCAGATCACCGCCGGGCAGGTGGACGGTGACCGGGCTCTCGCACCAACCGTTCGCAATGGCGGCGGCGGCAGCCGAGACCGAGCTCGTGCCGGACGACAGCGTCTCCCCCGCGCCGCGCTCCCACACGCCGACGGTCACTTCGTGCAACCCATCGACTCGGACGAGCTGCACGTTCGTTCGCTCGGGGAAGCGGGAGTGTCGTTCGATGCGCGGACCGAGACGCCGTAGTTCGCCGCGCTCGGGCTCGCGGCGGACGACCGCGTGCGGGTTGCCTACAGAGACGGGCGTGAATTCCACGCGCTCGTCACCGAGGTCGAGCGTCTCGGGCTCTCCCACCTCGACACGTCCGACGCCGACCTCGATCCCCTCGCCGTCGCGGACCATCGCCTCGACGTGGCGCGGGCCGACCGACAGCGTGACATGCTCTGACTGCGATTCGCGCGCAAGCCACGCCGCGACGATTCGCACGCCGTTGCCCGACAGCTCGGCTGTCGACCCGTCTGGATTCCAGATGCGCACCTCGGCGTGCGTCCCTTCCAGCTGCACCACCTCGAGCAGACCGTCGGACCCGACGCCGTAGTGGTAGTCGCAGAGGTGCCGGACATGATCCGGCGTCAGCGGTTCTGGAAGCTCAGCCCGTTCGACCAGCAGGTAGTCGTTGCCGAGCGCTTGCCACTTCGACAATGTCATGTGCGATCTCGTCCACCGGACGATCGGCGTTGACGCTAACAAGGCCGGGGATGCGTCGTAGCCACTTCCGCTGGTAGGCGGCGTAGCGCCGCGTGCGGACGACGAGTGCCGCGAGCGCCTCGTCGCGCGAAAGCTCCGCCACCTCGCGCAGGCCGAGGGCACGGACGGCTGTCGCTGAGATCGGCGCCGCGAGCGCGCGACTCACTTCGTCGACGACGCCCGCAGCGAACATCGCGTGGGCGCGCCCCACGATTCGCTCTTCCAGGACGCCGCGCGGGACGTCGAGCCCGAAGACCACTGTAGGCAGGCGTGGTTCGGACGTCCAGAGCCGGTCCGCGTCCGGGCTCAGGGACGATCCGAGCTCTGTGAGCTCCAGTGCTCGCACCACGCGACGGCGGTCATTCGCATGAATCCGCGCTGCGGCGTCAGGATCGCGCTCCGCGAGGACGGCGTACGCGCGCACGGCCCCGAGGCGGTCGTAGGCGCGCTCCCACCGCGCCCGTTGCTCATGCGTCGGTGCGGGTGGCAGGCTCAGCTCTGCGAGCGCGGCGCGTAGGTAGAGGCCGGTGCCGCCGGCGACGACCGGGATCCGACCCGCGTCGACAAGCTCGTCGATCGCTGCGTGCGCCAGGCGGGCGTAGTCGGCGACGGAGCCCTCGTGGTCCAGCGGCCAGATCCCCACGAGACGTGTCGGCCGGTCCGGCTGCGCCGTGAGGATCGGCAGACCCCGATACGCCTGCATCGAATCGGCAGAGATGACCTCACCTCCGAGACGATCGGCGACCGCCTCTGCGACGGCCGTCTTGCCCGAAGCGGTCGGGCCGAAGATCGCGACGACGCTAGGAGGAGCTGACGGCTGACTTCCAGCCAACCTCTGCATCCTGCGGAAAGAGGACGTCGGCCGGCAGCGGCCCGTCTTCTTCGGGATGCGCGGCGCGATGCTCCTTGAACCAGGCGACCGAGCGCGAGATCCCCTCCTCGAGCGGGACTGCCGGCTCGTAGCCGAGCAGCTCACGAGCCTTCGTCAGATCTGCGACGTAGTGGGTGACCTCGCCGAGCAGCGACGGCGCGAGCGCGATCTTCGGTTCGGTCCCAAGCTCTGCCGCGATCAGCTCGGCCGCGTGAACGAGCGAGTTGCCCTGGCCGTACGCGAGGTTCACCGTCTCGTTGACGACGCGTGCCTCGGCCAGCGCCTCGATCCCTCGTGTGATTCCGTCGATGCAGTCGTCGACGTACGTAAAGTCGAGCGTCTTTTCCTGTCCGAACACCGTCACCGGTTCGTCGCGCAGTATCGTATGGATGAAGAGCGGCAGGACGCGCACCATGCGCGCAAGGTCGTTGTCGTATCGACCGTAGACGTTCGAGAACCGAAAGACGAGGTACTTGAGCCCGTAGCAGCGCGCGTAGGAGTAGACGAATGCCTCGCCGGCGATCTTCGACGCGGAGTACGTCGACTCCGTATAGGCGAAGTCTGCGCTCGCCTCGCTCGCCTCTTCCTCGGCAAACCGGTGCACGTCGCCGTAGACCTCCCGGCTCGACGAAAAGACGATCGGCAGGTTCTGCTGGCGGCAGAACTCGAGGACGTTGAACGTCATGACAGCGTTCTCGAGCGCGCGGTGCGGCTGGCGGACGAGCTGGTGAACCTTCGCGTGCGCAGCCAGGTGCACCACGAGATCGACCTCGGGGTACTCGACGCCACCGATTCCTCCGGGGAAGGACGGGTAGTGCCCGGAGAGGTCCTGGAGGAGGTACTTGAAGTCGTCCGTCCAGGTGTTGAGACGCTTGTCGACGCCGAACACCTCATGTCCGTCTCGCTGGAGCCGCTGTGCGAGGTTCGTCCCGATCTGGCCACTCGACCCTGTGACGAGCACGCGCATCAGGCAGCGACTCTCGCAGCCTGGGCTCCGCGCAGGGTCGTGGACGTCGCCTCACCGATCAGGACGTCGACCAGCTCTCCCGGCGCGGCCTCACCGGAGAAGTTCACGGTCGTGTTGCGGCGAGTCCGGCCACGCAGCAGTGCCGGGTCGGTGCGGCTCGGCGCCTCGACGAGCACCTGTTCGACCCGGCCGACGCGTTGCGCGTTGCGCGCAGCGGCCGTGCGCTGCACCACCTCGACCAGTCGTTCGATCCGGTCGCGCTTGAGGTCGTCCGGGATCTGATCGGGCATCGCGGCCGCCTCGGTGCCGGCACGCGGTGAGTAGACGAACGTGAACGCGCTGTCGAAGCCGACCTCTTCGACCGCAGTGATGGTCTCGTGGAAGTCGTCTTCCGTCTCACCAGGAAACCCGACGATCAGATCGGTGCCGAGCGCAAGATCAGGAATGCCTGAGCGAAGCTCGCCGACGAGACGGAGGTAACGCTCCCGGGTATACGTCCTACGCATCGCCTTCAGGATGCGCGACGAGCCGGACTGCAAGGGCAAGTGGGCGTGCTCGCACACGGTCTCGCATTCGGCCATCGCCTCGATCACCGGGCGGCGGAAGTCCTTGGGATGTGGGCTCGTGAAGCGGATGCGCTCGATTCCGTCGATCGCGTCGCACGCTCTCAGCAGCTCGCCGAACTCCGTGTGGATCTCGGGCGCGAGGTCGCGGCCCCACGAGTTGACGTTCTGCCCGAGGAGCGTCACCTCGCGCACGCCTTCCGCCGCGAGCCGGATCACCTCGGCGACGACATCTCCCGGACGCCGGCTGACCTCTCGGCCGCGCACGGCCGGGACGATGCAGTAGGCGCACTTCGAGTTGCAGCCCATCGAGATCTGCACCCAGGCCTGGAAGGCACGGTCGCGGTGCATGGGCAGCTCGCCGGCGAAGCTCCGCTCGTCGGTGCCAAAGCTGCCGCGGGCGAGGCCGTGGCCGCCCGCGCCGAGCCATTCGCCGAGATGCGGGATCGACCCGGGCCCGAAGGCGACGTCGACGTAGGGATAGAGCTGGAAGAGCCGTTCGCGCTGTGCCTCCGCGTAGCAACCGCCGACGGCGATCAGCTTGTCGGGGCTTCGGCGCTTGACCGCGGCCGCCTGGGCGAGATGCGCTGCGAACTTCTGGTCGGGCTTCTCCCGGATCGTGCAGGTGTTGAAGACGAGGACGTCCGCCTCTTCCTGAGACGGGGCCTCCCCCAGTCCGAGCTCCTCGAGCATGCCCTTGATCCGCTCACTGTCGTGAGCGTTCATCTGGCAGCCGAACGTCGTGACGTGGTACCGCCGCACGGGCCAGAATGCTACCCGTGGTCTTTCCGGACTCGAACTCACTCTGGCTCTTCGGCCTGGCTGCGCTGGCGCTGCTCGCCATTCCCGGCCCGGCAGTCCTCTACATCGTGACCCAGAGCGCCGAGCAGGGGCGAAAGGTCGGCCTGGCCTCGGTGGCAGGCGTGCATCTCGGGACGCTCGCCCACGTCGCTGCCGCCGCGGCGGGTCTCTCGGCGCTGATCGTCGCGTCGCCGTTGGCCTTCGACGTCGTCAAGTACGCCGGGGCCGCCTACCTCGTCTATCTCGGAATCCGCAAGCTGCTTGCCCGTGACGGCGACGACGAGATTCGCTCGGAGCCGGAGCCACTTCGCCGCGCGTTCTGGCGAGGGGCGATCGTGAACCTCCTCAATCCGAAGACGGCGCTCTTCTTCCTCGCGTTCTTGCCGCAATTCGTCGAGGCAAGCCGCGGAGGTGTGTGGTCGCAGGCGCTCGTGCTCGGTTTCGTCTTCGTCGGGCTCGGGCTCGTCAGCGATTCCCTCTACGCGCTCGCGGCCGGAACGGTCGGTGGCCTGATCCGCCGCAAGCGGAGGCTCGTCAGATATGGGTCGGGCATCGTCTACGTCACGCTCGGCGCAGCCGCCGCCTTCGCGAAGCGCGCCTAGGCGGCGTGATCGGACTGGACCTGCGGCTCCGGCTCCGGTGCCGCGAGCGGTTCGCCCGACGGGGTGCTCCCGTTGGACACGTTCCGCGCGACGTCGATGGCTCGGCTCTCTCGAATCACCGTCACCTTCACCTGGCCCGGGTACTCGAGCTGGTCCTCGATCTCTCGTGCGATCTCGTGTGAGAGCAGCACCGCAGCGTCGTCGTCGACGTCGGCCGGCCTCACGATGACGCGAATCTCGCGGCCTGCCTGGAGCGCGTACACCTTGTCCACGCCCGGCTTCTGCGCGGCGAGCTCTTCGAGCGACTCGAGGCGCTTGATGTAGTGCTCGAGGCTCTCGCCACGGGCGCCCGGACGCGACGCGGAGATCGCGTCGGCCGCGATCAGCAGCACCGCCTCGACCGTCTGCGGCTCGACTTCGTAGTGGTGGGCCTCGATCGCGTGCACGACGTGTTGCGACTCGCCGTACCGGCGCGCAAGCTGCGCGGAGATGGACGCATGCGATCCCTCGACTTCGTGCGTCATCGCCTTGCCGATGTCGTGCAGGAGCGCCGCGCGCTTCGTGACCTTCACGCTCGCGCCGACCTCCGAGGCCATGATCCCGGCGAGGTGGACGACCTCGAGCGTGTGCTTGAGGACGTTTTGCCCGTAGCTGGTGCGAAAACGGAGACGGCCGAGGATCTTCACGAGCTCTTCGTGGAACTCGCCGCAGTTCGCCTCGAAGACCGCCTGCTCGCCTGCCAGCACGATCGTGTCCTCGATCTCCGCCTTCGACGCGTAGTAGGTGTCCTCGATCCGCGCCGGGTGGATCCGGCCGTCCTCGATCAGCTTAGAAAGGGTGAGCTTTGCGACCTCGCGGCGGATTCCGTCGAACGACGAGAGCACCACCGCCTGCGGCGTGTCGTCGATGATGAAGTCGACACCGGTCAGATGCTCGAGCGCGCGGATGTTGCGTCCTTCGCGGCCGATGATGCGTCCCTTCATGTCGTCGGAGGGAAGCGCGACCACCGAGACCGTCGTCTCGGCGGCGTGGCTCGCGGCGACGCGTTGCAACGCGTCGGCGACGAGGTTCCGCGCGCGGCGCTTCGCTTCGGTGCGTGCTTCCTCCTCGAGCTGCCGCACCCGGCGGGCGAGCTCGTGGCGGACGAGATCCTCCGAGCGTTCCAGCAGGCTGAGCTTGGCCTCGTTGACGGTCATCCCGGAGATTCGCTCGAGCTCGGTGAGCTGCTCCTCGCGCGCACTCTTCTGGTCTTCCTGGAGCTGCCGGAGATGGATCTCGCGATCGGCGACTCCCTGCTCGCGTCGCGCGATCTCCGTCAGCTTGCCGTCGATCTCCTCTTCCTTCGCGAGCACACGCTCCTCGACCTTGACGATCCTCGTGCGGTGCTCCGCGACCTCGCGGTCGATCTCGGCGCGAAGCTTGACGGCCTCCTCGCGCGCGGTGATCTGCGCTTCTCGCCGCAACGTGTCCGCTTCACGGTGGGCGTCGTCGATCAGCTGCTTGCGCTGTTGCTGCGCGGCGCCGAGACGCGACTTGCCGAGCGCGCCGACGGCGACGGCCCCTCCCACTCCCCCTGCGACAAGGCCGATGAGAATCCCGATGACGACCTGCATGGGCTGGCTCCTGGGTTGGTTGCCCGCGGTCTGCTACCGCAGTGCCCACCCGGCATTCCGGCCGGCACGAGAGATCCCGAATCGGTGAAACGAGCCGACACCGCGGCCCGGAGAGCGGTCGCTACGTCGCCGCTGCCAAGAGCCTTTCGGTGTCGGAGTTGGTGATGGTCGACATACGGTTCAGGAGTTCAAGTTGCGATTCGGAAAATGTCTCTGTGCAGGTAAAACGTCGGATGAGGCAGTCACATCCTACTCCGGTTCAGGGGTGCTGTCCAAAATCGCTGCCGGAAGCCTGTTCCAGCACCTCTTCGCCAAACCCCTTGCCGGCCAGGTAACGCGCTGTGGCCGTCCCGGTGCCCCGCCGCGCAACGATGCGGCCCGCCCGCTCGCTCTCCGGCTCGAGGGCCGCCACGGCCGCCTCGACGAGGTCGGCAGCCACGCCGCGTTGCTCGAGGTCATGCCGGATCGCCGCGTCTCCATAGCCCCGCCCCGCGAGCGATTCGGCCCGATTCTCGGCGAGCCGCGCGTCGTCGACGAGCCCGGCGGCGCTCAGGGCTGCGAGAGACTCTTCCGCCGCGCTCGGGCTGACGGCGCGCTGCTCCAGGCGCAGAGCGAGCTCCCGGACCGAGAGGTCGCGCGCACGTAGCGCCCGGCCGGCGACTGCCAGCGCCTCGGCTCGGCGAAGCTCCCGCCGGAGCTGCCGAAGTGCCGGCCGGTCGAGGGCCCGGCCGCAGGAGATTCCCGCCCGGACGACGACGTCCGCGGGAAGCGTGCGCCACGGAGAGCCGTCGAGCTCCACGGCCACCCGGCCGCGCCGGTCCTCGCGCAGCCCGGTGACCGTCGGCACTACTTCTTCGAGGCGGCTTTCTCGACCTTGAGGTCTTGCGTGACCTTGCCGTTCTGCTCGGCGGCGGCGTCTGCGTCGACGGGCAGGAGCCGCGCGGACGCAACCTGCTCGGGCCCGATCGCCACCTGAATGCCGGTGAGGATTCCCTGACAGACGTCGGGATGCTCACGGAGGAACGCAGTGGCGTTCTGGCGCCCCTGGCCCAGCCGCTCGTCGCCGAAGCTGAAGTACGAGCCCGACTTCGTCACGACCTTGCGCTCGAGCCCGGCGTCGAGGACAGTTCCCTCCCAGGAAATGCCGGACCCGTAGATGATGTCGAACTCGGCCTGCTTGAACGGCGGCGCGACCTTGTTCTTCACGACCTTCACGCGCACACGGTTGCCGATCGCCTCGACGCCTTCCTTCAGTGTCTCGATGCGGCGGATGTCGAGTCGCACGGACGAGTAGAACTTGAGGGCGCGACCGCCGGGCGTCGTTTCCGGGTTCCCGAACATGACGCCGATCTTCTCTCGCAGCTGATTCGTGAAGAGGCAGATCGTGTCGGTGCGGTTCAACGTGCCGGCAAGCTTGCGCAGCGCTTGCGACATCAGCCTCGCCTGGAGGCCGACGTGCGTGTCGCCCATCTCACCCTCGATCTCGGCTTTCGGGGTCAGGGCCGCGACAGAGTCGACCGCGACGACGTCGAGTGCTCCGGAGCGGATGAGCAGCTCCGCGATCTCGAGCCCCTGCTCACCGGTGTCGGGCTGCGAAACGAGGAGGTCGTCGATGTTGACGCCGATGTGCTTCGCGTACGTCGGGTCCATCGAATGCTCGGCGTCGATGAAAGCGCAGATGCCGCCGCGGCGCTGTGCCTCCGCGATCACGTGGTAGACGAGCGTCGTCTTTCCGGAGGACTCCGGCCCGAAGATCTCGACGATGCGGCCGCGCGGGAGCCCGCCGATCCCGAGCGCGAGGTCGAGTGCGAGCGAGCCGGTCGACACCGCGCCGATCGAGACGTGCGCATGGTCGTTCATCTTCATGACGGCGCCCTTGCCGAACTGACGCTCGATGTGCCCGAGGGCGGCGTCCAGAGCCTGCTCGCGATCCACTTCCATCAACCTCCTAGGGCAAACGATTCGAGGACGACATACTGCGCTCCACCGGAGCGCAGCACAGAATGGTAGGCAGCGGCATCGGACGGACAGACCTCCCCGAGGGGAGGCAGCGGCGGCCGCAGCCCTGGGCGCTCCCGGAAACGGACGACGGTGATGTGCGGAAGCCATGGCCGGCGCTCCCGCTCGTAGACGCCCAGACGCTCCAGGCGGCCCTGGAGGTCGGCCGCCAGCCGGATCGCTCCTCCCTCCGGGTCGCTCAGCGCCAGCATCCCGACGCTCCGGGTCTCGCGGTAGCGTTCCGGCAGGAGCCGCATGGGGCAAGCGGCTGCGGCGGCCTCGCGCAGCTCTCGGCAGATTGGCTCGAGCTCCGCCACCGGACGGTGCCCGAGGAAGGCCAGCGTGATGTGCAGGTGGTCGCGGGGGACCGGCCGGCCCCGGGCGATGTGGTCGGCTTGCCAGTCGGACAGCGTGTCGAGCGTCTCCTCGGGGAGACGGAGGGCACAGAACAGGCGCGCACGTTCACGGCCCTCCACGCTAGTCGGGAGCTTCACGCAGCTTCGTCGCGAGTCTGTTGCAATAGACGCCGCAGCAGATGCAGGGCGGTGACGGTCGCGCGCCGGCGAATCGACTCACGGTCACCGGGGAAGACGAAATCCGCGCCGTGCGACCGCGCAGGCGTCTGCGCGTGGAGGTACACGAGCCCGACGGGCTTCTCCGCGCTGCCACCGCCGGGACCCGCGATCCCGGTCACGGAAATCGAGACGTCCGTTCCCAGTCGGGCCCTGGCCCCGGCGGCCATCGCCTCAGCCGCTTCGGCCGAGACCGCCCCGTGAGACCTGAGGAGCTCTGGCGGCACGTCGAGCTCCCGAGTCTTGACGTCATCGGAGTATGCGACCACGCCGCCGAGGAAGACGTCGCTCGAGCCGGCAACCGACGTGAGCCGCTGCGAGACCATCCCGCCGGTACACGACTCCGCGGTCGCAAGGGTGAGGGTCTGCTCACGGCAGAGGTCGAGCACGAGCTCCTCGACCGGGCGCTCGTCGCGGCTGAAGAGGTGCCGCTCGAGGGGCGCGACGAGCCGTTCCGTCAATTCGTCCGCGCGGGCCCCTGCGCCCGGAGCCACCACCAGGTCGACGTGGATCTCGAAGTCGCGAGCGCAAATGGTGGCTTCGACGCCGTCCCCGTCGCCACCCGCATCTGCGAGCGCCTTCGCGACCGTCGATTCGCTCGCGCCGAAGAAGCGAAGCTGACGAAGCTCGGGTGGCCGGGTGCGGCCGAGGACGCGGCGCACCGGTTCACTCTCGAGTGCGACAGCCCACAAACGCTGGAGCTCGGACGGCGGGCCGGGCAACACGACGACCACGGTCTGCCCGTGCTCGAGGACGAGACCGGGTGCGGTGCCGGCCAGGCCGAGAGAGATCGCACCTTCGGGAATCGTCGCCTGCTTCTGCACGCCTGTCTCGAAGTCGACGTAGGGACGCCCGAGCCGCTCGGCGAAAGCGCGCGAGATGCCGCCGATCTGAGCATGCAGCTCCTCGTCGAGCCGAAGACCGACGCCCGCGGCTCGAGCGACGAACTCGACGGTGCGGTCGTCATGCGTCGGGCCGAGGCCACCGGAGACGACGCAGAGGTCGGCGTGCATCCCCTCGGCGAGCGCGCCGGCCAGCTCGTCCTCGCGGTCGCCGACGATCGAGATCCGCGCGGGCTCGACTCCGCGGCGCAGAAGCTCGGAGGCCAGAAAGGGACCGTTCAGATCCGTGCGGTCGCCTCGGACGAGCTCGCTGCCGGTGACGACGATGAAGGCGCGCGGAGGCGCGATCACACGGCCGCGCGGATGCCCCGCGGCGTCACGACCAATGTCTTCACGCCGCCGACGGGCAGCGGATGAGTTCGCCCGTTGAGGATCGTGACGAGGTTCTCGGGGCGATCGAGCGTGATCCAGAGCTTCCGCCCGGTGAAGAGTTGCTGCTGTCCCTGGTCGAGCGTTCCCTGAAAGAGAATTGGCCCCGCCGCCGAGCCGCGATGGACCTGGAGCCAGCACGGGCCCCTTTTCGCCTTCACGAGCAGCCGAGCAGTTGTCGGAACCGCCGGCCGCGTCGGCGTCTTCGCCTTCGTGGTCGTCGTCCCGAGCCCGAGCGGTGTCACGTTCTGCGGCTCGCCGCGGGTCCAGGCGACGATGAAGAGAGCCGTCACGGCCGCGATGCCGAGCAGGGTCAGTAAGACGACTCGAGACTGAACCTGGACGCCCCGCGACGGCGGGGCGGAACGCCTAGGGCGGGAGGGCGCTTCCTCCTCCCCGGCCACGAACCGGGAGTTGTACTCGTCCACGTAGAGCTGCCCGTCGAGGCCGAGGTATTCGGCGTACGACCGGAGAAAGCCCTTCACGTAGGTCTGCGCCGGCAGGACGTCGAACTGCTCGTCCTCGAGCGCCCGCAGATACTTGGCCCGGATCTTCGTCCCCTGCTCGATCTCGGGGAAGTCCAGGCTCTGGCGAAGACGTGCCTCTCGGAGGCTGTTACCAATCTCGAACACGGCGGCGGCCCCATCTTAGGCGCTGACGGGCGCGGCTGAAAGTGGGGGTCAGCGCGAATGCTGGTAGAGCACGACGAGCCCGTAAAAACCGACGGAAAGAGCGGCCACGACGGCGAGGCAGAGCGCGACGGCGGCGACCAGGACCGCGACCGTCGCGACGCCGGTGCCGCCCTCCCGCAGCTGGAGCCAGCGGAGGTTGTTCCGGGCCCGGCGGGCCATCACGAGCGCCACGAGCCCGAGCACGAAGGCGAGTGGTACCGCGTACGCGGTGTCCAGCAGGCCGATGCGCTTGGACCGTGCCGCGACCTCGAGTGCCACCGGCATCGTGAGGAGGCTTGCCGACCCGAGCAGCAACGCCGCCCAGGCCCTGCGCCTACTGCTTGACGTAAGGCCGGCCAGCTGCGGCAGGTGGGACGGAGCGGCCGATGACGCCGGCCACCGCAATCAGGGTCAGGACGTACGGGAGCGCCTGGAAGAGGACGGACGGCGCCGGCCACGGCTGCTGCAAGCGGAACGAGAGCGCGGTCGACCCGCCGAATAGGAGCGCGGCCGCGAAGGCGCCGAACGGACGCCAGTTCCCGAAGATCACGGCGGCCAGTGCGATGTAGCCGCGGCCGGCGGTCATGTTCTCGCTGAACGAGCCGAGGTAGCCGATCGAGAGGTACGCACCGCCGAGCGCGGCGAGAATCCCCGAAAGGATCACCGCGGCGTAGCGGGTCCCGTACACGGAGATGCCGACTGTGTCCGCCGCGCGCGGATGCTCACCCACGGAGCGAATGCGCAGACCGACCGGCGTGTGGAAGAGCGTGATGTGGGCGACGATCAACAGCGCGAACGAGGCCCAGATCATCAGGTTCAGATGGCCGAAGACGCTGCCGAGGAAGTCGATGTTCACGTCGGGGAT
The DNA here is from genome assembly GCA_963833255.1 of uncultured Actinomycetes bacterium. GTDB lineage: Bacteria > Actinomycetota > Thermoleophilia > Gaiellales > Gaiellaceae > 3-1-20CM-4-69-9. The sequence goes on from CAWHXK010000035.1 coordinate 46,639, forward strand.
GCGCGGCAGGTCACCCGGTGTGCCGTTCTCGCCGTAGATGTCGATGAAGAAGTAGCCGGTGAGGCCGAGCGCGAGGAAGTTGATCGCGAAGCCGCTAATCACCTGGTCGGCACGCAGATTGATACACATGACGGCATGCACGGCGGCCAAGCCAGCGCCGGCGGCCGCTGCGCAGACGAGTCCCATCTCCCAGTTCCCGAACTTATCCGCACCGAGCGCGGCGAAGAACGCGCCCCCGAGCATCATCCCCTCGAGCCCGATGTTCACGACGCCGCTCCGCTCGCAAAACAGGCCGCCGATCGCGGCATAGGTCAGCGGCGTCGCCCAGACGAGCGTCGCGGAGAGAAGCGCGGACCAGACGACGACCTGGTCGATGTTCGATGAGCTCGCGCGGGTAGCGAGGACGCCGAGCCCGATCCCGACGATGCCGAACCCGATCGCCGTCCACGCCGGCCGGCGCATCCCGCGCGAGAGCAACCAGATCCCCGCCGCGAAGGCAAGGAACCCCACGAAGACCGGTACCCAGACGGGGGCATCGAACGGCGGCAGCGCGACGACGAACGCGAAGAGTCCGACGGCGACGCCAGCACGCGCGATGATCACGTTGCCGGGCCACTTCTCCCGGACGCGTGCGGCGTACTCCATCGCGCTCATGCGGCCTCGTCGGCCGCGCGGCTCAGTCCGGGCATGCGGACCTTCTTGCGTGCCTGCCAGATGTAGAGGATCAGCAAGTCCGCGCCGACGAAGAGGAGCACGAGGGCCTGGATCATCAGGGCGAGATTCCCCGCGAGTTGGGGCGGAAAGATGTTCGGGTCGAGGCTGCGGGTGGAGGTTCCCGTGAGCAGGCCGCCGAAGAGGAGCGCGGCCAACCCGACTCCGACCGCCGTATTGCGACCGAGGAGCGCGACCGCGATGCCGATGAAGCCGATGTTCGAGACCTGAACGTCGAGCACGCCGAGCCGGAACTGCCAGCCGAGGATGTCGAGGCCACCGGCCAGCCCGGCGAAGAGGCCGGAGATGGCCATGGCGATGATGAAGTTGCGCGCGACGCTGATCCCGCCGTAGCGCGCTGCCTCGGGATTGAAGCCGACTGCGCGCACCTCGTAGCCGAGGGTCGTGCGGTTCAGGATGATGTAGAAGACGACGAGCGCACCTAGCGCGACGAAGATGCCGGAATGCAGGGCCTGCAGGTGTGGGTTGCCCCAGATCGCGGCGAGCTTCGCGCCCGGCGCGACGTCGTCGGAGATCGGGACCGCCTGGTTGACGTGGTTCTGCAGCGGACCACCTCGCCCGAACAGATAGCTCCCGCCCCAGTATGCGATCCAGTTGAGCATGATCGTCGTGATCACCTCGTGCGCGCCCACGGTCGCCTTGAGGAATCCTGCGATTGATCCCCAGAGCGCGCCCGCGAGCGCGGCGGCGGTGATGCCGAAGATCACGTGCGGCAGGTGCGCCATGTCCGTGAAGCGCGAGCCAACGTAGACTCCGACGATCGCGCCGACGAGGTACTGGCCCTGACCGCCGATGTTGAAGAGGCCGCAGCGAAACGCGAACGCGACCGCGAGCCCGGTGAGGATCAGCGGGGTTGTCGTCAACAGCGTCTGCGTGAGGTTGTACGCGGCCGTGTGGTTCGTGTTGGTGTCCCACCAGAACCAGATGTGGTGGTTTGTGAAGGGGAGGTCGATGTGGTAGTTGCCGAAGTGGAAGAACCAGTTGAGCCCGGCGCCTTCGAAGATCGCCTTGTACGTGCGCAGTGGGTTGTGACCGGTCGAGAGCACGACGAGCCCGCCCGCCAGGAACGCGACGACGGCGGTGAGCAGCGGCGTGATGATCCCGCCCGCGCGCTGGTAGAACGCGAGCTGGCCGGCGACCGACGGGGCGTACGCTTCCGGGTCGGATCCGAGCGGCGCCTGCGGTGTCGGCGCGGACCCGGTCGGTGGCCCTTGGTCGCTCACACTGCTACCTCGCGTCGTGCGCCGGTCATTGCGATCCCGACCTCTTCCTCGCTGGCGTCCGGCGGGAGCTCGGCCACGATGCGCCCTTCGTAGAGGACGAGGATTCGGTCGGAGAGCGACAGGATCTCCTCGAGCTCGAGCGAGACGAGCAGTACCGCCTTGCCGGCGTCCCGCTGCTCGACGAGGCGGCGGTGCACGAACTCGATCGCGCCGACGTCAAGGCCGCGGGTCGGCTGTGCCGCGACCAGGACGCTCGGATCGCGCGAGACCTCCCGTGCGATGACGACCTTTTGTTGATTGCCGCCGGACAATGAGGCGCCGCGCGTCGCGGGCCCTCCACCCCGGACGTCGAACTCCTTGAGCAGTCCGCCGGCCCACTGGAGCCAGCGCCGCGGGTTCAGCCACCCGAACCGCGAGAACGGCTCCTTGCCGTAGTCGTGCAGCGCGAGGTTTTCGGCGAGGTTGAAGTCGAGCACGAGGCCGCGTCGCTGCCGGTCCTCGGGAATGTGACCCATTCCCGCGTCGAGCGCCTGGCGCGCTGATGCGTGGGTCAGGTCTTGGCCGCCGACGCTGATCCGGCCGCCTGCGACCTTCCGGAGACCGGTCAGGGCGTCGATCAGTTCGCTCTGGCCGTTGCCGTCGACGCCGGCGATGCCGACGATCTCCCCCGCTCTGACGTCGAACGTCACGCCCCGCACAGCCTCTAGTCCGCGGTCATCCTGTACGGAGAGGTCCTCGACCTTCAGCAGCAGCTCACCGGGTTGGCCCGCCTTCTTGTCGACGCGAAGCAGGACCTCGCGTCCGACCATGGCCCGTGCGAGCGCTGCCTCCGTTGCGCCTTCGCGCGGAATCGTCTCCACCTTCTCGCCTCGCCGCAGGACCGTGATGCGATCTGCGATCTCCAGCACCTCGTTCAGCTTGTGAGTGATGAAGATGATCGAGATTCCCTCACGCGTGAGCGTCCTCAGGATCTCGAACAGCTCCGCTGCCTCCTGCGGCGTGAGCACGGCGGTCGGCTCGTCGAGGATGACGATGTCGGCATTGCGGTAGAGCGCCTTCATGATCTCCACGCGCTGCTGTTGCCCCACCGTGATGTCCTGAATGCGGGCATGAGGATCGACCGCGAAGTTGAACGTCTTCGCGACGTCGGCAACGCGCTTCTCGGCTGCTGACTCGTCGAGCAGGACACCCAGGTGGACGGGCTCATTCGCCAGCACGATGTTCTCGGTCACGGTCATGACCGGGATGAGCATGAAGTGTTGGTGCACCATCCCGATCCCGAGCTCGATCGCGTGCTTCGGCGAGGTGATCGACACCGGCTTGCCGTTCAAAAGGATCTGGCCCGAGTCGGCGGTGTACAGCCCGTAGAGGATGCTCATCAGCGTGGACTTGCCGGCTCCGTTCTCGCCCAGCAAGGCATGCACTTCGCCGCGACGCAGGTCGAAGTCGATGTGGTCGTTCGCGAGCACCCCGGGAAACTGCTTGGTGATCCCACGGAGCTCGAGGACGGGAGGCTCGTCCATGCCCGCGGGATTCTATGAAGCGGCCGGGACGCCGCGTCGGTTCTAAGCGTTCACCAAGCGAAGGTCTAACGGAGCCCCGGGAAAGTGCGCGGCACCTTTCCCGGGAAGAAAAGGGCGGGCCCGAAGAGAGCCCGCCCTTTGTCCGAGAATCCGAACGACCCTTAGCCGACCGTGAGCGGCGGCTTGATCTTGCCGGCTGATGATCTGCTTCTTGAGGGTGTTGATCTGCGTGAGCCAGGCCTTCTTCAGCTTGGCCTTCTTGCTGAACTTGCCAAGGGCGACTCCGCCGTTCTTCAGGTTGAAGACGAGGTTGCCTCCACCCTTGTAGCCCTTGCCGCTCTTCGCGCCCTTGACGGCCAGGAAGATCCCCGTGTCGACCCTCTTCACCGCACTGGTGAGGATGTGGGGGCCGAGGTACGACTGGTCGACGTCGACGCCGACCGCCCACTTGCCGGCTTCCTTCGCCGCGTCGAGCGCACCGAGACCGCACGGACCGGCAACGCCGAACACGACCTGCGAGCCCGCGTCGAGCTGGTTCTGAGCAATGCTCTTGCACTTGGCCTGGTCGATGAAGTCCTGCGAGTAGCCGATCTGGACCGTCGTCCCCGGGACGCACTTCGCCGCGCCGGCCTTGTACCCGGCGAGGAACGTGTCGACCGGCGGGATCTTGAGGCCGCCGACTACGCTGATGTTCTTCTTGCCCTGCGCGGCCGCGACGTGTGCCGCGAGGCAGCCGATCAGGTAGCTGTTCTGCTGCGTCGCGTACGTCAGGCCCTCGATGTTCGAGTGCTTGCGCGTGAACCCAGCGACCGACATGTCGGTGATCGCGAACTTCGTGTTCGGGAACTGGTCGGCCACGTCCTCGGTCGCAGGTGCGAGCAGGAAGCCCGCCGAGATCACGATGTTGTAGCCACTCCTCGCGAGCGAGGCCATGTTCGGCAGGTAGTCACCCGCGGAACGGGACTCGACGGCGCGGTACTGGATCTTCAGCGCCTTGGCCACCCGCTTCAGTCCCACCAGCTGATTCTGGTTGAACCCCTTGTCGTTGAAACGGCCGACGTCGCTGACCAGCCCAGCCTTGAACGTCGCCTGGGGCGCCGCAGCGCCGCTTGCTGCAAAGCCCACCGCCATGAGTACGACGGCGACAAAGGCTGCCAGCCCGAACGGCACCAGTCGATGCTTGCTCAAAACTCTCCTCCTCCTAGAGACCCACCTATTCATCAGGGGCGATGCTAACGCCTGCCGCCCCCTGCCAGGGAAGTAAGACGGCCGGGTGAGCCGTATGGTTAGGCCCCTGGCGGGAACCCAAACAATTTCCTTCGACCCCTCGGATCCAGGCTTTCTCACGGATCCCTACCCGGTGCTGAACCGGGTGCGGGAGGAGAGCCGGGTCTTCTACGAGCCCCAGCGGGAGCGCTGGTTCGTGACCCGGCACGAAGACGTCCGCAGCTGCCTCCGGGACAAGCGGCTCGGTCGCAACTTCCGGCACGTTCTGGAACCCGAGGAGATCGGTGTTCCGCCGCTCGATCCCCGCTGGCAGGCCTTCTGGGATTCCGAGCGCTGGAGTCTCCTCTGGCTCGAGCCTCCCGACCACACCCGCCTGCGCAAGCTGGTCGCGGCGGCCTTCACGCCCCGCAGCGTCGAGGCGTTGCGCGAGCCTGCCCACGAGCTTGCCCGTGAGCTGCTCGAGCCGCTCGCCGAGGCGGGTGAGATGGAGCTCCTCTACGACTACGCGCAGCCGTACTCGATCGCCGTCATCTGCAGGATGCTCGGCGTTCCGCTCGATCGTCACCGCGACCTGCTCGACTGGTCGCACCGCATGGTGAAGATGTACGAGTTCGACGTTCCGGACGAAGCGGCAACGTCGGCAAACGATGCCGCGGCCGAGTTCCAGGAGTACGTCCGCGAGTTGATCGGCGAGCGGCGCGCGGAACCGCGCGAGGACATGGTCTCGGCGCTCGTCGAGGCGCGAGTCGACGGCGCGCGCCTGTCCGACGACGAGATCGTCAGCACGGTCATCGTCCTGCTCAACGCGGGGCACGAAGCGACGGTCAACACACTCGGGAACGGCACGCTCGCCTTTGCCCGCCATCCGCGCGAGTGGCGGCGCGTCGTCGACGGTGACGTCTCGCCGCAGGCGGCGAGCGAAGAGCTGATCAGGTTCGATCCTCCCCTCCAGCTCTTCGAACGCTGGGTCCTGACGGACGACTTTGCGATCGGCGACGTGCCGATCCCCCGCGGCGCGAAGGTTGCGCTGCTGTTCGGATCGGCGAACCGCGATCCGCGCGTGTTCGAGCGGCCGGACGAGTTCGACGTCGGCCGGGAGAACGCCGCGCAGCACATCGGGTTCGGCGGCGGCATCCACGTCTGCATCGGAGCGCCGCTCGCGCGCGTCGAGCTGGCGGCGAGCCTCGATGCGCTACGGCGCTGGTGGCCCGACTTTCAGCTCGCCGAGGAGCCGCGGCGAACCGGCGCGTTCGTCATCTGGGGGCTCGAGGGACTCAGGCTCGCCAGGAACTGACGGTACGGCCTGCCCCGTGTCTTAGAGCGCGATGTGCTCGGTGTCCTCGACGAGCACGCGTCGAGGCTTCGAGCCTTCGTAGCCCGAGATGATCCCGCGCCGCTCCAGCATGTCGATCAGGCGACCGGCACGGGTGTAGCCCACTCGTAGCCGCCGCTGGATCAGGGACACCGACGCGGTCTGCGTCTGGACGACGATCTCGATCGCCTTCTCGAGCAGTGGATCCTCGTCCGGGTCGAACTCGCCCTCAGCTGCATCCACGTCTTCCGCGAAGACCTCAGGCAGCTCGAGCAGCGACTCGTCGAGCTCCTGCTCGCGCTGCTGGCCGCACTGGCTGACGACGAGCGCGATCTCCTCCTCGGAGACGTAGGCGCCCTGCACGCGCTGCAAGCGCGAGGTCCCGAGCGGCTTGAAGAGCATGTCGCCCTGGCCGAGCAGGCTCTCCGCGCCGGCCTGGTCGAGGATGACCCGTGAATCGGTCTGCGAGGAGACCGCGAAGGCGATGCGTGACGGGACGTTCGCCTTGATCATCCCGGTGATGACGTCCACGGAGGGGCGCTGCGTCGCGAGCACGAGATGGATGCCGACGGCGCGCGACTTCTGCGCGAGCCGGATGACCGCGTCTTCCACGGCCTGCGGCGAGATCATCATCAGGTCTGCGAGCTCGTCGATCACGATCAGGAGATAAGGGAGCGCCTGCTCCCCACGCTGGCGAAGCGTACGGTTCGCCTCTGGCAGGTTGCGCGCGCGCAGGATGGACAGCTTCTCGTAGCGGCGTTCCATCTCGGCGACGACGTTTGCGAGTGCGGCTGCGGCCTGCTTCGGGCTCGTCACGACCGGAGCGAGCAGGTGCGGGATCGACTCGTAGAAGCCGAGCTCGATTCGCTTCGGGTCGATGAGGATCATGCGCACCTCGTCCGGCGTGGAACGCAACAGCACCGATGTGAGCAGCGCGTTGATGCAGCCGGACTTGCCCGATCCCGTCGTGCCGGCGATGAGCAGGTGCGGCATGCGCGCGAGATCCGTCCAGACGGCCGACCCCGAGATGTCCTTGCCGAGCCAGACCGCGAGCGGGCTCGCCGTCGCCGGCAGGTCGTCGAAGATGTCGCCGAGGGTCACGAGGTTCGGCGAGAGATTGGGGACCTCGACGCCGACCGCCTGCTTCCCAGGGATCGGAGCGAGGATTCGGATCTCGGTCGTCGCGAGAGCGTACGAGAGGTCGTCCTTCAGGGCTGCGACCTTCGAGACCTTCGTGCCGGGTGCGAGCTGCAGCTCGTAGCGCGTGACCCGCGGCCCGGAGATCTGGCCGACGATGTTTGCGTCGATGCCGAAGTGCTTGAGGGTCTGGACGAGCGCCGCGGCAGTGCGCTCGGCCACATCGCTCGAGACCTCGTTCGCGGTCGAGGAGCGGCGAAGGATCGCCCGGTCCGGGAGCGTGTATTCCTCGTGGGCCTCGATCTCGCCGACGTCGAAGAGGCTCGGCTGGTCGGGATCCTCGGTCGAGACCGGCTCGATCAGGAGCGGCGAGGGCTGGTTCTCCCCCACGACGTCCGGGAAGTCGTGCACGACGTCCACCGGCGGTTCGAGTGAGCGCAACGGGATGACGGCCGCGGGCTCGACGTGGTCGTCATCCGGCCGGGCGCGCCGGGCACGCTCATGTGCACGTCGTACGGCGTGCCCGGAGCGGCGTACGAGCGCGCCGGCGGAGGCGCCCGAGAGCAGCAGCGCTCCGATCACGAGCGCGAGCACGCCCACGATCGTCGTGCCCGTCGAGCCGACGAGGAGGCCGAAGATTCCCTCGAGGCCGCGACCCGTCGCGCCGCCGTGGCTCGCGCCGAGTGCTGCGAGGAGACCGAAGGTCGTCACCGCGAGACCGGTACGGAAGGGCTTCACGTCCACGAGCGAGCTGCGCGCCACCATCAGCGCGCCGACGACGAGGAAGGCAATTGGCGCGACGTAGGCAGCGGCCCCGATCGTCGCGGTGAACCCGTCGACGATCCAGCCCCCGGCCATCCCGCCGCTCCAGCCGAGGTAGAGGACCGACGAGAGAAAGATTCCGAGCGCGAGCAGCCCGAGGCCGATCAGCTCGGGATGCTGGGCGTTCTTCGTCTTGCTCTTGCGCTTCTTCGTGCGAACGCGCGCCGGCAGGCGCGGTTTCAGGGTGCGTTTCTGCTTCCGGCGAGGCGCCATGGCGGCGACTTCGCCGTCGGCGCTCCGCTTCCTGTTACCAGCCGGCGGGAGGGATTATGTAGACGCGCGCCGCGAGGGGGCCGAAGTTGTCGGTGAACCCCTGGTCGTCGGCTCCGACGACCTGGCCGCCTCCGAACACGACGGGCGAGCGTCCCGCAATGCCGTCGACGGTGAACTTTGCCTGAAGGGTCGACTCGGTCGTGTTGACGGCGATGACGTAGGTCGCGCCGTTCAGGATTCTCGCCGACACCCGCACTGCCGGGACATCCGACGTTACGCTCGCCGCCGGGGCGAGAAGCGCCTGGCTCAGTGCCTTGATCTCATGGTTCGTGCGGGCGATCTCGTCGCCGATCGGGGCCGACCAGCGGTTCGGGAAGTAGCCGATCGCCGCTGCGCCTCCCGCAATCGAGAGCCACGCCTCGGCTCGCACCGTCGCAGGCGTCGGATCGAGCTGCTTCTCCTCCTTGCACCGTTGCTCCATCGGCGCGGCTTCGATCCACTGGAACGTCGGCTTGCCCCCGGATGTCGTGTGCAGCTCGCGCTGTGCGTCCATCACGTCGCCGAACGCCGGCCGGCACCACACCTGCAAGGGATAGAGATCGAAGCCGACCACGTCGGGGATCGACATCAGGAGCGGATACATCCCTTTCCCTTGCGGCAGCGGCGTCGCGAGGCTGTAGAAGTGGTTCGTCAGCGTGAGGAAGCTGATGCGACCCGGGCGCGGCGGCGGAATGCTCTTGTCGAGCTCCTGGCGCGTGACGGTGCTCTGCAGGAACGCATCCCACTCGTCCGGGTAGTACCAGCCGATCACACCCTGGCCGTCGGCACCGGCGTTGTCCGCGTTCACGATCGAGTAAGCGCGGCCGTCAAGCCGTGACGGAAGGTCGGTGTCGTCCTTACTGCAGCCCTCGCCCATGAAGAGGTTGATGCCGTCGTCGATGCTGCTCCCGAACCCGTCGGAGCACTGGGCCCACACCGCCGTCGGGAAGAAGGGCCGGTCGTCGACGACGATCTGGCCGCCATTCGTCGTGGCGACGCTTCGGCTTCCCATCGGCTGAGTCGTGATCGACACCGCCGACGTCTGCGCCCTGTTCCACTCGTCCACCGCGTGCAGGTAGACCTGGTAGGTCGTCGAGAACTCGAGGCCGGTCAGGACGGTCTGGTGCTCGACGAGGCTGTCGGCACTCGGTTGCGACCAGATCGTCGGTGTGTCGAGGCCGAACGCGGCCTGCGTCTGTGCGGGCAGGTTCGTCTTCCACGTGATGCTCGCGCTCGACGAAGTGACGGCGACGACCTGTGCGTCGGAGATCGCCAGAGTTTCGAGCGGCGGAGTGGCCGTCTCCGCATAGGAGCGGCCGGTCTGCGTGACGACCTCGAGGGCGGGAGCCTTCGCCGGCTTCACCTTCGGAGCGGGCTTCGCCGCGGCGGCGAGGATCTGGACGTCGGGCGTCTGCTTCGTCGGCACCCGCGTGAACGGCTTGACGCGGGGTGAGACGCTCGCGACGGGGCTCGCGGCAACCGGACGATTGAGACCCTTTACCCGGACGAGCTTCGGCGAAGCGACGTCAGCGGGCTGCGGTCCAGCCACGAACGCCGCCGCCGGGGCGTGGTGGCCTCGCTGGATCACGAGAGCGATCCAGATTCCGCCGAGCGCAATCAGCGCCAGGGTGAACGTACGCAGCCGCAATTCTCCACTGGATGGCATTACCAGGCTGGTTTCGGCCTGGATAGCCCCCGTCTTTAATTAGGTGCATAGGCGGCGCAAAGCATCCCGAAATAGGTTGATGCTTCGTAAGAGAGAAAGGTTCCCGTCCACGCCGTTCCCAGTGCTCCGTGGAGCATCGCCAGCTGCCACCAACTGTCCGCCTTCGCGGCGTCCACGAAGGCCGGATCGAGCCTCAGGACGCCTTCGAGACGGTCCTCCTGGACGAAGCGGACGATGAGGTCGTCGTACTCGGCGGCCGCGGGATCGAACCCGTAGGGCCCTTCGGGGTCATGAGCGTGCCCGTGGTCGGCGCTGGCGATCAGCGCGACTCGCTTTCCCGAAGCGTCGGCCGCCCGAGCGAGCGCCTGGCCCGCGCGGACGTGGTCCGGGAGAGAGAGATCACGCGCGGGACTGACCACGACCGCCGGCACCTGCGGCTCGGAGCGTCCGCCCATGAACCACAGCGGGATCAGGGCTCCCCAGTCGAGCGGCGCTGTGGCGGCTGAGGGATCGTTCGGGCCGAAGCTCGCGCCGACGACCGGCAGGCCGTCGTCGTGCAGCGCGACGACCGCCTCGGCCGCGAGCTCGACGTCTACCGGGCACGAGAGCGTCACCTCCGGCGCGTCGAACTCGGCCAGCGAGCCCGCGACCGTCCCCGCCAGCACGACCGCGAAGTGGCCCTCGACATGGACGTTGTGCGGCGTCATGACGATCGTCGCCTCCGGTGCCGCCGCCTCGAAACGGCGGCCGAGCTCGGCGAGTGCTTCGTGTGTCTTGTCCGCTCCGGGAACCGGCGCCTCGGGGAGTGTCCCGTGCGGCGCGATCGCGGCGAAGACGAGGCTCACTGCAGCGAGTTGATCCGCTCGACGAGCAGCTCGAGGAACCCGTCCGAGTCGACCTCGACACCGACCTGCGCATTCGGTTCGCGATCGGTGCGCTGCCACAGGTCGACGACCGTGCGGCCGCGACAGAGCTCCGACTCGGTGTCGATCTCGACGTTGCGCTTCAACGTTCCGACGAGCTCGGGCTTCAAGACGTGCGCCACGGCGAGCGCGTCGTGAATCGGCGAGCCGTCGAAGTTGTAGACGCTGCGGTGGAACGTGTCGTAGAAGCGCAGCAACTCGGTGACCATCTCCCCCACCCGCCCGGCGAGCCGGCCGATGTGCGCCTGCGTGAAGAGCGCCTTGTGCGTGACGTCGAGCCCGATCATCGTCACCTCGATGTCGCTCGCGAAGACCCGTGCCGCGGCTTCGGGGTCACACCAGATGTTGAACTCGGCGGCCGGCGTGACATTCCCCTCTGCGATCGCGCCGCCCATGAGGACGATGCGCTCGGGTCGTGCATCTGGATGAAGGGCGAGCAGAAGCGCGACGTTCGTCAGCGGCCCGACCGGGATCAGCGTGACCGGCCGGTCGGAGTTGCGGATCGTCTCTGCGAGAAACTCGACGGCGTGCAAGGTCCACCGGCTTGCCCTGCGGCGGAGGCAGATCGGGACCGTCGAGACCGGTCTCGCCGTGGACGTACGCGGCGACGAACTGCTCACGCACGAGCGGCCGGTCCGCGCCTGCGGCGACGGGGACATCTCCTCGCCCGGCGAACTCGAGCACCCGGAGCGCATTCGCCGTTGTCTTTTCGAGCGTCTGATTGCCGGCGACGCTCGTGACGCCGAGCAGTTCGACCTCCGGCGAGGCGAGTGCCAGCAGCAGCGCGATCGCGTCGTCGTGCCCCGGGTCGCAGTCGATGAGGATCGGCGTCGTCACGCGCGCAGTATTGCGTCTACCTCGGCAGCGGTCGGCAGTGAGGGTTGCGCACCGAAGCGGGAAGCGGCGAGGGCACCGGCTGCGCACGCCCGGCGAAGCGCTTCGTCGGGGTCACGTTCCTCGAGCAGCGAGACGACGAGGCACGCGGTGAAGGCGTCGCCCGCGGCGGTTCCGTCGACGGCCTCGACGTGCGGCGGCCTCGCCCGCGTCACTTCCTTCCCGTGCTCGAACAGCACGGCTCCCTCCTCCCCCAGGGTCACCGCGATCAGCGGTTGGTCGCCGACGACCTCGGCCTCGTAGCGATTGACGACCACGAGGTCCGCGTCGACGACGAGCGATCGTGCAGGCGCGGCGTTGACGCACAACCACTGCGCCTGAGCGCGCGCTTCCCGGACCGCCTCGTCGGGGATCTCGAGCTGGCAGAGCACGTTGCCCGCGGCGGCGAACCCACCCACGCGCGCGTTCGCACCGGGGACGACGACGATCACGTTCTCGCCGTCGTCGCCCACGAGGATGATCGCCACTCCCGTCGGCGCATCGACCTCTTCGACGTCCAGAGCGACGCCGGCTTCGCGGAGACCGGCCAGTGCCTCGCCGGCATTCGCGTCCCTGCCGACGCAGCCGACCATGCGGACGTCGGCGTCGAGCCTGGCCGCGGCGACCGCCTGGTTCGCTCCCTTGCCGCCCGCTATCCGTTCGAGCGTTGCGCCGCTCAATGTCTCGCCCGGTCGCGGGAGCGCTTCGACCCGTGCGACGAGGTCGAGGTTGATCGACCCGACGACGGTTAGCTCAGGCCGCAAGTGCGCGCAGGTCGACCGAGGCGCGCTCGAGGTTCTCGCGCAGGTCGAAGAGACCGGCCCAGAGCGACGAGCGGTCCGGCACGGCGTCGATCCGAGCCATGTCTGCAAGGCCCTGCAGGGCCCGGACGAGCACCGCGAGCTCGAGGTAGGCCTGCGCGACGCGTGTCGGGTTCGCGGTGACGCCGGCCCGCTTCAGCACCGGCTCCCACTCGAGCAGCTCGCCCGCACCGGGCCCGCCGTACCAGGACCGGCCTTCGGCATGGTCGGACTCGAGCTCGAGCAGATACCGGTCGAGTGGATGGTCGAGCCCCGTCAGCGCGGTCTCGATGCGATCGGCCGCATGACGCAGCGCAGCGTCACGCGCCCCTGCCGTCGACGGATAGGCATCCCCGCGCGCCCAGCGCTCGAGCAGGCGACAGAACGCGAGCGCCGCAGCCTCGCACGCGCCGAGCTGGCTGACGAGCCGCCGCGCCGTCGCCCACTGCGCGGCGTGGTCTTCCAGCACATCGGCCCAACCGGGCTCCCTGGCGCGAATGGTGGCCATGACTAGACCTCTACCACGACCGGGAGGATCATCGGCCTGCGGTGGGTGCGGTCGTAGACGAGTTGTCCGAGTTCATCGTGCAAATGCTCCTGTATGAGCTTGATCTCGATGATCTCGTTGCGCAAGAGGCCCTCGAGAACTTTGTCCGCTTCCTCCTTCAGCTCGTCGAGCAGCTCCCCGGAATCGTCGCCGAACCCACGGGCGATCAGCTCGGTCGGACCGGCCGAGCTGCCGTTCGTCGCCGCCGCGATCGTCGCGACGACGATCAGGACGCCGTCTTCCGACAGCCGCCGGCGGTCTCGGAGCACGACGTCGTGCACGTCGCCGACGCCGAGCCCGTCCACGAAGGACATGCCGGTCTGGACCTCGTCGATCACCTTGACGCCGTCGCGTGACAGCTCGACCACCGTCCCGTTCTCGGCGAGGACGATGTTCGCCGCGGGAACTCCCGCTTCGCGTGCGAGTTGCGCATGCGCTGCCAGCATGCGGAACTCGCCGTGCACGGGCATCACGGCTCTGGGTCGTAACAGGGCCAAAAGGGTGCGGAGCTCTTCCGAGCAGGCATGGCCCGAAACGTGAACGGGGGCGATCTCCTGGTGCAGGACCTCCGCCCCGGTCTTCGCGAGCTGGTTGATGGTGTCGTGCACTCGCAGCTCGTTGCCGGGGACGGGCTTCGCCGAGATGATGACCGTGTCGCCGCGCTCGACGTGAATGGCGGGATGGTCGTTGTAAGCGATGCGCGTCAGCGCGGAGAGCGGCTCTCCCTGGCTGCCCGTGCAGAGGATGAGCTGCTCGTGTGGCTGGAGCTCATCGAGGTCGACGGGCCGCACGAGCACCCCTTCGGGCACGTCCATGTAGCCCAGGTTGCGGGCGATGTTCGCGTTCTTCCGCATCGAGCGCCCGACAATGCAGACCTTGCGGTTCAGCTCGACCGCGACGTCGACGGCCTGTTGCATCCGGTGGACGTTCGAGGCAAAGGACGAGACGAGGATCCGGCCTTGCCGGAGCGGGAAGATCTGCCGGAAGGCCTCGCCGACGATTCGCTCCGAAGGAGTGAAGCCGGGACGCTCGGCGTTCGTCGAGTCGCCGAGCATCAGGTCGACGCCAAGGTTCCCGACCTCGGCGAGGCGGCCGACGTCCGTCTTCAGACCGTCGACCGGGGTGTGGTCGAGCTTGTAGTCGCCGGTATGCACGATCCGGCCCGCGGGCGTCTCGAGCACGATCGCGACGGAGTCCGGAATGGAGTGCGCCATGCGGATGAACGAGATGCGGAAGGGCCCGATCTCTCGGGGCGGGTCGTCCGGGTGCACCTCGCGAAGCTCCGCGGCGCGAAGCAGGCCGTGCTCGTCGAGCTTCGACTTCACCAGGCCGAGCGTCAGGCGCGTGGCCCACACCTCGGGAATCGGCACGTCGCGCATGAGGTACGGCAGGGAGCCGACATGATCCTCGTGACCGTGCGTGAGCACGACCGCCCTGATCTGGTCGGCGTGTTCGCGCAGGTAGCCGAAGTCCGGGAGGACGAGGTCGACACCGAGGTGCTCGTCCCGCGGGAAGGCGAGCCCGGCATCGACGACGAGGATCGAGCCGTCGCACTCGTAGACGGTCATGTTCTTCCCGACCTCGCCGAGGCCCCCCAGGGCGATGATCCTGCAGCTGTCAGCCATCGAGGCCCAGTGTAAGGCGCCGACTCGGCGGCGCCGTTGAGAGGCCGGGCGGCTTGCCGGCCGGCCGTCTCGAAGCCGACTCGGGGGCGCCGGGGGCGTCTAAGCGGGTGGGTCATTTCGACCGATACAGGCGAGATGCGGCCGTCTCGCTCATTCCTGGCCACCATCGGGCTCGGCCTGGCCGTGCTGGCGATCTCGCTCGCCAAGCTGTCGGGCGTCGCCCACACGGCGTTCGCCCTCTTCCTGGCGGCGGTCATCCTCGTGGAGCTGTTCGAGGAGTCGGACCGCGAGCGCTCGCGCGAGCCGATGCAGTGGGAGCGCTTCCGGCTTGCCGCCGCGATCCAGGTCGGTGCTCTCATCGTCCTCGGGCCCTGGGCGGGCGCACTCGTCGCGGCCGCAGGCGTCGTCGCGGTTGCTCTCTTTCGTGGCCTTCCCGTGCGGGGCATGGTCTTCGATGCGAGCGCCACGGCGACCGCCGCCTGCGCAGGCGGGCTCGCGTTCGGCCTCGCCGGAGGCGAGACCGGCAGTCTGCGTCTGCTGGACGATCTCATCGCCGTCGTCGCGCTAGGCCTCGCCTACCTCACTGTCCGCACGGTCCTTCTCGACGTCGTCCGCCGTCACGAGACCTTCGACCCGCGGCTCGTTGCGAGCGCCGGCGAAGTGGGCCTGGGTGCGACACTCGCATTGCTGGCGATCGGCCATCCCTGGAACGTCGTCCTGCTCGTCCCGGTCGCGATTGCCGTGCAGCAGGTGCAGCTTCGGTTGAAGAGCCTGCAGCGGGAGACCCTTCGCGCGCTCGAGACGTTTGCGAACATCGTCGACGAGCGCGACCCGTCGACCTACCGTCACTCGCTACGCGTCGCCGGTTACGTCGACGGTCTGGCCCGCGCCTTGCAGCTGCCCTACTCCGAGATCGACCGGCTGCGCTGGGCGGGTCGCCTGCACGATCTCGGCAAGGTGGCGGTCGACGCTTCGCTTCTGCGCAAGCAGGGAAGCCTGGACGGCGCCGAGTGGGCTGCGATGCGCCGCCATCCCCGCCTTTCCGCTCGACTCTTGCAGCGGTTCGAGTTCGTGTCGGCGCAGGCGCGCGCAGTCGAGCTTACATCACGAGCGCATGGACGGGGCCGGCTACTACGGCGTCGGCGGCGACGATCTCCCGCTGGCGTCCCATTTCCTGATCGTCGCCGACAGCTTCGATGCGATGACGACGGATCGCCCCTACCGCGCAGGGCTGTCACACGAGGCAGCGCTGACGGAAATCGAGCGCAATGCCGGAACGCAGTTCCACCCCACGGTCGCTCGGGCCTTCGTGGCGGTCCAGCGCGGCGTCGACCCGTCGACCGTGTTGTCGGCCGCCGAGCTGGACGAGCTCCGCGGTGCTTCGACGCAGTACATGATCGACCTCGCCGGTCCAGGAGAGCTGAAGGAACGGCCCGAGCTACTCGCGTTCGGCGGCGTGGTGCTAGCGCTCGCAGGTCTCGGATTTGCGCAGAACTGGCTCGCGGTTGCGGGCGGCGTCATCGCTCTGATGGGGCTCGCGCTGCGCGCCCTCATGCAGGTGCGTGCAGAACGAGTCGCTGCTGCGTTGCATCGTGCGCTCGGCACGGGCGACGAGCGTGAACGCGCGTTCGCGCGTTTGGCCGAAACCGTCGGACGGGCGTGGAAGCACGATTGGATCGGTCTCGTGTCCTGGGACGAAGACGGGCTCGGCGGGACCGTGGAGCACGCTCGCGGTGACGACGCTCCTTCCGTCGGAACGCTGACCGGCTGGCTCGTGCGCGAGGCGGAATCCGGGCGCGACGCCATCGTCGCCGCGGGTGTCGAGCTCGGTCGGGACGGGATCGTCGCGGCCTTGCCGCTTCGGCGCGACAACAGCGCGCTCGTCGGCTTCCTCGTCGTTGCGGCGCCGAAGCTACCGCCTCGCCACGTGGAGCTCGCGCTCCTCGACTCGCTCGACGAGCTCGGGCTCGCCCTGGCGGACCGGCCGGAGCTAGGCCGTAACGGGAGTCATGATTCCGAGCCGCTCGAGACAGGCCCGGACGGCCGCGATCTCGCTCTCGTTCGCCGTGACGAGCGGTAGGCGCAGACCACCCACCTCGTGGCCGAGCAGGTTCAGCGCGGCCTTGATCGCGATGGGATTTCCCTGCACCTTGAGCAGTTCGTACGACGGAGCGAGCTCGGCGTCGATGCGTTTCGCCTCGTCTGGATCACCTCCGCGATAGGCATTGACCATCGCCTTCACGCGGGGCCCGACCACGTGAGTGTGCACGCAGACGCCGCCGATGCCGCCGAGCTCGAGGAACGGGTAGATGAGGTTGTCATCGCCGGCGTAGAGGTCGAGACCCGACTCGTCGACGATCCGTTTCGCCTGGGCAAGGTCGTCGTTCGCCTGCTTGACGGCCTTCACGGTCGGAATCTCCGCCAGCTCGAGGATCGTTTCCGGCTCGATGTTGGTGGCGACACGACCAGGAATGTTGTAGACGACGATCGGGCGGTCGCTTCCGGCCGCGATCGCCTTGAAATGCTCGACGATTCCACGCTGAGGCGGCTTGTTGTAGTACGGCGTCACGACGAGGAAGCCGTCGACGCCGATCTCGTGCGCCGCGCGGGTCAGGTGGACCGAATGCGCAGTGGAGTAAGTGCCCGTTCCGGCGACCACCGTCGCGCTCTCACCGAGCGCGTCGACCGCGACGCGGAAGAGCTCGAGTCGCTCGTCGTCGGCGAGGGTCGGGCTCTCCCCTGTGGTGCCCGCGACGACGATCCCGTCGGAGCCGTTCTCGACGAGGTGTTGCGCAAGTTCGCGGAAACGTTCGTAGTCGATCGCGCCGTCGTCCTTGAAGGGCGTGACGATCGCAGTCAGAACCTCGCCGAGCACGGCCACTAGTCTACTCCCGTGCCTCCGACGATCAGAGACGCGCGGGCAGCCGATGCCGCTGCAATCGCGGAGCTGCTCGGGGAGCTCGGCTATCCCGCAACGGGGGCGGCCGTTGCCTCACGTCTGGAGCGACTCGTGATCGTCGGCGACCGGGTCGTCGTCGCCGAGGCGGACGAGAAGGTGGTCGGTCTCGCCCACCTGCACGTCTCCCCGACGATCGAGCACGAACGCCCGGCCGGCAAGCTCGGTGCGCTCGTCGTCGCGGAGTCGCACCGCGGCCGGGGCATCGGCCGGCTGTTGGTCGAAGCGGTCGAGGAGGAGGCGACGGCGCGGGGTTGCGGCATCTTCTTCGTCACGACTGCGGAGCGTCGGGACGATGCGCACGCGTTCTACGAACGCCTCGGTTTCGAACGGACCGGTCGGCGTTACGGCCGCACGCTGAGCCAGTAGTCGACCCATTCTTCGCGCGTCGCGCCGACTCGCTCGTAGACGCGCTGTGCGCGGGCGTTGTCGCGAGCCGTCTGCCAGCCGAGCCTCGCTGCGCCGTGCTGCCGGCACTCGTCGAGGCACGCGGCGATCAGCTGATCCGCAACGCCCGTTCCACGCGTGTCTGGAGCAACGAAGAGGTCGTGCATGATCCCGACGCGTGCGGCGCTCAGCGTGTCCCAGCTCCAGTAGACCGTGGCGAAGCCGACCGCCGTGCCCGCGTCGTCGCGTGCGATCAGCTGGATGCCCTCCCGCTCCGGGTCTGCGATCAGAGTCTGCGAGACGGCAATGAGGTCCTCGTCGGCCGGCGAGACCTCGTAGAAGTCGCAATACGCGCGCACGAGCGACAGAAGTTCCGTCAGGTCTGCGGCCGTCGCACGGGAGATCGTCAGAGCAGGCTGTCCAGTCCGACGGTCAGCCCGGGCGGCAGCCCGTCGACCCGCTCGAGGGCAAGGAGAACGCCCGGAACGAACGCCTCCCGTGAGAAGGTGTCGTGGCGGATCGTAAGGAGCTGGCCGTCGCCGCCGAAGAGCACTTCCTGATGCGCGACGAGCCCGGGCAAGCGCACCGAATGAATAATCGGGTCTCTGCCGATCAGGCGCGCCGTGGCCTTCGCCGTTCCGGATGGCGCGTCCTTCTTGGCCTCGTTGTGCAGCTCGATGATCTCGGCACGCGGGAGGTGCCGCGCGGCCTCCTCCGCGAAGCGCATCATCAGCACCGCGCCGAGCGCAAAGTTCGGCGCGTGGAAGCAGGCGAGTCCCCGCTCCCGCGCGAGTGCGTCAATCTTCTTCTCGTCGAAACTCGTCGTTCCGATTACGCACGGGACTCCACGCTCGAACGCCGCACCCACGTTTGCCTCGACTGCGTCGGGCGTCGTGAAGTCGATCATCACCTCGGCCGCGTCGAGGTCGACGAGCTCGTGACCGGCCTGCTCCAGGGCCGGGGCCAGGACGCGGCCGACCTTGCCGCTGCGCCCGTTCAGCGTGACCTTCATGCAGCGCGAGCCAGCACGCCGGGGTTGATCCGACGTGCCGCGCTACGAAAGACGCGCTCGCTGGGTCCGATGCCGGAGATCGACAGCTTCTCGGGCGTGAACAGAAGCCCGGCGAGCTCTGCGACCTCGTCCGCCTCGACCGCCTCGAGCTCCGCGATGATCCGGTCGAAGGAGAGCAGCTCGGTGTCGGTGATGACCGACTTCCCGAGCCTGCTCATCCGGTTCGCCGTCGACTCCATCGAGAGCATGATCCGTCCTTTGAGGTTCTCCTTCGCGCGGGCGATCTCTTCGGCTCGCACATTGCCGGCGGCGATGTCCGCCAACTGCTCGGCCGCGATGTCCAGACAGGGCCCGAGGTTCTCGGCCCGAGTGCCGACGTAGATGCCGACCAGTCCGGTGTCGGTGTACTGCGAGGCGAACGAGTAGACGGAGTAGGCCATGCCACGCTTCTCGCGGATCTCCTGGAAGAGCCGCGACGATGCAGAGCCGCCGAGGATCGCATCGAGGATCGAAGCGGCGAAGCGACGGCGGTCGGAGCGCGCGATTCCGGGTGCGCCCAGGCAGACGTGGTACTGCTCGGTGTCCTTCTTGGCGAAACGAAAGCCTGGCGGCGGCGCCTTGACGAGCGGCCGCCGGACACGCGGCCCTCCCGCAGGCGGCCGCTGCTGGCTCTGCGCCCGCTGCAGCATGCGGAGGAACTTGTTGTGCTCGATGTTGCCTGCCGCGGCGATGACGACGTTCCCGCCGGCGTACATCTGCCGGTGATAGGTCGAGAGGACGCGCTTCGTCACCGAGGAGATGACGTCGGCGGTTCCGATCACCGGCCGACCCAGTGCGTGGCGGCCGAAGACCGCTTCGGAGAAGAGGTCGTGCACGAGTTCCTGCGGAGTGTCCTCGTACATCGCGATCTCCTCGAGCACCACCGCGCGCTCGGAGTCGAGGTCGCCGAAGCTCGGGGCGAACACCATGTCCGTCATCACGTCGAGCGCGGTCTGCACGTGCCCGTCGGGGACGCGCGCGTAGACCATCGTGTGCTCCCTCGAAGTCGCCGCGTTCAGCTCGCCGCCGAGGCCGTCGAAGATCTCGGCGATCTGCTGTGCCGTGTAGGCGTGTGAGCCCTTGAAGAGGAGATGCTCGATGAAATGCGAGGCACCGGCCTTGGCCTCGGTCTCGTCCCGCGAGCCGGCGCCGATCCAGAAGCCAAGGGCGACCGAGCGGACATTCGGGATCCGCTCCGAGATGACTCGCTCGCCCGAGTCGAGCTCGGAGAGGACGTATTTCTGCACGCGCGCATTATCCCGGCCAGGCGAGACGGCCGCCTCCCCCGGGCTGATTTACCGGGCTACCCGACGCAGAACGGGTTCCCTTCAGGGTCTCGGAGGATCGTGAAGGTGAGGTTCGCGTCCTCCTTCGTTTCGGCTACCGAAGCGCCCGCCCGCTCGAGCCGCTCGACCTCCAACTCCCGATCGTCGGCGCTGAGGTCCAGGTGGATCGGGTAGCTCGCAGGCCGCGACTTCTCCCGCCGCTGAAAGAGGAACCGCGGTCTGCCCGCGTTCGGCGGCCTGATGGCGTAGGAGCCGCTGAGGTCACGCTCGGCGACACCTGCGTCACGCAGCTGCTGCAGGAAGTCCTGGTCGGTCTCCTCCTCTGGCCAGCCGAGCGCGTCCGCCCAGAACGCGCCGAGCTCTCGCGGTTCCGCGCAGGAGAACGTGACGTTGCCGATGTAGCGGTGCGGCGGCGTACTCGGCGGTGACTGGATGCAGAAGCCGTTTCCTTCCGGGTCCCGCATCACCGTCCACGTCTCGGAGAAGTTGCCGATGCTGTCGGACCTCGTCTCGACAAGCTGGCCGCCGAGCTGGAGGATCCGGTTGAGCTCCGCTTCTCGGTCCGGAACGTTGACGTCGACGTGGATCGGCACCTCGATGGTCTCGGACTTTCTCCATTTGGTTGAAGCGGAGGCGCGTCCCTTCTCCGCGCGGGTCGGTCGCGATCCAGCTGTCACCTGCGGAAGAAGCCTCGTAATCGAGGAGCGACCCCCAGAACTCGGCGACGCGCGCGGGATCGCTGCAGGAGAACGTGATGTTGAGAAGCCGAAGCATGTCTGCCGCCGCGCCGGCTAGCCGACGCAGAAGGGATTCCCTTCGGGATCGCGCATGATCGTGAACGTCACGCTCGTTCCTTGCTTCGTCTCGACGACGGCGGCGCCCGCCTGCACAAGCCGTTCGACCTCTGCCTCACGATCATCCGTCGCGAGGTCGAGATGCATCGGGTACGACTCGGGGTGGGACTTCTCGCGCCGGTGAAAGTAGAGGCGTGGACGTGCCCCGTTCGGTGCTTTCACCAAGTGGAAGCCGCTGATGTCAGGCTCGCCGACGCCCGCGTCTCGGAAGGTCTGGAAAATGGATTCGTCGATGTCCACGTCGGGCCAGCCGAGCGCGAGGGCCCAGAAGCGCCCCAGCTCTCGCGGCTTGGCACAGGCGAAGGTGACGTTCCAGATGTGCGCGCGTTCCGTGTTCGGCGGGTCCTCGAGGCAGAAGCCGTTTCCTTCGGGGTCGCGCATGATCGTCGTGCTGTCTCCGAGCTCACCGATTTCGAACGACTTCGTCACGACCAGGCTGCCACCGAGCTGAAGCACGCGGTCGAGCGCGGCCTCGCGGTCCGGCACGTTGATGTCGAGGTGAATCGGCACCTCGATCGTCTCCGACTTGGGCATCTCGTTGAAGAGCAGCCGCACGTCTTCGCCGCGGGGGTCGGTGGCAAGCCAGCTGCTCCCCGCGGCAGCCCGCTCGTACCCGAGGAGCGCCGCCCAGAACTCCGCAACCCGCCCCGGATCGTCGCAGGAAAAGGTGACGTGCTGCAACCGAAGCACGAGGGCATCCTAAGCCGCGGAGCCGCGCGCGACCCCACCCCCACCCTCAGGGTGGGGTGAGCACCCGCCACCCTCGCGGTCGACGATACCGCCGGCTTGCTCGCGCGTCTGCGCCGACTTCGCGCCGGTTCCGTCGCCCCCGCACTCGCACAGATCGGACATCGAAAACGACGAGAGCGGCCTCCCGGCCGCCCTCGCTACGTCTGCTTGTCGGTCCGAGCCTAGCTGCGCTCGCGGTCCCGCCCACGGCCGCCGCCGCCGCCGCCGCGGCCGCCACGACCACCGCGCCGATCGCCGTCGCGCGGCGGTCTGTCCTCGCTCGGCTCACGCGGCGGAGCGTCCTTCGCCCGCTCGATCAGCTCCTCGGGACTGACCGTGTGGCCGTTCTCGTGCTTCTGGATCAGCTTGAGGCCGATCCGGCCGCGAGCCTTGTCGACCTCCTGCACGAGCACGTCGAGGATGTCGCCGCGATTGATGACGTCCTCGATGTGACCGACACGGCCCGGCCCCACGTTCGAGACGTGGAGCAAGCCGTCCGTTCCCTTCTTGAGCTCGACGAACGCGCCGAACTGCGTCGTCTTGACGACCTTCGCATTGAGAAACTCGTCTCCGACCTCCGGCTCCTTCGTCAGGGCTTCGACCGCTGCGATCGCCGACGCGGCCTTCTGTCCGTCGGTCGCGTAGATCAGGATCGTCCCGTCCTCCTCGATGTCGATCTGCACTTCGTGGTCGGCTTCGAGGCCGCGGATCGTCTCGCCGCCCTTGCCGATCACCATGCCGATCTTCTCGGGGTCGATCTTCACGGTCGAGATGCGCGGTGCGTTCTCGTTCAGCTCGGTGCGCACCTCCGGAATCGCCTCGAGCATCTTGTCGAGGATGATCTCGCGCGCCCGCTTGGCCTGCTCGAGCGCCGCCTGCATGATCTCCCGCGTAACGCCGGTGATCTTGATGTCCATCTGCAGGCCGGTGATGCCCTCGCGGGTTCCGGCGACCTTGAAGTCCATGTCACCGAGATGGTCCTCGGCGCCCTGGATGTCGGTGAGGATGACGTAGTCGTCGCCCTCCTTGACGAGGCCCATCGCGATGCCGGACACCGGTGCCTTGATCGGCACCCCTGCGTCCATGAGCGCGAGAGTCGAGCCACAGACCGAGCCCATCGACGACGAGCCGTTCGACTCGAGCGTCTCGGACACGATGCGGATCGTGTAGGGGAACTCGTCCGTCGGCGGGATCACCGGCTCGAGCGAGCGCTGCGCAAGCGCACCGTGACCGATGTCACGACGCTTCGGCCCCCGCATGAAGCCGGTCTCCCCGACCGAGTAGGGCGGGAAGTTGTAGTGGTGCATGAAGCGGCGGTCGCTCTCGAGCGAGAGGTCGTCGATCCGCTGGCCTTCCTTCGCGGTACCGAGCGTCAGCAGCGACATGATCTGCGTCTGGCCGCGCGTGAAGAGGCCCGAGCCGTGCACGCGCGGTGAGACTCCCACCTCGCACTCGATCGGCCTGATCTCCTCGGGGCTCCGGCCGTCGGGCCGGTGCTTGTCGACCGCGATCTTGCGGCGTACGAGCTCCTTGTACACCGCCTCAGCTGCCTTCTTGACGTAGCTCTTCGTGATCGAGTCCTTCACGACGGGCGCCTCCCCGTCGCCGGACGAAGGGCCGACCGGGAACGGCAGCTTGACCGTGTCGATGATGCGATCGAAGAGCAGCTGGCGCTTCGCCGACTTGAGCTCCTTCGAGTCCTGCTCCGCGTCGGTGAGCGCCCGCAGATCGCCCTCGAACTGCTCGCGTACCGGCTGCAGGACGAGCTCGAGCCGGATCCGCTCGAGCAGTGCGGCCAGGCTCATCTTCCGCTGCACCTGCCGGAGGACGTCCTCCTCGGTCGAGTCCATGCTCAGCTCGCCGAGCGCCTCTTCGATCACGAGGTCGGCAGCACGCAGGCCGTCGGAGCTGATCCGCTCGCGGATCTTGTCGCCGAACTCCTGCTCGACTTCCTGCGTCACGCTGTCGTCGAGCCACTTCGCCTTGCCGGCCTGACGCTGGAGATCGATCTGCGCGTCGCACAGCTTTCTGATCTCGTCGTGCGCCAGATCGAGTGCCTCGAGGAGCTTCTCCTCGGAGACCTGGTTCGCGCCGGCCTCGACCATCGTGAGCGCGTCGGGTGTGCCGACCACGATCAGGTCGAGCTCCTTGTGCTCCTCGACTTCGGGAAGGGTCGGGTTCACGACGAGCTCGCCGTCGATGATCGCGATGCGCACGGCCCCGACGGGGCCGAGGAACGGCATCGGCGAGAGCATCAGTGCCGCGGATGCGCCGTTGATGCAGAGAATGTCGTGCGCGGTGATCAGATCGGCGCTCAGCACCGTGCAGATCACCTGCGTCTCGTTCTTGTAGCCCTTCGGCCACAGGGGTCGAATCGGCCGGTCGATCATGCGTGCCGTCAGGATGGCCCGTTCGGTCGGCCGCCCTTCACGCTTGAAAAAGCCGCCCGGGATCTTCCCGGCCGCGTACATCCGCTCTTCGACGTCGACCGTGAGCGGGAAGAAGTCCGCGCCCTCGCGCGGCTCCATCCGCCCCTGCGCCGTCGCGAGCACCATCGTGTCACCGGAGCGAACGATGACGGAACCGTCCGCCTGCTTCGCCAGCTTTCCGGTCTCGAACGTCATTTCGCGCCCGCCGATCGTCACGCTGACCTCGGCTCGGCGTTCGGTGGCAATTGCCATCAGTTGTCCTCCACTCTGCTTTGGGAGAGTGGGGACTCGAGTCAGCGTCGGATCGGCGCTCGCTCGAATCTCCACCCTTCCACGTTTATCCCGTGCCAGGCTTCAGCCAGGCTTGGGCGTACATTTGCCCAGGACTACCTGCGCAGCCCCAGTTCCTTGATCAGTGCCCGATATCCCTCCAGGTCGTGCTTCTGGAGATAGGTGAGAAAACGGCGGCGACGGCCCACGAGCTTGAGCAGCCCACGCCGGGAGTAGTGGTCCTTCGGATGCGCACGGAGGTGCTCGGTCAGGTCGTTGATCCGCTTCGTGAGCAGTGCGACCTGCACCTTCGTCGACCCCGTGTCTTCCTTGCTCGCCCCGTGATGCTGGACGATCTCTTGCTTGACTTCCTTCGTTAGGCCCATTTCACCTCCGTTGTCGTCAGTCCCAGCAATCCGCCGGAAGTAGGCGGAAAGCCGCGGCTGCGGTCGGCGGACAGGGTAGCAATGATCTACTTCAGGAGGAGCTTGCCGAGGCGGCGTTGGGCGACGTAGAGACCGCCGCTCCCGAGCGCGGCCAGATAGGCGACGTTCACGAGCTGAGCCCACCCCACCGTCCCGAGAGTGAGCGCGCGCAGGAGCTCGATCGCGTGGTAGAGAGGCGAGCAGCGGACGATCCACTGAGCCGCCGGCGGATACGTCGAGATCGGGAAGAAGGTCGCCGAGAAGAGAAACATCGGCAACTGAACGAGCGCAATCAGCTCGAAGTCCTGCCACGTGCGCATGAACGTCGTCGCAGCGACGCCGATGCCGGCGAACGCAAAACCGATCAACACGGCGCCGGGGAGCGCGAGGACACCCCAGCCCGATTCGATCAACCCGAGCACGCCTGCGACCGCCATGAAAGAGACCGCGTAGAGAAACCCGCGGAAGAGCGCCCATGCTGTCTCGCCGACCGCGATGTCTGCCGGTCCGATCGGCGTCGAGAGGACCGCGTCGTACGTCTTGATGTACTTCAGCTTCCAGAACACGTTCGTCGCGTCGTAGATAGCGCCGTTCATGGCCGCGGAGGCAAGGAGTGCGGGTGCGACGAAACTTGCGTAGGAGATGAGCTGACCATCGGGGCCCGGCACCTTTCCGACGAAGTGCCCAAGCCCGATCCCGAGTGAGAAGAGATAGAAGAGCGGCTCGAAGACGCCGGAGAAGATGACCAACCACGCCCGGCGGTAGACCATGAGATTCCGCTCGAAGAGCAGGCGCCCCCGGCTGCCCGCAAACGCGATCGATGTCACTTGCGGAGCCTCTGCGCGTAGGTGCGCTCGGCGCACAGGAAACCGATCACGACGAAGAGCATCAGGTATGCGCTGTGACCGAGGACTCTCAGCCAGTCGACGTCGCCGAGCGTGAACATGCGACAGAGCTCGACGCCGTGCCAGAGCGGCGTGGCATAGGCCAGCCACTCGAGTGCCCGAGGCAGCTGAGACACCGGGAAGAACGTTCCCGAGAAGAGAAACATCGGGACGACGATGAAACGATTGACCGGGACGAAGGCAGCGTCGCTGTCACGCGTCGCCGCGTACGCCGCGAACGGGGTCGTGAAGGCAGCACCGAGCAGCACGGCAGCGGGCAACGCCAGGATGCCGTACGGCGAGTCGACTCCCCCGAACGCCGCGATCACCGCGAGGTAGACGGCACTGGTCATCGCGACGCGCGCCGTCATCCAGAGCTGATGCCCCAGCACGATGTCCCGCGTCCCAAGCGGAGTGGCGAGCATCGCGAAGTACTGTCGCGTCCACTTGATCGCTCCCATCACGGGCCACGACGCCTCACCCGAAGCCACGGTCATCGCCGTCGCCGCGAGCAGGCCCGGCGCGACGTAGTCGATGTACGGAACGCCGAGGGATGCGCCGGAGGACTTGTTCACGAGCGTCCCGAGCCCGACACCGAGAGCGCCGAGGTAGAAGACCGGGTTGACGACGCTCGTGATCGCCGTGCCGCGCCACACGCGCCGGTACTGCATCACCCAGTACTCGAAGACGCGGAGTGGCAGCGCGAGACTGCTCAATCGTCCACCAGGGTTCGGCCAGTGAGATGGAGGAAGACGTCCTCGAGCGTGGAGCGGCGCACAAGGACGCTCTCGGGCTGGAGGTCGAGCTCGTGCACGTGCGAGGCGGTGGCGTCGCCGTCGTCGGTGTAGAGCAACAGCCGGTCCGGCAGTGCTTCGAGCCTGCGGACGAAACCGTCCAGTCGTGACTTGAGCTCGGTCGCCACCTCTTCCGGCCGGTTCTCCGCGCGGAAGCGGAGCTCCACCACCTCGCGCGTGGAGTAGCGGCGGATGAGCTCCTGCGGCGAGCCCTCGGCGGCGATCTCGCCCTTGTCCATGACGACGAGGCGGTCACAGAGCTGTTCGGCTTCGTCCATGTAATGCGTAGTGAGGATCTGCGTGACGCCGCGCTGCTTCAACCGGAAGAGCCGGTCCCAGACCGTGTGACGCGCCTGCGGATCGAGCCCGGTCGTGGGCTCGTCGAGCAGCAGCACCTCCGGGTCGTTCACGAGCGACCGAGCGATCGTCAGCCGTCGCTTCATGCCGCCCGACAGCGGCTCGACCTTGTCGTTCGCGCGTTCGCCCAGCTGGACGAAATCGATGAGCTCATCCGCCCGCCGGCCGAGGTCGCTCCGTGGCAGACCGAAATAGCGGCCGTAGATGATGATGTTCTCGCGGACCGTCAGCTCCATGTCCAGCGTGTCCTGCTGCGGCACGACGCCGAGCCTCGCGCGAATGTCCGCGCCCTTCGTCACCGGATCCAGGCCGAGGATGCGGAGCGTTCCCTCCGACGGCGGCGAGACGCACCCGATCATTCGCATCGTCGACGTCTTTCCCGCCCCGTTCGGTCCGAGAAAGCCGAAGGCCTCGCCGCGTTGGACGTCGAAGTCGACGCCGTCCACGGCAACGAGCTCGCCGAAACGCTTGATCAGCCCGCGGGCGTGCACCAGCGGCAGCGCTGCGCCTGCATCCACCACACCTTCAACCTACCGACGGCAGCGGGCACGAGCGCGATAGCTTCTGGTCGCGATGCAGGCGGCTGTAGCGGGCGGCCATCCGGCGACGGTGGCTGCAGGGATTGAGATGTTGGAGGCCGGCGGCACCGCGGCCGATGCTGCGGTGGCGGCGTCGCTCGCAGCGTGCGTCGCCGAGACGGTCATGACGGGACTACTCGGCGGCGGCCACGCCGTCTACTTCGAGCGCTCCACCGGACGCGTGCGCAACCTCGACTGTTTCGTCGCTGTGCCCGGGTTGGGCGAAGAGCCGCGGCACGCAGAGCTGATCCACCTCGACGTCCCCTTCGGCGCCGAGCTCGTCCACTACGCCGTCGGCGCGGCGTCCTGCGCGGTCCCCGGCCTGCCTGGCGGTCTCGAGGTTCTGTCGCGCGAGCACGGACGGCTGCCCTGGCAGCAGCTCGTGGAGCCGGCGGCTCGCCTTGCTCGAGACGGCGTGGATTTTCCGCCGGCGCATGCCGCCTGTCTCGCCATGCTCGCTCCTGTGATGACGATGAACGAGGGCGCCGAGATCTACGCGCCACACGGTGAGTTGCTACAGGCGGGCGGACGGCTCGAGCAACCCGGGCTGGCCGGCGTGCTCGACGAGCTGGCCTCCGATCCAGCGACGCTCTACCGAGGCTCGCTCGCGAAAGAGCTGCTTGCACTTTCGTCCGAGCGCGGCGGACTGCTCACTGCGGCAGACCTCGCGGCGTACGAGCCGCGCTGGGACGACCCGGTGGAGGTCGCCTACCGCTCGTGGCGCATCACGACGCGCGGAGGTCTGTCGGGCATGCCCGAGACGATCCCGCGTCTCCCCCATCTGCAAGGCCTCGACGAGACGGAGCGAGTGCTGGCGCTCGTCGACGTCTTCGCCAGCGCCGTCGAGGCGGACGGTGACACGACGAACGTCACCGTCGTCGACGGCGACGGAAACGCTTGCGTCGTCACGTCGAGCCTCGGCCTCGGCTCGGGCGACTTCCTCCCCGGCCGCGACCTGCACCTGAACAGCATGCTCGGCGAGGCGGACCTGCTCCGAGGGGAGCTTGTCCCCGGCTCGAGGATGCAGAGCATGATGGCGCCGCTTTTGGCATTCGACGATCAAGGTCTTGCGCTCGCCGGGGGCGCGGCGGGTGGCACTCGCCTGCGCACCGCTCTTCTCGGCGTCGTCGCGAGCATCCTCGACGAGGGCAGGTCGGCTGCGGCCGCAGTCGAACGGCCGCGGTTCCATCCCGCCCCGAGTGTCGTTCATGCCGAGCCCGGCGTCGACGCCGCAGCGCTCGACGAGCTCGAGGCCCGCGGCCGCACCGTTCGGCGTTGGCCGGCGCCTCACCACTATTTCGGCGGCGTCAGCGTCGTCAGCCGTGCTGGTGCGGCAGCCGATCCGCGTCGAAGTGGCGCGGCGACAGTGTTTCGCTGAAGGACCCGACGGGGCCGGCCGCGACCCAGCCGACATAACCACAGTCCGGACAGCCGGGGTTCGCGCGAACGGTTCCGCCGCCCGTCGGTTTTGCGTAGACCGCGCCACAATCGAGACAGCACACGCTTTCGAGCACTGTGAGGTTCAACGATTCGTCTCCCGAGTCCGACTCCACGTGCAGAGAAGACTCCGCTCTTTGCGGAAACTTGCGTACTGCTCCTGCAGAGACTCTTACGGTTCGAAAGACGTACTGGTTTGGTCGACCGGGACGCGGACCGCCAGCCAGGCGGTTCCACCGCATTTCGGGCAGCCGTCCCCGAGGGGGGCTGTCCCTCGAGCCTGCGCGGGTTCGTAGAGGCAGCGGCAGGCGGTGCAACGGACGGGCTCGGCCGCCTCGGGTTCGATCTGCACGCTCAGAAAAATGCCGACGGTGGACGAAACCTGTCCCGCGCTCACGCCGGTCGCTCGGCGGCCCGTGTCTCGGCAACGTCGCGCGTGATCTGATCCACGAGCTCCTCCTCGCTGGCGAACGCCCGCTCGTCCCGTAGGCGCTGCCACAGCTCGACGACGAGGCGCCGCCCGTAGAGGTCACCCTCGAAGTCGAGGAGATGCGGTTCGATCCGCCGCTCGTCGCCGCCGTAGTGCGGGTTGACGCCGATCGAGATCGCGGCACGGTGGCCGAGCGCAGACCCGGCATAGATGCCATAGGCAGGGACGAGGACCTCTGGAGCGACGGCGAGGTTGGCCGTCGGATACCCGAGCGTTCCGCCGCGCTGGTCCCCGAGCACGACGGTGCCCTCGATCTCGGGCGGGCGACCGAGGAGCTCTGCCGCCCCTACGACGTCGCCCTCCCGCAGCAGGCTCCGGATCGCAGTCGAGGAGACCCCGGGAACCACAGGCACCGTGCGAACGTCGAAGCCGAGCTCCGCCAGCAGGCCCGGGTCACCTGCCGCGCCGCGACCGAAGCGGAAGTTCTCGCCGACCACGATCACCTCGGCGCCGATCCGTCGGAGGATGGTGTCGCAGAACTCCGACGCGTCGCGCCCGGCAAGCTCCGGAGTGAACTCGACGACGAGCACCTCGTCGACGCCGGCGTCCTCCAGCAGCTCCAGGCGCCGCTCGAGCGTGGAAAGCAGCTCCACGTGATTGCCGAGCACGAGCCGAGGATGCGGCCAGAACGTGACCACCGTCACGGGCCTCCCCGCGTTGAAGGCAGTGTCGAGCACGCGCCGATGGCCGAGATGCACTCCGTCGAAGCTGCCGACGGCAGCGACGCACCGGTCGGACTCGAGCTCTTCCAGGCGCCGCGCGACCTTCACAGCCGGGCCAGCGCCTCATCGGCCGGCATGAACCGGTCTGGGTCGGCCTCGTCGACCGAGAAGGGACCGATCTCGGTGCGGCGCAGCGTCCGGCAATGTCCACCCAGTACGTCGGCGATAGCCCGCACGTAGGTCCCTGAGCTGACGCGGAGATCGAGCTGGACCTCCTCTCCGTTATACGAGATGACGTCGAGCGCATCCACGCGCGATCGACGGAGCGGCATCTCGACCGCCACGCCGCGCCGCGCGAGCTTGTAGGCGCGCTCACCGCCGATCTTCACTGCAGAGACAGCGGGAATCGGCAGCTCCACCTCACCGCGGAGGTGCGCGAGCCGCGCCCACAGCTCCTCCTGGTCCGGCGCCGCCTGCTGTTCGACGACCTCGCCCTCCAGGTCTCCGGTCGACGTGCGCGCCGTGAGGTCGATGTCCGTGAGGTAGCGCTTGTCCAGGCCGACGAAGCATTGGGCAATCTTAGTTGCCGATCCAGACAACAAGAGCAACAAACCTGTGGCGAACGGGTCAAGAGTCCCCGCGTGTCCGGTGCGCGCACCCGTCTTTCGGCGCAGCTCCGCGACGATCGCGAAGGACGTCGGCCCCGCCGGCTTGTCGACGAGGACGATGCCGGCAGGGTTAAGCGCGCGAGGAGGCAAGGAACTCCCGACGCACGAAGTCCGTGATCTCCTCGATGGAGGCCTCGCTCGAGAAGCCCGCCGCCTGGCGGTGGCCGCCCCCTCCCGACTTGCGGGCGATCGCGGACACGTCGAGCTCGTCGATGCTTGCGCGCAGGCTCACCCGCCGCGACGGACCATCCTGGCGAGGCGGTTCTCGGATCAGCACCGCCATGTCAGCGCCCTCAACCGCCCGGAGGAAGTCGATGATCCCTTCCGAGTAGGGCTCTGCGGCCCCGACCTCCGCGAAATCCGTTCGAAGCAGGTACGAGACCACGATCCGGCCGCCTTCGTAGACGTTCGCCCGTTCGAGCGCCCGCGCGAGCAGCTTCAGCTTGGCGAACTGCACGGATTCGTAGACGCCCTGGAACACGCGGTGGACATCGGCTCCGGCCTCCACGAGCTCCGCCGCGAGCCTGAGCGCCTTCGGCGTGGTGTTCGTGTACTGGAAGCGGCCGGTGTCGGTGACGAGGGCGATGTAGAGCGCCTCGGCGATGTCCGGGGTCAGCTCGACGTTCAGTTCGCGGAAGAGATCGCGAAGCACCTCGCCCGTCGACGAAGCGTCGGCGACGATCAGGTTGATACGCCCGAACCGAGTGTTGTCATGATGATGGTCGACGTCGATCGAGAGCGGCACGCGACCGAGGACCTCGGGATCGGCGATCCGGCTCTCGTTTGCACAGTCGACGGCGAGCAGGACCCGCTCCGAGACGTCGTCGGGCCAGCGCCGCTGCAGGTCGCCGAGCTGCATGAACGCGTACTCATTCGGGAGCGGTGCGTCGCCGTGCAGGACCATGACCGTGTCCTTGCCGAGTTGCTCGAGTGCCAGCTTCGAGGCGAGCAGGGACCCGAGCGCATCCCCGTCCGGGTTCTCGTGAGTCGTGATGACGAACCGGTCGTGGTCGCGAATCGCGTCCGCGACCGCCGCCAGGTCACTCGCTGTCGTCTGGGGCGAGCTCATCGATCAGCTTCGTCATGCGGACCCCGCGTTCGACCGACGGATCGTACTCGAACGCGAGTTGCGGGGTCCGCTTCATGCGGAGCTCGCGTGCAAGTTGCGCCTGGAGAACAGCATGGGCTCTCTCCAGGCCCGCGAGCGTCTGCACGCGTTTTCGTTCGGCGCCGAGCACGGAGATAAAGACACGCGCGTGCCGGAGGTCCGCCGAGGTATCCACACCGGTGATCGTCACGAAGCCGATTCGGGGGTCCTTGAGCTGCCCGACCGCCTCCGACAGAACCTGACGGACGGACTCGTTCACGCGACGCATGCGATCTGTCATGGGGGATATTCAAGCGACTGGACCCCCTCATCCTCGTCGCCGTCGGACTCTGGTGCTTCGCCACTGCGCTTGCGGGCGGGCTCGTTGGCCTCATTCTGGGGAACATCCGCCTCCCGGTCGTCGTTCTTGCCGCCTCGAGCCCGGCGGCGGGCGCCGGGGCGAACATCGGCATCTCGGCCCTGTCCGCCCTCGCTGCTGCCGTGACCCACATCCGCGCAGGCCGCATCGATTGGCGCCTCTTCGCCTGGATGGCGCCGCCTTCGATGGCGGGAGCAGTGGTCGGCGGCTTGGTCTCCGCCAAGGTGCCGGCCGATGCGCTGCTGGTGGCGATCGGCGTGACGCTGCTCGTCTTCGGGATCGACCTGCTTCGTCCGAAAAGATCCTCGGGACGGGCGCCGGGCGAGAAGACGGCAAGCCCGAGTGCGGTCGTCGTGACCGGAGCGGTGATCGGGTTGTTGGGCGGATTCGTCGGGCTCATCCTCGGCGCACTGAGACTGCCGGCGCTCCTTCGTTTCATCGGGACAGATGCGTTCCGGGCCGTCGGGACGAACGCCGCCGTCGGGTTCTGCCTCGGCGTCGCCGGCTTGCTCGGCCACCTGACCGGTGGTGTCGACTGGACCCTTCTCGCCGTCGGCACGGCGTCCTCCGTCCCCGGCTCGATCCTCGGTGCGCGGCTCACGGGACGCCTCGATGAGCGGCAGCTCCTTCGCGCTGTCGGCTTCGTGCTCCTCGTCGCCGGCGCTGCGCTGGTCGCACAGGGCATTCTCTAGTCGAGCGTCACGATGTCTCGTTCGCTGCGGACGAGCTCGAAGTCTTGACCTGCAAGGAAGCGCTCCGCGTCGTCCAGAAGATGCTCCGCTTCGCGATATTCCCGCGTGACGCACGAGACCGTGAGTCGCGTGCGTTGCCAGAGCTCGTGGTGATCGACCTCTGCGACGGAGGCTCCGAAGCGGTTCTGGAGTTGGGCCTTCGCGGACTTGACGTACTTGCGCTTGCCTTTGAGCGAGCCGCTTTCGGGAAAGTGCAGCTCGACGCTCAAGATGCCGACGTATCCAGTGCCCACGATCGGGCTTCTGGCGCGCTAGGCGGCGGTGGGAGGCTCGCTGAGCGTCGTCCGCTCGACCGCGCGAGTCTCGAAGGCCTCGATGACGTCGCCTTCCTTCACGTCGTTGAAGCCGTCGAGCAGAATCCCACACTCGAATCCTTCGGCGACTTCGCGCGCGTCGTCCTTGAATCGCTTGAGCTGGGTGATCGTCGATTCCTGGATGACCGTCCCGTCGCGGATCACGCGTGCCTGGGCACCGCGGCGGATGACGCCGCTCGTGACCATGCAGCCGGCGATCGTGCCGAGCCTCGAGACCTTGAAGAGCTGCCTGACCTCTGCCTCGCCGAGCGTCTCCTCGGTCTCGACCGGCTTGAGCATTCCGACCAGGGCCTGCTCGATGTCTTCGGTCAGCTGGTAGATCACGCGGTACGTACGGATCTCAACACCCTCGCGGGCTGCGAGCGCACGTGCTTCGGCGTTCGGCCGGACGTTGAAGCCGACGACCGTGGCACCGGACGCCGAGGCGAGCATGATGTCTCCCTCGGTGATGCCTCCGACTCCCTGATGGATCACGTTGACGCGCACTTCGGGGTGCTTGATCTTCCCGAGCTCCGAGACCGCCGCCTCGACCGACCCGACGACGTCGCCCTTCAGGACGAGGTTCAGGTCCTGGATCGCCCCGGCCTGCATCTGCTCGTAGAGCCCTTCGATCGTGACGCCGCGCGAGCCCTGCGCGAGCTGTTCGCGCCGCAGGCGCTCGCCACGCGCGTTGGCAAACTCGCGGGCGCGCCGTTCGTTTTCGACCACGCGTCCCAGCTCGCCGGCAGGCGGTGGCTTGTCGAAGCCGAGGATCTCCACGGGGTCTCCCGGCCCGGCGTCTTTCACCTTGTCGCCGCGGAAGTTGTAGAGGGCGCGCACCTTGCCCCAAGCGTCTCCGGCGACGATCGCGTCGCCGACGCGCAGCGTGCCTCGGTGGACGAGCATCGTTGCAACGGGACCGCGGCCGACGTCGAGTCGCGACTCGATGATCGGGCCCGAGGCCTCGGCCTTCGGGTTTGCGGTCAGCACGAGCTCTGCATCCGCCACGAGCAGGACCTTCTCGAGCAGGTCGTCGAGATTCTCTCCCTGCTTTGCAGAGACGTCCGAGAACTGCGTCGTCCCACCCCACTCTTCGGGTTGGAGGCCTTCGGTTGAGAGCTCGCTGCGCACACGGTTGGGATCGGCGTCCGGGACGTCCACCTTGTTGACGGCCACGACGATCGGAACCTGTGCTGCCCGTGCGTGTGAGATCGACTCCTTGGTCTGCGGCATCACACCGTCATCCGCGGCGACGACGAGAACTGCGATGTCGGTGACCTTTGCTCCGCGCGCGCGCATTGCGGTGAAGGCCTCGTGTCCAGGGGTGTCGAGGAAGGTGATTCCGCGACCGTTGTGGTCGACCTGATACGCGCCGATGTGCTGGGTGATTCCGCCAGCTTCCGTGTCGACGACGGAGGTCTTCCGAATGGCGTCGAGCAGCGTCGTCTTCCCGTGGTCGACGTGCCCCATGATCGTCACTACCGGTGGGCGGGGAGCGAGGTCGGCCTCGCTGTCCTCGAAGGTCTCCGGCTCTTCGTCGTCGTCCGCGGCGTGCTTGATCGTGATCTCGCGCTCGGGTGCGAGCTCTGCGGCGACGAGCTCGACTTCCTCGTCGGCAAGCGTCTGCGTGATCGTCACGGCCTTCCCGAGGCCCATCATGAACATGATGATCTTCGGTGCGGGAACCCCGAGCGCCTGAGACAGGTCTCGGACACTGACACCGGACTCGACCGTCACCGGTCCGGTGATCGGAGCTACCTCACGCGGCGTCTTCGGGCGTGCCGCTTCGCGCTCGCGCTGCTGCTGTCGAGCGTCGCGGGGACGTGCCGCCGCGTTGTCGATGACCACGCGTCGCTTCCGGCGCTGGCCCGCGCCGCCCTGGCGCGGCCGCATGGGCCGATTTGGTCTGTTTGAGCCGGGTTCGTTCGCCATCAGGTGGTCAAGTGTAGAGGGATGTCAGTTCCTGATCGACCCGGACGGTCTGCCGTAGCGCGCGGTTGAACGCGCGCCGCGCAAGGGCGCGCTCGAAACAGGCGAGCCGGCGGCAGGTATAGGCCCCGCGACCAGGGTCCGTGGTCGTCGAGACGAGCAGGCCGTCCTTCGCCACGAACCGCAGAAGCTCGCTCTGCCCGGCCTTCCGCCCGCAGCCGACGCAGCTTCTGATCGGCTCGCTCACGCAGCTGGTGAATGCTCCTCGTCGGCCGCGTCGGGCGCCAGTGGCTCCACCGGGATCCCCGCCGGAACCTGCTCGGGTTCTGCTCGCTCACCGTCGGTCCCGTCCGTGATCGCGCTGTCCACGGGTGCTGGTGAATCGATCGCGTCGACTTCGTCCGGTACGTCGGCCAGGCTTTCCGGGCCGATGCTCTCCGCGTCGGGCGGCGCCGCGTCGGCAATCGCCTCGAGCTCGGGGTCTGCTTCGGCGACGATCGGTTCGACGTCGTCGCCGGTGTCCTTCAGCGCAAGCTCCTGATGAGCCGGGAGGCCGCAGTACCGGGACCCTGGCAGCGCCTCGTTCGGGCAGCGCTTGCCGTTCGAGAGCACCGCGGAGCAGCGACCCGTGAATTCCTCGCCTTCGGCGCCGGCGCCGTAAGCGGCAGCCGCCTCGGCCTGAGCGAACTCGGTGTCGGACTGAATGTCGACCTTCCAGCCCGTCAGGCGTGCCGCAAGGCGGGCATTGAGGCCCTCCTTGCCGATCGCCAGCGCGAGCTGGTCGTCGGGAACGATGACCGTCGCTTCCTTCGTCTCGTCGTCGACGAAGACCTCGCGGACGCGCGCGGGCGAAAGCGCCTTCGCGACGAAGCGCGCAGGCTCCGGGTTCCACGGGATGATGTCGATCTTCTCGCCGCGGAGCTCCGAAACGACCATCCGGACGCGGGAGCCGCGGGGCCCGACACAGGCGCCGACCGGATCGACGCCCTGGGCATGCGACTCGACAGCGATCTTCGAGCGATAGCCGGGCTCACGGGCGACGCCGCGGATCTCGACGAGGCCGTCGGCGATCTCCGGGACTTCGAGCTCGAAGAGAGTCTTGATCAACTCGGGATCGCGACGCGACAGGATCACCTGCGGCCCCTTGGTGCCGGAGCGAACCTCGGTGATGACGGCCTTGATGCGCGAGCCCTGCTCGTACCGCTCGCCGTCGACCTGCTCGGAGCGCGGCAGGAGCGCTTCCACCTTGCCGAGATCGACGAGCACGTTGTTGCGGTCGCCGGCCTGCTGGACGATTCCGGTCACGACCTCGGTGACGCGATCGACGTATTCGTCGTACATCATCGCGCGCTCTGCTTCGCGGATGCGCTGAAGAATCACCTGCTTCGCGGTCTGCGCAGCGATCCGGCCGAAGTTCTCCGGCGTGACGTCCTCACGCTTGATCAGGTTCTCCGGGACATCCGACCAGTCGACGTCGAGGTCATTGTCCGAGATGAGTGTGTGGGAGCGCTCACCGGTCTCGACCTCGAGTGCCTCGAGCTCCTCGAGCTTTCGCTCGCGGGCCTCTTCGATCAGGCGCTCCTCGATGTCGGGCGGCAGCTCAACCGCGAACACCCGGAAGTCACCCTCGTCGTCGATCTCGACAACCGCGTGCCGCGCGGCTCCGGGCATCTTCTTGTAGGCGGCAAGCAGGGCGTCCTCGAGCGCAGCGACGAGCGTGCCACTCTCGATTCCCTTCTCGCGCTCGATGTCTCGTACGGCCTCGACGATTTCCTGGCTCATCTCTTCCCCGCTTCCTCAATCAGGTTGCCCCGCACGATGGCCTCATACGGGATGTCTACGGATTTGCCGTTGGTCTCGACGGTGACTGCGGCCTCGCCGGCCGCAACCACCTCGCCGCGGACGCGCTTGCGTTCAGTCGTACGCAGCGCGACCCGGCGGCCAACGGCGTCGCGAAAGTGCGCAGGCTTGCGGAGCGGCCGTTCGAGGCCGGGGGATGAGACATCCACCGAGTAGTCACCCAGGTAGTCACGCAGGACGGACGTCACGCGCTCGCAGAGTGCGTGGTCGACGCCCTGGACGTGGTCGACAAAGACCGTGAAGCGCTCGGGGCTCGTCAGCTCGACGGCGAGCACCTCGGTCCCTGGCAGGGCGCCTTCGACTTTCGGGGTGATCTCGCGGGTCAGCTGCCTCTCCTTGTCGTGTGTCGGTGCCAAAACTCGTTCCCTGTCACAAAAAATGGGCCCGCAGGCCCACTTCGAAAACCGCTCGAAATGTGGTGTTTGCAGGATAGCAGCCTCTGGCTGGACGCCGACCTCAGCCGAGGACGATCGTCACGGGCCCGTCATTCACGAGCTCGACGGCCATCCGGGCCCCGAAGACGCCTCGGGCCACATCGACTCCCTGTCCGCCGAGGGCCTGACAGAAGCGGTCGTAGCGCAGTTCGGCCTCCTCCGGCGGCGCGGCGCCGGAGAAGCTCGGCCGATTCCCCTTCTGTGTGTCCCCTCTACGTCTGACGTGAACCGGAAGATGGAGGAGCCATGAGCAAGAACGACCCCAGACCGCTGATCCCGTACATGCGGCAGAGCCGCAAGAAAAGCGAAGCCACAATCTCGATTGACGAGCAGCGTCGCGACATCCGTCGTTGGGCTGACGCTGCAGGGGTTGCCCTGGCCGCTGAGGTTGTCGAGCAGAACGTCAGCGGCTCGAAGCCTTGGCGTGAGCGCGAGTTGGGCGAAGCGATTGCTGCCTGTGAGCTTGGGGAGGCGGCCGGGATCGTTGTTGCGTGGCAGGACCGTCTGAGCCGGGAGAATGGCCTCGCAACTTCCGAGGTTTGGGAGGCGCTCAAGAAGGCCGGTGCGCGTCTCGTCTGCGCGGCTGAGGGATTGGACACCGCGACGGGCGACCCCGAGATGCTTTTCACGATCAAAGCGGCGATCGCTCGGGAGCAGTGGAAGCGTTATCGGGCGAACTGGGAGAGGGCGCAGCGGAGCGCGAACGAGCGGGGCGTCCCGAACGGCCGCGCAAGCATCGGCTACCGAAAGCGCAAGGGCCAGCCGCTCGAGATCGACAAGCGCGGCGCGGCGAAGGTGGTCGACGCGATGGAGAGGCGCGCAGCCGGCGAGTCGTTCTCGTCCATCGGGCGGCGGTACGGATGGGCGCACTCGACCACCAGTCAGATCATCTCCAACGATGTCTACCTCGGGATCGTTCGCTGCGGCGATCTCGTGACCGACAACGCGCACCCCGCGATCGTGAGCCGCGAACTGTTCGAAGCCGCGAACGCCGCTCGGACGAAGCAACCAGTTCCTCCCGGAGAGACGACGCGGGATCGACTGCTGCTCGGAATCGTCCATTGCGCAGGATGCGGCAAGACCCTCAAACAGGTTCGGCGTCCGCGTGCCGATGGCACCTTCGCCGTCTCATACTACTGCAAAGACGCGGCTTCCTCGCCGTGCCCGGAGCGTGCGTTCGTTCACTGCGACCAGCTCGATTCGTTCGTCGCCGACTGGTTCCGGAACGCGCTCCGGACGACGCCGCGCATGATCGATGTCGTCGCAGCCGACCAAGAACTCGAGAAAGCACAGCGCGAACGAGACAAGGCCGAAGCTGAGTTGACGAAGTTTGTCGAGACGGCAAGCGCGCTCGAACCGCTCCTGTTCCAGCGGGGCATCGCGGCACGCCAGGAGCGTCTCGACAACGCCCGGGCGAAGGTGCAGGAAGCGTCAGCGCGCACGACGCGGATTCCTGCCGGCGGTTCGCTGTTCGACCTGTGGGACCGCTACACCCCGCCCGCCCGTCGAGATGTGCTGCTCGGCTTCCTCGATCGAATCGACGTTCGCCGCGGCGCTAGCAGCGACCTCGTTGGAAACATCCGGATCGTCTGGGCGGACGGCACCGTCGCGCACGAGGAAAAGCGCGTCGGGAAAGTCGCGGCGTAAAACACGCACAAACGCCGCCTCCCCCCTCTTGAGTGCGGCGGGAGGAATCACACCGACTCACCCTTCCGCCCGGCTGTGAGTGCCCGTAGAGCGCGCCTGCGGCGGGATGATCCGTGCGGGGGAGCCCTGGGACCTCGGGCATGTGGACGGGAGCGACAGTTATGCGGGTCCAGAGCACCAGGCTTGTAACCGTGCTACTGCCTCGCGTGGGGGTGTCGAGACTTTCGAGGATCGCCCCGGCGAGGGTGTCTTCTGAGGGCCGCCGTCGGAGCCGGGTGGGACGCCGCGGCGTTGGTCGCGGGCCTGGTTCGAATGGCGAGAAGTCGCCTGAGGAGGAAAGACCAATCGAGACGAAAGCCAAAGTCCCGCCGTAAACGCCCCGGGGTACCAAGATGGCGTGCCGAGTGGTCGGCCGACTCACCCCGCTAGATCCGAACTCACGTTTGCGCTTGACAGCCGCGTAGCGCCTGCCACATGGTTGAGAGATCCCCGGAGCCCCAAGAGAGGCGACATGATGGCCGCACTAACCTTGCGGGTGGGCGCTCTCTGGAACCGCAACGCCCCCAACGCTCAACTCGCCTTGATCGTCTCGGTTACGAAGGCGGACGGTACTCACGTGACAGCGCTGAGAGACCAAGACTTCGCCGTCTACGTGTTTGACCGATCTCCTGGGGGCCCTCCGCCTCCTGTAAAGGCAGCACCACCCATCGGGTTTGCGGAGGTGCCCGATCCTGCGGGTGTCTACGGCATGGTCACCCCTAACCCCCCGGCGGGAGGTTGGGGCGACGAAGAACTCGTCATCGTCGTGGACGTTAAAGCCGGCGCTGACCACGGCCGTACTCTCATCAATCCAATCATTACGAAGCCGTAGCCGGCGTTTGGGACACCGCTGAACACGCGTCGCCGTTTCGCACCCCGTGCCGGAGCTCGGCGAGGGCTGAGGCGGCGAGGGCAACCTCCGGTGAGCGGAGGCACGCGCTCGTCGATGAAGCGCTCCGCCATCGACGGCGGCGTCGACGGACCGCTCCGTGTGCTTTGCCGAAGCTGCAACTCACGGAGCGGCGCGGGCGCCCGGACAGACGGAAGCCGCCTAAGTGGCGGCCTCCGTCGTCCTCTTGAGGAAATCGTTGTTAGACGAGTTCCTTCCAAAAGACCTTGATGTCCTCCGCCGGGAACGTCTCGGTCTCAAACACCTCTAGCTTCGCGATCTTGCCGAGGACGCGGAATGCGGTCTCGAGATCGGGATACTCGAAGATGCCGAGGTACTCCCACGGGCCCATCACTGCGAGGAACCGCTCGACAGTCCCACCCTCGCCCTCGACGATCTTGTAGATCTTGTCGAAGTACTCGGGGGTCTTCTCGAGGTGCTCCCGCGCGATCGGCGCGACCTTGAACAGGCCGACATAGGTGAACATAAGAACCTCCTACTACTTAGGGGCATCGCTAAGAGCCCCATCAACCTGTGAGCATCTACCCCATGGCATCCAGACTCATCGGCGAGACTCCGGAAACCAAACTAG
The DNA here is from genome assembly GCA_963833255.1 of uncultured Actinomycetes bacterium. Lineage (GTDB taxonomy): Bacteria > Actinomycetota > Thermoleophilia > Gaiellales > Gaiellaceae > 3-1-20CM-4-69-9. The sequence goes on from CAWHXK010000035.1 coordinate 87,459, forward strand.
TAGAGCCTACTGATGCTTTTTGTTCAAGTGAAGCCGGAGAACAATCTCAGTCGCCGCTGTTTTTGAGCAGTCCGCCGTCGCGGCCCTGCCAGCGGGCGAGGCAGAAGAGCTTCCTCTAGCGCCGGCAGAACTGGCAGAGACGGCGACCATAAGAGAGCACGACGCCACGCACAGGAGTGCAACCCGCCGCAAACCTCGAGCCCCTTCCGCGAGCTTCGACCCCGACGTTTCGTTTGCCGTGCCGAAGCTCGGCGAGAGCTAATGCAGCAGCGCGACCTCGGTGAGTGGCGGTAGCCGCTCGTCGATGAAGCGTTGGAGCCAACGCAACGCGGCTCGTTCGTACGTTGTGCCGTCGGGTGCAACTCGAGACGTGAAGCTAAAGGCTCGCTTTCAGGAGCAGTCGCACGGCTCACCGCGCCAGGACTCGCGCCCCTCCCGCAGAGCGACGGCCGCGATCACGAGGGCAGCCGCGGGATCGGCCCACCACCATCCGGCGATGGCGTTGGCGAGGAGACCAATTAACAACGCGACGGAAAGGTAAGCGCAGATCATGTTCTGGCTCGCCTCACTCACCGTCGCGGACGAATCGAGCTGAACACCGACGTTGCGCTTAGCGCGGGCGAGCAACGGCATCGTCGGCGCAGTGAAGGCGGCTAGTCCGATACCGACCCAACTTGCTGACGGATGATGGCCACCCAGGATGTCCCTGACGCTCTCGACCCCGACGTAGGCGGCGAGTACGAAAAAGCACAGCGCGATGATCTGCTGGGCGCGGCGCTCGGCAGTCTCGGAGTGAAGGCGGCGCCCCGTGAAAAGCCAGATCACCGTGAAGCCCGCCATCGCCTCGATGAGGCTGTCCGCACCGAATCCAATGAGCGCGATCGACCCTGCCGCGATCCCGGCGGCGACAGCGATCCCGAACTCGATCAGATGCCATGCATTCCCGCCCCAGGCCAGCAGCCGTGCGCGCCTCTCAAGTTCCGTCCGGCGCTGGCTGGTCTCGCGAGAGAGAACCGACGACGTACCAGCGTCAATCTCGATCATGGACCAAGCGTAGCCCCGCTGTTCTTCGCCGACAGATGCCCTTATCGAGCAGGGTCGGTGTTCGCCAGCAGTACTTCATGGAGAGCGGCGAGACCTTGACGCGGGTGGAAGATACTTCGAGGATGAAGTGCGCGATGGCTGCGGCGACTCTGGCACTCACCGCGGTGGTGCTGGTGGGCTGCGGCGGCGGCGGTGACGACCAGGGGAGGGTCGAGGCCAGTCTGCGGCACTACTTTTCGACCCTCCATCCGGAGGATTCCAGCTTCCCCACAGGAGCGGGGCCGCCCCGTGTAAAAGGACAAAGGTTGCGTCAAGCTTGAACCTGCTCCACTCACGCTCCCGTTCGACAAGGTTCGCGTGAACGGGCACGTGCGGTTGTTCACCCCCGGGGGACGACGAGTCTCGTTTTGGCACTGTGCCGTCAGTTTTGACGCATACCGCCCAATGCGGGGTGGCGGTCGTTGTAGACGGCACCGAGGTCATCTCGGCAGCGCCTGACCCGGTTGGCGGGCGCGTCCATCAAGCGCCTGCTCGCACATACACCGGCTAACACAGAGCCCGAGCGGCCCCTACTGCACTCTCTCCTCGGTGAGAGTTGCCGTCAGCCAGGTAAACGGCTCGGGCTCCATCAAGGTAGACGCGACTCGAGCTCGACTTCTTGCGTCGTGGCCTGGAAGACGAAGCGCCCCGAAGGGCGCTACGTCGTGTCGTCGTACTCCGCCGCTTAGCGGCGCCGGCCGCGCGCGAAATAGCCGAGCGCGAGGAGGACGACGACGATGATGATGACCCACAGGATAGTGCTGAAAACGCACCCCCTTTTTGGCGACACACGTTCGCTCCGTCCATTCGATCCTATTCAGCAGCGGCTTGCAACGACGAAGCACCCCGAAGGGCGCCGCGTCGGAGGAGGGGACGCCAAGCTCTTGGCCTTTCTCACTGCCCGGAGCCGGAGCGGAACGGGTGGTCGGGGGCGCTAGGGCTCTAGGACCAGAGGCGCGCGCGCGTGCGATCCGCCATCGACGGTGGCGGACCCTCCATGCGCGGCGCTCGCGACCAGGTGTAAGCGATCGCTGCGAGCCAGGGAGCGGCCAAAAGAAGTGTGACCCAGAGCGCGTTCATCGGTGTTGAGTGTGCCAGCTACGGGCGAGCTACGAAAGTCGTTCGGCACTCTTTTTCCAGATTGCTTACTTGTCGACCCGGGCTCGCCACACTCACGACGCTTAACAGCCCACGGCCTGCCTCCTTTCAATCTCAAACCAAAGGCCGAAGCTCTGGCCTTTCTCACTGCCGGAGCCGGAGCGGAACGGGTGGCCGGAGGCGTATATGGCGTTGTTGCGGAGCCACTGGTCCCCCACGAAATTAGGACGGTTCGAAATCGATCGCAGCGTCGGCCTGTGCGCGAAGTTCGGTCACGTCCTCGCCACGAACGGCGTCGAGCAATGCGCGGGTGAGGATCGTCGCTCTGAGATGGAAGCCCCGTCCTTGCTCCAGCATTTCGGAGGGTCGCTCAGCGAAGGGTTCGAGGAGATCGGAGACGGCCCAGCCTAGGCGGTGGAGAGTGTTCGATACGGCCACCTCGAGCTTCGCGCCCGTGTCGGTCACCTGCGGACTCGACGCGGAGGCCGCGAAGGTAGAGAGGGCGTCGCGAAGCGGCATCCAACGCTGGTTGAGATCACGGAGATGCTTCGGGGTCTCGGCGTTGAGGTTGATATGGATCCGGTCGGGTTCGAGGTCGGTCAGCAGTGTGCGGATAGGACCGATAACGGCCGCCGCCCGCGCAAGCAGATCGGCCTGAGAGGCATCTTCGCGCTCGCGACGCGCATGGCGAAGTTGGAACCACGTTGCGAGCAGGGTGCCGGCAACAGCGATCGCGGCAGCCCCGAGCGTGAGGGCGACTGTTGCCCACGCAGGCATGGTCAGGAACCGCCGCTGATCTCAGTCAAAGTCCACAGAGGGCGATTCTACGACCGCCGCGTTCGTTTCTGGGATGGCTTGTTTTACCTCCCGTCTTTGGAGAGGCGCCGCGCTGTGCCCCTTATCTCTCTGCGGTCTGACGACTCGAGCGCATCGCCTCCCGTCGACCATCAATCTGCGCGTCCCATGCCGTCGTCTTGTTGCGAGACTTTTTCGCTTCGGCGCCCAGGCGGTTCGTGTCAGTGTGGGTAAGCCGGCGCAATCCCGGCCCATTTCAGTAGCCCCCGCTTTCGGCGCATCGTCGCTACTCGGCCTCTACGTTACGGCCCCGCCCCTCGCTCGCTCATAAACCGTTTCCGGTCTAACCGTCAACCGCGGGCTTTCAGTACCCACAGCCTCCATGAGGGCGGCCCTACTACGCAGAGCTAGCTGAGTGCCAGCCGCCGCAGAGTTGTCGCTCGCGGCAGCCGTCTAGGCGCCGCCCCGGTGTGGTCGGGGAGGACTAGTTGTCGAGCACGATCGTGACAGGCCCCTCGTTGACGAGCTCGAGGCGCATGAACGCGCCGAACACGCCGGTCTGCACAGGGACGCCCGTTTTGCGGAGCGCCTCGCAGAAGGTTTCGTGGATCGGTTCCGCCTCGGCTCTTGCCGCTGCCTGGGAGAAGTCTGGTCGAGTTCCCTTCTGGCGCCTGCTATCCGCGAGGAGGGTGAATTGGCTCACGACGAGAGCGCCGCCGTTGACATCGAGGAGGCTCCGGTCGAATTTGCCCTCCTCGTTCTCGAAGATCCGTAGCGCCGCGATCTTCGCGGCTAGCCGGTTGCCGTCAGCGTCTGTGTCACCGTGCGCCACGCCGAGCAAGACGACAAGGCCGGCGCCGATCTCTGCCACGACTCCCCCATCGACCATGACGCGTGCCTCGGATACGCGCTGACAAACGGCCCGCATGTCCAGGGCATCATCGCGCACTCCCGCGAGCGACTCGCCCGCGCCGCGATCCGTCCTCGAGTCCTGCGACCTGTTTAGAGGTACTCGCGCGCGCGGCCCCAACCGGGTGGGGGTGTTTCACCCACCACCCACTGCGTTCGAGCCTACTTTTGAATTGCGCACCGGGCCTGACGGGGCTGCGCCGAATCTGCGCCGATTACTCGGAGGTGTCCGACCCTTCCTCGTCTTGGTCGAGGTCAAGTATGCGCGACGCGTAATGCTCGTTCTGCGGGCGGAGCGAGCTCGCCAGCTTGTAGTGGCCGTTCGCCTCGGCTTGCTTGCCCTGCTTCTCGAGGGCGCGGCCGAGCGCGTAGTGGGCGTAGTGGTCGTCCGGTGAAAGCTCGAGCATCACCCGGAACTCCGTTTCGGCCTCTTCGTAGCGCTGGATCCGCAGATACGCGATCCCGAGTGCCTCGCGAATCGACGCCTTTTGCGGCTCACGCCGCTTGGCCTTCTCGAGCGCCACGGTCGCCTGCGCGGCCCGGCCTTTTCGCAGGTGCGCGCGTCCTTGTTGATAGAGGTCGTAGGTCTCGCTCATGTCCCATGCAGGTAGGGAAAATTCTCCTCCACCAAGTCAAGCGGATACGTCAAATCGCGAGTCTTCCCGATCTCGACGGCGATAACCGTACGGCCGTCGTCGATCGCCGACTGGAAGGCCTTCTCGAGCTCGTAGGGAGGCCGGTCGAGGCCGAGCCGTTTCGCCACCCCAGGGCCGATTCCCCAGAGTGGCGCGCCCGACCATGGGTTCGCCGGGTCCTCGTCTCTCATGGCCAGCACGCGCCCAGCGCCACGCCGGATCGCGTGGCGTCCGGCGCTCGGCGGGGGATCCGTGCGAACGGCAACCGCGCCGTCTGACTGCGATGCAGTGAACTCGTCGGCAAACCGGGCGACATCCCCGCGGTGGAAGAGCGTGTCCGCCGCGGTGACAATGAGTGGCCCGGCTGCGCCCGCCGCGAGTGCGCGCTGCACCGCGTCTGCGGAGCCAAGAGGCGCCGGCTGCCGAACGCTCCGCACCTCGACACCGAACCCCGACCCGTCTCCCGCCAACCGTTCGACCTGCTCGGCGAGGTGACCGGTGACAAGCCAGACACGGCGAAGCTCGGCTGCGGCCAGTTCGCGCAGAAGGGTCGCGAGCACTGGGCGTCCGTCGATCGGCAGGACCGGTTTCGGCCAGCGCTCGGTCAGCGGGCGGAGGCGCGTCCCCTCCCCCGCCGCCATTACGACGGCCTCCACGACCTAGCCCAGCCCGAGCGAACGAACCGAGAACAATCCGCGCGCGCGATCGAACGTCGGGAGGCTGCGACGAAGCCGGCGCTTCAACTCGCGGAGCTCGATTCGCGCCGCAGTTGCGGCCGTGCTCGCCCCCGCGGGAGGTCCATACCGTGCGGCGGTCGCCGCGCGTGCGAAGCCGCTCGCATCTACGCCCAACCGGGCGGACACCGTGCCACCCAGCTCGTGGAAGGTCGCGGCCTTCTCGGCGGGAACCCGCTGGTCGTGAAGAAACTCGGCGAGCTCGCGTGCACACGCGACCGCGATCTGCCGAGGATCACGCGTGAGGTAACGAAGCTTCCGCCGCGCCATCTTGAGGAGGACGATCACCGCGGCCAGGCCGCTCGCAAGCAGAAACAGAAAGAGCAGAAGGCTCGGAGAGCGCTTCTTCGGCTCGGGCGTCACGGGACTGCCGATCCCGCGAGGTAGGTCGCCGGTAGAGCGTGGAGTCCGGCGGTCGGAGTCGTGGGCGAGCACGCCTGATGCGCTGCCGCGTCCGAACACGGCTCCGCCGCGCACGACGAGCGCGAGCAACTTCTGTGCGCTCTGTGCGTTGAAGCCGAGCGAGGTCGAGCTGTACGTCCCGCTCAGCCGGCCGCGCCCGGGTGTCGGATCGAACGGGAGCCAGCCGTACCCGCGGAACCAGACCTCGACCCACGTGTGCGCGTCATGGTCCGTCACCTGCCAGAAGTCGTCGTGATAGCGCCCCGGAACGAAGCCCGCGGCGACGCGCGCCGGAATCCCGAGCAGGCGCAACATCAACGCCATCGCGCCCGCGAAGTGCTGGCAGTAGCCGGTCTTCGTGACGGCGACGAAGCCGACGAGGGGCGGGAGTCCGGGAGCACTGCCGGGCTGCTCGGAATAGGTGAAGCCGCCGGTCGACCTGAACCAGGCTTCGAGCGCGACAACCGCCGCGTACGGCGAGCTCGTCTCGCCCGCGACGGCCTGCGCGCGCTGGAACATGTCCGCGTACGGTTGCAGCCGCCCGGTCAGTGAGGCGAGGAGCTTTCCGTCCCGGCCCGGCGTCCCGAAGGGCGGCGCGGTGACGCCCGGCGCGACGTCGAGCTCGCGCGTGGGCCGAGTGAGGGCCTTTGGATACACCGCCTTCACGCGCACGAGCTCCTCCGGAGTGGGCTGCGGCGCGTAACTCCAGACCGCGTAGTGCTCGCCGCGATGCAGCCCGCCGATCGCGAGCGCGACCCCCTGTCCCTCGTAGGCAGCGCGGTTACGGAGATCGTTCGAGATCGGCATGCTCGCGCCGATCACGTGGTTGTCCTGCAGGGCGCCGACGGTCACCTCCTGCCGGACGAGGTTCGCTCGGTCGCGCGCAGCCGGTGGTTCGAGCTGCCGGCGCTGGCCGGGGGTGTCGCGCCACACGTGCTCGAGCCAGCGCGTTCCGTCAAACCGATCGAGGGTGGTGGCGCGCCAGTAGTAAGGCCGATGCGGCGCGCGGATCATCAGCACGGTTGTCCTCTTCTTCGGGAAGTGAACTCCGTCGTAGCGCGCATCCCAGATGTACTTCACGCTCACCGGCTTCTGTGGGCGCGTGTAGAAGTCCCAGTGCTGCCAGTCGAGGAACGCGCTCTTCGCGACCGCCGGAGAACTCGAGAGCGCCAGCGCGCCTGCGATGACCACCCCGGTCGCGATCAGTGCCAGCTTGCTCGGACGCTCGGTCATGCCGGCGAGCAGTGCGAGGGCCACTGCAAGGATTGCGATACCGCGACCGAGCTCGTTACCCCCCGACAGGAGCGTGGCGGGCCAGCCGGCGCCGATGAAGAAGAACACGACAGCCAGGAGCGCGTGGCGCGATGCGACCGCGAGTGCAACCGCAAGCGTGAAGCCGAAGATCGCAACGAGGATGACGGCGTGCATCGCCGGATGAGTCGTCGGGTCGAGCGGGAGCCGGAAGTCGTAGAAGTCGAGGAAGCCGCGCGAGAACCGGGAGCCAATCGGTCCGAAGAAGCCGTCGCCCCCAGGCCAGAGAGCAAGCGGAGAGAGCGAGAACACCACGCTGGCAGCGATCAGCGCCGCAAGCGCGAGGCCCACAAGCCGCAGCCAGAGCGGCCGCAGCAGCACCGCTGCGATCGCGAGGGCAGCGAGAACGAATGGGCGGCCGCCGCCCGACCGTGGCTCCTCGAACCGAAGCCAGTCGACAGCGATCACGAGCGCGGCCGCCGCCGAGAGCGCGACCGTCTTAAGCACGCGCTGCATCCGGTGTCGGCTCGCCGGCGAGGCACACGGCCAGTTGCTCGCCCGCGCGCACGACGGAGACCGGGATCCCCGCGGCCCGTAGACGCAGTAGCCCAGGCTCCATACGGCGGGCAGCACCGTTGAAGCTCGTCGGGTCGACGAAGACGAGAGAGACCCGCCGCCGGGAGAGCGCTCGCTGAACAAGCCGGTCGATCAGCCCCGGCTCGAGCCGCGCGGTGACTACGACGAGCTCGAGCGCCCGTGCCGCGGGACTGTCCTCCTCGAGCAGAAGCCGCGCGACCGGCGTATTTCCCGTCGGCTCGACCGCAGCGAGCAGCTCGAGAGCGCGCCGCCAGTCCGCGCCCGGCGAGTGGACATGCTGCACGTCGCGCCGTGCGGAGTTGACGGCCAGCACGGCGCGCCTTCCGCGGCGGACGTACGCGTCGAGGAGCGAGCCTGCCGCCCGCACCTGCACCTCGAAGCTGTCCCCCACCACTGCCTTCGCATCCGCGTCGAGGAGGACCGCGATCTCGTCACGAGGCGAGTCCTCGAGCTCCTTCACCATCAGCTGCGAACGGCGCGCCGTCGATGGCCAGTGCACCCGGCGGAGCGATTCGCCCTGTTCGTACTCGCGCACGCTGTGCAGCTCGAAGCCGCTGTTACGGCGCAGCAAGAGCCGGCGACCGTCCTGCGACCTCTCGCCGGATTCGGAGAACAGCGCTCCGAGCCGCACGAGCCGTGGGTACACGAGGAGTGCCCCCGGCGGCGGCAACGCAACAATCGAGCATTCGAGCGCGAACGGGTCAGACAGCTCGACGCGGACGTCTGCGAACTCGTAACGACCGCGTGGAAGGTTCTCGAGCACGTAGCGCACGCTCAGATGCGAGCCGCTCCGTCGCAACACGTGCCGCTGCTCACCGAGCCGCCCCACCCGCTCGACGAGCGTGACCGCAGCCGGCATGACGTTGCCGGTCGGAAAGAGCTCGGCGACGATCGGCACGTCGTCGCCCTCGACGTGCTCCCGGTCACCCCAGCCCCGCTGGACCCGGAACGGCCGGTCTGCGAGTCGCACCCAGACCCAGGCGACGGCGACGGCGAGCAGGAGCCCGGTGGCGACCGGATAGAGCGGCTTCGAGCCGAACGCCCACGCGGCCACGTAGACCCCGAAGCCGAGCGCGAAGATGAAGCGACCGCGCCGCGTGAGCACGTCTAGACCGGGACCGGAGTCTTGTCGAGCGTCTCCCGGACGATCTGCTCTCCGCTCACCCCGGTCGAGCGGGCCTCGGGCGCAAGGATCAACCGGTGCGCGAGGACGGGAACCGCCACCGCCTTGACGTCATCGGGCTCGAGGAAGCCACGCCCGTCTGCGAGTGCGCGCGCCTTCGCGACCCGCAGCAAGGCGATGCCGGCACGGGGGCTCGCGCCGAGGTAGAGCCGCGAATCGCCACGTGTCGCACGCAAGAGCGCGACGACATACCGGTTGAGGCTCTCCTCGACGAAGATCACCTTCGCCTCGTCAGCGAGCGCGATCGCATCCGCGGCATTGGCCACCGGCTCGAGCGCGTCCAGCGGCGGATCCGCGGTCTGCTCGGTGAGCATCTTGGCCTCCTCGGCGAGCGGCGGATAGCCGATCGCGATCCGCATCGTGAAGCGGTCGAGCTGCGCTTCGGGAAGCGGGTACGTGCCCTCGTACTCGATCGGGTTCTGGGTCGCCATCACCATGAAAGGGCGGTCGAGCTCGTTCGTCACGCCGTCGGTGGTGACCTGCTGCTCCTGCATGCACTCGAGCAACGCCGCCTGGGTCTTCGGTGAAGCCCGGTTGATCTCGTCGACGAGCAAGAGATTGGCGAAGACGGGTCCCGGCCTGAACTCGAACTCGTTGGAGCGCTGGTTGAAGACGTTCACGCCGGTGACATCCGAGGGCAGGAGATCCGGTGTGAACTGCATCCGGGAGAACGACACGTCCAGCGAGCGTGCGAGCGCCTTCGCGAGCATCGTCTTGCCCACACCCGGGAAGTCCTCGAGGATCAGGTGGCCCTCGCCGACGAGGCAGAGCACGCAGAGCCGGAGCGTCTCGTCGGGCGCGTGCACCACGCGTCCGAGGTTGTCGACGATCGCGCGGATCGTCTCCGCCGCGGTCACCGTCTCGACTCGTTGACTATCGGCCTCGCTCACGCAATAGCTCCTCAGCCGTATCTACGATCGCCGCCGCGATTCGGCCTTTCGAGGCCTTGTCGACGCGACGCTCGCCGCCCGCGCCGATCAAAACCACCTCGTTGTCCTCGGCGTCGAAACCGATGTCTGCGCGCGACACATCGTTGTAAACCACCAGGTCGACACGCTTTCGATCGAGCTTCTCCCTCGCGCGCGCGAGACCCTGCTCTCCCCGGTCGGCCGCAAAACCGATCAGCACCTGGCCGTTTGTGCGCTGCTCACCGAGTGTCCGCAGCACGTCGGTGGTCGGCTCGAGCGTGACGTCCCATGCGTCGCCGTCCTTCGGGCGTTTCTCGTCGCTGACGTCGGCCGGACGGTAGTCCGCGACAGCGGCTGCCATCAACACGAGGTCGGCGTCGCTACGGGCGAGCGCCTGCTCGAGCATCGCCTGAGCGGTGGGAGCCTCAACGACTTCGACGCCGGGCGGCGCGGGCACGCCCAGGTTCGCGGCCAGAAGGGTCACGTCGGCGCCACGCTTGCGCGCCTCCTCGGCCAGGGCGACGCCCATGCGGCCGGACGACCGGTTGCCGAGAAAGCGCACGGCGTCGAGCGGTTCGCGCGTTCCACCCGCGCTGACGAGCACGCGTCGTCCCGCGAGCGAGTCGGTCTCACCGAGCAGCTCACGGCAGCGCCGGTAGATCTCCTCGGGCTCGGCCATCCGCCCGAGCCCCCACTCCCCTTCCGCCGTCTCCCCTTCGTCCGGGCCGACGATCCCTGCTCCTCGCGAACGGACGGTCTCGAGGTTTGCCTGCGTCGCCGCATTCGCCCACATGCGCGGATTCATCGCAGGTGCGAGCAGCACGGGCCCACGGTGTGCAAGCGCGGCCTCGGCGACGAGGTTGTCAGCGAGCCCGTGGGCGAGCTTCGCAAGCGTATTCGCGGTCAAGGGCGCGACGACGAGCAGATCGGCGCGGGTCAGGTGGGCGTAGAGATCCTCGGCGGGCGAGCGCCGGGCCAGCGCGAAGAACGTGTCGGCGCGGACGAACCGGTCCGCGCCGGGCGTGACGAGCGGGACGACCTCATGCCCGCCCTGGACGAGCAGGCGCACGAGGTCACAAGCCTTGTAGGCGGCGATCCCACCGGTGATGCCGACCAGCACTCGAGCCATGCCGGAATTCTGCCCTTTTGGCAGAGCTCGCGACCAGGGCGGAAAGAACTACTTCGGGTACTTGTACTTGAGCTTGCCCTCGGAGACTTCCTCGAGGGCCATGGTCAAGTAGTTCTTCGAGCGGGATTCCACCAGAGGCGGCGGGGCCTGGTCGAAGCCGATGCCCTCGCCCAGCTGGTGGTGGTAGTCGTTGATCTGGCGGGCTCTCTTGGCAGCGACGATCACGAGTGCGTAGCGCGAATCGACGTTGTCGAGGAGCTCATCTATGCGGGGATGGATCATGGACGGGTCATGGTACCTGCGGTTTGAAGTTCTCGGCGGACGATTCCGATCAGCTCGTCCGCAGCGCGCTCGACATCGTCGTTCACGATCGCGTAAGTAAAGAGCCCTTTTTGAGTCTGCTGCTTGCGAGCGAGGTCGAGCCGGACCTGGATCTCGCCGGAGCTCTCCGTCGCCCGTTCGCGGAGCCGTCGCTCGAGCTCTTCGAAGGTCGGCGCGTCGACGAAGACCGTGACGGCGCCTGGAATCGTCTCCTGTACCCGAAGCGCGCCGTCGGTTTCGAGGTCGAGCAGAGGCACATGCCCGTGAGCCTGGATCCGGTCGATCTCGGAACGCAGCGTCCCTGACCTCGCGCCCCAGGGTAGGTCGACGTGCTCGAGGAATTCCCCGTCCTCGACGAGCCGCTCGAACTTCTCGGGCGTGATGAACCAGTACTCCCGTCCGTTCACCTCTCCCGGTCGCTGAGCTCGCGTTGTCGCCGATACGGCGAGCTCGAGCTCCGGCATCCGTTCGAGCAGGACCTTCTCGAGCGTGCCCTTGCCGGCACCCGACGTGCCGGTGACGACGACGACCAGGGGCTTAGCGGTGGAAGAGGCCAATCAGCTCTGACCGTTGACGGTCGGAGAGGCCTCCCACCGTCTTCGACTGGCTGATCCGACACATGTTGAGGAAACGTGCTGCCTTCACTCTCCCGAACTTCGGCACGGCCATGAGCATGTCGAAGACCTTTGCAGTCGAGACATACTCCGGAGGGTTGCTGAGGATCTGTTCGATCTGAACGTGGCCGTCCTTGAGGTCCTTCTTCAAGCGTGCGCGCCGGACCCGGATGTCGTTCGCTCGCTTCAACGCTTCCATGCGTTGATCGAGTGAGCGGATGGGTGCCTCGGCCTGGGTCTTTGCTGACACCATGAGCGCGGGAGTCTAACAAGCGAACTGCGGGGGTCAAGCGTCGAGGTTTACGGTTCTGAGCAGGTCTTTTGAGACTTACACGCTCGACTTGTGATCGAGAGTTGTCCCGACGGACAACGCTTCTTCATGGGCGACTGCATATGCATCTTCGTATGTTCGCCAACCACGTTCTGCCGCAGCCGCGTGCAGCTCCGCGCGCACGCGCGCCGGCGCATCCGGCTCGGCGAACAAGACGGTGCCGAGCGCAACGTGCCGGGCGCCCGCCGCAATGAGCTCCAGCGCGTCGAGACCGGACTGAACGCCGCCCATCCCGACGATCGGAAGCTGTGTCGCGCGATAGCAATTGGCGACGGCTGCAAGCGCGATCGGCTTCAGGGCGGGACCAGACAGACCACCCTGGCCTGGGCCGAGAACCGGCCGAAGCGTGCGGGCATCGAGCTTCAGGCCGCGGATCGTGTTCACGAGCGAGAGGCCGTCGGCACCCGCCGCCTGCGCGGCACGCGCGACCTCCGCGACGTCCGGGACTGCGGGTGAGAGCTTTGCCCAGAGCGGCTTGCGCGTCGCCAACCGTGAGGCCGCGACGATCTGCGCCGCGCTCTCTGCCGGCGCTTCGACGTTCGGGCACGAGACGTTGAGCTCGATCGCGCTCACCTCGGCGTGGTCGTCGAGCCGCGAGCAGATCTCCGCATAGTCGTCGGTCTCGAATCCGCCGACCGAAACCCAGACCGGCACGCCGAGCTCGCCGAGCCGCGGCAGGTTGCGCGTCACGAAGCGGTCGATGCCCGGGTTCGCGAGCCCGATCGAGTTGAGCATCCCGACATCGGTCTCCGCAATGCGCACGGGAGTGTTGCCGTCGCGCGGGAGCGGAGTCACCGTCTTCGTCACGAACGCGTCGAGAGCGCGCGCGACGTCCGGTGCGGTCAGTGCGTCGAGACAGCCGGACGCGTTAAGCAGCACAGAGCACCGGTCCTTCGACGCAGAGGCGCTTGAGCTCGCCGCCGATCTCGACGGCGCACCCATAGCAAGCGCCGTAGCCGCAGGCCATCGGGGCTTCCCACGCAAGCTGCGCGTCCGGTGAGGCCGACCGGACTGCCTCGAGCATCGGCTCGGGCCCGCAGGCAAGGACGTCCATGCCGTCCGGAATCAACTGGGTGACGAGCGTGGGCTCGACGCAGGTCTGTGCGTTCGGAACGAGCTCCGCTGCCTGGGCGTGCCAGTCCGACCGGAACCCGAGCACCGCCGGCGGCCGTCCCAGAGCTTCGGACAGGTACGGCAGGGGCGCGATGCCGATGCCGCCGCCGACGAGCAGCGGACGGTCGAGCTCCAGCCGAAAGCCATTCCCGAGCGGGCCCAGCACTTGCAGCTGTTCGCCCGGCTCGACCGCGCAGATCGCGCGGGTTCCGGGCCCGATCGGATCGATCAGGAATGCGAGCTCACCGCGCGGTGCAAGACAGAGGCTCATCGGCCGGGGCAGCAGCCGGCCCGGCGCCTCGAGCATGAAGAACTGTCCCGGCGCACCGGGATCGAGCCCGCCCCGCTCGACGCGCAGGAGCGTGTACGGGCCAATCTCCTCGCGGGCGACAGCTTTAAGCCGCTCGCGTCTCATGCACGATCCGTTCTTGCAGTTCCTGCAGCGACAGCGACTCCTCACTCCGGGCGTTTGCGATCGCATGCACCGCGGCGGCAGCGCCGGAAAGCGTCGTGATGCACGGCACGCGCGCCACGAGCGCGGCCTCGCGGATGCGGTAGCCGTCCGTTCGCGCGCCCGATCCCTGCGGCGTGTTGACGACGAGGTTGCAGCGGCCGCGACGAATCAGGTCGACGACCGTCGGCCCTGTTCCTTCCTCGGTCACCTTGCGGACGTGCTCGACGTCGAGACCGGCGGCGGCGAGCGTCTGGGCCGTGCCAGCCGTGGCAACGATCTTGAACCCGAGCTCGACAAGTGTGCCCGCCACGTTGACAACCGCCTGCTTGTCGGCGTCGCGCACGGAGAGGAATGCCGTCCCGCCGACGGGTAGAGGTCTCCCCGCCGCACGCTCGGCCTTCGCAAAGGCGGTGGGCAGGTCGGCTGCGCTCGCCATCACCTCGCCGGTAGCACGCATCTCCGGTCCGAGGACCGGATCGGCGCCGGGGAACCTGGCGAAGGGCAGGACCGCCGCCTTGACGGAGACGTGTCCGAGGGACTGTCCCTGGGACAGCGCGAGTTCGGACAGCCGAGCTCCCGCCATCACCCGGCACGCCGCGTCGACGAGATTGACCCCCGTCGCCTTCGAGGCGAACGGAACCGTTCGGGACGCGCGCGGGTTCGCCTCCAGCACGTAGACGCTTTCATCGACGACCGCCAGCTGCACGTTGATCAGACCGACCACTCCGAGCGCTTGCGCGAGTGTGCGGACGATCAGGCGAATCTCGGCGTCCTGCGCCGGTGCGAGCGACGGGGCCGGGAGGACGCACGCCGAATCACCGGAGTGCACGCCGGCCTCCTCGACGTGTTGCATCACCGCGCCGACGTAGGTGTCGCGCCCGTCGGAGACCGCGTCGACGTCGATCTCGATTGCGCTCTCGATGAAGCGATCGATCAGGACCGGGCTCCCGATCGGCCCGAGATCCTCCGCCGAGTAACAGACGCGCATCGCACGCCCACCGAGCACGTATGACGGGCGAACCAGGATCGGGTACCCGATGCGTTCCGCGATCGTCCGCGCCTCTGCTTCCGTGCGCGCGATCCCCCACTCCGGGCAGCGGACGCCGAGACGCTCGAGCAAGGCGCCGAACCGTTCGCGGTCCTCGGCGACGTCGACGGCGTCGAACGGCGTGCCGATGATCCTGTGGCCGGCGGCCTCCAGGCCGCGCGCGAGCTTCAGCGGTGTCTGGCCGCCGAACTGGATCGCGACGCCTTCGGGCCGTTCCCGCTCGCAGATCGACAGGACTTCCTCGAGCCCGAGCGGCTCGAAGTAGAGCCGGTCGGACGTGTCGTAGTCCGTCGACACCGTCTCCGGGTTGCAATTCACCATCACGGCCTCGTACCCGAGCCGGCGGAAGCTCTGGGCCGCGTGAACGCAGCAGTAGTCGAACTCGATCCCCTGGCCGATCCGATTCGGGCCGGAGCCGAGGATGACGACGCGAGGCTTCTCGCCGTGCGGCGGCGCCTCATCCGCTTCACCCCAGGTGGAGTAGTAGTAGCTCGAGGCCGCCTCGACCTCACCTGCGCACGAGTCCACGCGGCGGTATGACGGACGAACGCCGCAGGAGCGGCGGCGAGCCCGGACCGCGTCCTCGCTCGCCGAGGACACGGCCGCAATCTCGGCGTCCGACCAGCCGCTGCGCTTCAGCCGGAGGAAGTCGTCGGCGACCAGGTCGTCGAGCGAGAGCTCACCGAGCTCGCTCGCGAGCTCGGTGTGGAACCAGGGATGCGCGCTCTCCGCCAGCTCCCACGTCTCGCTGCCGTCGAGCTCGCGCGAGCGCCGAGCCTTGCGGAAGGCCTCGAGGAAAGTGCGGCCGATGCCCATCGCCTCGCCGACCGACTTCATCTGCGTGCCGAGCGTAGTGTCGGCGCCCGGGAACTTCTCGAAGGCGAAGCGCGGGAACTTGACGACCACGTAGTCGAGTGTCGGCTCGAAGCTCGCCGGTGTCGTGCCGGTGAGGTCATTCGGAATTTCGTCGAGCGTGTAGCCGACTGCAAGCTTCGCGGCAACCTTCGCGATCGGGTAGCCGGTCGCCTTGGACGCCAGCGCCGACGAACGCGAGACGCGCGGGTTCATCTCGATCACCCGCAGCTCTCCGGTGTCGCGCTCGCGCGCGAACTGGATGTTCGAGCCGCCGCACTCGACGCCGACCGCACGCACCACGGCGGCCGCGGCGTCGCGCAGCTCCTGATAAGCGTGGTCGGAGAGCGTCATCTGAGGCGCGACCGTGACGGAGTCACCGGTGTGCACGCCCATCGGGTCGATGTTCTCGATCGAGCAGACGATGACGACGTTGTCCTTGCTGTCGCGAACGACCTCGAGCTCGAACTCGTCCCACCCGCGGACCGACTCCTCCACGAGCACCTGGCCGATCGGGCTCTCGCCGAGCCCCCGTTCAACCTGCCGGTAAAGCTGATCGACCGTCTCGACGAAGCCGCCACCGTGGCCGCCGAGCGTGAACGCCGGCCTGATCACCGCGGGTAGAGAGACGCCGCCGAGCTCGTCGAGGCTCGTGACGATCCGCGAGCTCGGAACCTGCAGGCCCACTTCGCGCACGGCCGCCCGGAAGAGCTCACGGTCCTCCGCCCGTTGGATGACGTCGAGCGGTGCACCGATGAGCTCGACGCCGAGCTCGTCGAGAACGCCTTCGAGCGCGAGCTCGCGTGCGAGATTGAGCGCTGTCTGGCCGCCCATTGTCGGCAGCAAGGCATCCGGCCGCTCCCGTGCGAGCACGTCCGTCACGCCCTCGAGATCGAGCGGCTCGAGATACGTGCGGTCCGCAAACCCCGGATCGGTCATGATCGTCGCCGGGTTCGAGTTCACCACGATCGTGCGAAAGCCGTCCTCGCGCAAGACCTTCAGCGCCTGGCACCCTGCGTAGTCGAACTCACAGGCCTGCCCGATCACGATCGGACCGGAGCCGATCAGGCAGATCGACTCGAGGTCATGCCGCCGTGGCATACGCCACCTCCTCGACCCACTCGCGGATGATCGACCACGCATCGTGCGGGCCGGGCCCGGCCTCCGGATGGAACTGAACCGAGCGCGCGTGCTCGAGCGGGAAGTCGAGCCCCTCAACCGTCTCGTCGTAGAGCGAGACGTGGGTCGCCTCACGCGCGTCAGACGGCGCTACCGCGAAGCCGTGGTTCTGGCTCGTGACGAGCACGCGGCCGGACGCGCGCTCCAGCACCGGATGATTCGCGCCGCGGTGACCAAACGGGAGCTTGAAAGTCACGTGACCGGCGGCGAGAGCGAGGAGCTGGTGTCCGAGACAGATGCCGAGGATCGGCACGCGGCCGAGCAGCTCGCGTACGACCGCCACCTCCTGCTCGAGCGGCTCGGGATCGCCCGGCCCGTTCGACAGGAGCACCGCGTCGAAGCGGAGCAGCTCGTCAGCCGTTGCATCGTGAGGGAACACCGTCACAGCCGCGCCCGCCCCGGCGAGCCGCCGCAGGATCGAGCGCTTGCAGCCGTAGTCGACGACGGCGACTCGTGTGCGACCGGCGTCGGAATACACGTACGGGAGTGCGGTCGAGACTTCGTGTGCGAGCGCCCGTCCGGACATCGAGGGCTGCGCACGCGCCACCTCGACCGCCTGCTCGACCGACCCGGCGCCCGCGACCACAACGGCCCGCAGAGCCCCGGCGTCGCGCAGCTTAAGGACGAGCGAGCGCGTGTCGATCCCGCTGAGCGCGACGATGCCGCGCTCATGGAGCCAATCTGTCCACGCGGGCCCGCGAGCCTCACGCATCAAGACCGCGCGCGTGTGCGCCTTGGTCGACTCGGAGCGGCCCTCGGCGACGCCGTAGTTGCCGACCATCGGCGCCGTGAAGCAGACGAGTTGCTCCGCGAAGCTCGGGTCGGTGACGATCTCCTGGTAGCCGGTCATCGCAGTCGTGAAGACCGCCTCCCCCACCGCAAAGCCTTCGGCCGCAACCGAGTCGCCCCGGAACACCGTTCCGTCCTCGAGCGCGAGGAAGCCGCTCATGCCGAGTACACCAGCCTTCCGGTGGCGATCGTCGCCCGCACCTTGCCCTTGACCGTTTCGCCGAGGAGCCACGAGTTCACCGATCGGGAGCGGAACGCCTCCTCGGTGATGCGGTAGCTCGCGTTCAGGTCGAGCACGACGAGGTTCGCGGGCGCTCCGACCGCGATGCGCGGCTCGGGAAGCCCGTACGCCCGCGCCGGACCGGTCGACATGCGGTCGAGCAGCGTCTCGAGCGCAATGATCCCCGGGTCGACGAGGTGCGTGTAGAGCGAGGCGAACGCCGTCTCGAGGCCGGTGACGCCGTAACGGCGCCGCTTCGAACGGGACGTCCTTCTCGTGTCGCGCGTGCGGCGCGTGGTCGGTCGCGATCACGGTGATCGTCCCATCCTTCAACCCTTCGATCAGCGCCGTGCGGTCCGACCCGGAGCGAAGCGGCGGGTTCATCTTCAGATTCGGGTCGAGCGATCGGATCGCTTCGTCCGTCAGGCAAAGGTGGTGCGGGGTGACCTCACCGGTTGCCGCGACCCCCTCGGCTCGAGCGCGCCGGAGAGCCTGCACCGACTCCCACGCGGACAGGTGCAGTAGGTGGAGCGGCTGCCGTTCGTACGCGGCAAGGGCAAGGTCGCGTTCGACCATCAGGCTCTCCGCAACAGACGGATAGCCCGTGAAGCCGAGCTCGGCCGAGACTGCTCCTTCGTGCATCTGGCCGTCGCGGGAAAGAGTCGTCTCCTCGCAATGGAGTGCGATCCGCCGCCCCGTGACGGCGCCGTACTGCAACGCTCGCCGCATCAACCCGGGCGCCGCGACGGGCATGCCGTCGTCGGTGAAGCCCGCGGCACCTGCGACAGCGAGCTCGCCCATCTCGGTGAGCTCCGCTCCCAACTGTCCCTTGGTGATCGCCGCGAGGAATCCGACCGGAATCTCCGCTTCGACGCGCGCAGCTTCGATGAGCGAGCCGAGCGTCGCCGCCGAGTCCACGACCGGATCGGTGTTCGGCATCGCGAGGATCGCGCAGTAGCCGCCCGCCGCCGCGGCCGCGGTGCCGGACGCGATGTTCTCCTCGTCCTCACGTCCGGGCGTGCGCAGGTGCACGTGCGGGTCGACGAAGGCCGGCGCCAGCAGCAGGCCTTCCCCCTCGATCACCCGGTGCGAGTTCGTGTCGAGCTCGGTGCCGAGCGCCGCGATCACGCCGTCGTCGACTCGGACGTCGAGCAGCGCGTCGATGCCTGCGACCGGATCGAGGACACGGGCGCCGCGAACGACGATGTTCTCCTTCGTCTTCTCTGACCCGAACAGCAACTACGCCACCTCCAGCACTGACTCGGTCTTGACCTCGATCGGACCGTTCGTCAGCAGGTCGTAGAGGACCGCCATGCGCGTGACGAGCCCGGCACGCACCTGCGTCTCGATCAACGCGTCGGCGTGGTCGGCCACGCGGGGGTCGATCTCGACGCCGCGGTTCATCGGCCCCGGATGCATTACCTTCTGCCCCGGCCGCAACCGCTCCGGAGTGACTCCCCATCGCGCCGTGTATTCGCGAAGCGACGGCACGTAGTTCGCGCCTTCCTGCATCCGCTCGCGCTGCATGCGGAGGATGTAGACGACGTCTGCACCGGCGATCGTGCCGATCTCGGTGGTGGCCTCGCAGCCCATCTCCTCGATCCCGCGCGGCAGGAGCGCCGGCGGGCCGACGAGCGTGACGTGCGCGCCCACGAGTCCGAGCGCCTGAATCAGCGAGCGCGCGACTCGCGAATGCAGGACGTCACCCACGATCGCGACGTGCAGCCCCTCGAGCCGGCCGAGCGCCTCGCGCATCGTGTAGAGGTCGAGGAGAGCCTGAGTCGGGTGCTGGTGCTTCCCGTCGCCGGCGTTGACGACATGCGCATCTGTTACACGCGCGACGAGCTGTGGAGCACCGATCTGTGGGTGTCGGATGACGATCACGTCTGGGTCGTAGGCGCCGAGGGTGATCGCCGTGTCCTTCAACGACTCGCCCTTGTCGACCGAGGAGCCGCTGGACTTGATCGACATGGTGTCGGCCGAGAGTCGCTTCGCGGCGAGCTCGAAGCTCGAGGACGTCCGCGTCGACGACTCGTAGAACACGTTGATCACCAGCCGGCCCTTGAGCGTCGGCAGTTTCTTCACCTCTCGCTCGAGGCTCCGTTCGAAGGTGCGGGCGGTCGCGAGCAACCGTTCGATGTCGTCCCGCTTGATGTCCTTGATCGAGATGAAGTGCCGCCGGGGCGGCGTGGCGGGCGGACGCAGGTCCTCCCGCATGACGCGGATGTCAGCCATCGTGGCTCCCCTCCTCTGAGGCTGGAATGAGCAGGATGCGATCGATCTCGTCGACCTCGACGAGCTGCACCTGGATGCGCTCGTCGCGTGAAGTCGGGAGGTTCTTGCCGACGTAATCGGGACGAATCGGCAACTCGCGATGGCCGCGATCGACGAGGACAGCCAACTGGATGCGCTCGGGACGGCCGTAGTCGAAGAGCGCCTCGATCGCGGCGCGAATCGTCCGTCCCGTGTAGAGCACGTCGTCTACGAGAACGACGGTCTTGCCCTCGAGCGGGAAGTCGAGCGCGGTCGAGCGCACGATCGGCTGCGGGTGAAGCGGAGCGCCGCCGCCGCGCACCTGGACGTCGTCGCGGTAGAAGGTGATGTCGACGGCACCGATGTCCGGCGCGGAGCCGGCGCGTTCCTCGACGAGGCGCCGAAGGCGCTGGGCGATCGGAACGCCCCTCGTCTGGATCCCGACGAGAGCGACGCGCGAGAGATCCGGGTTGGCCTCGATGATCTCGTGCGCGATCCGCGAGAGCGTGCGGCGGAGCGCATCGGCGTCGAGCAGAATTCTTCCGGCTGGAGCCTCCACCGCGCTCACGACGCAGGCAGGGTCGACAGGTTGCGGACAAGCAGCTGCATCTGACTCCTTTCCGGCCTCACTGGACCGGGTTAAAGGGGTTCGGTTGCGCGGGACTCTAGATGCTTCGCCGGACAGCGTGCCAGAGGCCGGCCCACTGCCGTGCGTCGAGGTCGCGCGGACGGGCTCTCCGGTCGAAGCCGAGCTCGCCGGCGGAGCGTTTCAGCAGGTGCGAAGTCACGACCGCTCGCAGCCCCTCGCGGTACCCCCGCGCGAGGAATGCCTCGTAGTCACGGTGATCGCATTCGCGAACGAGCGGCTCTGCGCGGCGGTCGATCCGGAGCAGGCCTCCATCCGTTGCCGGCGGCGGAGCGAAGACTGCGCTCGGCAACCGCCGCCCGATCGAGAGCTCGAACCAGGCTCCCCAGTACGCGCTCAGTTGCGTGCCCGGCCAGACGGCCGCCCGCTTCGAGGCAAGCCCCCAGTCGACGATCACGTCCGCGCTCTCGAGCGGGACGCCCGGGTCGAGCAGCCGTCGCAGCATGGCCGTCCCGCCGTCGAACGGAAGATTGGCGACGACCTTGAACACCTCCCTCGGAAGTGCCATCGAGAGCGCATCTGTCTGGACCACATGCACCCCGCGAAAGCGTTGCCGCAGCGCCGCCGCGAGCGCACCGTCGATCTCCACCGCGATCACGCGCGGAGTGACGCGCGCGAGCGCGCCCGTCAGAACCCCGGTGCCGGCACCGAGGTCGAGCACGAGGTCGTCCGGCCGGATTCCGGCAGCGCGGACGAGTTCCGCCGCAAGCTTGTTACTGCGGAGGAAGTGCTGGCCGAGGCCGCGACGTTGTCGCGGTCGGACGGCCACGGAGGAACACCATGCACATAGTCAGGCGGGATCCTACCGCTAGGGCTCGCCGATGACATCGTCGGGCTCGGTCATCGCCTCGATCGCATCCTGCGCTTCTTCGATCGAGTCTTCGGGCACCGAGATCGTCACCGAATCGTCTTCGCCGTCGCCGATCTCGGCGTCGATCCCCGCCGAGCGAAGGATCCCCTGGATCTCCTCAGCCTCGGTGACGTCGCCGGCGACCGCGACTTGGACCATGTCAGTCATTCCTGTGCCGATGATACGGCCTCAGGCTCGCGCCGGTGGAGCGCCCCGCCCTTGACGAGCCGGGGAGTGCCGCGTTCCTCGAACGGCACCTCGACGACGTCGAAGTCCCTCGGCACGACCGTCTCGGGGAAGAGCTCGCGCGCTTCGCGTGCGATCTCCGGGCCGAAGTACCGGTTGGACAAGTGCGTGAGGGCAAGGAGACGGACGTTCGCGCGCTTCGCGACGTCTGCGGCCTGGGCCGCGGTCTGGTGCATCGTCTCACGGGCGCGCTCGGCCTCTTCCTCGGAGAACGTCGCCTCCGTGATCAACACCTCGGCTCCCCACGCTGCCTCGACGATCGTCTCGGAGGGTGCCGTGTCACCGGTGATGGCGAGCTTGCGTCCGGGCCGTGGCGGACCAACCACCTGTTCGGGCGCAATCGTCGTGCCGTCGGCGAGCGTCATGGCTTCTCCACGCTGCAGCCGGCCGCGTTCAGGCCCGTTCGGCACGCCGAGAGCGTCCGCGACTGCGACGTCGAAGCGTCCCGGCCTGGTGGCCTCGATCAGGGACCAGCCGAGCGCAGTGATGCCGTGTGCGACCGCGAAAGCGGCGAGGCGAAACCCATCACGCTCGAGGACGTCGCCGGGCTCGACCTCGATGAGCCGCAGCGTCGTACGAGAGCTTGCCGACGACCCGCTTGAGCGACGACATCAGGTCGCCGAGCCCACGAGGACCGTAGACATCCATTGGCAGCTCGCGCCCGCGAAGCGAGAACGTCTTGAGCATGCCGGGGAGCCCGAGCACGTGGTCGGCATGAAAATGCGTCAGGAAGATCTCGGGGAGATCGACGAGCCCGACCGATGAGCGGAGCAGCTGGCGCTGGGTGCCTTCGGCGCAGTCGAAGAGCAGCCGGTCACCGCCCCGCCGCACGAGGAGCGCCGCCGGCGCCCGCTGGGCTGTGGGCATCGATCCCGCCGTGCCGAGAAAGACGATGTCGAGATCCATTGGGCGATTCTAGGTCGGCCTTCCTGCGGTTAGGCTCGGCGGGTGCACACCGCAACGGGACTGCACGTCACCGTTTGGGGCGAAGGCGACCCCGCCGTCTTCGTCCACGGCAGTTTCGGCTGGGGTGAGGAGACCTGGGCGAAGCAACGGCCACTTGCGGATTCGTATCGCCTGCTCCTCGTCGACCGGCGCGGGTTCGGCGGCAGCCCTCCCGACGGGCCTGTCGACTTCGACCGCGACGCCGACGACGTGGCGGACGTGCTCGGTGACGGCGCACATCTCGTCGGCCACTCCTACGGTGGAGTGGTTTCGCTCCTTGCGGCGGCGCGCAACCCCGATGCCGTTCGATCGTTGACCGTGATCGAGCCACCTGCGCTTGGCCTCGTCAGTGAAGATCCGTTTGTCGAGACGTTCATTACCGGCGTCGACGAGGCGATGCGCGCTGCCGACGATCCGAGCGACTATCGCGCCCGCTTCCTACGGAACTTCGGTTTCGCAGGCCGGCCGCAGGAGCTCGAGGGCGCCGGTCTCGAAGCAGCACGGTCGTCCTGGGGCGAGAGGAATCCTGCCGAAGCGCAGATCTCATTCGAAGCGCTGCGCGGAGTACGCACGCTCGTCGTCCGAGGCGACTGGTCGAAAGCGCCGTCCCGGGCACAGAGACGTGGACGGACGATCTTCCATGCCATTTGCGACGTGCTAGAACGAGAGCTCGACGCGGAGTCGGCCATCTTCCCGGGCGCACACAACCCGCAGCTGCTCGGTGCGCAGTTCAACGAGCGACTGCGCACCTTCTGGGAGGGAACGTGACCGAAGACGTCCGCGACCTGATTCGCCGCGATCTGTCCGCCGGCGAGCACGACGAGATCCGAGAGCTCTGGAAGCGTCACTCGATCGCCGAGGATGAGCGCGACCTCCCCGGTCTGATCTCGACGCTCACGCCTGACTGCGTCTACGAGCTCGCGCAGACCGGGCACCGCTGGGAAGGCCACGAGGGCGCCGCGCGCTTCTACATGGGTTTGCTCTCGGCGTTTCCAGACATCCACTTCGACTTGACGGACATCGTGATCGGACCTCAGGGAGTGTGCGAGGAGGCAGACGTGACCGGCACGCACCAGGCCGAGTGGCTCGGCATCCCGCCGTCGGGCGAGCGCCTCGCCTGGAAGGTCGTGATCTTCTTTCCCTGGGATCCGGCACAGCGGCTGTTCCGCGGCGAGAAGGTCTACACGGCCGGACTTCCGTTGACCGAGCTCTAGTCGTGGGCCGCCATCTGCGGTCCCTCGTCGGCCTGGCCCTGCTGGCGTTGAGCCTGTTGGTCGGCGTCTACGGACTGTTTGCAGTCCTCTACCGCGGAGACAGCGGCGGCACGGGAGACACGTACGTCACTTTCGGCGGCCATCAAGTCGACGCACAACTTGCCGGAGCCGCAGCGCTCCTGGTCTCCTTGATCGCGATCGTCGTTGCCCGGACGATCCTCCGGCGCGGCCGGCGGGAGCGTTCTGCTCGTAACCGCTAGGGCAGGACGAGCCGCTGCCCGGGCACGAGCGTCGTCCCGTGGAGGTGGTTGCGATGCTGGAGCTTCCAGATCCCCTCCCGAGGATCACCCGCGTAGTGGGCGGCCGCGATCGACCAAAGGGTGTCCGTCGGCTTCACCAGGTAGGGCATCTGCTTGCCCGCGCCGCCGGATGGTCGCGCGACGACGCCCACCACGAGGGAGATGGCCAGGAGGAGGATTGCCAGTCGAGGGAACATGTGTTCGTAGAGTACCGAACATCTGTTCGCCTTGTCAAGGCCGATTAGAGGGTGAGGAGCTCAGGGGTGATCCGGCTCCCCTGGATGGTCAGGACGATCATCGAGTGGGTCGGCGCGCTCCGGCGCTCGGTGGGCGAGCCCGGGTTCAGCACCCAGAGGTGCTGGAAGCGCTCGATCTGTGGGACATGGGTGTGGCCGTAGACGACGGCAGCGCAGTCCTCGAACCTGGCCGCGAGCCGGGCCTCCCGCCGCAAACGCGGCCCGGGGTCGTGGACCATGCCGATTCGGAGCCCCGCGACCTCGACGACCCGCTGCTTCGGGAGCGCCTGCTTCAGCGCCGGCTCGTCCATGTTCCCGGCCACGCCCTCGAGCGGCGGCCCGAGCTTCGCGAGCTCCTCGTGGAACTGCAACGACACGAAGTCGCCGGCATGCAGCACGAGGTCGGCCCCGGCCACCTGGCGGACACACTCGTCGGGCAACGCCCGCGTGCCGCGCGGGAGATGGGTGTCTGAGATGACGGCGATGCGGGTCAGGAAGCTGTGACCGGCTCACGCTCGGCAACCGCGCGTGGCTCGTGCAGGAACTTCCCTGCCTTCCAGACGAGCTCGCCGTCGGCATAGACCTCGCCGTCGGCGCGGAGGTCGCAGATCATGTCCCAGTGGAGCCCGGACTCGTTTCGGCCGCCGAGCATCTTGAAGCTCGAGCCGAGCGCGAAGTGCATCGTGCCGCCGATCTTTTCGTCGAAGAGGACGTCGCGCGTGAAACGGTCGATCTCGTAGTTGAGCCCGAATGCGACCTCGCCGAGGATCCGTGCGCCCTCGTCCATGTCGAGCAGCGACTGCAGGAACTCGTTTCCGTTGCCGGCCTCGGCGTGCACGACGCGGCCACCCTCGAAGCGCAGGCGGACGTCGTCTACCCCACGCCCCTGGAAGATCGCCGGGAACGAGAAGCGGATCTCCCCTTCGGTCTCGGTCTCGACCGGGCTCGTGAAGATCTCGCCGTCCGGCATGTTGAGCTTGCCGTCGGCGGCGAGCCACTCGCGTCCGGCCATGCTCAGCCGCAGGTCCGTGTCGGGCCCGACAACACGCAGCTCGGTAAAAGTGTTCAGCTCACGCGCGCGTGCGCCGAGCTCGAGGGAAACTGCGCGCCAGTGGGCAACCGGGTCCTCCTCCGCGCGCACGTGGCAGGCGCCGTAGACGAAGTCCTCGTATTCGAGCAGTGACATCTCGGCGTCCTGCGCGTGCGCCTCAGTCGGGAAGCGGGTGCCGACCCACTTCGCCTTGCCCTCGTCGATTCGCTCCCAGAAGCGGTTCGTCAGCTGGCGCCGCGAGGCGATCTTCTTGCTCACGCGATCCGGATCGGCCTGACTCAATGCGCGCGTGTTGCGTATCGGCCCAGATGGTCACGATCGCATCCACATTCTCGACTTCGAAACGATCGATCTCGGAGACGAACGTCAGCTGTTCCTCCGTCGCCTCGCCCACCGCGATCGCGTCCAGTCCTTCGACCTCGACGCGCGTGCGGGGATTGGCGCCGGCGCGCAGTGCAGAGCGGTAGAGCTCCTGTACGAACGGGGCCGCGACCGTGCCGCCGTCGAGCCGGACGATCTGGCCCGGTTGCAGCTCCAGCGAATAGTTGACGAGCAGGTCGGCCAGCTTCGCCACGCGCGGATCGGTCATGTCGATTCTTATATCGCATCCCGGCCGTCTTGAAAGCGGCCAGATCGGACATGTCCCGCGCCTAGCGGCGGAACGTGCGGGAGAACGTCGTCACGCGTTGCGCGTTCGTCTCGGCGTGAAGCGTCACGGTGACGCGGTACGTGCCGTGACCGAGGCGCGGCAGCTTGAACAGCAGGTCACGCGCCGCCTCGCCCTGCCCCACTGCACCGGTGAGCCTGCGCGTGCTGTTCGTGCGCGTGATCTTCACCTCGTACGAAAAGCCTTCGTCGGCACGCACGAGGAACGAGCGCGGCAAAGTCTTGAAGCTCACACCGGCGCCGACGACGCGGTCCGTGTGCCGCCACTCCACCAGCTTCCCCTTGCACTCCTGGTTGGCCATGATCGCGTCCCTGACCGCGATGAACGACGCGCGACGTGTCCCGTCCGGGAGGACGAGCCCGCTCTGCCAGGCCGGCAGGCTCGTCTCGTCGACGGCGTGGAAGAAGTTGAGAAGGGCGACGTTCGGATCGCAGGCCATCATCGCGATCAACTGCGCGTAGTAGTTGCCCTGCGTGGCCTCGTCGAGAACGGGAACGTTCTCGCTGCCTGTGTAGAGCGAAGCCTTCTCCGGCGCGATCTTCGCCTGGTAGCCCACCTCGTCGACGTAGATATGGACGTACGGCCCGGGGCCCGAGTCACCTGCCTCACGGAAGAGAGGCTGCGCGGTGCCATGAAACGCGTCCCACCAGGCCTGCTTGAACCGGTCGAAGTTCGCGCAGCCGATCTTCGGCCACGCGTAGCCGACTGTGGGAGCGTCGGTGTTCAGATTCGGGTAGCAATGGATCGAAACCTCGTCGGCGATCGGCTTGGTGCGCCCGCTCGCGCGATACGCCTCACCGACCTCTTCCAGAAACCTGATCGGGGAGTGCGACACGTTGCTCGACGCTTCGAAGTCGTCGTTGCCGCGCGGCGAAAGGCCGAAGGCGATCACTGTGATCTTCGGATCGACAGCCTTGACCGCGTCGTAACAGGCGGCCATCGCCTGCTCTTGCACGTACCCGGAGATGCCCTTGCCGCTGTCGTCGAACTGTGGTTGGTGAAAGCGCGGTTGGTTGCCTTCGTTGAGACAGATCACCTTGCGCACGTACGGGTAGCGCTGCACGACCCTCGCCGCGTACTGGGCGAAAAGCTGAACGCCGTTCGGCGTGTCGACGAGGAAGCGGGCCTTCTGCGGGTAGATCGCGAAGATCACCTCGATGCCCCGGCGCATCGCCTGCGGCAGCGACCGGTCGAGGAACGCCTGGTCGACGATCGTGTTCGGCTGCGTCGGATCCCAGAAGACGGCCATGCGGTTCTCGGTCATCCCGAGGTCCGTGAGCATGTGGAAGAACGTGCCGCCACTGTCGTCCGCGTACTTGCCGGCATCGTCGGCGACGCCGAAGGTTGTGCTGGAGGCCCCGCCCGCAAGGGTCAGTGCCGCGCAGGCGCACGCCAGGACCGCAGTGATCCGCCACATGCCTCCCTCTTCGGCAGATCAGGACAGGAGTTCAAGTCCTCTGTCGAGGGTGGTTGAGCACTGCATCGAGGAGTCTCTCGGCCCCGAACCGAACCGGATCGTCCGCCGGCAGACCGGTCTCCTCTTCGGCCGCCGCGATCGCCTCCCTGGCCTTGTCCTCGGACACGGTGGAGGTGTTCAGCGCAATCGCCGCCACCTTCGCGGGCCGGAGCTTGAGCGACATGCGCTCGTGCAAGTCGGCCAGCTCAGACAGGCTTGGGATCGGGGACTCCGTCGGGTCCCCTTCGACGACGGTCCGCCCCACCTCGTGACAGAGCACGTACAGATGAGGGGCACTCCCGTGCATGAGGCCGACGGTCACACCCGAGTAGATCGGGTGCAGGATCGCGCCCTGCCCTTCGACCCACAGCAGGTCGCCGCGCCTGCCGCCTTCGACGACCAGGCGCTCGGCTGCACCCGCGAGGAAGTCCGACACGACGGCGTCCACCGAGATTCCCCAGCCGGCGATCGCAACGCCGGTCTGCCCCGTAGGAACGAAGACGGACTTCAGGCCGCGCCTGCGTGCCTCCAGGTCGAGCTCGCAGATCGCGGTCATCTTTCCGATCGCACAGTCGGACCCCACCGTCAGGACGATCGTCGCGTCGACCTCGAGGTTCTCACCGGTAGCGGTGCTCAGGTCCGCCGGCGGCTCGCGCAGGTCTCGGAGCTCGGCGCCGTGCTCCGCCGCGAGCTCGGTGAGGCCGGGAATGTCCCGCAGGCGTACGTGCAGGCCGTTCTCGAGATCGAGGCCATGCGAGACGCAGCTTTTGAGCAGCTGCTGCCAATCGCCCGGAAAACGGCCACCCTGGGTGACGACGCCGACGAGCGCCGTGTTCGGCTCGAAGGCGAGGGCTTCGTCGACCGTACCGACGATCGGCACGCCGTCCTCCGACTCTCCGGCTCGCTTCGAGTCGAGCATCGCAGCGACGTCGTCGCGCCGGTAACGCATGACGCCACGTGCGGTCTTCGCGTAATGCGGATCGTGCGAGAACTCTTCGGCGAGGATCAGGTAGCGCTTCTCGCTCACGCGCGCAACCCTACTGCCGTCCTCCTGCGTGCAGGACCTCCAGGGCGCGGGCTGTCAGTAGCTCATTCGCGGTGTCACCCCAGTCGACGGCCTCGACGTTGCTGCCCTTCGAGCCGGGCCGCTTCCACCACTTGCCTTCGGTGCGCCAGGTTCCGTCGGGCAGTCGTCGCGACTCGACGAGATCAAGCGCAGCTGCAACCCGCCGGTCGTCGAGGCCGACGCTGCGCGCCAGCGTGACGAGCCCGACGAGCACGTCGTAGTGCCAGTACGGCGGGAACCGGAGGTTGAGGAGTGCAGGGTGCGCCGGCTCGCCGCTCCTGTGCGACTGGAAGACCTGATGGCGGAGGAGAAACTCCGCGGCCGCCTCGGCGGCGACTGTCGCCCGGCGCTCGCCCACGGCGCGGCCATGTGCGGCGAGACCCAACGTCGGCCCCCAGGTCTCGTTGAAGGACGAATGCGCCGCAGCCGGGCGCCGGTCGCAGTTCCAACCGCCGTCCGGCCACTGGCTCGCCGCGAGCGAGTCGGCCAGGATCTGCAGCCGGTCGTCCTCGAGACCGAGCGTGCTCAGTACGTACAGCGCCAACCCGTCCTGTGACGCGCAACGGCGGACCCGACCTTCGAGCGTCGGGAACGAGCGCAGTCGTCGCGGATTCGCGAGCCAGGCGAGGACGCTGTCCGCGGCCGCGTCGATCGAGTCGTTTCTCGTCACCCCAAGCTCGACGAGCGAGGCAAGCCGCCAGAACGCGCCGCGCCACTTGCCATACGGATGAACGCCGTAGTCCTGCGAAAGGCCGGCTACGAGCTGGTCACGCACGAGCCGCGGCGGCGACGCCGAGGCCCGGTCGCTCCGACGGCGCTTGAATGCCGCCGTCGAACTCCACACCGGGCCACGGATCGTCCGCGAGGAGAAGGTTCCCATCGAGGTCGACGTGGTTGCAGAGACTCGCGATCTGCGCGGCCGCGGCGATCCCGAGACCTGACTCGACCATGCAGCCGAGCATCACGCCGAGCCCGAGCGCGCGCGCCGCGTGCGCCATCCTCACCGATTCGCGAATGCCGCCCGATTTCGCGAGCTTGATGTTGATGCCGTGTGCACGCTCGGCGCAAGCTGCAACGTCGGCGAGGCGATGGCAGTCCTCGTCGACGTAGATCGGAATCGGCGACGCGGCCTTGAGGCGCGGACCGTCGGGGTCGCCGGCGGGCAGAGGCTGCTCGCAGTAGTCGACGCCGAGCTCTGCGAGCTGCGGCAGCGCGTCGAGCGCTTCGTCGAACGTCCAGTACTCGTTGACGTCGACCTGCAGCGACGCCTGCGTCACTTCGCGCACGGCACGCACTCGTTCCACGTCGAGACCGTCGCGCGCCCCGAGCTTCAGCTTGAGGCGAGAGAAATCGACGGCCTTGGCCGCACGCCGTGCCATATCGTCCGGATCTCCGAGCCAGATCGTCCAAGACGTCGGCGGACCTTCGCGTTCCAGACCGAGCAGCTTCCAGACGGGCAGGTCGACGAGCTTGCCCTGGAGATCGTGCAACGCTCCGTCGATTGCGGCGCGCGCAGCCCATTCCCGGGGCGGCAGCCGGTGCTCGATCTCGTCGAGGGCAAACGGATCGTCTCCCAGCGCCTCAGCGTGCTCCTCGACGTAGGCAAGCGCGGACTCGGCCGTTTCCTCATAGCGGTCGATGGGCGCTCCTTCCCCAAAACCGGAGACCTGCCCGTGACGGATCTCGACCTGCACCACTTCCTGAAAGTCGGTGGACTCCCGTGAGATGACGAATGTCTCGGCCAGCTCGAGTCGAACGATGCGAGCGGTGACGTCCATGACAGCAACCCTAACGGCAAGCCGAATCATCCTCCGGCGCCGATGCCGGCTGTGCCGGCGTCGGCCGCAACGGCGCCGAATCGAACCTGCGGCTCAGACTGCCACGGAACGTTAGGGGCCATGTGCCGTTTGTAAGGGGCCGGTAACGCCCGGCTGGAGTTGCCATCTCTTGCCCTCACGCTGTGCGCCGTGCGGGGGATGCGATGCGGAGAACGGGCCGCGTCCGCGACGGCATGACGATTGGCAGACCCGTCGGGCGCGATTCGCGGGATACGATTCGAGCCGAGGCCGATCGAAATAGAGGGTCGAGCCGACGGTCGCCGGTCGGCTCGCGCGCTGGATGGGACGCGCGCGGATTCTGCGGGACCCGCGCCGACGCCGCCCGATCGCGGCACAGCGTCGATCGACTTGCGGGTTCAGCCTCGTTGAGCGGGACTCGTCGATCGGGGGTGGGCTGCTCGCCGGCGCGCTTGCCTACCGGCTGTTCGTCCTGCTCCTCCCCACAAGCCTCTTGCTGGTCTCCGGTCTCGGCCTGTACGCGGGCAGTTGTCGACAAGAGCCCGGGCTACGGTCGCAAGGGAAGCCGGCCTACATGGGCTGATCGCCTCGGAGGTCGCCCAGGCTGCCTCGGGCCGCAACCGTGCCGTTGTCTTCGTCTTGATGATCCCCGCGGTGCTCTACGCGTTGGTGACGCTCTACAGTGCGATCGCGAAGGTTCACGCCATCGTCTGGCTCGGTTCGGGGCGCGGCGTCCGGGTCACAGCGAGGGGAGTCGGCGTGCTCGCGGGGGCGCTACTCCTCCAGCTCGTCATGGGGGAGATCGTGGGCTGGATCCGCCGGGCACATCAATACGGCGGGCTGGCGGCGCTGCTCGTCTATGTCGTGCTCATCAGCGGCGCGTGGCTCGCGGTCTCCATGCAGCTCCCGCACCGCGACGCTCCGTGGTATGCGCTCATCCCAGGCGCGGTGGCGTTCGGCGCCGGGTTGCTAGTCGTCAACATCTTCAACATCTACGTCACGACCCGCCTGGTCGAGGGCCGAGCGGACACCTACGGCGCGCTCGGGATCGCGACAGCGCTGCTCTTCTCGCTGGTGCTGGTCGGCCGGCTGATGGCTCTGTCCGCGGAGCTCAACGCCTTGCTCGCCGAGCGTGGCAACCGCCCGTAGCCGTTCCTGATGCACCTGCTGTCTAAGTTCAGTCAGGCGCGCACCCGACCACACGCTGATGCAGAACTAGCCGGCCCATCCTCGTGGGACACGGTAGTGCATAGCACGGCAACCGAAACGTCGGCGTCGAGACCCTGAAACGGTTGCTTTGCCGTGGCTAGGGTCGGATGGCGATGCTGATCTTGAGCGAACGGGAAGCTCCGAGCTCGTCCTTGGCCGTCAGGTAGAAGACGAAATGACCTCGGCGGGCGGGCTTGCCGCTGATGAGCCCTGTGCTCGGATCAAGCTTGAGTCCTGCGGGCAGTGTTCCTTTGGCGATGCTCCAGATATCGGCTCCTAAGCCGCCTTGCACGATCCCGCGCACGCGATAAGGCTTGCCGACATGTCCGACACGCGGCATACGCACGGCCACCAGGCGAAGCCGTTCAGCAACGCGCAGCGTGATCGTCTGCTCGGTGCTCCGCCCGCGGACGTCGGTGACAGTGAAGACGAGCTTGAAACTTCCTGGATCGGCCGGGACGCCTTTGATCATGGCGGCCGAGCCGTTGCCTTGATCGCCGATGAACCCGACGTGCGTGGGAAGTGACCCTGCCTTCAACTCCCAGCGATAGGGGGCACTGCCGCCCGTTGCGTTGAGTCCGATCGTCAGTGGAACTGCTACCTCTCCAACCGGGCTGTCAGGACCGCTGATCTCCAGGGCTGGGGTCACCTCGAGTGTGAACTGCTTCTGCGACTGCGCCCCGCTGGCCGAGATCTTGACGGTGAAGGACGCAGTTCCGGCGGCCTGGGGCGTTCCACTGAGCACACCGTTGGACGCGAGCGAAAGACCCGCAGGCAACGAGCCGGCGACGATGGTCCAGCTCGGGGTAGCGGACGAGGAAGCGGCGAACGTCGACGAGTACGGACTACCGACGCTCGCAGCGGCCAGGCTCGCTGTGGTGATCGAAACAGTGGCCGCCGGAGCTGGAGGAGCGGGGCCTCCGCCTCCCGAGCCGTTGATCGCGATCGTGAACTGACGTTGCGCCTCGGAGGGCCGGCACCAATCTGCCGACGGCGGGTTCTGGTCGCTCAGATTGACCCAGAAAGACCAGCTTCCGGCCAGGGTAGGGGTGCCACCGACGTGGCCGCTCGAAGCCAACGTCAAGCCGGGTGGCAGCGAGTCTGCAATCACACTGAACTGATACGGGAGCGCGGGCCCGCAACCGCCGGCGCCGCCAAACGTGAAGCTGTAAGGCGACCCCACGGTGCCGACTGGCGGGAAGTAGCTCTCATCCGTGAACCTCAACGCCCACGCAGCTGCCGTAAACACCAGAGCGCCCGCGGCCACAGCGAGGAGGACGACGACTCTGCGTTTCATTAGGAACGGCACCCCTGGACTAGTAATTGCACGTCAAACAAAGATCGGCACCATGTTCGCCGCCACTTGTAAAAACCCGGTTAAGGGTGCGCGATCGGGTCGCCAGGCTGGGGCAGAGTGCGCATCACAGCAACCTAACGGCAAGCCGAATGACCCTCCGCCGCCGATGCCGGCTATGCCGGCGTCGGCCGCAACGGCCGGAATCGAAACGCAAGCGCCGGGAAATCATCATGGCCGCGAAGCGGCCGGATTTCCCGGCGGAGTGCGCCTGGCAGGAATCGAACCTGCGGAAAGTTCCGCGAGTTGTCGGAGTTGGTGCCTAGACGGGCGCAGTGGCGACAAGCTGCCTGCGCGGGCTCTCGTTCTGCGATTGAAACGGGCGCAGTGTAAGCTAAGACTGGGCCCAAAAGTACGGGAGGCACGAGGAAAGAAGCAAGGCAGCACGATAACGCAGACAGGGCGCTCGTCACTTTTCGCCCCCGAAGCCCAGAAACGGGCTTTACCCAACCGCGTTCTAAACCAAAGGGCGAAAACCGGAAAAGGCGCTAGCCACCCACTCCGCTATGCGTCGAGTGCGGCGGTGTGGCTGCCCGGCAACGAGGAAGGCTAGCGCGAGGCGACAGAAGCGCTGCGCAAGTTCCTGGGCCGTCAACGATCTGGTCTTACGGCTGCGCCCGTTGTGTCTACGGCCGGCGCTCATCTCCCCCAATTGTGGTCCGGTCTGCGCACGGACGCAGCCCAGATTCACTCACTAATTGGCGGCGACCTCGCTGATGCTGGATCGACCGACTAGCCCTGCGTGTTCTTGCTCGATGTTTGGGAATCGAGAGTCGGTCAATCAGCGAGACATGCCGGAGGGAAGTGCCGAACCCCGCTCGAACGCCAGAACCTGCTACACGCCGGCCGGGCAACGCGTGGTCGTCGACTGCAACGCTGATGTCTGGGTCGTTGAGTGCGACGATCGTGTTCCCGTTCGGAATCGTTCTTCGTTTTGGCCCTGATCGTGGCGATCGGTAGCGACGTCGAGCTCACTGGGGTGGAATAAACCCCGGCAGGTGGGCGCGGTTGATCGCCGACGTCATGGTCCAGAGTTGGCCAGCACAGAAGTCGAGACCTTGAAGCGCTTGCTCCGCCACGGATGAGTCACAGGCGCCGGAACCCTTACCGTACGCCAGAACGCAAGAGTGAGTGACCAGTGGCATCTCTTGGACGAGCCCGGGGCTGCTCCGCGCCTGGGGGGCTGACGGCTCCCGGGGAGAGAGCGCTCGGCGCCGGGCTCAACCCCTCGTCTAAGACGAAGTAAGGGGCGGTTGCTGGAGTAGTCAGGTTGCTGGCCGGGCGGAGCGGGCACCTTGCCTCTGGGGAGAGGACGAAGCAGGGTGTCCGCACGCTGTCCTGGGCAGTAAGCGTCGTAAGCCGCCCGGCTGGACGACCTAAACAGAAACCGCCACCGCTTGGAAGCTGTAGCAGCCCGAACGAGGAGCGGATACCTCAGGCCAGCGTGGTTTAGCCTTCCAGTTCCGTGCGCCTGTACGCGCTCACCGAACTTCACGACCCGGAAGCGATAGAGCTCTTCATCACCGAGGAGGACGCCAAGCGTGCGCTCGCCGACTGTCTCCGGGACGAGCCGCAGTGGCACGGCCTCCTCGAAGTCGAGATTGAGATTGAGCTCGACCACGAACACACGTCGCTCAACTAGGACCTCGGAGCGGGAGTTCGGTTGGATGCATGAAAGCACCCGACGACTGAGAGGAGGCGGCTGATGTACGACCCGCCGACAGCCATCTGTGGCACGATCCGCGAGCGTGGATAAGAGTCGGATCGCAGCATTTTCGGTCTTCGCCGATCTGCCTGCTCCGGAGCTCGAGGAGCTCGCAGGCGCGATGAGCGAGGTCGAGGTCGAGGCTGGCGCCAAGGTCATCAAGCTCGACGACTACGGAACCGCCCTTTACTTCATCGAACAGGGAGAGGCCGATGTCCTCACCGAGGGCTGGCGAGGCGAGCCAGGCTCTCGGCCCCGGCGACACGTTCGGCGAGATCGCACTCCTCCTCACGGGACAGCGGACGGCCAGCGTCGTGGCGCGCACGCCAATGCGGCTTCTCTCGCTCTCTGGTCAGGACTTCGAGGGCATCCGAGCACGTGTGCCCGAGCTGGAAAGCTCGCTGCGTCAGCTTGGCGTCGAGCGTGCGGCTCGATAGACGCACCGGATTTTTGTAAAGCGGCTGCGCCTGAAACTGCCTACCGCGCTTCCAACGCCTTCCACTGGGCACGCAATCGCGCCCGAGCCGCCTCCCGCTCCACCCGCAGCGCCTCATCCCGCTGCACCCGATACCGCTCACGCTGACGCGTCAGTTCACGCTCCAGGTTCCGGGAACGCCAATCACGAACCGCCCCCCGATGACACTCCGCGCACCACGACGACAGCCCATCACGGGCAACGCGGGTTTTGGCGAAACTCAGATGCCGGTTTCTCGAGACCGCAATGCCTACAGACCTTCAAAGCCTTCAATCAGTCCCCCCTGATTCTTTCTTCTCGCGAGAAGTTAGCGGGGTCAGTGTTTGTCGCTTGGGTTTGCGTCATGACCCCACCCTCGGGGTTGGGGTGCGCTCCGCGTGTCCCCTAGAAAAACTGGCGGATGGTCACGCCGTCAGCGGTGCGAGGCCTTTCGCGATGAGGTCGACGCCGAAGACGAGGAACAGCACGGTCATCACGGCGGCGTTGTGCACGGCGAGCCAGCCCTTCATCGAGTCGAGCTCGGCCTTCGCGTGCTCGCCGCCGAGCAGGTAGTAGACGACCGGGCCGGCGATCGTGAGGCTTGCCGACGAGGACGAAGACGATCAGCGAGACAACGGCGTCGGTCGTCGAGAGCCCGAGCTGCGCGAGCCCCGTCGCAGCGCCGAGCGTCAGGATCAGGTTCTTCGGGTTCACGCCGTCAAGGAGCAGTCCGAGACCGAACGCCTTCCCGGCGCGAGCGTGTCGACGCCCGCCATCCACTTCGGCATCTCGGGCTCGGCGCCCGGCGCGGGACGGCTCCGCCAGTTGACGCGCGGCCAGGAGCAGCAAGAGCACGCCGAGCACGATCTTTCCCCACGAGATCGTGTCCGAGGCGCTGCTGCTGGTCGCGGCGTTGCTCTGGTCCGAGACCACGTAGGCGACGATGCTGACGACGGCGAGCGCCAAGCACCCAGCCGAGCAGGAAGAGCGGCCCGTTCACCCGCGCACGCTGCGAGAACAGCATCAGGATCACGGCGATGATCGGGACGGGGCTGATCGCGACGCCGATCGCGAAAGTCAGCACCTCGCTGATTCCCTGCCCCATAGCTCCTCTTCTGAGCGGCCGGTGGGTTCGAACGCCACACAACCTTACGCGCCTCTACCCGTTCACCGTTCTGCCCAATTAGTCCCTATCTACTCAGGCGGTGCGAGCCTGATGCGGACGGTGAGCTTCCGCGTGGCAGCTTTGCAGCGGAGCCGAGGTTGCTGAGCCTGTTCGGTGCGGTCGCGGGCACAGCGCACACTTGGAAGCTGGGCTGCATCTAAGTCAGTGGAGCCCGGGTCTGCCGCCTGGCGGCTAGCGGTTTCCCGGCGAGATGCCGGGCTCCGAACCTCTTAAGTGACGAATCGTCGTCCGCGGTTGCATCGTGCGTGAACGATGCGGATCTGCTGATACCGCCGAGCATCACGCTTGATGGTGTGGTCGAGGTCAAGCTTTTGGTCGGCTGTCATCGGTTGGTTGGTAGCAGATACGCACAGGGTTTGCCGTATGCGACGGGTAGCATCTCGGCCCGTCGCCGCTGGTGCTGATGTCCGTAGCCGCGTTGAGTGGTGGTCATGCTTCGTCGGTCGCCGCCGTGCAGGTCGCAGCGGCTGCCGCTGTCGATGATTCGGCCGCATCGGGCGCACGTCTTCTTGATCATCAGACGACGTAGATGCGCGGGTCGATCACGCGTTCGAGCACACGGAGGAATGTGACGAGCTTTTCCCACTCACGGTGCGTGAGTGCGGCCCGGGTGGAATACCGGCAGGGGACGAATGGTTCCCCGGCCGGGTTGAGCCTGACGCCGCAGGCCCGCCACACCGCCGGCCAGAGCGTGCTCGACAAGACCGGCAACCTCAAGGCCGTCCAGAAACTACTCGGCCACTCGTCAATCACGACGACCGGCGACATCTACACCGACTGGGACATCGACCAGCTCGAGCAGACGATGCGTGAGGTCGTCGGAGAGGACGAAAGGTGAATCGTTCCCGCCAACCGCTCCGCTTTCCGTGTAGCGGAGCGGTGTATGCGCCTGGCAGGAATCGAACCTGCGACCTTGCGCTCCGGAGGCGCACGCTCTATCCCCTGAGCTACAGACGCGCTAGGCCAGTGTAGCCGCCTTGCCCGGATAATCTCGACTGGTGCGGGCCTACCTTCGCAGCCTGAATCCGCAGCTTCCGCGGGACGTCTGGATCCTGCAGGCAGGCGGGCTCGTGAACATGTTCGGGAACGGCGTCATCGGGCCGTTCCTGATCATCTACCTGCACAACGTCCGGGGTATCTCGCTCGGCATCGCCGGCCTCGTCGTCGCCACCGGTTCGCTGGCGGCGTTCGCGTCCGGGTTCGTCGGAGGCGCGCTGTCGGATCGGCTCGGTCCCCGAGTCGTGCTGAGCGCTGCGCTCGTGTTGGCGGCGGTCGCTTTCTCACTCTTTCCGTTGATTCGCGAGACGTGGCAGGCGTTTGCGCTGAACCTCCTCGTCGGCATCGCAACGGGCGCGTTCTGGCCGAGCCAGTCCACCCTGCTGAGCTCGCTGACACCACCCGGGCGTCGCCATGCCGCGTTCGCCCAGCAGCGCATGACGATGAACGTCGGCTTCGCACTCGGCGCCCTCGTCGCGGGCGCAATCGCGCGCACCGCCCACCCGAGCACCTTCACCTTTCTGTTCCTGCTGAACGCCGTGACGTTCCTGGTCTTCGCCGTCGTGTTGCAGTTCGTACCGTCGACGCGTCATCGCGAGGAGCGGCGTGAGCCCGGCCGCTATGCGGACGTTGCACGAAACCGCGTGTTCATCTCCTATGTCTTTCTGAACGTGATCCTGATCGGCGCCGGCATCGCGGTGATGAGCGAGCTCCTTCCGCCGTTCGCGAAGAACACCGCGCACGTGAGCGAGCCTGCGATCGGCGTGATCTGGTTCGTCTTCTCGGCGGTGGTGGCACTCGGGCAGCTTCCGGTGGTCAAGCTCGTCGAAGGCAGGCGGCGGCTGCGCGGCCTCGCATTGATGGGTGTCGTCTGGGCCGGAGCATTTCTCGGGGTGCTCGTCGGGGGCGCCTGGTTCACGGGCACTCAGGCTGCGATCGTCTTCGGGGTTGCCGTCGCCGTCTTCGCGCTCGCCGAGTGCCTCCATGGCGCGATCTATGCCCCGCTCGTCGTCGATCTCGCCGAGCCGCAGCTACTCGGCCGCTACATGGCGTTCTCGAGCTCCACCTGGCAGATCGGCTTCTTCGCCGGGCCGGCGATCGGCGGCTTCGTCCTCCAGCACAAGCCGCTCGCGCTCTGGCCGGCTGCCGCCGCCGTCTGCGTGCTCGCATCGGTCTATGCCCTCGCGATCGAACGACGGATCCCCGCGCAGCTGCTCCGCACCCCCGTCGTAGATTCGCTCGCAGGCGTCCCGGGTACGATGCCGAACATGGCGCTAGCGACCGACGATCCCCTCAGTACCGATGCCCAGCCTGCCCCGCATCCGGCGGACGAGGCCTCACGGATTCGCGGAGGCGGTAGCCCCGCGCCCGGAACCACGCGTCGCTGAGCTCAGCGCCAACGGCCTCACCTGGATCCACCTCGACCCGCCGATCGACCCGGAGACGGTCAACGCGCTCCGTGAACGCTTCGGCTGGCATCCACTCGACGTCGAGGACGTCCTCTCGAAGCGTCAGCGCCCGAAGATCGACGACTACGCCGACGAGGGCTATCTCTTCGGCGTTCTCCACTTCCCCGCGTACGACAAGAACGTCCAGCGGCTGAACTCCGGCGAGCTCGACTTCTTCCTCGGCCCGGACTATCTCGTCACGATCTCGAACGTCGAGCTCCTCCCGGTCACGCGCCTCTTCAACCGGGTGCAGGAAGACGAGCGCTTTCGAGAGCAACTCTTCAGCAAGGGGTCGGGCCGGCTCCTCTACGAGGTGCTCGACGACCTGTTCGACTACTGCTTCCCGATCCTCGACAAGATCGCCTACAAGCTGGACTCGATCGAGGACGACATCGAGGACCGCCGCTCGGAGGAGATCGTCACCGACATCTCCAAGGCGAAGCAGGAGATCATCTCCTACCGCAAGATCATCAAGCCCCAGCGTCCCGCGTTGCGCCTACTCGAGCGGCGGATCGAGCGCTTCCTCCCGGAGAACCTCGAGCTCTACTTCGACGACCTCGTCGACGCGTCCGAGCGCATCTGGGACCTGCTGGACAACTACAAGGAAGTGGTCGAAGCGCTCGAGAGCACGAACGAGTCCGTGATCTCGCATCGCCAGAACGACGTCTTGAGGATCCTGACCGTGTTCTCCGTGATCCTGCTGCCGCTGACCCTGATCTCGGGGATCTTCGGGATGAATGTGCTCTTCCCCGGCGAGCACACCCACGCGGCGTTCTGGGCGATCGTTGGCCTGATGGTCGGGGTGATCGTCGGGATGATCGGCTTCTTCAAGTACAAGCGGTGGCTCTGAAGAGAACGCCTAGCTAAGCGGTGGGTGTCCCCAGGGCTGCTGGTCCATCGGAGCCCGAGCCGGCCGTCCTCTCCCCAAAGGCCGTCAGCCCTCGTAACGAGCTGGCCCGGGACTCCAACGATTAGATGCGCATTGAGCTCGAGTCTTGCGCTGTGGGTTAGTGCCCAGGGGCGGCGTCTACAGCTCACGCCGCAGTTCGGCCGCTTCCCGGGGAGAGCTGGGACGCGGGCCGACGGATCCCTGGGCAACTGTGCAGTTCGCCACAAGTATGCGTCTGCCTCCTTCGAGCAGCCGACCCGAACCGCCGCGGCGCGGCGCACGAATCATGTGGACTGCGCCCGCGCCTCTGGCGGGAGTCCTCGCGCGGACGAAGTCTCAGAACATCGGAGGCTGTTGGACCTGCGGTGCTCGAAGCGCCGGCCGTAGCCACCCCTAGCGGGCGACCGCGAGGCTCTCGATCTCGTAGAACTGCGGCTCCGAGCCGGGAGGCGGCGGCTGGTCGCCGAACACCGCGCGGACCGCCTCACCCAACTGCCCGTCCATGAACCGCTGGAAGTGGTCGCGCGACTCCCAGACGTCGTAGATGTACCAGCCGTTCTCGACCGGGCCGGCGCTGTGGACGATGATCCCCTCCGGGAGCTGATCCGTCCGGGGCGGCGATTGCCCGAACATCTTCTCGTTCACCTGGTCGTACTGCTCCTTCGTCACTCCCTGCAACATCTGAAGCATCCCAACGGGCATGGCTCCTCCCGGGTCGTGGTAGCGCGAGCTTACTCGTGGAAATGGCCCTGAAGGAGTCCGGACCGCGTACCCGAAATCCAGGGTGGCGCGTTCCACTGAACACACATGCTCACTCTTCAGGCGATCCTCCTCACCTCTTCCCTCCTCATGGTCATGGCCATGGTCGGATCGCTGCTCTTCCTGACGACCCTCCGCGAGCGAGTCGCGGCGGAACCGGTCCCGGTCGAGCCCCTGGATCGCCCGCTCTAGACTCGGCAAGGTGAAGCAACTGTGGGCGCCCTGGCGCCTCGAGTACATCAAGTCGGCCGACGAGGAGCCAGGGTGCGTGTTCTGCGATGCGGTCGCAGGCAAGGACGAAGAGCGCCTGGTCGTCCGCCGTGGCGAGAAGACGATCGCGCTGCTGAACAAGTACCCCTACTCGTCGGGCCACTTCATGGTCGCGCCGAAGCGACACGTCGGTGAGTACGGCTCGCTCGAGGACGACGAGGTGCTCGAGCTGCATCGGCTGGCGTCGGCGGGCATGGCCGCACTCGCGGAGCTCTACGCGCCACAGGGCTACAACGTCGGCTGGAATCTCGGCCGCGTGGCAGGAGCGGGGATCGTCGACCACGTCCACCTGCACGTTGTGCCGCGGTGGGGCGGCGACACCAACTTCATGCCGGTGCTGGCCGACGTCAAGGTGCTGCCGGAGCATCTCGAAGAGACGCGCCGCCGGCTGGCGGAGGTCTGGCCGGACTAGGCGGCGACGCCCGCGCCGTACTTCGCGCGGAGATACGCCAGGTACGGCTTGGCGTCGATTCGGCTGCCGGTGGCGCGTTCGAGCGTCTCCTGCGGCGAGAACTTCATGCCCTGTGCGTGCACGTTCTCGCCCAGCCAGCTCCGCAGCGCGGCGAACTCGCCTCGTTCGATCTGTTCCTCCAGGTCGGGCACGTCCTCGAGCACCTTTTCCCAGATCTGCACCGACATGACAGTGCCAAGCAGATAGGTCGAGAAGTAGCCGATCAGCCCGGACGCCCAGTGGGTGTCCTGCAGGACGCCGTGAGCATCGTCGGGGACGTCGACGCCGAGGTACTCCTTCATCCGCTCGTTCCAGACCTGCGGCAGCTCACGCAGGTCGACACGCCCGTTGATGATGTCCTGCTCGAGCTCGAAGCGGAGAATGATGTGCATCCCGTACGTGACCTCGTCCGCCTTGATCCTGATCAGCGACGGCTTGACGTGGTTGATCCCGGCGACGAAGCGATCGAGCTCCACCCCACCGAGCTGGTCGGGGAACGCATCCTGGACCCGGGGATAGAAGAACCGCCAGAACTGCGGGCTGCGGCCGACGAGGTTCTCCCAGAGCCGACTCTGCGATTCGTGGATTCCGAGCGAGCAGGAGCCCCCTGTTGGCAGCCGCTCGAGATGTCGTGGCAGTTGATGTGAGTAGAGCCCGTGGCCGTACTCGTGCATCGTCGAGAAGAACGACTTCATCGTCTGCGGGTCGTAGTTGGTCGTGATCCGGATGTCGTCGACACCCGCGCCGGATGCGAACGGGTGCTCCGTGGGATCGAGCCGCCACGTGTCGGGACGGAAGCCGAACTGGGCGACGACCTCCTTCGCGACTCGTTCCTGACGGTCGACGGGGAAGTTCCCGGCCATGAACGAGTCGTCGACCTCGATGTCGCGGAGCTCTGCGATCAGCGGGACGAGCTCCGCCTTGAGCTCGGCGAAAATCTCGCGCACCTCTGCAGTCGTCGTGTACGGCTCGAAGTCGTCGAGCAGGATGTCGTACGGCTCCTCGACGCCGTCGAAGCAGTCGACGTAGCGGCGGCGCAACTCCACGGTCCTTTCCATGACGGGCAGGAAGAGCTCGAAGTTCGACTCGGCTTTTGCCTTGACCCAGACCGGACGCGCCTGTGCCGAGGCGCGCGTCATCTCCGCGCGCAGCTCCGTCGGGACGCGAGAGGCTTTCTCGTATTGACGCCGGGTCACCCTCACGAGAGACGCGTCGTCGGAGTCTCGCTCGAGCGAGTCTTCGAGCGGACGAAGCTCGTCGAGCAACCGACCCGTCTCGTCATCGATCAGCAGCTCGTGGGAAAGGCGCCGCAGAGTCGAGAGATGGTCGGCGCGGTGGTCCGAGCCGGCGGGCGGCATCATCGTCTGCTGATCCCAGCTCAGCACCCGGCTGATCCGCTCGAGGTCGGTGATCTTCCCGAGCCGCTCCTTGAGCTGTGCCAGCGCGTCACTCACGGTCGGGCACCTTATCGAGGCGCGCGATCAACTCGTCGAAGGCACCCTCGAGCCGCTCGAGCCGCTCCTCGATCGCGCCGAGGCGATCGGCGCTTTCGCCGGGCACAGGCGCAACGGGCTCGGCGACTGCCTCGCCGGCATCCCCTCCGAGCAGCTGCTGCCAGCGTTCCTCCTTCTGACCGGGCCGGCGCTCGAGCTGCGCGACGAGCTCCCGTTGAGTGAGCCCGTCGAGGATCTCTGTGACCTCGGCGATCGAGCCGAAGCGGTGCAGTCGCTCGCTGCGTTGCTTGAGCTCGCCGACCGTCTGTGGCCCTCGGAGCATGAGGACGCCTAGCAGTGAGATCTCCGGCTCCGAGAGCCCGAGCGCCTCGTTGAGCAGCTGCCGGTATTTCAGGGCACGACTGCTCGCCCCGCTCGCAAAGCGCGTCCAGCCACGATTCGACATGCGGTCGAGCGCCGCCTTGATCTCGCGCTCTTCGTACGCGACGACCGGATCCCGGTTCGTCGCCTGGTTGCACGCGAGGCGAAGCGCATTCAGCGAGAGCGGGTAGGCATCCGGCGTCGTCCGCTGCTTCTCGATCAGGCAGCCCAGGACGCGGATCTCGACGGCGTCGACGTCCACGCCCAGAGCTTAGAGACCCTGCCAGGGCGGGAGCTACAATCAGGGCGCACGCGGACGTAGCTCAGTTGGTAGAGCATCAGCTTCCCAAGCTGAGGGTCGCGAGTTCGAGCCTCGTCGTCCGCTTCACACAAAGCCGCGCACAACGGGGCTTCCCAACTCGCGAACGCTGACGACGCCGGGGCCGGGCCCTAATACAGGTCGTCGCCGTTACCGCGCTGCGCGAATGCCCGACTTCCTTCTAGCAACGGCCGCGCAAAGAGCGCGCAGAGGGCGGCGGCAAGAAGGCTCGCAGAGATGATCAGGAAGATGGGTAGTCCCTGGGACGCTGATCTGTGTGAACCGGGCAGGCGAACGGCGGCCGCGGTTGTGCCGAGTGGTCCGTCCGAGACTTGGAGTTGGAGTCGGTCGCCGGGCTGGGCTGCGGTGAAGTATTCGAGTCGCCAGGTGCGGCGGAGTTCTTGTGAGATGTGCTGGTAGATCGGCGCGAGGTCGGAGCTGGAGCGGGCCCCGTAGTAGCTGCCGCCGGTGCGGCGCGCGAGTTGCTTCAGCGGTCCGGGCGAGAACGACTTGCTCTCGATCGCGATCGGATAGACGAGCGCGTGGGCTTTGCGTGCCGCACGGATGGCCTTTTCGAGGGTTGCGTGGCTTGTCGTTTCCTGGCCGTCGGCGACGAGCACGATTACGTGTCCGGGCGCTCCGGCGCTTGCGCGAACGGATGCCTCGGGTTGTTGAGGTCTGGGCGCATGGCGGCGTTAGCGGCTTGGATCGGCGGCGTCCGCGACCGCCGCGAGGCCGGTCAAGACGGTCATCGGCGGACCGTTCGCGCTTGGCATCCCCTTACCGGGGCATTCCCAGTTCTCCCCCACGCCCCCGCGGTTGCGTTACGGCTCCTAGGATCGATCGTCTCGGGATGCCTATCCCCTGATCTGCCGCCTTTCCTCGGGCCGTTCGTGGTCGCCCTGC
This sequence comes from uncultured Actinomycetes bacterium, assembly GCA_963833255.1. Taxonomy (GTDB): domain Bacteria; phylum Actinomycetota; class Thermoleophilia; order Gaiellales; family Gaiellaceae; genus 3-1-20CM-4-69-9. The sequence continues at coordinate 131,589 of CAWHXK010000035.1, forward strand.
TTGCGGGCAGGCAACTCTGGCGCTATGGGCTGCTCACCGCAGCGGCTGGCGCGTACGTCACCTTTTTGGTCGCAGAGGCGGCGATCGTGCTGTCGGGGCGCTATCAGCTGCGGCTCGCGCGTCGACGCATGGCGACTCGCCGCCGGCGGGCCCATCGACTTCGGTAGGTCGGTCTCGTCGGCTGATCGACGCCGAGTACGATCGGTGACGATGGCCGACGAGTCGACGACCGGTAGCCGGGCCGTGAGCGAGGTTGACACAGGCCGACGCGACGGGAGCCTGGAGCAGGCTGTGCCAGCGGTCTCGACGTGCCATGTCGTTCACGACGAGCAGATTGGCGAGATGCATCTGAGCCGCGAGAACGTCGAGCGCCTGCTCGCAAGCGGCAGGTTCTTCTGGCTCGATCTCCACCGGCCAAGCGAAGACGACTTCGCTGTCCTTCGCGACGTGTTCCGGTTTCATCCGCTCGCGCTTGAGGACTCGGAACACTTCGACCAGCGTCCCAAGCTCGACGACTACGACGACTTCGTCTTCCTCGTCGTCTACGGAGCAAACCCGGACGAGGACCGCCTGGTCGAGGTGCACTGCTTCTACTCCGAACGCTTCCTCGTCACCATCCGTCGCGACGATGCGCCCGCCTTCACCGACGTGCGCCGCCGCTACCAGAAACGCAAGCAGCCAATCGACAACCCGGGCCAGCTGCTGTACCGGATTATCGACGCGCTCGTCGACAGCTTCTTTCCGATTCTGGCCGACTTCGACGACCGGATCGACGAGCTCGAAAATCAGATCTTCTTGAAGGCGAACGACGAGCAGCTACAGGAGATCTTTGGGATGAAGCGCCTGCTCGTCGGCATGCGCAAAGCCGTCACCCCACAGCGGGACATGTTCGCGAGCCTAGTGGGCGGGGTTGCCGAGCTGCCCGGAATGACGCAGGAGGACGAGCGCTACTTCCGAGACATCTACGACCACCTGATCCGGATCAGCGACCTCATCGACAGCTACCGCGACCTGCTCACCAGCTCGATGGACGTTTACCTCTCGACCGTCTCCAACCGTCTAAACGCCGTGATGAAGCAACTGGCGGTGATCGCGACCATCTTCCTGCCGCTCACATTCGTCACCGGCTTCTTCGGCCAGAACTTCGGCTGGCTCGTCCGGCACATTGCGAGCTGGCCCACCTTCCTTGCACTGGGCATCGGGACGGAGCTCGTAGTGCTGGCAATGTTGATCGCCTTCTTCAAGCGGCGCGGCTGGTTCTAGGCGCTACAACGATCCGGAGCGTGATCGCCGCTGTCGGCGCGCTTAGCGAGCATCGAGTCCTTCGCTAGCCCATGCTTCGGCCTGGCCGCGTTCCCGGTTCGGGAACAGCTTCAGCTCGCAAGGGAGCGACCAGCCTGCGCGCTTCACGAGTCTGCGGATGTTCTCGGAATCCGTGACGACGGCTATGCGGTCGAAGGAATGCGCATTGGCAAGTCCAAGCACTGCGTCCTGCCATGCGCCGCCCGCGGTGTAGCCGGTGAAGCGATCGTCGAATACATGAACGAGGCGAATCTTCGGATGCCGCTCCAGTGCGCGCTTCACCGCTGGCCTCGCGACTGCTTCGTAGTCGGCGGATTCGACCTTCCCCACCGCCTCTAAGCCGACGACTGCGTCGTGAAGCCCCTCAATCAGCTCGATCATGTCGCTCCCTCGGGCCCCGCCACGTCGGTCGCCCCTGCCGATCAGCCTTCCAGTCCAGCCCCGGCCTCGGCGAGCCCTTTCTTCAGCTCCTTCGCGGAGGCTTTGTCGATCTGGACGGTCGAGGTGCGGATCGCGTTGGCGAGCGCGCCGGTCACGGCGTCCGCACCGTCGTGCTCGTAGATCGCGACGATGCCGGCTGATCCAGGCGGAAGAGCGTCGTCGAGCTTGTCCCCGATACCGGCCTGAGCGCGATGACGCGCGAACTTCCCCGCCACTCCGCCCACGGCGGCGCCAACGACGGTGGCCGCCAGGAGCGGCGGCGCAAAGAGCCCGATGACCAGACCGACTCCGGCGCCGGCTTTGAGGCCCTTGCGGCCGAGATGATCGCCCGTCTCTTGAACGTGTGTCTCGCCTTCGGCGTCCTTGACGACGAGCGCAACGCCGTCGGTGACGATCTCGCCGTCACCTGCAAGCTTGGCGTAGGCGTCGAAGTCCTCCTGCGCCAGGTCGGGAATGAGATACACGGCGACCAGTACGTCGAGTTGCCCGTTCTTCTTAGCTCACGATGCTCCTCTCGTCGGGTCCATCTATGCGCTCGCCGCATGTGTCGCCAGGGCCTGGGCCGCGTGCTCGTTGAGCGTCCTCGCGTCCTCGTCGCTCAGGTGCGGGGCGACGTCGAAGACGACCTGCTTGATCTTGCCGGTGAAGGCGAACGGCGCCTTGTCCGCATAGCTCAGGTCGACGACGAGCCCGTTGTCGCGACCGATGTCCATGCCGGCGTAGCCCGAGAAGCGGCCCGGCACGGTGTGCTCCATCCGCCCGCTTGCGACAGGCTCGCCGTTGACGAGCAGCGTCACCTGGCCGCCGGTCGCGGGCTTCGGCGCGTCGGCGGTGAAGACGAGCTCGACGTTGACTTCGCCCGCCGGTAGCGCCTGTTCGGCCGCCTGGGTGTACTCGAGCACGCCGAGCATCGAGTAGGTGTGTTTGAGCTTCCCGTCCTGCACGAAGAGCGAGAACCCGCCGAGATGGTCGGCTTCCGCGACGATCACGCCCTCGGCGCCGCCCTCGGGCACGACCAGGTCGGCGCTGATCGTGTACGAGTGGTTGTAGATCCGAGGGATCATCCCGCTTGGGATGTTCTGGATGTCGCCGCGGAAGACGAACTTCGACTCCTCCGGTAGGGGCGGCACCATGCCGAAGAACGACGTCAGCCCGCCGAGCAGCGGCAGGACGTTGTTGGCCTCGGCCTCCGCCCAGAAAAGCTCGCTGAGCTCCTTCACTTTCTCTGGATGGTCGGCGGCGACGTTCTTCGACTGGGTGAAGTCGTCGGGCAGGTAGTAGAGCTCTACCGGCTCGTCATCGGGATTCCAACCCGGGCCGAACGTGCGAAGCTTCTCGGGGTCGAGGTCCCATGGGATGCGCTGCAGCCGCTGGGCAAGCAGCCAGCCGTCCTTGTACATCCCCCGGTTCCCGAGGATCTCGTAGTACTGCTGCGTGTGACGCTCCGGCGCTGCCGCGTCCGAGAACGAGTCGGCGAAGGTGGCCCCGTCGAACGGTTGTTGAGCGACGCCATCGATCGAGTCGGGCATCGGGATGCCGGCGAGGTCGAGCACCGTCGCGCCTACGTCGGTCACGTGCGTGTAATGGCTCCGGACCGCGCCCGCGTCTTCGATCCCGCCGGGCCAGTGCACAACCATCGGGTTCCGGGTGCCGCCGAGATGCGATGCAACCTGCTTGCCCCAGTCGAACGGGGCGTTACCGGCCCAGGCCCACCCGGCCGAGTAATGGGGAGCGAGCTGTTCGTCGCCCCACGCCTCGAGGCCCCCGTGCTTGAAGATGAGCCCGATTTGCTCCTCGGGCGTGAGCGGGATCCCGTTGAGCGTCGTCAGCTCGTTGAACGTCCCGGTGAGCGTCCCCTCCATGCTCGCGCCGTTGTCACCCCAGATCCAGATCACGACGGTGTTGTCGAGCTCGCCCATTTCGTCGATCGCGTCGACGATGCGGCCGATGTTCCAGTCGGCGTTCTCTGAATAGCCCGCATAGACCTCCATTTGACGGGCGTAGAGCCGCTTGTGCGTCTCGTCCAGGGAGTCCCACGTCGGGAACGCGTCGTTTCGCGGCGGCAGCTCTGCGTCGGCAGGGACGACGCCGAGTGCCTTCTGGCGCGCGAACGTCTCTTCGCGCATCACGTCCCAGCCCTTGTCGAATGCGCCGCGGTACTTGTCCGACCACTTGCGCGGAACGTGGTGCGGCGCGTGGCTGCAGCCCGTCGCGACATAGGCGAACCACGGCGTCTTCGGCTTTTCGGAGCGAACCCCATGGATCCAGTCGATCGTCTTCTCCGCCAGATCGTCCTGGAAGTAGTACTGCTCGCCGTCCTTCGCCTCGGGGACTCCGATCATCTTCTGGTTCTCGGCGATCAGCGGGTCGTACTGCCCGGCCTCGCCGCCTAGAAAGCCCCAGAAGTAGTCGAACCCAAGTCGCGTCGGCCAGCGGTCGAACGGCCCGGAGAATCCCTGCTGGTTGTCCGGGGTCAGATGCCACTTCCCGAACCCTCCGGTGAGGTAGCCGTTCTCCTGGAGCATGCGCGGAAACGGCGCGCAATCATGCGGGATGGTCGCGTTATATCCCGGGAAGGGTCCCGAGAACTCGCCGACCATCCCGAAGCCGACGCGATGGTGGTTGCGCCCCGTCAGCAGCGCCGCCCTCGTCGGCGAGCAGAGCGCCGTAACGTGAAAACGGTTGTAGCGCAGCCCGTTGTCCGCGAGCCGCGTGTAGTTCGGGGTCTGAATCGGACCGCCGAATGTGCTCGGATTGCCGAAGCCCGCGTCATCGATCAGGACCAGGAGCACATTCGGCGCACCCTCGGGCGGCCGGACGTGGCTCGCCTGATCCCAGTCGGGCTTGGAATCGGCGAGTGTGCGGCCTGTTGCGCCCGCGAACGGCGGACGCCTGATCGGAAGGCTGGTGCGATCAATCTCTACATCCGGCATGAGTCCATTCCTCTCGTCTCTCGACGCGCAGGCATCTCCGGCACGCGTTCGTTCGCCAAGACGCTAGACCCGGCCCGTGCGAGCATCATCGTCCCGTTGGGGTGAGATTTTCGGGCGTCGTCTGCCGGCTCGTTGGGGCCCACGAGCTCTTCCGGACCGAGGGCATCAAGATCGTCCGAACGCCAATTCAGGCACCGAACGCGAACGCCTATGTGGAACGTTGGGTTCGCACGGTCCGCTCCGACTCCCTCGATCGTGTTCTCATCATTGGCCGGCGCCAGCTCGAGCACATACTCCGCGTGTACCGCTGGCACTACAACGAACGCGAGCCGTGCCGCACTCACCAACCTCTTCTGCTCAACGGCCGCGTTGCAAAGTTAGAGGCTGTGGCCGGCGTCAATCTTCCGGCCGGTCAGTCGGCCCATTGCGAGGCCGTGGAGCAAAACGAACCCTGGCCATCTGCAAGTCTCAGAGAGCGGTTTAGCCAGTATGTGCCCTCACGTAGGGCCTAAGCGCTTGAGGCTGCTCTCGATGCTGGTCAGGCGCGCCTGGATCTTGGCGATCTGCTGGTCAAGTTTCCCGGAGAGCTGCTGCTGACTCTTCTGCAACCCGTCCAGACGAGCCTTGAGGCCCACCGCCGCCTGTTGGGCCTTTGCGGCGGCGGCCTTAACCTGGGCGAGTAGCGCGTTGGTCTCCGCGAGCGTCTGGTTCGTGGCGGCGACCGTCTTGTTCGTCGCGTTGATGGCATCCTGGGTCTCGTTGAGCAGGGTCTTCGTCTCCGCGACCGCGTTCTCGACTTTGGCGGGCACGTCCTTGCTCTTGAGCTGGCGGGCTGCCACCAGGTCGAGGAGCGCCTTCGTCGCGGTTACCGTCTTCGCGGTCTTCTCCGCCTGCGCGTTCTGATCGTCGATCTGCTTGACGAGGTAGAGCGTGACTCCGCCGATGGCGAGCAGAAGGACCAGCAAGGCCGCCAGCGCACCCAAAGCCCATCCGGGGATACCTGCTCCGCGGCTCCGGCCCGTTTGCTCGGGAACCGTACTCACGATGGGAGCAGCGGGATGCCCTTGGCGATCAGGACCACACCGAAGCCGATGGCCCGGCACCCAGTAGGCCGAGCTCGTCGGCTCGACTGATCGCCGCGCTCCGGCTGGACACACCGAGTTTGCGGTAGATCGAGATCGCCTGTGTCTTGACCGTATTGCGCGATACGTAGAGCCGCACCGAGATCTCCCTGAACGTGAAGTGCGTTGTGAGGTACAGGAGCAGGCGCAGCTCGGCGTCGGTAAGTGATGCCGCCCAGCCGTCGATCGGCGCGAGCGCATTCTTCCGGGCTCGGAGCTCAGCGATCTGTTCCCTACTGATTTCCCACGTGTCGCCGGGGATGAGCCTGAGGTCTGGGTCCATCGGCGGGCTCTCCTCCGGGTTCGCACCGTTCGCGGCCAGTGTCTTGGAGATTTCAACCAGCAGCGCTGCTGCGTCATCCGAGGTAGCCGTGCCCAGCCCTTTCAGTGCGTGCTCGGCGTCCGCGCGCATGCGCTCGATCCCCTCCGCGCCGAGGACCGAGCGAAGCATCGAGAGCCACGGTTGGATGGAGCAGGTGTCGGTCGAAGCGGGTTCCGGATGAGGAGACGTGGCGGCGATGGAACCACTCTTGCGCGTACGCGGAGGGTCGGCAATGGGGGCGGCACGTCGATCGCGGGGTGAACTCGAGGGGGCTGCCACCACGGACGGACTCCGGTTTACACGCAGACGTCAAATCGCGTTACCGTTGTGAATCTGTGGCTGAGCTAACTGGGGAACCCTCGTGCCGGCGTCGGCGCGTGCCGCGGAGCTGAAAAGCACCGGGACGCGCGGGCAGACTTACCGAGCGCTTGCGCTCGTTCTGGCCGGGGCGGTGGCGGCTTGGGTCACCGTGTGGCTGGGGGCGCGAAGCTCCGTGCTCGTTCAACCGGAGAGCACGGCGATCCTGCGGGGGCTAATCGTGGCGTCGTATGTCGCTGTCGGGGTGTACACGTGGTGGCTGCGGCCGACCAGCCGGCTTGGTCCACTCGTCGCCGGGGTGGGCTTCCTCTTCGCCGCGGCTTCACTGATGGCGTCGGCTACACCCTCCGTGTACTCCCTGGGACGCGTCTTGCTGGGTGCCTTCGTCGTTTACCTCATGTACGTCCTCCTGTGCTTCCCGCGTGACCGGCTCGGATCCGAGCTTGAACGTCGGTTCATCGCGGCCGCTACGGTTGCCAGCTTAGTCGCGTGGGCAATAGCCGTCGCCCTGAGCGAGACTCTGCCCTCAGCCGGCGTGCTCGTGCAGTGCGACGGCCCCTGCCCGACCAACGCCTTTCAGCTCGTCGGCTCGAGTGCCGCTGTGGAGCGTGCGATCGAGCCCGTGATCGTCTGGCTTACTCTGCTCGTGTTCATCGGAGCTGCGGCTCTACTGGTTCGGAAGCTGCAGGCGCCGTCGCGCTTGCGTCGCCGGGCAATCGCGCCGCTGCTCTACACCTTCGTGGCCTTCGTGATCATCCTGATGATCCAAGTCTTGTTCGTGCGGGTCCTCCACGTGGACGGCGGCGACGCCCTCCGGGTACTGGTCGCCGTGGCCGGGCTCGCGATTCCCGCCGGCCTCCTCGCGGGCCAGGTGCGTGGACGCGTCTTCGTCGCGACGAGCCTCGGGATGGTCGCGGCTCGGGCGAGCGCCGAGCCGCTCGACTCCCCGCGTGTGCAGAGCCTCATCGGCGAAGCGTTGGGAGATCCTGGGTTGACGCTCGTCCTGTGGGCTCCGGAGCTGGGCGCATACGTCGACGTGCTCGGTGCCTCGGTCGATCTGCCGACGGATTCGCCAGATGCCTCCGTCACTCCCGTCGTTCGCAACGGCTTGCCGGTGGCGGCGCTGATTCACGATCCTGCGCTGGACACGGACGCGGGAGTCGTCGAGGGACTGGCGGCTACCGCCTTGATGCTGCTCGAGAACACGCGGCTCGTGGAAGAGCTGCGCGCTTCTCGGGCAAGGATCGTTGATGCCGCCGAGCGCGAGCGCCTTCGCTTGGAACGTGATCTCCACGACGGCGCGCAGCAGCGGCTGATGGCAATCCAGGTCAAGCTCGCTCTGGCACAGGAGTCGGTGAACGGGGATCGCATCGGCGATCAACTCGAAGAGATTCGGGCAGACGCAGCGGCGGCCGTGGACGAGCTACGAGTCCTCGCGCACGGGATCTATCCAACGATGCTTGTCGAACGCGGGCTTCCCGACGCACTCCGGTCCCTCGCATTGACGGCGCAGATCCCGATCGACGTCGTCGACAACGGTATCGGGCGCTGTTCGCCAACCATCGAAGCTGCAGCGTATTTCTGCTCGGCCGAAGCGATCCAAAACGCAGTGAAGCACGCCGGCCCCGGAGCGCGCGTCAACGTGAGGTTGGAGCGAACCCCGGAGAACATCACGTTCGAGGTCAGCGACGACGGAGCCGGTATAGGGCGGACGAGGTCGGATGGGATCGGACTGACAAGCATGCGAGACCGCATTGGCGCAGTCGGCGGAGAGCTGGAGATCGTCTCAACACCCGGCGAAGGAACGCATGTCCGTGGAACGATTCCGATCGGCGATGCAACAGCAGTCTCGAGCGGACAGACCGAGCGTGCACAATGACTCTCCGATTGATTCTCGGCGAGGACAGCTTCCTCGCCCGCGAGGGAATCACGCGCGCGCTCGAGAGCGTCGGGGGTATCGAGATCGTGGCCGTCTGCGACGACCTCGATTCGCTGAGGGCGGCCGTCCTCGAATCGGACGTTGACGTCGTGCTCACGGACATCCGGATGCCGCCGACCAATACAGACGAGGGCATCCAACTGGCAGGCGAGCTTCGCTCCACCCATCCGAACGTCGGTGTCGTCGTCCTGAGTCAGCATGCCGATCCGCTCTACGCGATAGCGCTCTTCGACGAAGGCTCTTCCCGTCGTGCCTACCTGGTCAAAGACCGTGTCACGGAGCCGAGCGAGCTGGCGCGTGTGCTTCGAGAGGTCGCCGACGGCGGCTCAGCGGTCGACCCGACGGTCGTCGAGAGGCTACTCGACTTACAGCGACGTCGAGGGAACCGCCAGCTCGACCTGCTCACGCCCCGAGAGCTCGAGATACTTGGCCTGATCGCCGAAGGTCGAAGCAACAGCGCCATCGCTGAATCGCTTGTGATCACAAAGCGCGCTGTCGAGCGGCATATCAACGCGATCTTCTCGAAGCTCGACCTCGGGGCTCCTGACGACATCAATCGCCGCGTCAAGGCAGCGCTGTTGTACCTGGCCGGAGAGGTCGGTTAACACTGGCGAATTCCGCATGCACGCACCGTGGCGCTTGCGCATAGCAGCGGCGACAATGGCTGACACGACGATGTCGGCGAAAAAGAAGTCCAGCGCGATCCCGAGTCAGCTCGTCAGCGTGCTCGCGGTCGACGACGACCCGTCGTTTCTCAGCTTGATCCGCCGGCTCGTGGACGCGACGTCACGGCTCGAGACAGTCGGCGAGGCGACCTCTGGTGAGCACGCAATCGAGCTGGTGGAGGAGATGCAGCCAGACATGGTTCTTATGGACGTCCGCATGCCAGGCATCGGCGGAATCTGCGCGACAAGCCTGATCAAGAAGAAGCGGCCTTCAACGCTGGTCATTCTCGTCTCCACCACACACCCCGATGAGCTACCCGTCGAAGCTGACACCTGCCAGGCCGACGCCATAATTTGGAAGAGCGACCTGCACCCGAGACTTCTCGACCACACCTGGCTCAGTCATCGCCGTCGGGCCGATCCGAAGACCTAGGCTCGGATGACGGTCCAAAATCTCATTACAACGGGATGATGGAGAACCTCGTCCCTGACGCCACAATCAAAGCGCGTCGGATAACCGTCGCCACTCAATAGGGAGGGAATCATGTGGTGGGCAATCGGAATCGGTGGTGTCTTCCTGTATCTGCTCGTGGCGTTCACGCTTGGGCTGATGACGCTGAGGAATGGGCACGGCTGGATGTTCTTCTTCGGGATTTTCTTCCCGATCCTCTGGATCTTCGGCGCCTTCATGACGCCGCCGGACAGAGTGGCGCCGGCTTAGGCGGCCAGCGCGACCATTCAGGGTCAGCGTGGAGAACGCTGGTCCTCCCTCAAACGACGAAGGAGATCCCATGCCGAAGACGGAATCACCGATCCTCGATCTGCTCGCGAGCATGACGGCGGACTCGATCGAGGTGTCGAGCCTCGACGCGGAGACGTTGATGCTCGTGCGCCTCGCGGCGCTCGTGGCGGTCGACGCGCCGCCTGTCTCGTATCTGCTGAACCTCGGCGCAGCGGCCGACCTCGAGATCGACGCTGAGCAGGTGCGTGGCGTGCTGGCGGCGGTCGCGCCGATCGTCGGCACCGCCCGTGTCGCCTCGGCGACGGGCAACATCGTTCGCGCTCTTGAGCTCGAACTCGAGACCGCGGAGCTCGAGGCCGTAGAGGACTGACGCCAAGTAGGCTTGTGCCGGGCGACACTTGGGCGAGTGTGCCGCCCGGCGCAAACCGTCAGGTCACGGCTCGGCTCGTCGAAGTAGCCGCGAAACCAAGCGAAACCCCGGAAGGGAGGCGCTGAGCCCATGAGTGCGAGGGTTGAGCATCCGAGTGTTGAGGAACGTCGAGCGCACGGCAAGAAATTGCGGAAGAAGGTATCTCCGTCGGGGCATGCTGGTTGGAAGCTGGCTGCGGATCGCCCCGATCCGGTCGCGCTGCTAGCGGAGCAGGACGCGACGCGTGAGCCGGACCTTGTGCCGGTGCGCCACGGGCGGATGATGGTGTCGCCGTTCACTTTTTATCGGGGGGCGGCCAAGATCATGGCCGCCGATCTGAAGGACACGCCCAGGGCCGGCCTGATGGTTCAGCTCTGCGGCGATGCTCATCTGTCGAACTTCGGTGTGTTCGCCTCGCCGGAGCGGACCTTGCTGTTCGACCTGAACGACTTCGACGAGACGCTGACGGGCCCGTTCGAGTACGACGTAAAGCGCATGTCGGCGAGCTTCACGATCGCGGCGCGCAACAACGGCTTCAGCAACGCCGAGGCGCGCGACGTCACGCTCGCATCCGTCAACGCCTACCGAACAACGATGGCCGAGTTCGCGGAGATGCCGACGATGGAGATCTGGTACGCGCACCTGACCGAGCAGGAGTTGCTGGAGGCGATCAAGAGCTTCGCTCGTACTCAGGAGCTCGAGTCGCCGAAGAAGGCGGCGAAGAAAGAAAAGAAGACGACGAGGAAGGAAGTAAAGGGGGCGAAGAAGATCGCCGCGAAGGCTCGCACGCGCGACAGCTTGCAGGCGCTCTCGAAGCTTGGCGAGCTGGTGGACGGTCGCTACCGGATCGTCAGCCAGCCGCCGATCGTCGTTCCGGCGCGCGATATCGACCCGGCGAGCTACGGTCTGACCGCCGACGAGTTGCAGCATGGGGTGAATGAGCAGTTCCGCGCCTACCGGGCCACCTTGCAGCCCGATCGGCGACATCTGCTCGAGCGGTTCGAGGTGATCGACGTCGCTCGCAAGGTCGTGGGCGTCGGCAGCGTCGGCACGCGAGCGTTCATCGTCTTGCTCCAGGGGCGAGATCAGCAGGACCCACTGTTTTTGCAGGTCAAGGAGGCGACGCGCTCGGTGCTCGAGGACCATCTGCCGAAGAGCCGCTACAAGCAGCCCGGCGAGCGCGTCGTGCAAGGGCAACGGATGATGCAGGCCGCCAGCGACATCTACCTGGGCTGGACGAAGGGCGTGGACGCAAGCCGGTACTTCTACTGGCGCCAGCTCCGTGACATGAAGGGCTCGGCAGACGTTGAATCGCTGAGGCCTCCCGCGCTTGCGTTTTACGCTCGCCAGTGCGGATGGACGCTCGCTCGCGCGCACGCCCGATCGGGAGACCCGATCGCAATCACTGCGTACCTCGGCAAAGGCGACGGGTTCGACAAGTCAGTCACCGACTTCTCCGAGCGCTACGCAGACCAAAACGACAAGGACTTCCAAGCCTTCACCAAGGCCATCAGCACCGGACGACTGACAGCAATCGAGGGCGTGTGACACGAAGCCATCCTGACTGCTCGGATCTTCTGGCTGACGGACGCGGTGC
>CAWHXK010000036.1:0-9223 GCA_963833255.1 uncultured Actinomycetes bacterium
AACGGGGCTTCCCAACTCGTGAACGCTGACGATGCTGGGGCCGGGCCCTAATACAGGTCGTCGCCGTTACCGCGCTGCGCGAACGCCCGACTTCCTTCTAGCAACGGCCGCGCAAAGAGCGCGCAGAGGGCGGCGGCAAGAAGGCTCGCAGAGATGATCAGGAAGATCGGTAGTCCTGGGACGCTGATTTGTGTGAACCGGGCAGGCGAACGGCGGCCGCGGTTGCGCCGAGTGGTCCGTCCGAGACTTGGAGTTGGAGTCGGTCGCCGGGCTGGGCTGCGGTGAAGTATTCGAGTCGCCAGGTGCGGCGGAGTCTTGTGAGATGTGCTGGTAGATCGGCGCGAGGTCGGAGCTGGAGCGGGCCCCGTAGTAACTGCCGCCGGTGCGGCGCGCGAGTTGCTTCAGCGGTCCGGGCGAGAACGACTTGCTCTCGATCGCGATCGGATAGACGAGCGCGTGGGCTTTGCGTGCCGCACGGATGGCCTTTTCGAGGGTTGCGTGGCTTGTCGTTTCTGGCCGTCGGCGACGAGCACGATTACGCGTCCGGGCGCTCCGGCGCTTGCGCGAACGGATGCCTCGGGTGGTCGAGGTCTGGGCGCATGGCGGCGTTAGCGGCTTGGATCGGCGGCGTCCACGACCGCCGCGAGGCCGGTCAAGACGGTCATCGGCGGACCGTTCGCGCTTGGCATCCCCTTACCGGGGCATTCCCAGTTCTCCCCCACGCCCCCGCGGTTGCGTCCGTACGGCTCCTAGGATCGATCGTCTCGGATGCCTATCCCTGATCTGCCGCCTCTTCCTCGGGCCGTTCGTGGTCGCCCTGCTTGCGGGCAGGCAACTCTGGCGCTATGGGCTGCTCACCGCAGCGGCTGGCGCGTACGTCACCTTTTTGGTCGCAGAGGCGGCGATCGTGCTGTGCGGGGCGCTATCAGCTGCGGCTCGCGCGTCGGCGCATGGCGACTCGCCGCCGGCGGGCCCGTCGACTTCGGTAGGTCGGTCTCGTCGGCTGATCGACGCCGAGTACGATCGGTGACGATGGCCGACGAGTCGACGACCGGTAGCCGGGCCGTGAGCGAGGTTGAGACAGGCCAACGCGACGGGAGCCTGGAGCAGGCTGTGCCAGCGGTCTCGACGTGCCATGTCGTTCACGACGAGCAGATTGGCGAGATGCATCTGAGCCGCGAGAACGTCGAGCGCCTGCTCGCAAGCGGCAGGTTCTTCTGGCTCGATCTCCACCGGCCAAGCGAAGACGACTTCGCTGTCCTTCGCGACGTGTTCCGGTTTCATCCGCTCGCGCTTGAGGACTCGGAACACTTCGACCAGCGTCCCAAGCTCGACGACTACGACGACTTCGTCTTCCTCGTCGTCTACGGAGCAAACCCGGACGAGGACCGCCTGGTCGAGGTGCACTGCTTCTACTCCGAACGCTTCCTCGTCACCATCCGTCGCGACGATGCGCCCGCCTTCACCGACGTGCGCCGCCGCTACCAGAAACGCAAGCAGCCAATCGACAACCCGGGCCAGCTGCTGTACCGGATTATCGACGCGCTCGTCGACAGCTTCTTTCCGATTCTGGCCGACTTCGACGACCGGATCGACGAGCTCGAAAATCAGATCTTCTTGAAGGCGAACGACGAGCAGCTACAGGAGATCTTTGGGATGAAGCGCCTGCTCGTCGGCATGCGCAAAGCCGTCACCCCACAGCGGGACATGTTCGCGAGCCTGGTGGGCGGGGTTGCCGAGCTGCCCGGAATGACGCAGGAGGACGAGCGCTACTTCCGAGACATCTACGACCACCTGATCCGGATCAGCGACCTCATCGACAGCTACCGCGACCTGCTCACCAGCTCGATGGACGTTTACCTCTCGACCGTCTCCAACCGTCTAAACGCCGTGATGAAGCAACTGGCGGTGATCGCGACCATCTTCCTGCCGCTCACATTCGTCACCGGCTTCTTCGGCCAGAACTTCGGCTGGCTCGTCCGGCACATTGCGAGCTGGCCCACCTTCCTTGCACTGGGCATCGGGACGGAGCTCGTAGTGCTGGCAATGTTGATCGCCTTCTTCAAGCGGCGCGGCTGGTTCTAGGCGCTACAACGATCCGGAGAACGTGACGCCGAGCAGAAGCAGCGAGACTGCTGGTACACGCGGTCGGCTACGGCGCGATGCCGGCGAAGACCATCGGCGATGTTGGTTTGTTGACGCAGGCGTTACTCATGGCTGACGCGAGCAGCGGCCACACGCGGCAGGCGGAGGCGATACGGGGGCGGCTGCGTGTTCTCGTCGCAACCCGCCGCCCGCGCCCCCGAGAGAGAAGTCGCCCCATCTCTTCGTGGATACCTGTTCTCCGGTGTCGCGTCTGTGGACGGTTCGACGGGGGACGCGTCGGGTTTTGAAGGTCAGGAGGAAATCGTGGATCAAGAAAACGTGCGCGAGATGGGCCGTGTAGCTGAGGAGTTGGGATTGAATCGTCCGGGTTTCCCGGAGGGTGATGCGGAGTGAACGCGGCGATGGAAAGCGCTGTCGCCGAGGCGCGGGCAGAGGTTACAGGCGGCTGAGTTGTTGGCCGCGAACCTCCGAGATGCCGCCGCCCAACCTCAAGCCCGACTTCGAGGAGTAGGCGAATGCGTTCGTCGACGGCCTCGTGGACAGCGTAGTTCGGCAGCCGATCGCCGCCGCTGTCGGGGCGTGATCGCCGCTGTCACCGCGCTTAGCGAGCATCGAGTCCTTCGCTAGCCCATGCTTCGGCCTGGCCGCGTTCCCGGTTCGGGAACAGCTTCAGCTCGCAAGGGAGCGACCAGCCTGCGCGCTTCACGAGTCTGCGGATGTTCTCGGAATCCGTGACGACGGCTATGCGGTCGAAGGAATGCGCATTGGCAAGTCCAAGCACTGCGTCCTGCCATGCGCCGCCCGCGGTGTAGCCGGTGAAGCGATCGTCGAATACATGAATGAGGCGAATCTTCGGATGCCGCTCCAGTGCGCGCTTCACCGCTGGCCTCGCGACTGCTTCGTAGTCGGCGGATTCGACCTTCCCCACCGCCTCTAAGCCGACGACTGCGTCGTGAAGCCCCTCAATCAGCTCGATCATGTCGCTCCCTCGGCCCCGCCACGTCGGGCGCCCCTGCCGATCAGCCTTCCAGTCCAGCCCCGGCCTCGGCGAGCCCTTTCTTCAGCTCCTTCGCGGAGGCTTTGTCGATCTGGACGGTCGAGGTGCGGATCGCGTTGGCGAGCGCGCCGGTCACGGCGTCCGCACCGTCGTGCTCGTAGATCGCGACGATGCCGGCTGATCCAGGCGGAAGAGCGTCGTCGAGCTTGTCCCCGATGCCGGCCTGAGCGCGATGACGCGCGAACTTCCCCGCCACTCCGCCCACGGCGGCGCCGACGACGGTGGCCGCCAGGAGCGGCGGCGCAAAGAGCCCGATGACCAGACCGACTCCGGCGCCGGCTTTGAGGCCCTTGCGGCCGAGATGATCGCCCGTCTCTTGAACGTGTGTCTCGCCTTCGGCGTCCTTGACGACGAGCGCAACGCCGTCGGTGACGATCTCGCCGTCACCTGCAAGCTTGGCGTAGGCGTCGAAGTCCTCCTGCGCCAGGTCGGGAATGAGATACACGGCGACCAGCACGTCGAGTTGCCCGTTCTTCTTAGCTCACGATGCTCCTCTCGTCGGGTCCATCTATGCGCTCGCCGCATGTGTCGCCAGGGCCTGGGCCGCGTGCTCGTTGAGCGTCCTCGCGTCCTCGTCGCTCAGGTGCGGGGCGACGTCGAAGGCGACCTGCTTGATCTTGCCGGTGAAGGCGAACGGCGCCTTGTCCGCATAGCTGCGATCGACGACGAGCCCGTTGTCGCGACCGATGTCCATGCCGGCGTAGCCCGAGAAGCGGCCCGGCACGGTGTGCTCCATCCGCCCGCTTGCGACAGGCTCCCCGTTCACGAGCAGCGTCACCTGGCCGCCGGTCGCGGGCTTCGGCGCGTCGGCGGTGAAGACGAGCTCGACGTTGACTTCGCCCGCCGGTAGCGCCTGTTCGGCCGCCTGGGTGTACTCGAGCACGCCGAGCATCGAGTAGGTGTGTTTGAGCTTCCCGTCCTGCACGAAGAGCGAGAACCCGCCGAGATGGTCGGCTTCCGCGACGATTACGCCCTCGGCGCCGTCCTCCGGCACGACCAGGTCGGCGCTGATGGTGTACGAGTGGTTGTAGATCCGAGGGATCATCCCGCTTGGGATGTTCTGAATGTCGCCGCGGAAGACGAACTTCGACTCCTCCGGTAGGGGCGGCACCATGCCGAAGAACGACGTCAGCCCGCCGAGCAGCGGCAGGACGTTGTTGGCCTCGGCCTCCGCCCAGAAAAGCTCGCTGAGCTCCTTCACTTTCTCTGGATGGTCGGCGGCGACGTTCTTCGACTGGGTGAAGTCGTCGGGCAGGTAGTAGAGCTCTACCGGCTCGTCATCGGGATTCCAACCCGGGCCGAACGTGCGAAGCTTCTCGGGGTCGAGGTCCCATGGGATGCGCTGCAGCCGCTGGGCAAGCAGCCAGCCGTCCTTGTACATCCCCCTGTTCCCGAGGATCTCGTAGTACTGCTGCGTGTGACGCTCCGGCGCTGCCGCATTCGAGAACGAGTCGCCGAAGGTGGCCCCGTCGAACGGTTGTTGAGCGACGCCATCGATCGAGTCGGGCATCGGGATGCCGGCGAGGTCGAGCACCGTCGCGCCTACGTCGGTCACGTGCGTGTAATGGCTCCGGACCGCACCCGCGTCGTCGATCCCTCCGGGCCAGTGGACAACCATCGGGTTCCGGGTGCCGCCGAGATGCGATGCAACCTGCTTGCCCCAGTCGAACGGGGCGTTACCGGCCCAGGCCCATCCCGCCGAGTAATGGGGAGCGAGCTGATCGTCGCCCCACGCCTCGAGGCCCCCGTGCTTGAAGATGAGCCCGATTTGCTCCTCGGGCGTGAGCGGGATCCCGTTGAGCGTCGTCAGCTCGTTGAACGTCCCGGTGAGCGTCCCCTCCATGCTCGCGCCGTTGTCACCCCAGATCCAGATCACGACGGTGTTGTCGAGCTCGCCCATTTCGTCGATCGCGTCGACGATGCGGCCGATGTTCCAGTCGGCGTTCTCTGAATAGCCCGCATAGACCTCCATTTGACGGGCGTAGAGCCGCTTGTGCGTCTCGTCCAGGGAGTCCCACGTCGGGAACGCGTCGTTTCGCGGCGGCAGCTCCGCGTCGGCAGGGACGACGCCGAGTGCCTTCTGGCGCGCGAACGTCTCTTCGCGCATCACGTCCCAGCCCTTGTCGAATGCGCCGCGGTACTTGTCCGACCACTTGCGCGGAACGTGGTGCGGCGCGTGGCTGCAGCCCGTCGCGACATAGGCGAACCACGGCGTCTTCGGCTTTTCGGAGCGAACCCCATGGAGCCAGTCGATCGTCTTCTCCGCCAGATCGTCCTGGAAGTAGTACTGCTCGCCGTCCTTCGCCTCGGGGACTCCGATGATCTTCTGGTTCTCCGCGATCAGCGGGTCGTACTGCCCGGCCTCGCCGCCTAGAAAGCCCCAGAAGTAGTCGAACCCGAGTCGCGTCGGCCAGCGGTCGAACGGCCCGGAGTATCCCTGCTGGTTGTCCGGGGTCAGATGCCACTTCCCGAACCCTCCGGTGAGGTAGCCGTTCTCCTGGAGGATGCGCGGAAACGGCGCGCAATCGTGCGGGATGGTCGCGTTGTATCCCGGGAAGGGTCCCGAGAACTCGCCGACCATCCCGAAGCCGACGCGATGGTGGTTGCGCCCTGTCAGCAGCGCCGCCCTCGTGGGCGAGCAGAGCGCCGTAACGTGAAAGCGGTTGTAGCGCAGCCCGTTGTCCGCGAGACGCGTGTAGTTCGGGGTCTGAATCGGACCGCCGAATGTGCTCGGATTGCCGAAGCCCGCGTCGTCGATCAGTACCAGGAGCACATTTGGCGCCCGTTCCGACGGTCGGACGTGGCTCGCCTGATCCCAATCCGGCTTGGAGTCGGCGAGTGTGCGGCCTGTTGTGCCCGCAAAGGGCGGGCGCCTGATCGGAAGGCTGGTGCGATCGATGTCTGCATCCGGCATGAGTCCATTCCTCTCGTCTCTCGACGCGCACGCGTCTACAGCGTTCATTCGTTCGGCAACCTACGCTATGCCGGTTCCCCGAGAGTTCATCGTCCTCTTGGGATGACGCTGCGGCTTGGACGAGCAGCGTGAACCGTTTGATACCCCGGCGCTAAGAGGATGACCGCGAGGCCCTTGGCGAGGATGAGCGGCATGCGACGTCGCCGGCGAACACGATCGGCGATGTTGGTTTGTTGACGCTGGCGTTACTCCTGGCTGACGCGAGCAGCGGCCACACGCAGCAGGCGGAGGCGATACGGGGACGGCTGCGTGTTCTGGCGCAACCCGCCGCCCCCCGAGAGAGAAGTCGCCCCCTCCCCTCGTGGATACCTGTTCTCCTCCGGTGTCACGTCTGTGGACGGTTCATCCGACGACTAGTGGCAACGCCTCGTTCGTCGTGGAGTCGTAGTTCTCCCCCTAGCCTGATCGGGGAACACCCCGATGGTGCCCTGGCTCCCAGGCGCCATCATCGCCTCAAGAGGAGAGCGCGTTTGTGAAGTGAGCTCCCCTTTCACCACTCCTTGGAAGGGAGGTCACTATGTGGTGGGCAATTGGAATCGGCGGTGTTTTCCTGTATCTGCTCGTGGCGTTCACGCTTGGGCTGATGACGCTCAGGAATGGGCACGGCTGGATGTTCTTCTTCGGGATCTTCTTCCCGATCCTCTGGATCTTCGGCGCCTTCATGACGCCGCCGGACAGGGTGGTGCCGGCCTAGGCGGCCAGCGCCACCATTCAGGGTCAGCGCGGAGAACGCTGGCCCTCCCTCAAACGACGAAGGAGATCCCATGCCGAAGACGGAATCACCGATCCTCGATCTGCTCGCGAGCATGACGGCGGACTCGATCGAGGTGTCGAGCCTCGACGCGGAGACGTTGATGCTCGTGCGCCTCGCCGCGCTCGTGGCGGTCGACGCGCCGCCTGTCTCGTATCTGCTGAACCTCGGCGCAGCGGCCGACCTCGAGATCGACGCTGAGCAGGTGCGTGGCGTGCTGGCGGCGGTCGCGCCGATCGTCGGCACCGCCCGTGTCGCCTCGGCGACGGGCAACATCGTTCGCGCTCTTGAGCTCGAACTCGAGACCGCGGAGCTCGAGGCCGTAGAGGACTGACGCCAAGTAGGCTTGTGCCGGGCGACACTTGGGCGAGTGTGCCGCCCGGCGCAAACCGTCAGGTCACGGCTCGGCTCGTCGAAGTAGCCGCGAAACCAAGCGAAACCCCGGAAGGGAGGCGCTGAGCCCATGAGTGCGAGGGTTGAGCATCCGAGTGTTGAGGAACGTCGAGCGCACGGCAAGAAATTGCGGAAGAAGGTATCTCCGTCGGGGCATGCGGGTTGGAAGCTGGCTGCGGATCGCCCCGATCCGGTCGCGCTGCTAGCGGAGCAGGACGCGACGCGTGAGCCGGACCTTGTGCCGGTGCGCCACGGGCGGATGATGGTGTCGCCGTTCACTTTCTATCGGGGGGCGGCCAAGATCATGGCCGCCGACCTGAAGGACACGCCCAGGGCCGGCCTGATGGTTCAGCTCTGCGGCGATGCTCATCTGTCGAACTTCGGTGTGTTCGCCTCGCCGGAGCGGACCTTGCTGTTCGACCTGAACGACTTCGACGAGACGCTGACGGGCCCGTTCGAGTACGACGTAAAGCGCATGTCGGCGAGCTTCACGATCGCGGCGCGCAACAACGGCTTCAGCAACGCCGAGGCGCGCGAAGTCACGCTCGCATCCGTGAACGCCTACCGGACGGCGATGGCCGAGTTCGCGGAGATGCCGACGATGGAGATCTGGTACGCCCACCTGACCGAGCAGGAGTTGCTGAAGGCGATCAAGAGCTTCGCTCAGTACTCAGGAGCTCGAGTCGCCGAAGAAGGCGGCGAAGAAAGAAAAGAAGGCGGCGAGGAAGGAAGTAAAGGGGGCGAAGAAGATCGCCGAGAAGGCTCGCACGCGCGACAGCTTGCAGGCGCTCTCGAAGCTCGGCGAACTGGTGGACGGTCGCTACCGGATCGTCAGCCAGCCGCCGATCGTCGTCCCGGCGCGCGATATCGACCCGGCGAGCTACGGTCTGACCGCCGACGAGTTGCAGCATGGGGTGAATGAGCAGTTCCGCGCCTACCGGGCCACCTTGCAGCCCGATCGGCGACATCTGCTCGAGCGGTTCGAGGTGATCGACGTCGCTCGCAAGGTCGTGGGCGTCGGCAGCGTCGGCACGCGAGCGTTCATCGTCTTGCTCCAGGGGCGGGATCAGCAGGACCCACTGTTTTTGCAGGTCAAGGAGGCGACGCGCTCGGTGCTCGAGGACCATCTGCCGAAGAGCCGCTACAAGCAGCCCGGCGAGCGCGTCGTGCAAGGGCAACGGATGATGCAGGCCGCGAGCGACATCTACCTGGGCTGGACGAAGGGCGTGGACGCAGGCCGGTACTTCTACTGGCGCCAGCTCCGTGACATGAAGGGCTCGGCAGACGTTGAATCGCTGAGGCCTCCCGCGCTTGCGTTCTACGCTCGCCAGTGCGGATGGACGCTCGCTCGCGCGCACGCCCGATCGGGAGACCCGATCGCAATCACTGCGTACCTCGGCAAAGGCGACGGGTTCGACAAGTCAGTCACCGACTTCTCCGAGCGCTACGCAGACCAAAACGACAAGGACTTCCAAGCCTTCACCAAGGCCATCAGCACCGGACGACTGACAGCAATCGAGGGCGTGTGACACGAAGACCATCCTGACTGCTCGGATCTTCTGGCTGACGGACGCGGTGCTCAACGGCACGAGCTCACGGACACCCGCAGACGCTGGTCGAGAGTCCGGATAACCGCCTCGCTCGGCGGCCTCTCGTTCACGTGGTCGTCGCCTGCGCAGGCGCGGATGTTGTGGGCTTGGCAGACGTCCGCGCGGCGATGAAACGGGATTGGGTGCGCTCCGACGCCCTTATCGCCGAGCGGCAACTGTGCACGAACAGGCTTGCCATGCAGAAGGTCGTGGGTTCGAGTCCCATCATCCGCTCTTCGTGAAGGCCCCGGAGTGGGGGCTTTTTTGTTGCTGCGATTGACGGCGGGAGAGGCAGATTCGGCGCTCGGGATCTCGCCTAGCGCGCGGGCCAGGGGTTTGCATCCTTACGCTCA
>CAWHXK010000037.1:0-34975 GCA_963833255.1 uncultured Actinomycetes bacterium
TCCTGTATCTGCTCGTGGCGTTCACGCTTGGGCTGATGACGCTCAGGAATGGGCACGGCTGGATGTTCTTCTTCGGGATCTTCTTCCCGATCCTCTGGATCTTCGGCGCCTTCATGACGCCGCCGGACAGGGTGGTGCCGGCATAGGCCGCCAGCGCCACCATTCAGGGTCAGCCGGAAAACGCTGGCCCTCCCTCAAACGACAAAAGGAGATCCCATGCCGAAGACGGAATCACCGATCCTCGATCTGCTCGCGAGCATGACGGCGGACTCGATCGAGGTGTCGAGGCTCGACGCGAAGACGTTGATGCTCGTGCGCCTCGCCGCGCTCGTGGCGGTCGACGCGCCGCCTGTCTCGTATCTGCTGAACCTCGGCGCAGCGGCCGACCTCGAGATCGACGCTGAGCAAGTGCGTGGCGTGCTGGCGGCGGTCGCGCCGATCGTCGGCACCGCCCGTGTCGCCTCGGCGACGGGCAACATCGTTCGCGCTCTTGAGCTCGAACTCGAGACGCGGAGCTCGAGGCTGAAGAAGGCTGACGCCAAGTAGATTTGTGCCGGGCGACACTTGGGCAAGTGTGCCGCCCGGCCAAAGCGTCAGGTCACGGCTCGGCTCGTCGAAGTAGCCGCAAAACCAAGCGAAATCCCGGAAGGGAGGCGCTGAGCCCATGAGTGCAAGGGTCAGCATCCGAGTGTTGAGGAACGTCGAGCGCACGGCAAGAAATTGCGCAAGAAGGTATCTCCGTCGGGGCATGCGGATTGGAAGCTGGCTGCAGATCGCCCTGATCCGGTCGCGCTGCTAGCGGAGCAGGACGAGACGCGTGAGCCGGACCTTGTGCCGGTGCGCCACGGGCGGATGATGGTGTCGCCGTTTACTTTTTATCGGGGTGCGGCCAAGATCATGGCCGCCGACCTGAAGGACACGCCCAGGGCCGGCCTGATGGTTCAGCTCTGCGGCGATGCTCATCTGTCGAACTTCGGTGTGTTCGCTTCGCCGGAGCGGACCTGCTGTTCGACCTGAACGACTTCGACGAGACGCTGACGGGCCCGTTCGAGTACGACGTAAAGCGCATGTCGGCGAGCTTCACGATCGCGGCGCGCAACAACGGCTTCAGCAACGCCGAGGCGCGCGACGTCACGCTCGCATCCGTCAACGCCTACCGAACAACGATGGCCGAGTTCGCGGAGATGCAGACGATGGAGATCTGGTACGCCCACCTGACCGAGCAGGAGTTGCTGAAGGCAATCAAGAGCTTCGCTCGTACTCAGGAGCTCGAGTCGCCGAAGAAGGCGGCGAAGAAAAGAAAGGAAGACGACGAGGAAGGAAGAAAAGGGGGCAAAGAAGACCGCCGCGAAGGCTCGCACGCGCGACAGCTTGCAGGCGCTGTCGAAGCTCGGCGAACTGGTGGACGGTCGCTACCGGATCGTCAGCCAGCCGCCGATCGTCGTCCCGGCGCGCGATATCGACCCGGCGAGCTACGGTCTTACCGCCGACGAGTTGCAGCATGGGGTGAATGAGCAGTTCCGCGCCTACCGGGCGACCTTGCAGCCCGATCGGCGACATCTGCTCGAGCGGTTCGAGGTGATCGACGTCGCTCGCAAGGTCGTGGGCGTCGGCAGCGTCGGTACGCGAGCGTTCATCGTCTTGCTCCAGGGGCGGATCAGCAGGACCCACTGTTTTTGCAGGTCAAGGAGGCGACGCGCTCGGTGCTCGAGGACCATCGCCGAAGAGCCGCTACAAGCAGCCCGGCGAGCGCGTCGTGCAAGGGCAACGGATGATGCAGGCCGCCAGCGACATCTACCTGGGCTGGACGAAGGGCGTGGACGCAAGCCGGTACTTCTACTGGCGCCAGCTCCATGACATGAAGGGCTCGGCAGGCGTGAATCGCTGAGGCCTCCCGCGCTTGCGTTCTACGCTCGCCAGTGCGGATCGACGCTCGCTCGCGCGCACGCCCGATCGGGAGACCCGATCGCAATCACTGCGTACCTCGGCAAAGGCGATGAGTTCGACAAGTCAGTCACCGACTTCTCCGAGCGCTACGCAGACCAAAACGACAAGGACTTCCACGCCTTCACCAACGCCATCCGCACCGGACGCACGCAACAGCAATCGAGGGCGTGTGACACGAAGACTGCTCGTGGCGTTCACGCTTGGGCTGATGACGCTCAGGAATGGGCACGGCTGGATGTTCTTCTTCGGGATCTTCTTCCCGATCCTCTGGATCTTCGGCGCCTTCATGACGCCGCCGGACAGGGTGGTGCCGGCCTAGGCGGCCAGCGCCACCATTCAGGGTCAGCGCGGAGAACGCTGGCCCTCCCTCAAACGACGAAAGGAGATCCCATGCCGAAGACGGAATCACCGATCCTCGATCTGCTCGCGAGCATGACGGCGGACTCGATCGAGGTGTCGAGCCTCGACGCGGAGACGTTGATGCTCGTGCGCCTCGCGGCGCTCGTGGCGGTCGACGCGCCGCCTGTCTCGTATCTGCTGAACCTCGGCGCAGCGGCCGACCTCGAGATCGACGCTGAGCAGGTGCGTGGCGTGCTGGCGGCGGTCGCGCCGATCGTCGGCACCGCCCGTGTCGCCTCGGCGACGGGCAACATCGTTCGCGCTCTTGAGCTCGAACTCGAGACCGCGGAGCTCGAGGCCGTAGAGGACTGACGCGAAGTAGGCTTGTGCCGGGCGACACTTGGGCGAGTGTGCCGCCCGGCGCAAACCGTCAGGTCACGGCTCGGCTCGTCGAAGTAGCCGCGAAACCAAGCGAAACCCCGGAAGGGAGGCGCTGAGCCCATGAGTGCGAGGGTTGAGCATCCGAGTGTTGAGGAACGTCGAGCGCACGGCAAGAAATTGCGGAAGAAGGTATCTCCGTCGGGGCATGCTGGTTGGAAGCTGGCTGCGGATCGCCCTGATCCGGTCGCGCTGCTAGCGGAGCAGGACGCGACGCGTGAGCCGGACCTTGTGCCGGTGCGCCACGGGCGGATGATGGTGTCGCCGTTCACTTTTTATCGGGGGGCGGCCAAGATCATGGCCGCCGACCTGAAGGACACGCCCAGGGCCGGCCTGATGGTTCAGCTCTGCGGCGATGCTCATCTGTCGAACTTCGGTGTGTTCGCCTCGCCGGAGCGGACCTTGCTGTTCGACCTGAACGACTTCGACGAGACGCTGACGGGCCCGTTCGAGTACGACGTAAAGCGCATGTCGGCGAGCTTCACGATCGCGGCGCGCAACAACGGCTTCAGCAACGCCGAGGCGCGCGACGTCACGCTCGCATCCGTCAACGCCTACCGAACGACGATGGCCGAGTTCGCGGAGATGCCGACGATGGAGATCTGGTACGCGCACCTGACCGAGCAGGAGTTGCTGGAGGCGATCAAGAGCTTCGCTCGTACTCAGGAGCTCGAGTCGCCGAAGAAGGCGGCGAAGAAAGAAAAGAAGACGACGAGGAAGGAAGTAAAGGGGGCGAAGAAGATCGCCGCGAAGGCTCGCACGCGCGACAGCTTGCAGGCGCTGTCGAAGCTCGGCGAACTGGTGGACGGTCGCTACCGGATCGTCAGCCAGCCGCCGATCGTCGTTCCGGCGCGCGATATCGACCCGGCGAGCTACGGTCTGACCGCCGACGAGTTGCAGCATGGGGTGAATGAGCAGTTCCGCGCCTACCGGGCCACCTTGCAGCCCGATCGGCGACATCTGCTCGAGCGGTTCGAGGTGATCGACGTCGCTCGCAAGGTCGTGGGCGTCGGCAGCGTCGGCACGCGAGCGTTCATCGTCTTGCTCCAGGGGCGAGATCAGCAGGACCCACTGTTTTTGCAGGTCAAGGAGGCGACGCGCTCGGTGCTCGAGGACCATCTGCCGAAGAGCCGCTACAAGCAGCCCGGCGAGCGCGTCGTGCAAGGGCAACGGATGATGCAGGCCGCCAGCGACATCTACCTGGGCTGGACGAAGGGCGTGGACGCAAGCCGGTACTTCTACTGGCGCCAGCTCCGTGACATGAAGGGCTCGGCAGACGTTGAATCGCTGAGGCCTCCCGCGCTTGCGTTCTACGCTCGCCAGTGCGGATGGACGCTCGCTCGCGCGCACGCCCGATCGGGAGACCCGATCGCAATCACTGCGTACCTCGGCAAAGGCGACGGGTTCGACAAGTCAGTCACCGACTTCTCCGAGCGCTACGCAGACCAAAACGACAAGGACTTCCAAGCCTTCACCAAGGCCATCAGCACCGGACGACTGACGGCAATCGAGGGCGTGTGACACGAAGCCATCCTGACTGCTCGGATCTTCTGGCTGACGGACGCGGTGCTCAACGGCACCTACAAGCTTCCGCCGGTCAGGAACATCGGGCGAGTGGACACGACGAATGGAGGGAACGATCGTGAAACTTCGCGCCAAGCTACCGAAGGATGACGCGGGCGCACAGCTAATGCGCTTCGAGGGCATTCGCGGCCAGAGGTATACGGAGATCTTCATCATCGGGGGCAACGTCATGCACCTGGTCGGGGGGGTCTACAACACGATTGGGCTGAACGAATCCAACGGAACAGGGGATTCGTGCCCCCAGGCGGTGCTGGACAAGGTCGATGTCGAGGCCTTGAAGGAGGAGTACAACGCGATCAGCGCATTCAAGAACGGCCCTCGCCTGTGGACTTTGGACTGGGTCGAGGTGATGGCCGGGGCGGAGCGCGACTTCAACGGCCTGAAGGCGCGGTGGGTCACGTGGCTGGACGTGCCCAAGGAGATGCGCAAGCACGAAAGCGTCGCCTACAAGACGATCGGCGTCAAGCGGGACACACAGTTCGGGATCGACGCTGGCTCCCCCGTCTTTCTGCTCGACGACTCGGAGGGGAACAGCTGGTGCATGAAGTCTGCCAGCCTGATCGTGGATCCGAACCAGACCTACGCGAGCCTCAAGGACCTCGGCGCCCGCTTGAAGCCGCCATCGGGCTGGAAGTTCCGGACTACGGTCCTCGACCGTGACCTCGTGCTCACGACCGACGACGGGGACGCCCGGATCACCCAGGACGAGCTGGGAAACACGTATGACCGGGTCGGTGGTGCCTTCAGCAACTACAAGCCGTGACGCAGAGCCGCTGAGAGGATGGACAACGCCGACACAGCCGCGCCCGGGGGTCGGATCAAGGCGGTGCAGCATTGGCTCAGCGGCCGCGCCGACACAGGTTTGGGGCGGCTCGCGCTGCAGTGGTTCCGCGCCTACTTCGAGGCGAGCCGCAACTCGGGTTGCGCAGCGACCGTCTATTCGACGCTGTCGGTCCTGCCGGCCGCACTCGTCACCGTCGCGTACTTCCACTCATCGGGTAGCGACACCAACGCGTTCGCCGAGCGTCTGGTCACCCATTTGAAGCTAAACGGGGCCACTGCCAGCCTCGTCCTGAACACGTTCGGCAGCGCCTCCGCCAACAAGCTCGCGGCGACGATCACCGTCGTGATCAGCTTCCTCGTCTGGGGCATCGGAATCGGGCAGATCTACCAGGACGTTTACGCCCGCGCCTGGCGGATAAAAGTCGGATCGGCAGCCGACCAGGCGCTGTTCGCCATCTTCTTCTTCGTCCTCACCGGCGCCATCGCCGTCGCTGCCGTGTCCGCCGGCCAACTCCGCAATACAGGCTGGTTCGTGCTCCTGCCCGCCTGGCTGATCGGGTCGACGGTCTTCTGGCTCTGGGTGCCGCGCTTTCTCCTCCACCGAAAGATCGGTTTCCGTGCCCTGCTACCCGGCGCACTGCTCGCCACCATTGTCCTGGGCGGCGCAACCGCCACCGCGCCGTTTTTTGTGGCGGCGCCGTTGAACGCGAACGGCAAGGCGTTCGGCTCGTTCGGCGTCGTCGTCACGATGGTCGGCTACGTCTTCATCATGATCACGATGTCGCTGGTCTGCGCGGTCTTCTCCCCCGTGTGGGCCAACTGGCGCCAGACCGAGAAACAACGCTACGGCGCGGCCGCCACCCCCGAGAAGAACCTCCAAGCTTCCTGACCAGCCGTGATGTCCTCTCCTCATCACAGTCTAAGCCGCTGGTGCGCGCCAGTTCCGGCTCCGCTTCGCGGAGCCATGATGACTTCGATCGGTTCGCGTCGATTCGAAGCGTTTGCGGCCGACGCCGGCTTAGCCGGCATCGGTGGCGATGAACCTTCTACGCGTCTGTGATGACGACCGGGGTGCCGAGCTCAACGTGCTGGAACAGCCACTCGGCATCCGGGATGTGCATTCGGATGCAGCCGTGTGAGGCCGAATAGCCGATCGACGTGTCGTCGGGGGTTCCGTGCATGCCGACGCCGGGGGCCGACAGGCCCATCCAGCGCGTGCCGAGCGGGTTCCCTGGGCCCGGCGGGATCGGCTTTTCGCCCTTCGCCCACGCCGAGTCGGGTGGCAGCCACCACGGGTTCTTCTGCATGTCCACGATGCTGAACGTTCCCGTCGGTGTCGGATAGATCGCCTGGCCGGTCGCGACTCCGAACAGCCGTACCAAACGCGCGCCCTGGTAGTAGCGCAGCTGGTTGGCACCGCGGCGAACGACGATCACCGGGCCGAAGTGCGCAACCGTGCGCGCTGGCTGCAGCGTCTCGACGGCCACCCGGATGCGGCGGATCTGCGGTGACTGAAGCGCGCGCACGATCCGCTGTGCGGTCAGCCCGCGCAGGACCTGGATGCCCGTCCGCTCTTTCGTGAACTGCGGACGAAGCCCCTTCAGTCCGCTGAGCTCCGCATCGGTCGCCGCGACCGAGACGCCCTTGTCCAGGGCGCCCACGAACCGCCGCACCTCCTGGGTGTCAACCGCCGGAACGAGCGAGACCTCCGAGCCCGCCTTCGCGCCGAGAGCCCGAAGCACACCGTCGGAGATCGTCACGCGCGCGCCGAAGCGGGCCGGCTGGAGCGTCCAGGCCCGATCGCCGTAGACGAGCTGCACGGGTCGCGCGAAAGCAGGCCCGACCGCGGCCTGCGCCTGCTCGTTCGACATCCCGCCGACCGGAACCCCGGCGAGCGTGACGCCCGGCTCGATCAGCACAGGCGGAGCCGCATCCCCCCGCAGGGCGGGGGCGAGAGCTGCAACGACCAGGACCGTGAGGGCCAGACGGCGGAACAACGGAGTCGAATCGTACTCACGGGACGCGGCACTTACCAAGGTCCCGTGCAAAAGGAGGGGCGCCCGCCGCAGCGGTGCCCCTCCGGATTGATGATCTTAGGGGATACTTCTTCCCGGAAAAAGACCAGGAGGGCCGGAAACATGGACGTTCAGGAGCTGCAGAAGACCGCCCAGGCGATCGTCGCGGACGGCAAGGGAATCCTCGCGGCGGACGAGAGCGGCGGCACGATCAAGAAACGCTTCGACTCGATCGGCGTCGAGTCGAACGAAGAGGCGCGGCGCGCTTACCGCGACCTCCTCTTCACGACCGAGGGCGCAGAGGAGTACATCGGAGGAGTCATCCTCTTCGACGAGACTGCTCCGCCAG
This sequence comes from uncultured Actinomycetes bacterium, assembly GCA_963833255.1. GTDB lineage: Bacteria > Actinomycetota > Thermoleophilia > Gaiellales > Gaiellaceae > 3-1-20CM-4-69-9. The sequence goes on from CAWHXK010000037.1 coordinate 7,456, forward strand.
AGCTCGGCCGACGGAACCCCCTTCCCGAAGCTGCTCGAGTCGAAGGGAATCGTCCCCGGAATCAAAGTGGACACGGGAGCAAAGCCGCTCGCGCTCGCCGAAGGTGAGACCGTCACTGAAGGCCTCGACGGGCTCCGCGAACGTCTGAACGAGTACCGCGAGCTCGGCGCGCGCTTCGCGAAGTGGCGAGCCGTGATCACGATCGGCAAGGACATTCCCAGCGAGTACTGCATCTGGACGAACGCCCATGCGCTCGCCCGCTACGCGGCGCTGTGTCAGGAGGCGAGCATCGTTCCGATCGTCGAGCCCGAGGTCCTCATGGACGGCGACCACACGATCGAGCGCAGCTTCGAAGTCACTTCACGAACGCTGCACGCCGTCTTCACCGAATTGCGCGACCAGCGCGTGCAGCCCGAGGGAATCCTGCTGAAGCCGAACATGGTCCTTCCGGGCTATGAGTGCCCGCAGCAAGCCTCCGACGACGAGATCGCGGAGGAGACCTTGCGGTGCTTCCGTCGCCACGTTCCGGCGGCCGTGCCCGGGATCGTCTTTCTCTCCGGCGGCCAGTCCGAAGAAGAGGCGACCAGCAGGCTGAATGCGATGAACGTGCTCGGCTCGCACCCGTGGAAGCTGTCGTTCTCCTACGGCCGTGCGCTCCAGGCGGCTGCGCTCAAGGCCTGGGGCGGCAAAGAGGAGAACGTCGAAGCTGCACAGCACGCCTACTACCACCGGGCGAAGATGAACAGCGCAGCCCAGACGGGCACCTACGCCCCCGGCATGGAGCGGGAGGCGGTCCCGGCGTAGAGGTACTAGCGGTACTGTCGGCCCGTCAGGGCCTCGAGCTTGTCGAGGAGGTGGTTCGCCTCGATCCGGCGCGACGTGCCGGACCTCGAGCGCATGACGATCGAGTCGGTCAGCGCACCGTTCGGCAAGTAGCGGACTCCGCGCAGCAGCGAGCCGGTGGTGACGCCGGTCGCCGCCACGAAGACATCTTCACCGGCGACGAGGTCGTCGGTCGTGAGCACACGTTCGGGGTCGAGCCCGGCGTCGACGAGCCGGGCGCGCTCGTCGTCGTCACGCGGCCAGAGCTTGCCCTGGATCCCGCCGCCGACGCACTTGAGCGCCGCGGCCGAGATGACGCCCTCGGGTGTGCCGCCGATGCCGTAGAGCATGTCCACCCCGGTCCCACTCTGCGCGGCAGCGATGGCCGGGGCAACATCCCCGTCGCGGATGAGCTGAACCTTGGCGCCCGCCTCCCGGAGCTCTCCGATCAACGCCTCGTGCCGGTCGCGCTCGAGCACGACAACCGTGATCCCACGCGTCGAAACTCCTTTCGCTTTGGCGACCGCGTTGACGTTCTCGGTGGGCGACGCGTTGATGTCGACGACGTCGATGCCCTCCGGACCGACCGCGATCTTCTCCATGTAGACGGCGGCTCCGGGGAAGAACATCGTGCCGCGTTCCGCGACCGCCATGACGGCGATCGCGTTCGGCTGACCTAGTGCAGTGAGGCGCGTGCCTTCGAGCGGGTCGACGGCAACGTCGACCTGAGAGCCGGTGCCGTCGCCGACGGATTCGCCGTTGAAGAGCATCGGTGCCTCGTCCTTCTCTCCCTCGCCGATGACGACGACGCCGTCCATGGACACGGAATCGAGCATCGCCCGCATCGAATCGACGGCTGCCTGGTCCGCAGCGATCTTGTCGCCCCGCCCGACCCAGCGCCCGGCGCCGAGCGCGGCCGCCTCGGTGACGCGGACCAGCTCGAGCGCGAGGTTTCGGTCGGGAGGTGCGCCCATCCTGCGTCGGGGACCCTACATCCGTTCGGGCGCCTCGACTCCGATCAGGTCCAGTGCGCGGGCGATGATGCCCTGCGTCGCACGGGCGAGCGTCAGCCGGAAGGCCTCGGTCTCCGAGCCGACGACGCGGTGCTCGTGGTAGAAGCGATGGAAGTCGTCGGCGAGCCGAATCGCGTAGATCGGGATCGCGTGAGGTGCTCGCCGTTCCGCGGACTCCGCGACGACGAGCGGAAACTCGAGCAGCCTCTTGATCAGGTCCCGTTCCTCGGCCGCGAGCTCCGTGGGAGTCCCGCCGGCGCCTGAGCCTTCGGCGTTTCGCAGAATGCCGGCGATCCGCGCGTGCGCGTACTGGACGTAGTAGACGGGGTTCTTCTGCGTTCGCTCCGCGGCGAGATCGATGTCGATATCGATGGGCTGGTCGTGACCGCGCGAGACGAGGTACCAGCGCGCCGCGTCGATCCCGATCTTGTCGACGAGCTCGTGTAGGAACACGACGTCACCGCGGCGCTTGGAGATCTTCTTGGTCTGGCCGCCTTCGACGATGTGGACGAGCTGGTAGATCAGCACCTCGATGCGATCGGGGTCGTAGCCGAGCATCGCAGCGGCTGCCTTCAGCCGTCCGACGTACCCGTGGTGATCGGCACCGAGGACGTAGATGGCTCGGTCGAAGCCGCGTTCGAGCTTGTCGCGGACGTAGGCGACGTCGGCCGCGAAGTAGAGATAGGACCCGTCGGACGAGCGAACGAGCGGGCGGTCCTTGTCGTCGCCGTACTCGCTCGTGCGTGCCCAGATCGTCCCGTCCGCCTCGAACGTGTCGAGCTCCGGCAGCACCTCTGCGACGTGCTTCTCGATCTCGCCTTGATGGCGCCAGGTGTCGATGGGAATGCGGAACTCCGCCACCTCGCGGCGGATCTCTTCGAGCATGTGCTCGACCGGGTCGCCGTCGACCTCGGCGAGCTCGTCGATGTAGTCACCCTGGTACCCGCCCTCGGGAGGTTCCTCCCCCCGACGCCGAGCCTCGACGGAGGCGCGAAAGAGATCGACCTGCCGACCGGCGTCGTTGAAGTAGTACTCGCGTTCCACCTCGTGCCCGGCGTAATCGAGGACCCGCGCGACGGAGTCGCCGTACGCCCCGTTTCGGGCCGACCCGACCGTCAACGGGCCTGCCGGATTGGCAGAAATGAGCTCGACCTGGATCTTCTGCGGCGTCTCAGGGTCGCCGGCTCCGTAATCGGGCCCGACTTCGGCAAGCGCGCCGGCCAACCACTCCGTCGTCACCCAGAGGTTGAGGAATCCCGGACCCGCGACCTCGGCCCGCTCGATTTCGTCGAGCTCGGCCGCGCGAACTGCGAGGTCGGCGGCCAGGTCGCGTGGCGGGAGCTGGTGTTGAGGCGCGGTCCGGAGCGCGACGTTCGTCGCGTAGTCGCCGTGCGCGGGATCGCTCGGCCGTTCGAGCGTAACCGGTGCTCCGGCGAGCTTCGAGAGGCGTTCCGCGAGGCGGGCAACGGCGTTCCCGGTCGTGTCGGGGGAGCGGGTCATGGCCGTAGTATCGTTGCGGCGTGGACGACGACGCCCAGGAGCGACAGCTCAACATCCACCTCGACCCCGAGCAGATGGCCGGCGTCTACGCGAACTTCGCGAATGTGACGTTCTCGCCCTACGAGTTCACGCTGACGTTCGCCCGGATCGACCACGAGATCGAAGAAGGCGACGTCCCGGGTGTCGTGACCTCACGCGTCAACATGTCCGCGCAGTTCTTCCAGGAACTGCTCGCAGCGATGCAGGACTCCTTCTCGAAGTGGTCGACCCAGGAAGGGATTCGCAACCTTCCCGAAGCACCGCCGCGCAGCGACTAGCTCTACTCGGCCGTCCCGCCAAAGTCGACATTCTCGGTCTCGACCGTTCCGGCTGCGCGCCCCGGCGCGGTCTGGTGGGTCCAGTACAGGTTCGTGTGCGCGATGACCTGCTCCGGCGGCGGCGCGCCCCACGGTGTCTGGTCCTCTGTCGTGTGGGCGTCGCTGACAAGGGTCGCGTCGTACCCTCTGGCGAGCGCGCCGTGGAGCGTCGAGCGGATGCAGGCGTCGGTCTGTGCGCCGACGACGACGAGTCGCCCCACTTCGAGGCCCGACAGCACGGTTTCGAGGGTCGTGTCCTCGAAGGAGTCGCCATAGTTCTTCTCGACGAGCGGCTCGGCGTCGTTGGGGTTGAGCTCGGGGACGATCTGCCAGTCGTCGCTCCCCCGCTCGAGGCCCGCGTCGGAGTGCTGGACCCAGACGACGGGGACTTCTTCCCGCCGTGCCTTTTCGACAAGGCTGCCGACGTTCGCGACGACCGTGTCGCGCTCGGGAGTCCCCTCGACGACGCCATTCTGCACGTCGACGACGAGAAGGGCGGTGTTCGGCCGGTTCTTGAGTGTGGTCATGGTCTCCCCTTTACTGGTTCCGGACTCCTGTGGCCGCCAACGATAAACGGACTTAGCGGTTCAGCCGTTTGAAGGCGTCCGCCTGCTCGACTCGGGTCAGCGGCGTCGGGTGATCGTCGAGGAAGACGTGAGCCCACCCGGGCGGCGCGGGATCCTGGAGATCGGTCACGACGAACTCCTTGAAGAGACCCTTCGCGGCTTGGGGATCCTTCGTCCCCTGCATCCCGACCCAGTCGGCCTCGGCCTCGTAGCGCCGCGAGACGGCGTTCGTGAACGGCGACACGGCCAGTTGCAGCGCCGTGATCGTCAGCAGGGCGAGCGCAATACCACCGGGCACGAGCAGCCCGCCGCGCCGGCGTGTGACGAACGCAACGGCTGCCAGGATCGGTAGGCCGATCAACGCTCCCCACCCGATTCCCTTCCAGAGATGCCGGCGCGCATGGTGAGCAAGCTCGTGACCGACGACGAAATGCACCTCCCGCGCGGTGAATCGCCCGTCGAGCATGGTGTCCCAGATGAAGACGGTCTTGCTCGGGCCAAGCCCGATCGCATAGGCGTTCGCAGCCGTCGTCTGATCGTGCACCGGCTCGATCCGTACCGCCGGGTGCCCCGCCCCTTCGCGTGCCTCGAGGCGCTTTATCGCCGCCGTCAGCTGCGGTGACCGAACCGGATGAGTCCCGAGGCGGTTCGCGTACGGCAGGACGAGTTGCAGGCAGAACCCCAGTACGAGCAGCACGATCCCCGCAGCGAGCCACCAGTTCCGGGCGTAGCGCTTCGCAAAAAGCAGCAAGATCGCCAGCACCAGAACCGTGCCCGCCGTCTGGCCGAGTAGTACGCCCCAGGGCGAGAAGACGATCTCGTCCCAGCCCTGCTTCGAGATGCCGTGTCTGCGCTGCCACCACGCAGAGGCGATGCCGAAGGGCAGGGAGACGGCCCAGACGACCGTCGTCACGACGATGCCGGTGACGATGCCGGAGTTCACCGGGCCGAGCCCGAGCGAGCGAGCGAGCCGAGGGGCGCGCCGCACCATCACCACGAGGGTCGTGAGCGTCGCGAGAGTCCCGAGGAGCCAGTTGTAGTTGAGAAAGCGCTCGTAGCGCTCACCCGCGCGGACCGCCGAGGCTCCGAATACGGCATGTGCATCGAGGGAGGGCAGCCGCAGGTCGGACGGAACCTTCGTCCGCCAGAGCAGAACGGCGGCGACTGCCCAGACGAGGGCTGCGACGGCTAAGGTCGCGAGTCTGCCGATGCGGGTCGCAGTCATCTCCGACGTCCACGCTAACTACCGCGCACTCGAGGCGGTGCTCGAGGAGATCGATGCCGAAAGGGTCGATGCGGTCTGGTGCCTGGGGGACACCGTCGGGTACGGCCCACGTCCGAACGAGTGCTGCGACGCGGTGAGCTCACGCTCGTCCTACTCACTGGTCGGAAACCACGACCTCGTGGTGCTCGGTGAGTTGAGCATCAGCGACTTCAACGACGATGCCGCCGAGGCTGCGATCTGGACCTCCCAGGTCTTGACGCAGGAGTCACGCGCGTTCCTCGAGCCGCTCGACCCTGCGGGCGAGGTGGCAGGCGTCGACCTTTTCCATGCGAGTGCGCGCGACCCGGTCTGGGAGTACGTGCTCACAGAGGAAGCGGCACGCGGAACGTTCGAGCTCTCCGACGCCTCGCTCATCCTCGTCGGACACAGTCACGTCGCGCTGGCGCTGTCCGACAAGGGCGACCGGATCACCGGAGGCGTCGCCCTCGCAGGGTCGGAGGTCGAGCTCGAAGGCCGCTGGCTCCTCAACCCGGGCTCGGTCGGCCAACCGCGTGACGGCGATCCGCGAGCCGCCTGGCTGCTTCTGGACCTCGACCGGAGGCTTGCTGGATTCCGCCGGGTCCCATATGCGATCGAGCAGACACAGGCCGAGATGCGCGAGCGAGGTCTACCCGAGCCCCTCGCGGCCCGGCTCGAGCGTGGTGAGTAATCGACCAAGTGGAGTGATCGCGGCCCTCGCGGCGACGGTCTGCCTCGCGGGCTGCGGGAGCGGCCCGACTCCGCGAGCCGCTCCGCCGCCGAAGCTGCCGGCCGCCGTCGCAACTCCGCTTGCGGCGCGAAGTGACGAGGTCGCACAGGCTCTCGCCGCCGGCGATGCCTGTCGCGCCGCGAGCCTCGCGCAGCAGCTGCAGCAGGAGACGCTCGCCTCGATCAACGCGGGGCGCGTGCCCGCCCCGTTCCAGGAACACCTCGCATCAGCGGCAAACGATCTCGTCTCGCGAATCCGGTGCATCCCGCCGGCGCAGCCGCACGACCGCGGCAAGCACAAGGGTCGCGAGAAGAAGAAAAAGCAGAACGAGGAGAACGATTGAACGAGACGCTCGCAGAAGGGCGCTACCGCATCGAGCGGACACTCGGGTACGGCGGCATGGCGGTCGTCTACCTGGCGCACGACGAAGAGTTGCGCCGTCTGGTGGCGATCAAGGTCCTCGCGGAGCATCTGTCGGGCGACTCGGCGTTCCGCGAGCGCTTTTTGCAGGAGTCACGGCTTGCGAGCCGGCTCTCGCATCCGAACGTCGTCCAGGTGTACGACGCGGGCGAGGCCGACGGCAGGCCCTACATCGTCATGGAGTACGTCGAGGGCGACACGCTGGCCGAGCGAGGGAAGCTGGCGTACGACGATGCGGTGCCGCTCGCGCTCCAGGCGTGCGCCGGCTTGCAGCACGCTCACGCGGCCGGGCTCGTGCATCGCGACGTGAAGCCGGCGAACCTGCTCGTCCGTGAAGACGACGTGTTGAAGATCGCCGATTTCGGGATTGCCCGGGCGGCTGAGCTCACGCGGCTCACGCAGCACGGGACCGTCCTCGGAACCGCGGCCTACCTCGCCCCCGAGCAGGCCGAAGGCGAGGAGGTCACCGCGGCGGCCGACCTCTACTCGCTCGGTGCGGTGCTCTACGAGGTCCTCACGGGACGCCCTCCGTATGAGTTCGACTCGCTTCCCGAACTGGTCGCGCTGCAGACGAGCGGAGCGATCACACCCGTCCGGGACCTCGAGCCGTCGGTGCCCGAGCCGGTCGAGGCCGCAGTCATGCACGCGCTGGCACGTGACCCCCGCTTCAGGCCGGCGTCCGCGGCTGCGCTCGGCCACGAGCTTGCAGCCACGACGGAACTGCCGACCGAGCCGCTCCTTGCTGACCGCAGTGACCGAGCCATTACAGGCGCGCACCTACCGGAACATTCCCGGCGGCAGTGCGTGGCTCTGGATTGCAGCAGCTGCCGCGCTCGCGCTCGTCGCCGTCGTCGTGGGACTGCTCAGCCTCGGCGGCGACGGCAAGCCCGCCGCGACACCACCGCCCGCGCCGATCGAGGCGCCGGTCCGAGGAGCGACACCCGCGGACGAAGCGCGGAACCTCAGCGCCTGGCTACGACGGCACTCTGGTTAAGACGCGGCGCGCTCGGCGACGGTCTGTTCGTCGTCGCCGAAGGTGATGCCCTCGCGGGCGAGTGCAAGCTGGACGTCCTCGCGCGCCTTGTAGATCCGCCACTTGACGGTGGCGAGCGTGATCTCGAGCGAGTCCGCGATCTCGGTGTACGAAAGGCCGACGATGTCCCGCAGCAGGAGCGCCATCTTCAGGTCGACGTTCAGCGCCCCGACGGCGCGCCACACTGCGTCGATCGTCTCGACCCGCTCCATCGGAGCGTCGACGACCTCGAGCGGCGGGACGTCCTCCAGCGCGACAACCGCACGCGGCCTGCGCTCGGAGGCACGCAGCTCGTCGAGCACGCGGTTCTTCGTCACCTGGAAGAGCCACGTCGTGAACTTCGACCGGAGCGAGAACCGTGGGAGCCCCTGGAAGACCCGGAGGAAGACCTCCTGGGTCAGATCCTCGGCGAGTGAGCGATCGCCGACCAGCCGCAGCACATAGTTGAACACAGGAACCTGATAGGCACGGACGATGAGCGAGAATGCCCGCTCGTCGCCTTTCTGTGCCTTCCGCAGGACGCCAAAATCAGGTTGCTGAAGTGACAAAAGGTTCCGGAGTATAGCCCGGATCTAGTCCGGGACAGTTAGCGGTTTGCCGGTCATCTGTAAAGGTTGTCGGAGGCCTAAAAACCCGAGCACGGTCGGGCTCAGATCGGACAGCTCGCCGGTGTCCGCAAGTGTCACTTCGGGGTCGGTGACGATCAACGGGACCGGGTTCGTCGTGTGCGCTGTGTGCGGACTTACGCCATCTGCCTCGAGCATCTTCTCGGCGTTTCCGTGGTCGGCCGTGATCAGTGCCACGCCTCCGTTTCGGCTCACTGCCTCGACGATCTCGCCCGAGGCATTCGTCGGCTGTCTCGACGGCTTTCACCGCGGCGGGGATGGATCCTGTGTGGCCGACCATGTCCGGGTTGGCCAGGTTGATGACCGCAAAGCGATAGCCGTCGCGATCGAGCTCCTCGACGAATCTCGCGGTGGCCTCGCGCGCCGACATCTCGGGCTTCTGGTCGTAGCTCGCGACGTCTCGCGGCGAGGGCACGAGGATGCGGGTCTCGCCCGCCCACTCCTGCTCGCGGCCGCCGTTGAAGAAGTAGGTCACGTGCGCGTACTTCTCGGTCTCGGCGACGTGCAGCTGCCGCACCCCGTGCTCGGACAGCACCTCGGCCAGGGTCTCCTCGACTTCCTGCTCGGGAAGCGCAACGGGGACGTCGAGGTCCGAGCGGTACTTCGTCATCGTGGTGATATCGGCACCGGCCTCGACGAGCTTCATGCTCAATTGGCGTGCTCTGTCGGGTCGGAAGTTGAAGAAGATCGCCGTGTCCTCTCCCGGCCTCAGCCGTGGACGGCCGGTGATGGTGATCGGCTCGATGAACTCGTCCGTGATCCCGCGCTCGTAGCTACGGCGCACCGCCTCGATCGGATCGGAAGCCTCCTCCCCTTTTCCGTCGACGATCGCGTCGAACGCTCGCTGCGTCCGTTCCCAGCGCCCGTCGCGGTCCATGGCGTAGTAGCGGCCCGTGACGGTCGAGATCCTGTCGACCGGCAGCTCGGCGAGGTCGTGCTCCGCAGAGTGCGGTGAGACGTCGCGACCGTCCGTGAAGGCGTGGATCCAGGTCTTTTCGGGAGCGAAACGGAGGAGTGCGCGCAGATGATCGACGTGCGAGTGCACTCCGCCGTGGGAGACGAGGCCAAGCAGGTGAACGCGTTCGCCGCGCTCGAACGCGGCCGTGAGGGCCGGGTTCTCGAAGAAGGAGCCGTCCTCGATCGCCTTGTTCACGCGCATCAGATCTTGAAACAACACTCGGCCGGAGCCGATCGTGAGGTGGCCGACCTCGCTGTTTCCCATCTGTCCCGGCGGCAGCCCGACCGCTCCGCCCGAGGCCTCGAGCGTCGTGTGCGGAAAGGTCCGCCAGAGCCGGTCGAAGTTCGGAGTCTCCGCAAGCTCGACGGCGTTGCCCGGTCCGGCGGGCGCGCAGCCCCAGCCGTCGAGGATGACGAGGGCTACGAGTTGGTGCTCGCGCCCGCTCGGCAAATCGCCATGAAGGAGTCGAGTTCGAGCGACGCGCCTCCTACGAGCGCGCCGTCGACGTCCGGCCGGCCGAGGAGCTCCTCGGCGTTGTCCGGCTTGACCGACCCGCCGTAGATCACCGGGACGTCGAGCACGGACTTGATGAACGCGTGAGCCTCCTGAGCCATGTCCGGCGTGGCCGTCTTACCGGTCCCGATCGCCCACACCGGCTCGTACGCGATGACGAGATTGTCGTCGGGCTCGAACAGAGAGACCTGACGCCGCAAGACGTCCTCGGTCACATCTCCCTCCCGCTCCTCCTCGGTCTCGCCGACGCACGCGATCACGAAGAGGCCGGCCTCCAGTGCTGCTCTGCGCCCGTCGCGCAGTGGTCCCGTCGGTGTCGCCGAAGTACTGCCGCCGCTCCGAGTGGCCGACGATCGCCCCGTACACGCCGAGCTCGAGCAGCATGCCGGCCGAGATCTCGCCGGTGTACGCACCCTCCTGCTCCCAGTGCACGTTCTGCGCGGCGACGGCGACTTCGGTACCGGCGAGGAGCTGCACGCTCACCGCAAGGGACACGTAGGGCGGGCAGACGACAACGTCGACGCCGGTGAGATCCTGTTCGCGGAGGCGAAGGCAGAACTCCGCGGCCTCGGCCGGGCCCTTGTACATCTTCCAGTTGCCTGCGATCAGCGCCAAGGTCGCCAGATCTTACGGTGCTGCAGGAATCACGCTGACCCCGGGGAGGTCCTTACCTTCGAGGAGCTCCAATGCCGCTCCGCCACCCGTCGAGAGCCACGAGACCTTGTCGGCAAGCCCGAGCTCGGTCAGCGCGCGAGCGGAGTCGGCGCCGCCAACGACGGAATAGCCCTCAGAGGCGGCCACCGCCTGCGCCACCGCCTTCGTCCCTTCGGCGAAGGGCGGCCATTCGAAGACGCCCATGGGGCCGTTCCAGAAGATCGTTCGGGCTTTTGCGATGTGCCCGGCGAAGAGCTCGCGGGTCTGCGGGCCGATGTCGAGACCGAGCCAGCCATCCGGGAGAGCGTCGTAGGGCACGACCTTTGTCTGCGCGTCCTCCGCGAAGTCGCTCGCTGCAACGACGTCGACCGGGAGGACGACCTCGAACGGCAGTGGATTCTCCGATCTGATCTGCTCGGCCATCTTTCCCCCGACGAGGACGGCATCGGCCTTGCCGCCGAGGTTCTGCAGAACCCCGAGCTTGTCGTCGACCTTCGCGCCGCCGGAGATCAGGACGAAAGGTCGCTCCACGTCACCGAGCAGTTTTCCGAGCTCGGCGAGCTCGCGTTCGAGCAGCAGTCCCGCGTAGGCCGGCAAGACCTCTGCGACTCCGACCGTCGACGCGTGCGCCCGATGCACCGAGCCGAAGGCGTCCTGGACGAAGAGGTCGTTGGCGTCGGCGAGCTCTCGTGCAAATGCCGGATCGTTCTTCGTCTCCCCGGGATTGAAGCGGGTGTTCTCGAGGACTCGCAGACGGTCGTCCGGCAGCAGCTCCCGCAGGCGTTCTTCGACAGGCTCGAGCGAGAGCTTGGGATCCAGACCTTTTGGCCGGCCGAGGTGCGAGCAGACGGTCACCCTCTGCGCCCCGCGCTCGAGCAGCAGGCGCAGGGTCGGCAGCGACGCCTGGATGCGAGTCTCGTCGGCAATGCGACCGTCCTCGAGGGGGACGTTCAGGTCCGAGCGAACGAGCACGCGCTTGCCGCCGACGTCGGCGCCGCGAACCGAGCGTGGCCCGTGCACCTAGGCGGAGACTGCGGCGGGAATGTCCGCGGCGATCTTCGCCACGACGTCGACGAGCCGGCAGCTGTAACCCCACTCGTTGTCGTACCAGCCGAACACCTTCGCCATCGTCCCGTTCGCCATCGTCAGGTCACTGTCGACGATGCACGAGTACTGCGAGTGCACGATGTCGGTGGAGACGAGCGGATCGTCCGCGTAGCGAAGTACCGCGGACAGCGGACCATCGTCGGCCGCCGCGCGGTACGCGGCGTTCACCTCGTCGACCGTCACCTCGCGGCCGAGGCGTACGACGAGATCGGTGATCGAGCCGGTCGGAACCGGCGCGCGCACCGAGATCCCGTCAACCTTGCCCTTGAGGTCAGGAAGCACGAGGCCGATGGCGCGTGCGGCGCCGGTGGATGTGGGAATGAGGTTGATCGCGGCAGCGCGTGCGCGGCGTAGGTCCTTGTGCGGGAGATCGAGGATCTGCTGGTCGTTCGTGTACGCGTGGATGGTCGTCATGAATCCCTGCTCGACCGTGAAGTTGTCGTGCAGCACCTTCGCGAGCGGCGCAACGCAGTTCGTCGTGCAGGACGCGTTGGAGATGATGTGGTGCTGCTCGGGCTCGTAGGTGTCGTCGTTGACGCCGAGCACGATCGTGACGTCCGGATCCGTTGCCGGAGCGGAGATGACCACCTTCTTCGCGCCCGCCTCGAGGTGCTTCTGCGCCCCCTCCCGGTCGGTGAAGAACCCGGTCGATTCGATGACGAGGTCGATATCGAGCTCACCCCAAGGCAATGACGCCGGATCTTTCTCAGACAGCACTTTCAACTCGTGCTTCCCAGCCTTGATGACCCCGTCGCCAACCTCGACTTCCTCGTCCAACTGCCCAAGAACGGAGTCGTACTTCAAAAGGTGCCCCATCGTCTTCGCGTCCCCGAGATCGTTGATCGCAACGATCTCGAAGTCACTACCGCGCTCAAGATGAGCCCGGAAAAAGTTCCTACCAATGCGTCCAAACCCGTTGATCCCCACGCGTGTTTTGGCCATGAGCTGAGTCTAAATGAGCCCCACGAGCCTGAGCTCTACCAACCGCCGCCGATGCCGGCTCCGCCGGCGTCGGCCGCAACCGCGCGTCGATAGGAGGCGGAATCGTCGGGAGGCGAAAATCGTCGAAATCATCATGCCGCGCGACGCGCGGCGGATTTCGACGATCAATGGCGGGCCGGAGGGGAAGCTCCGAGGACGACCTCCCCCTCCGGTTGAACCACGCTCAGGACCGTGGCGTCGGACGGGGTCTGAATCCGGCGCCGGACGAGCGCGGACCCGCCACTGTGTGAGTATGACGAAAGGCCGGGAGAAGTCACAACCACGCGCGTAAGTCAGATCGATGCCAGTTGTTGTAGCTTCCGCAAACGCCTGTGGACCGCCGTTTTGGTTGCCGGTGGGCGGCATTTCAGCGCGAGCTCGCGTAGCGGCAGCGTTGGGTGACGCTCTCGCAGCTCCGCGACCTCCTGCAACGGCAGAGACAGCTTCTGGAGTTGACCGGTGTGACGCAGGATCTCGACGGCCCGCAGTTGTTCGTGGGCGGCACGGCTCGTGCGGACGAGATTTGCGTGGTCGGCGTTCGCGAGCCGGTTGGCGCGAGACTTCGTCGCCGCCATGACCGCTCGCTCTTCGAATAAGAGAACGGTTCGCCCCGCACCGGCGAGCGCGAGGATGTCGGCAATCGCTTCCAGCCCTTTCGCGTACGCGACGGCATGCCGGCCACGGTCGAGGACGCTCAGACGCGCGCCCTCCTCCTCGGCGATGCGCGAGAGGAACCTGGCGCCTTCAAGCTCTGCGCTGCGAATCTCGAGATGCGGGGAACGCGGCCCGCTGAGCGAGCCGCCGCCGAGGAGGGCGCCGCGGAGGTACGCCGCGCGGCAGCACGCCCGCGCGACGACACGCTTGGGCGGGTGCTCGAGCGGCGTCAACCGCGAGCTCAGCACGCCGGCTTCGTTCAACACCTGCAAGGCGCGGTCGTCGCCGGCGACGTGAAGCTGGTAGCGCGTGCCGCCGTCGAAGGCGCGGCGGCGGTAGGTCCGGATCTCCGAGCCGACGCCGAACGCTCGCAGGAGGCTGAACGCGCGCCGCGTCACGGCGGGATCGACGACGTCGAGGTGGACCGAGACCTCGCCGCGTCCCTTCAGATGTTCGCTGCCCGCGGAGTGAAAGAGCCCCGATAGCTCGGCGAGCCGGTCGCACGAGCTCTGCGGCGTGATCGCCGCGAGCTCGTGGCGGAGATCGTCAGAGAGTGACACCCTCGAGGGCGAGCAGACGTCGCTTGTAGTCGGGGCCGAGGGAGCCATAGGAGCCGAGGCCGTCGGCGGCAACGACCCGGTGGCACGGGACGACGAGCCCGAAGCGGTTGTTTGCGCAGAACGTCCCGGCGGCGCGCTGAGCGCGCGGATGGCCTGCGAGTCGCGCCAGCTCGCTGTACGAGACGGCATCGCCGTAGGGCACGCGCCGTAGAGCCTGGACGACGTCGAGCTGGAAGGACGTCCAGCCGTCGAGCTCGAGCGGGACGTCGTCGAACGAGATCCGCTCGCCTGCGAAGTACTCCTTGAACCTGTCGATCAACTTGTCCGCAATTGCCCCACGTGCGTTGGCCATCCGTGCGCGTTCCGGCGCTACCGTCGACCGCGAGGGTGGTGGGTGTTCAACCCCACCCTCTGAACGGGTGGGGGTCGACGCGCGCGCGCGTCTATCTATAGGCGGGTGGGGGAGCTCGTGCCAGGCCAGCTTCGTCCCATCCAGCCACACCTCCCCTCTGCCCCAGCCGTCGACCGAGTAGGAGACGGACGTCACGGGCACCGTCTGCAAGCCTACAATCGCACCCGATGTCCGCAGCTCCAGGCCTCTTCCGCCCGCCGTCGCCCGAGAACGAGCCGGTCAAGTCCTACGCCCCCGGGACGCCCGAGCGTGAGGAGCTGCGGCTGCGTCTGCTGGAGCTGAAGTCGAACCAGATCGAGGCCCCGATGGTGATCGGCGGCGAGGAGGTTCGAACAGGGGACACCTTCGAATCGGTCATGCCCCACGACAAGGATCACGTGCTCGCCGAGGTGCACAAGGGCAACGCCCGGCACGTGGAGCAGGCGATCATGGCCGCTGCCGACGCCTGGGAGGACTGGCACCGGACCCCGTGGGAGGACCGAGCTGCCGTCTTCCTTCGCGCCGCGGATCTGCTCGCCGGCCCGTGGCGTTCGACGCTCAACGCCGCGACGATGCTCGGCCAGTCGAAGACGGCGCACCAGGCCGAGATCGACGCCGCCTGCGAGCTGACCGACTTCTTCCGCTTCAACGTCCAGTTCATGCTCCGGATCTACGAAGAGCAGCCCATTTCGTCAGCGGGTATGTGGAACAGAATGGAGTACCGCCCGCTCGAGGGTTTCGTCTTCGCAGTGACGCCGTTCAACTTCACCGCGATCGGCGGAAACCTTCCCGGCAGCGCCGCGCTGATGGGGAACACGGTCGTCTGGAAGCCGGCCTCCACCGCCGCGTATTCGGCGCACTACCTGATGAAGCTCTTCGAGGCCGCCGGCCTGCCCCCCGGCGTGATCAACCTCGTTTACGGCTCGGGCGCCGAGATCGGCGATCCCGCGCTTGCGAGCCCTCACCTCGCCGGCGTCCACTTCACGGGCTCGACCCCCGTCTTTCAGTCGATGTGGAAGACGATCGGCAACAACATCGCGAACTACCGCAACTACCCGCGCATCGTCGGCGAGACGGGCGGAAAGGACTTCATCGTCGCTCACCCCTCCGCCGACGCTGCAGCAGTCGCAACCGCGATCGTCCGTGGAAGCTTCGAGTACCAGGGACAGAAGTGTTCTGCCGCGTCGCGCATCTTCGCGCCGTCCAACCTCTGGCCGGAGATCCGGGAACGTGTCGTCGAAGAGGTGCGCTCGATCAAGATGGGAGACGTCTCCGACTTCCAGAACTTCATGGGCGCCGTGATCGACGCGGGGTCGTTCAAGACCCAGAAGGATGCGATCGACGAGGCAAAGGCCGCAGACAAGGTCGACGTCCTCGTCGGCGGCGGGTACGACGACTCGGAGGGTTACTTCGTCGAGCCAACGGTTCTCGAGACGACCGATCCGAACTTCCGCACGATGCGCGACGAGCTCTTCGGGCCGGTCGTGACGACGTACGTCTACCCGGAAGGGAAGTACAGCGAGACCCTGGAGATGATCGACCAGGGCGCGCCCTACGGCTTGACCGGAGCGGTCTTCGCGCGCGAGCGCGACGCGCTCGAGCTTGCGGACGAGAAACTGCGGTACGCGGCGGGCAACTTCTACGTCAACGACAAGCCGACCGGCGCGGTCGTCGGTCAGCAGCCGTTCGGCGGCGCGCGCGCATCGGGCACGAACGACAAGGCCGGATCGATGTGGAACCTGATCCGCTGGGTCAGTCCCCGCACGATCAAGGAGACCTTCGTGCCGCCCACCGACTACCGCTATCCGTTCATGGCGCCCGAAGACGGGCGCAACTCGAACTAGTTCCGTGAAGCGGCTGCTCCTGCTCGTGGCCGCGTCCGCGGCCCTCGTCCTCGTGCCTGCTGCCCAGGCCGGCCCGATCGTCGACAAGGCAGTCGCCGCATTGCAGTCGAACCCGGTCTACGTCGATCCGGGCGCGGAGCTCGCGATCTCCTCGGCCGATCAGGACAGTTTGCGCGAGACGATCGACAGCGCAGGCGCCGGACCCGTCTACATCGCGATCCTGCCCGCCGCCGCGGAGCGTGAGACCGGCGGCAGTCCCGACGGCGTCCTCCAGGCGCTCCACGACGGGCTCGGACGCAAGGGAACGTACGCGGCCGTGATCGGAAGGCACTTTCGCGCGGGAAGCGACGTCCTGGCGAAAGGAATTGCGGGGCGCCTGGCCACCGAGGCACTCGACGCCCACCGCGGCCAGGGCGTGACGCCGACGCTGCTGGACTTCATCGACCGCGTGGCAACCGAACGCTCCGGCGGGACGAGTGGTGGCGGCGGTGGCGGCGGTCCGGGCGGCGGCGGAAGCGCCCTGATCGCCCTGCTCGTCGCAGGAGGCGTCATCTTCCTCGTCGTCCGCGGCGTGAGGAAACGACGACAGAACCAGGCCGAGCTCGCGGAGGTCAAGGCCGCAGCGCACGACGACCTGATCGCCCTCGCCGACGACGTGCAGAAGCTCGAGCAGCCCGTCGAATCGAATCCGGAGGCGAAGGCCCAGTACACGCAGGCGCTCGATTCCTACGACAAGGCGACCGGCTCGTACGACCACGCGACCCAACCGCGACAGCTCGAAGCGGTGACGACAGCGCTCGAAGAGGGCCGCTACCACATGACCTCGGCCGAGGCGATCCTCGCCGGCCACCAGCCGCCCGAGCGTCGCGCGCCCTGCTTCTTCGATCCGCGCCACGGCCCTTCGACTCGAGACGTCGAGTGGGCCCCGCCGGGAGGGACGTCAAGGAAGGTCCCCGCCTGCGAGGCCGACGCGCAGGCGGTCGAGCGTGGCGCCCAGCCGGCGTCGCGCGAAGTGATGGCCGGGGGTCGGATGGTCCCCTACTGGAGCGCACCGCCCTACTTCGGGCCGTGGGCAGGCGGTTACTTCATGCCGTTCGGAGGTACGGGCTTCCTCTCGGGCCTCTTCGTCGGCGAGCTCCTCGGCGGAGCCTACGGCGGCTGGGGCTACGGGAGCTGGGGTGGCGCCGGCACACCGGGCGGCTTCGGAAGCTGGGACTCCGGCGGTGGCGGAGGAGGCGGTGGGGACTTCGGCGGGGGCATGAGCTTCGGCGGCGGCGACTTCGGCGGGGGCAGCGGCGGAGGCGGCGGGGACTTCTAGGCCGGACTCGGCCACACTGAGCCAGTGATCCATTCCGTTCTCCACGCGATCAGCGTGTTCTTCCACCACCTCGCTGCGGTGGACTGGAAGTGGCTCGCGCTCGGCATCGCCTGCCACCTCTGCAAGCTGCTCGCCGTCTCACGCGCGTGGCGCAACATCGTCGCGGCCGCGTACCCGGATCGGGTGGTCCGCTGGCGGCAGATGTTCGGCGCCTATGTCGCCGGCACGGGCGTGAACGCGGTCATTCCGGTACGCGGCGGCGACGTCGTCAGGCTCTACCTCGCCAAGCACCGCATCGAGGGGTCGACGTACACGACGCTCGTCTCGACGTCGCTCCTCCAGACGCTCTTCGACATGGCCGTCGCGAGCTGCTTCATCATCTGGGCGGTCACCCAGCACGTGTTGCCTGGGCTGCACGTTCTGCAGAGCCCGAGCCTTCCGGCACTCGACTACGGCTGGGCGTTTCGCCATCCGGTCGCGGGTCTGATCCTCTTCGGGCTACTCCTGCTCTTCGGCACCGCACTCGTCGCGTGGATCGCCGAGCGCGTCGAGGAGTTCAAGGCAAAGGTTGCCCAGGGCTTTGCAGCGTTCAGGGACCGTTCGTACTACGTGCGCCACGTCGTGAGCTGGCAGCTCCTCGACTGGTCGCTACGACTCGCGACGGTCTTCTTCTTCCTCAAGGCGTTCGGGCTTCCGGCGACGCTGAACAACGCGCTGCTCGTGCAGGTGAGCCAGAGCCTCGCAACCGTCTTCCCCGTGAGTCCGGGCGGAATCGGCACCGAGCAGGCACTGCTCGTCTACATCTTCCGCAACGTCACTTCCAAGAGCCTCGCGCTGAGCTTCAGCGTGGGTATGCGAGTGACGTTGATCGTTGTGAACGCCGTCGTCGGGTTCACCGCGATCTTGCTCATGACCGGCACGGTGCATGTTCGGCGTGCCGCCGAGGCCGATCGCACCGGCACGAAGGCGGCGAAGGCGAATGCCTCGGACGGCCGCTAGTCGCGACCGTCCGAGAAACCGTCCGTCCACTGCCCGTGGCTGTGTGTGACAGCCGGCGAGCCCGGGCTCTTGGGCTTTGCAGCAGCGTTGCCGACGCCGAAGGTCACGGCGACCACGACGAGAGCTCCCAATGAGAAGACTTTCCGCAGCATCCTGATCACCTCCTTTCCTAGAACCTCACGTCTTGCAGGGCCTCTGCGGCACGCCGGTAGAGCGCAGCGGCGGCGCTGTCGTCGCCGCGTCGCGACGCGAGATCGCCCTGGGCCGTCCAGGCGACCGCGCGATGGCTGGCAGAGGAAAGCTGTGACAGGTTGAGCTCGGCCTCGGCAAACGCGTGCTCCGCCTCGTCGAGCCGACCTTGTTCGAGGAGCGCGCGTCCGAGAACGATGTGCGCATTCCCGATCTCGTCCAGAAAGTCCGGACGTCCTTCGAGCAGCTCGAGCGCGTGGCGCGACTGTTCCTCGGCGAGACTCCAGTCCTGCGCGCCGAGATGAACCTGTGCGAGCGATGACACGGCCTGAGCCGCATCGGCATCGCTCCCGATTTCGAGCGCCACGGAGAACGCGCGCTTCAGGTATGAGACGGCGTCGTCGGACTTACCGAGGAGGTAGTTCAGACCGCCGAGGTTGTTGAGCATCCGGCCGAGGTTCTGCCGGTCGCCGTGCTCCTCGTAGAGCTCCTTGGCACGTTCGGCAAGCGTCCGGGCACGAAGCCATTGCCCGTCCCGCTCGGCGACGAGCGATGCCTGGAAAGTGATGTGCGCAACCGTGAGCGTGTCGTCGAGCCGCTCAGCGAGCTCGAGGGCGAGCTCGATGTCCTCGCGCGCGGCCTCGAAGTCGCGCTGACGCCGGGAGCAGCGCGAACGCCACTCGAGAATGTGGGAGCGAAGCCGGTCACAGGGAATTCCGGAGCGGTCGGCCAGCTGGAGCGCCTCGCTCAGAAGCGTCTGTGCCGTGTTGATCGACGTCAGCTTGTAGCGGCAGACGCCCATTCGATAGAGGACGTCGGCCCGCTCGACGTCGGAGAAGCCAGGCTCCTCCGAGAGATCGCGCGCCCGCGTGAGAAGCTCGAGTGCGGGCCTGAGGTCGGCCTGCTGCATGCGGGCCCAAGCCCCGGCGAGGAGGGCGCGGAATTCGAGCTCACGTGCCTCCGGCGAGAACTGGAGCGCTGCGAGCGCCTCGACAGCGTCGTCGTACTGATGGCCCTCGACAGCGGCCTCGGCGCGCGTGACCGCCGCCTCGACCTCTGCGTACTCGTCCCAGGACTGGCCCGTCTCGAGATACGAGACGTCGACGCCGAGCCGCTCGCCGATCCAACCGAGGGTTTCCTTCGTCGGCCGCGTCTTGCCACGCTCGATCTGGCTGACGTACTCCTTCGAGAAGCGGTCCCCCGCAAGCTCCGACTGGGTCAGCCCCGCGGCAATGCGAAGCTGGCGTAGGCGGGCGCCTAGACCGGTGGTCGCGCGCTGCGGCGCGCGAAGCGGTGTGAGGATGCGGCCTTCCATGTTGCGGCCCCCCAGGTATCGGCCTGGAGACCCTGCACAGGGATCGCTTGCGAGAGTGCCCCCTATCGAGGGACTGGCTCTTTAGCCGCGGCCGGCTTTGTGCAACTGCGCGTAGATCGACCGCGCCGTCTTCGCCGGCACGCCCGGGACACCCTCGAGCTCCTCCTGGGTCGCCGCAACGAAGCGCTCGGCCGAGCCGAAGTGCTGCAGCAGGGCACGCCGCCGCGCCGGGCCCACCCCTTCCAGCTCGTCGAAGATCGACGCGAACGACCGCGCATCCCGGCGTTGCCGGTGGAAACCGACCGCGAAGCGGTGAGCCTCGTCACGGACCCGTTGGAGCAGCTGCAGCCCAGGCGAGTGCAGGGCGAGGCGGATCGGGTCAGGCGTGCCCGGCACGAACACCTCCTCCACCTTCTTGGCGAGCGCGACGACCGCGACGCGCGGAAGATCGAACGCCTGCATCGCTGCGAGAGCCGCCGAGAGCTGACCCTTGCCGCCGTCGATCACGACGAGGTTCGGCGTGGCGGCGAACGACTCGTCGTACTCCTCTCCGGTGGCGTCCGAGAGGCGGGCGAAGCGCCGCGAGACGACCTCCGCCATCGCGGCGAAGTCGTCCATCCCGACCTGGCCCTTGATTCCGAACTTGCGGTAGTGCGCCTTCTTCGCGACCCCGTCCTGGAAGACGACCATCGAGCCGACGTTGTCCTGTCCCATCACGGTCGAGATGTCGAAGCACTCGATCCGAATCGGGAGGGCTTCGAGGTTGAGCACCTCGCGAAGCTCCTCGAGCGCCTCGACTCGTCGCAGCCGCTTGAGCTCCGCCTGCTGGGTGTCCGAGGCGAGCGCATGGCGAGCGTTCTCGGCCGCGAGCTCCTGGAGGCGCCGCTTCTCCCCTCGCTCGGCCGCGCGCACCTCGACCCGCGCGCCGCGCCGCTCCGAGAGGAACCCCGCAAGCGCGGTCGTGTCCCCGGCATCCCGGGGCACAACGATCTGAGGCGGGAGGCTCGGAGCGGACCCGTAGTACTCGAGGAAGAACGACTCGAGCACGGTCGGAACGTCCTGTCCGCCGACGTTCTCCAGGTGAAAGGAATAGCGGTCGATCAGCTTGCCGTCGCGTAGCGGAAACACCTGGACGACGGCCCGGTCCCCCTCGATCGCGAGGCCGACGACGTCGATCGTCCCGACCGAGCGAAGGTCCGCAGCCTGACGTTCTGCCAGATGCTGGACGCTTCGCAGCCGGTTGCGGTAGCGCGCGGCCTCCTCGAAGCGCTCGTCGGCGGCCGCTTCCTGCATCTTCCGCTCGAGCTCGCGCTGAATCGGCTCGATGTCGCCCGAGAGGAACTCGATCACCTGATCGATGATCGCCAGGTAATCCTCCTTCGACACGTAGCCCACGCACGGCGCGAGGCACCGCTCGATGTGGTAGTCGAGGCACGGGATCCCCGAGTGACGGCCGGGTTTCGGCCCCTCGCACGGCCGGTAGGGGAAGACCCGGTTGAGGACGTCGAGCGTCTCGCGCACCTTCTTCGCGTTGGCATAGGGCCCGAAGTACACGACGCCCCGTCGGTGGCGCTCGCGCGTGAACATGACGCGGGGGTACTCGTCCTCCACCGTGACGGCGATGTACGGAAACGACTTGTCGTCCCGCAGCCGGACGTTGAACGGCGGCCGGTGCCGCTTGACGAGGTTCTGCTCGAGGTGCAGGGCCTCGACCTCGTTCTGCGTCACGATCACCTCGATGTCCTCCACCCGGTCCGGCAGCTGCTGAATCGCCGTCCGGCTGTCCTGCGACTGCTGAAAATAGGACCGCACCCGAGGCCGGAGAGACTTGGCCTTTCCGACGTAAAGCACGTCGCCCGCCCGGTTCCGGAACAGGTAGACCCCGGGCTTGGCCGGCAGACCTTTCAGTTGATTCTCGAGCCTGGAGGCCATCAGGCCAGCCTAGCCAGCCGGTTTCGGCCGAAATAGCGAAGCGGCCCGGGTGGAGAGACCGGGCCGCCGCAAGAGCCAAGGATCGGTAAGGGAGGTGGCGAACTTCCCGGGGGCCCCCTGCGGCGAGAGCCTGGCAACACAATCCTGACTAGTGTCAACTATCGGTTCTGAGGCCTGCCGCTGTTCCCCCCAACGAGGGATTCTCCCTTCACACGGTCCTAGATTTCACCCCTACAGGGTCCTATTGACGCTGTCGGACTCTCTTCCCTACACTGGCCGCGCCCGGGTTTCTGCTTGTCATCAGGGCCATCCTCTTGCCGCGGTTTCGATCACTCATCGCATTCGTCTGCGCCCTCGCGGCGCTCGTGCTGACGACCCAGGCGCTCGCCAGCGACAAGATGTACATGGGTGCAGCCGAAGACGAGGGCCGGAACTCCGACCCCGCCGTGGCGATGGCCAAGATGGAGTTGGCCAAGGCTGCCGGCTTCGACACGATCCGGATCACGGCGACCTGGGAGCCCGGCCAGACCGCCGTTCCCGCGGACCAACTCGCCGCATTGCAGGCGATCAGCGCATCCGGCGACTTCCTCGGCATCCGCATCGTCGCGACAGTCATGAACTTCGGCAGCAAGACGACGCCGCTCACGGCGGCCGCGCGATCGCAGTTCGCTCGCTTTGCTGCCGACATCGTCAGACGCGTCCCGGGAATCCGCGAGTACATCGTGGGCAACGAGCCGAACCTGAACCGCTACTGGCTGCCACAGTTCGGCCCGAACGGCGAGGACGCGGCTGCGACGGCGTACACACAGCTGCTCGCCCGGACCTACGACGCGATGAAGGCGGCGGACCGGAACGTCTTCATCATCGGCGGCTCGCTGGCCCCCCGCGGGATCGACCGACCGGGCACCGGCCGCGACACGCACTCGCCGACCGCGTTCATCGCCGACATGGGCACCACGTATCGGGCGATGAACCGCAACCGGCCGATCATGGACGGGCTGTCGATCCACCCCTACGGCGAGAACTCGAGCACGCCCCCCACCTTCGCGCACCTGACCGGCACGTCGCTCGGCCTGGCCGACTACGACAAGCTCGTCGGGCTGCTCGGCAAAGCCTTCGACGGCACGCCCCAGCTCGGCTCGAAGCTGCCGATCGTGTACGACGAATATGGCGTCGACTCCCAGATTCCCGACGGCAAGCGCCGCTTCTACGGTGGCCGCGAGCCGGCGACGACGAAGCCCGTGAGCGAAGGCGTGCAGGCGGCGTACTACCGCACGGCGCTCGAGATGGCTGCCTGCCAGCCAACCGTTCGTGGGTTCCTGATCTTCCACGTCACCGACGAGAACGACTACAACCGGTGGCAGTCGGGCGTCTACTACGTGGACGGGACGCCGAAGTCGACCAGGGCTTTCGTCAAGCAGACGATGAGCGAGATTCGCGCCGGGGCGTTCGAGTGTGCCGAGCCACCCGTCGGCACGGGGACCGGCGGCTGGTCGCTCGCGACACCGGCGGACATCGCGGCTGCCGACGAGCTCCCCACGGGGCTCGGCGGTTGGATTCTCGTGAACGCCTCCTCGGGCTAGCATTTCCCAGATGGAAGGCCAGTACGTCGCCTACAGCTTCTTTCGGGTCGACCCGGCCTGGCGTCGGCTGCCGATCGAAGAACGCGCGGCGGGCAAGGATGCCTTCGCCGAGGTGATCGAGGACTGGGCGGGCCGCATGGACGCCTTGCGGGCTTACACCGTCACCGGCGTTCGCCCCGACTCGGACTTCTTCCTCTGGAAGATCACGCAGCGCTACGAGGACCTCGGCGAGGTCGGCGCGGCGCTCAACGGAACACCTCTCGCCGGCTGGCTGGAGACGCCCTATTCCTACCTCGCGACGACGAAGGCTTCCGAGTACACGAAGGCACGCCGCCCGCGCAAGGTCGTGCCCAAAGGGTCGCCCTATCTCGTCGTCTACCCGTTCGTGAAGCTGCGGCCCTGGTACGCCTTGCCGCCCGAGGATCGCCAGCGCGCGATGGAGGAGCACATGCGCGTCGGAGCGGAGTTCGCGACGATCCACAACCACACGACCTACTCGTTCGGAATCGACGACCAGGAGTTCATGACGGCGTTCGAATGCGATGAGCCGGCCGACTTCATGCACCTCATGCTCACGCTGCGCGAGAGCGAAGCGTCCCGCTACACGGAACGCGACACACCGATCTTCGTCGGCCAGCACGTCGACATCCGTGCGGCGCTAGACGCACTGGACGGCGCCGGCGCGCGCGTCGGCGCGTAAGCTCCCGTCAACGGGCGATGGGGCTCGCCTACAAGCCGGCGCCGCCGGAGCCAGTGTGGGCATGTTCCTTGCGGGTTCCGTCTAGCTCGCGCCGGCGGCGAGGTCGCGCCAGCGCTTGAGGTGGCGCAAGCCGATAGCAGCAGGAACGAGCGGCAGCCAGAGGTTGAAGATCCGATAGGCGCAGACTGCGAGCAGCGCCTTGGCGAGCGGGATCCCCGTCCACGCGAGGGCGAAGGAGACGAGCACTTCGACCGACCCTGCTCCGCCGAGCGGCAGCGTCCGCCGGGTCAATGCGTAGCCGGTCGCGTAGCCGATGATGAGCGCTGCGATGTCCGGCGAATCGTGAAAGGCGCGGAGGCAGGCCCAGAGACAGCCGACGTCGCCGATCCAGTACAGCGTCGTGCCGAGAAATGCCCCTCCGTGCACGGCTCCCTGCGACGCGAGTTGTTTGAGCATTTGAACGGCGTCGAGCCCATGCCCCAGCACGGCTCGCCATCTACCTTCCGCGCCGACTCGGTGGCGCCGGGCCAACATGGCGAAGGCCGCGCCGAAGCCCAGTGGTACCGCAATCGCCCACGGCAGTGTGAAGCCAAGGCTCGGGTGTGTGGCGCCGCGGGCGAGCAGGATCACGGCGGCGAGCGCGGCCGCAGGTGCAAGCACCGCGTACTCGAGGACCCCGAGGCCGAGCACGCGTGCACGCGCCTCGCGCGGCGCAAGACCGGCGGTCTCGAGCGCATGCCGGTCCACGACGAAGCCGCCACGGATGACGAAGGCGCCGAACCCCGCTGCGACGATCGCACCGGCGCGCGCGATCCCGAGTTGCGGTCCACCCTCGAGCCGCGCGACCTCGCGGTAGGCGACGACATACCCGAAATAGGCCGCCAGCTCCATGCCGAAGGCAACCGGGAGCCAGATCGGGTTGATCTGGTACAGCTCGTGCAGGACTCTGCCGAAGCCTGCGGCCCAGGCGATACCGACCGCCGCGCCGAGCGCCAGCGCTCCGCCGATGCCGACGAGCAGCGCGTGCTGCGCAGCGTGTCGTTCGAGGTGCGGAGCAGGCCGGAGAAGTTGCCTGAGGTTCATCGAAGTCGCATCGGCTCTCCGAAGCAGTCGCCTGAGTAGAAGGCTCTAGGAGTACGAATGACGACCGCGCCAGACGCGGAACATCGCGTAACCCGCTCCCGCGATGACTCCGATGAACCCGAGCTGTTCGTAGCCGGGCAGGCCCCGCCAGAAATAGAGGCCGATCGCGATGACGATCAGAAGCGCCGAGCCGTAGAAGACGACCCGCTCACGCGTCGACCAGCTCTCGATCTCGCCGCGCCGGTCGCGCCACATGAGATAGACGAAGAACGCGACCGCGAGGAAGAACGCGATCCGAAGGAGCGCCGCGATCGCCAGGAGCGCCGTGTACTGGTTGAGGACGACCACGACGAGCGCGATCAGCCCGATGATCAGAAAGCCACGGAGCGTCGGCCGGTCGGCAAGGAACTTGCCCAACTCAGGCGGTCATGTAGGCGCGGACTGCGAGCACGGCTGCGAACAGGGTAGCTCCGGCAAACCACGCGAGCCGCCGCCGCGGATCGGGTGGTGCGTAGAACCATGGCCACGCTACCGTGAGCACCGCGAGACTCCCGTACATGTAGTGCGTTCCCTCGTCCGCATGACGGTGATCGGCCAGCAGCAGCAAGCCGACGGCGAATTGCGCCACGATCAGGGTCTGCGCAAGAGCGAGTGCGTGGGCCACGAGGCCGCCGGCATTCCCTCGCCGCCGGTAGGCGATCAACGCGATCAGGGCCGAGAGCAGGCAAACCGCGATCACCAGGAATGCGAGCAGGTGATGCACCGTTAGCATCGCGAGCGCACCCTACAGAGAGGATCTGTCGTGATCGAGGAAGGCAAGCCCGCCCCGGATTTCGAGCTCCAGAGTGACACCGGCGAGACCGTGAAGCTCTCCGACCTGAAGGGCCGGCCGGTCGTCCTGTACTTCTATCCCAAGGACGACACGCCCGGCTGCACCGTCGAGGCCTGCGAGTTCAGGGACTCCTACGACGTGTTCCGCGAGCGCGGCGCGGAGATCCTCGGCGTGAGCCCGGACGACGTCGCCTCGCACGGGAAGTTCAAGTCGAAATACGAGCTGCCATTCACGTTGCTCGCCGATCCCGAGCACGAGGTGGCCGAGAAGTACGGCGTCTGGGGCGAGCGCAATTCCTACGGCAAGAAGAGCATGGGCATCAAGCGCTCGACGTTCATCATCGATTCGGACGGGAACGTCGCCAGAGCGATGATGGGAATCAAGCCGGCGGGCCACGCTTCAGAGGTGCTGGACTCCCTCAACTGACAAGTTCACCCAGCGGAGGGACGGACCGTCCCTCGGTCGGGTGATCCCAGCCGACCGCCGGGATGGAACGCTCGGTAGGCGGCCCGCATGCAGCTTCGCCTCTCCGACCCGAGCTACACGGACCGTCTGGCGAACTTCCTGCGGAGTCTGGGCCAGGCGGCGATCGTGGCCGGGCCGGGGCAGCTCGAAGTCGACCTCTCACCGACTGGCGCGACGCCGCCGGAGCTCGAGATCTACTTGCGTGTCTGGCGCGTGCTCTATCCGGACGCCGAGGTCCAGCTGGGCGGCGACGACGGCAACGACGACCCGGTGCCGGCAGCATAGGGACGGACCGCGCCGACATACGCGAGTGCGTACCGCGCATCGAACAGACTCGACACCTTCACGACGTCACCGGTATGTGGTGCCTGGATGAACGAGCCGTTGCCGATATACATCCCTTCGTGTTGCGGCACACCGGCCGAGTTCGCACGGAAGAACACGAGATCTCCCGGCTGAAGCTGGTCGCGAGGGACGCGGAGGCCCGCGTAATACTGGAACCCCGTGTAATGGCCCAGCTTGATTCCGAGCTGGCCGTACACGTACATCGTGAGCCCGGAGCAGTCGAAGCCGGCGGGCGAATCGCCGCCCCAGACGTACGGCACCCCGAGGAAGCGATACGCGAGCGCGACCGCCTGTCCCCCGAGCGTCGCATTCGAGGGCAGGATCTCCGGCTCGAGAAACGTCGGTACGCCTGACATCGAGGCCTGGGCGGCCGGCAGCTGCGGCAACCCGAGCACTGCGGCGGCCCGGCTCGTCCCGGAGTCCGGATGCGCAGCGCGGGCAGGTCACCGAGAAGCTGTGTGCCAGGGGCGAGTCCAAGCGACGGATCGGCGACAATGCCCGCAGCGCCACGAGGCCGGAGCCGGTGCGCCCCGGCGAGACCGCCTCCTGCAACGCGACGATGTAGCTACCACCGTGGAGCGGGATGATCGCGTTCGGGCCGACGACGTAGCTCGTCCCGTCAACGACGAGGCCTTCGACCCTCGCTCCGGCGAGCCCACGGGCGGGAACCACGAGCCGGCGCACGGTGACGCGACCGTTGAACATCGAGACGTCCTGAAGGACGACGCGGGCGGCGGTGGCCCGCGACGAGCCGATCCGAAGGACGGAGCCGTCGGCGGGATAGGCGT
>CAWHXK010000038.1:0-19528 GCA_963833255.1 uncultured Actinomycetes bacterium
TTCCCGCCGCCTCCACTCACCGACCGAAGTCCGGCTCCGCTTCGCAGAGCCATGATGACTTCGGTCGGTCTCGGTTGCGACCCGCGACGCCGCCTGAAGGTCACATGCAGGCTGCCGCCGTCGTCACGACCTCCGCGAACTCGTCCTGGAGGTTGATGCCGGTCATGCGCGCGATCTCGGCAGCCGGCACCACCTCGCCGTCCGGGGCGACGTCGTCGAACGTGTGGGTCGCGTCGAGGACGAACCACACGTCGTACCCAAGATCGGAGCCGATGCGAGCGGTCGTCTCACAGCAAAAGTTCGTCTGAATCCCGCACACCGCGATCCCTCCGATCCCGCGCTCGCGCAGCCATGCGTCGAGATCGACATCTCCGTGAAACGACGAGTGCACCGTCTTGACAATGCGCAGATCCGGCTCGCCGGCGACGGCCTCTTTCAGCTCGAAGCCGGGCGTGCCGCGCTCGAGCGGTCCACCCTGCCAATCGTGCTGAACGACCACGATCGGGTCCCCGCGCTGGCGCCACGCGGCAATCAGCTTGGCGACGTTCTCCTCGGCATGGGGATTGTCGCGGCGTCCGAGCGCTGGATCCTCGAAGCCGCGCTGAACGTCGACCACCAGGAGCGCACGCTGTCCGACCATGCGGCTGACCCTACCGTAGGCCGCCCGAGGGGAACGCAGCTTCGCGATGTCCGAACGAGCGATTGGTGCTGCCGCGATCCTCTTGCTCAGCTGATGCGGATCAGCTTCTTGTTGACGAACTCGTCGGCCCCGTAGCGGCCGAGCTCGCGTCCGAAGCCGGAGCGTTTCGTGCCGCCGAACGGCAGCTCGGCACCGTCGGCGCCGACGATGTTCACGTAGACCATGCCGGCGTCGATCCGGTCCGCGACGCGTTCGGCCTGCTGCAGGTCGTTCGTCATCACGTATGAGCCGAGCCCGAACGGCGTGTCGTTTGCCAGCGCGACCGCCTCCTCCTCCGACGGCACGCTATAGACCTGGGCGGCCGGGCCGAACAGCTCTTCACGGTAGATGTCGTTCTCCGGCGTGATGTCCGTCAGCACCGTCGGCTCAAAGTAGTTGCCGTTGCGCTTGCCGCCGGCGACGACCGTCGCGCCCTGCTCGACCGCTCGCCGGACCTGATCCTCGAGGCGGTCGGCCGCGACCTGAGAGGACAGCGGCCCGCATTCGGTCTCGCGCTCGCGCGGATCACCCTGCTTCACAGCGGTGAGCGCGGCAGTGAACTTCTCGAGGAACGGCTCGTAGAGCTCGTCGATCACGATGAACCGTTTCGCGCCGTTGCACGACTGGCCCGCGTTGTCGATCCGCGCGGCGACAGCGTCCTCGACCGTCTTGTCGAGGTCGTCAGTGCCGAGGACGATGAACGGGTCGGAGCCGCCGAGCTCGAGAACGACCTTCTTCAGATGCCTGCCAGCGATCTCCGCGACGGCGGCGCCGGCGCGCTCGGAGCCGGTGACGGATACGCCGCGTACGCGCGGATCGGCGATTACCCACTCGATCTGCTCGTTCGTGGCGTAGATGTTCACGTATGCGCCGTCGGGGAAGCCAGCATCGCGGAACATCTGCGCCATCGCCTCAGCCGACTGCGGGCACTGGGGCGCGTGCTTCAACAGAAGTGTGTTGCCGATGATCAGATTCGGCGCCGCGAAGCGTGCGACCTGGTAGTAGGGGAAGTTCCACGGCATGATCCCCAGCAGGACGCCGAGTGAGCTGCGGCGGACGACCGCCGACCCCTCACCCTGGAGGAGCTCTATCGGCTCGTCTGCCATCAGTGCTTCCGCATTGTCTGCGTAGAACCCGTAGATCGACGCGCAGAAGTCGACCTCACCCCGCGCTTGCCGTACCGGCTTGCCCATCTCGGCGACGATGATTTCCGCAAGCTCCTTCCGCCGTTCCGAGTGCAGCTCGCCGACGCGCCGCACGAGCGAGGCGCGGTCAGCGACAGTCGCAGCTCTCGACCACTCGCGGTGTGCGCGGTCGGCGCGGGCGATCGCGTCCCGCAACTCGTCGTCGGTGATCGTCGGGTACTCCTTGAGCGTCTCGCCGGTCGCGGGGTCGACAACTGCGTACATGCTCATGACTTCGCTCCTCTGTCGGTCGGACTGAGGACGACTCTACGCGCTCGAGTCGGGACGATGATGTCGACTACCTCTCATGTTGGCGGGTTCGTCGGCTCACGCGAATCGACCGATGTCCGTTGGCTCGGATCGGCGGGTTAGGTGCTGGATCATGCCCGCGCGATAATCGACACATCGCGACCTGCCCACATTGCTCGGCTCTGCTATCGGATGGCGCCCGTTTCTGCGCAACGTGCGCTGCCCCGGTTGAGCCCGAGCCGGCGGTCAAGGAGCGGAAGCTTGCGACGGTGTTGTTCGCCGACCTGGTCGGATCCACCGAGCTCGGCGGCTCGCTCGACCCCGAGCACACCCGTGACCTCCTCGACCGCTTCTACGACGCGATGGCGGCGGAGATTGCGCTCGGTGGAGGCACCGTCGAAAAGTTCATCGGCGATGCAGTCGTAGCCGTCTTCGGAGCGCCGGCGGCGCGCGAGGATCATGCAGAGAGAGCGCTCGACGCGGCGCTGTCGATGCAGCTGCGGCTGAGCGAGCTGTTCGGCGAGCGGCTCGCGCTTCGCATCGGTGTCAACACAGGGGACATGGTCGTCGGCCGGCCACGGGAAGGCAGCTCTTTCGTCACAGGCGATCCTGTCAATATCGCGGCGCGGCTCGAGCAGGCAGCGCGTCCTGGCCAAATCCTGGTTGGTGAAAGGACAGCCGCCGCCGTCCGTTCGGCCTTCGAGTTCGCCGAGCCGATGACCGTCCAGGCGAAGGGGAAGCCGGGTGGCGTCGTGTGCCGTGAACTCGTTCGCATGGTCTCGCCGACCCGGCCGCGCGGAATCGGACTCGAGACCGCGTTCGTCGGCCGCGACCGCGAGCTGATTTGGTTAGAGCGCGAGCTCGACTCGTGCCGTGGCGAACAACGGCCCCGGTGTGTGTCGCTGGTGGGCGAGCCTGGGGTCGGCAAGACGAGCCTGGTCCGCGAGTTCCGAGCGCGGCTGCCCGCCGAGGTGGTCTTCTGTCTCGGCCGCTGCGTCTCGTACGGCCGCGGCGTTACCTATAGCCCCTTGGTAGGCATCCTCCGCTCCCAGCTTGGGCTGGGCGAAAGCGACACGCCCGAGACCGTCCGCGCGCGGCTCGCCGGTCGCGAGATCCTCGGCCTCACACTAGGTCTCGACGTCGGCGGAGACCTCGACCCGCGCGGCGCTGCAGAGCGTCTGCGCGCGGAGTGGGTACGCCTGGTCAGTGAGCTCGCGCTGAGGCAGACGGTCGTACTCGTTGTCGAGGACTTGCATTGGGCGAGCGAGCCCCTGCGCGAGTTGCTCGAGCGGTTGCTGGCGGACGTCGAGGGGTCGCTGCTGCTGCTCGTCACGGCGCGACCGGATCGGCCTGAGCTCCGCGGATCCGGCAAGTCTTCGACCTTGGGGCCGCTGACGGTGGAAGAGGCCGATCAAGTGCTCCACCGTCTGCTTGCCTCGGAGCTCGACGATGCGGCCCGTGACTTTCTCGTCCAGCGAGCCGACGGCAATCCGTTCTTCCTCGAGGAGCTGCTTTCGACGCTGATCGACCGGGGCTTGCTCGCACGCGAGAACGGCAGGTGGAGATTGCAGAGGGCTGCCGCGACTCTGGACATCCCGGACTCGGTGCAGGCGGTGCTCGCAGCCCGGATCGACCTGCTGTCACCCGCGGAGAAGGCGACGCTTCAGGCAGCTTCGGTGATCGGACGCACGTTCACGCTGCCGGCCCTCGCGGCATTGACCGCGACGACCGGCAACGACGTCGGAACGCTCGTCGCGCGCGGCTTCCTTCGCCACGGCGAGCCCGAGCTGGTCTTCAAGCACGCGCTGACGTGGGAGGTCGTCTACGGGAGTCTGCCGAAGGCCCATCGGGCCCGATTGCACGCCTCTTTCGCGGCGTGGCTCGAGGCCACCGGCGAGGGCGGGGACGACCAGGTCTCAGCGCTCGCACACCACTATTCGCAGGCGGTCGAGCCCGAGATCGCAATGCTCGCCTGGCGCGGAGAGGAGGCGAAGCTCGCCGAGCTGTCGCGCGAGGCTCTTCGCTACCTTCGCCGTGGCGCGGAACTTGCGGTTGGCCGCTTCGACATCGAAGAGGCGCTCGCACTGCTCCGACGGGCTGTGGAGCTCGCGCCGGAGGACGCCGAGCTCTGGCGCGCGATCGCGCGCGCGAGCTCCCTTAGATTCGACGGCGAGGGCTATTGGGAGGCGATGCTGAAGGCGGTCGAGCTGACGAGCGATTCGGTGATCCTGGGCGACCTCTACGCCGAGCTCGCCATCGAGAGCACCATGCGCGGCTCCATGTGGAAACAACGTCCGGACAGTGCGCTGCTCTCGAGCTGGACCAGCCAGGCGCTCGAGCTGGCTCCTCCGGAAAGCCGTGCTCTCGCGCAGGCGTTGCTCGTGAATGCGAATGCCGAGGACGACGTCGCGCTCGCCGATCGGGCCATCGCCATCGCCGATCGGCTGCGCGACGTCGAGCTTCTCTCCTACGGATTCCAAACCCGCTCGGCGATCGCCCTGGTGAGCTCGGATTACACCGTCGCCCAGGACTGGGCGCGGCGCCGCCTCACGCTTGAAGCCGGCTTGACCGATCCCGACCACATCGCGCTCATCCACTGGCAGTCGTCGGTCTCGGAGCTCGCCGCTGGGCACCTCGACCTGGCCGAGTCGCATGCCCGCCGGCACGCCGCGATCGCCGCGCGGCTGACCCCGCACCACGCCGTGCACGCACTCTTCGGCGGACTCCACGTTGAAAAAGCGGTGGGTCGCTGGGGCCGGATCCACGCGCTGCAACCCCGCGCCGAGCAGGCTGTCGCCGAGAACGTCGAAACCCCCTGTGTCATGGACGCAGCAATACTCCTGGTGTGCGCAGAAGCCTGTGCCGAACTGGGCCTGGTAGGGGAGGCGCACAGACTGGAAGAAGACGCGAAAGCCCTCCGGTTCCAGGGCTACGGCTTGTGGCTCGACCCGCTGTACGCGCGCCTGGCCTTGCTGCGCGGCAACCTCGATGAGGTCAGCGCGCTGCTCGAGGGGTCCGAGCAATGGGGTTGGATGACATACGAGCACGTTCACGGAGCGGCAACCCGTCTCGAGGCGCTTCTCGCCGTCGGACGCAAGGAAGACGCCGAGGTCGACGCCCTACGACTCTTGCAGCCCGGCAGCTACCTCGAGCCGTTCGCCCTGCGCGCCCTCGGACTCGTCCGAAACGACCGAGCGCTCCTGGCGCGGGCGGTCGAGCGCTTCGAGATGATGGGTCTAGACTGGCACGCCGCGAAAACGCGCACGAAGCCGTCTTGACTCAGCGGGGAACGTTGCGCGGGTTCGATTCCCGCCGCCTCCACTCACGGACCGAGGTCCGGCTCAGCTTCGCAGAGCCATGATGACTCGGTTTCGATTCGACGCCGGAGCGACCGACGCCGGCAAAGCCGGCATCGGCGGCGAAGGGCGGCGGTTCGTCTGAGACACTGTGCGTTAACGACTTCAAGTCGCCAGAGATCTACCCGCCGACAGGCGTCCTTAGGTCTGGATGGGGCGCTTGCTGCTCGGCCCCGTTAAGGGCGTGCGTGGCGGCGGTCATAGATCCAGGCGAACAGGCACAGTACCGCCCCGAGAGCGAAGAACGTGCCGAAAAAGCCCCAGGCGTAAATCGCACGGAAGAAAATCAGAGCGATGATCATCGCGCCAATCCCGATAGCCACGCAGACCCCGGCGATCTTGAGAAAGAAGCCAGCACCGAGTCCATCGTCCTCGTCCCGAGGCGTCAGGGTGCTGTTTTCTTGTCCTGCCATCTACGCCAGTATGGCGTTCGGGTTGTCTTCCGTCTAGGTACTTGCCTGATCCCCTGGCTTCGCCCACGGGGGATCTCGATCCACATCATCGGCGAGGCCAGACCGGGTGAGCCGCCGATCGACCTTCGAGCTAGACGTGCTCTGGATGTAGACGGCCAGGCATACCCATATGCGGAGGGCTGGATCAGATCTCGATCTCAGCGTCGCGTGGTACCGCGAGGCGCTCGGACTGACGCACGAGTCCGCCGCCGGTGTGCCGGGGGCTGTTGCCTTCATGGTCGCGCCGAGCGGCGAGCGGTTCGAACTGCTCGCAGTGGATGTTCAACCCTCTGCCTGGGACGACCCGATCGCGGCGCTACGCGCCGGCGTCCCCCACACAGCCTGGACAGTCGATGACCTCGACGCCGCCCACGCGCGTGCGGTGGAGGCGGGCGACCGCTCGGTCTGGACGCCTCGTGACACGCCCGAGCCCGGACTGTTCGCCGGACGTACTCTGCTGCGACCGACCGATGAGATCGGCGCCGCGGTTCAGTCGAATCGAACGACGACAAGATCTCCGCGAGAAGGGAGCTGCGACCATGAAACTGACCACCATGACGCAAGTCACCGTCGATGGGGTGATGCAGGGAAACGGCGGCGCGTCGGATGAGGATCGCAGGAACGGATTCGAGCGCGGCGGATGGGCCATGGGGGTGGCCGACAACGAGACCATGAGGTTCATCGAGCAGACCTACCAGCGCGCCGACGCGTTCCTGTTCGGCCGGCGGACCTACGAGCTCTTCGCCGGCTACTGGGGCGCAGAGGAGCGGGCTCGCGCCGCGGCGGAGGATCCGGGCAACCACCCGATCACAGATGCCTTGAACACAAAGCCCAAGTACCTCGTGTCGAACACGCTCACCGAACCGCGCTGGGCGAACACGACCGTCCTCTCCGGCGACGTCGCTGCGGCCATCGGCGAGCTGAAAGCGAAGCCGGGGGGTGAGCTGCAGGTGCACGGCAGCGGCGCCCTCATCCGGTGGCTGCTCGATAACGGCCTTGTCGACGAGATGGACCTGCTCATTGTCCCCGTAGTCCTCGGCCAGGGCGCGCGGCTGTTCCCCGACGTCGGCCCGGACATTGCGCTTGACCTGGTCGACTCGCGAGCCGACTCGAAGGGCGTAACGATCCAGGTGTACCGGCCCACCGGGCGGCCGCGGTATGCAACCGCCACCGCCGACGACGAATAACGCCGCAGCGGCGTCGGGTGACATTTCCGAACTGTGAGTGTGTGGGTGTCTCGTCTGGGGCGTTTGTCAGGTTGGCGTCGGTGCTCTTTGTTCGTGACTCGATTTTCGAATGACCCGTTGTTGCGGTGTCTTTCGAGTGATTTGTCCGAGCGGAGAGACCGGTGCCGGCCTGGCGCCCGCTTGCTGGCCTGATCAGAAGCCTGTCCGCGTTGTGAGCGCGTGACCCATCACAGTTATGCCGCCAGCGGTCTCAACGTCCAGACCGACACCGGAGTGTGTCCCCCAACCTCGGCTGGAGGTAGAAGTGATGCTTGCAGATCAGCTGGACTACGTGGTCGGTGTCGACCCGCACCGTGACTCGCATGCGCTCGCGGTCGTGCACGTCGTCAGCGGCGCGGTCGTCTTCGAGGAGACGGTTGTCGCGAGCGGTGACGGCTATGCGAACGCGCTGAAGCTCGTCGACCGGCACGCACCGGGTCGGCGAGCGTTCGCTGTCGAGGGCACCGCCTCGTTCGGTGCCGGCCTCACGCGCTTCCTGAGCGGCCGCGGTGAGCGGGTGCTCGAGGTCGGCCGGTTGCGGCGGGAGCGCCGCTCGGGTGGCAAGACCGACGCGCTCGACGCTGTCCGCGCCGCCCGCAGTGTGCTGACGAGCGAGCGGCCCGCGACACCCCGGGCCGGCGGTGAACGCCAGGCGCTGCAGGCATTGGTGGCCGCACGCGAAGGCGCGGTCAACGCCAAGCGCGCCGGCCTCTGCCAGCTGCGAGACCTCCTGGTCACCACACCCGAGCCGTTGCGCAGCGAACTGCGCCCGCTGACACGGGCCCGGCTGCTGCAACGCCTCGCAGCAACACGACCAGGTGGCGGACGAGATCCCGAGCTGCGCGGCAGCATGCTCGCGCTGCGCTCGATCGCCCGCCGCGTGTTGCAACTAACAGCAGAGGAGCGCGAGCTCGCACGGCAGATCGAAACGATCACTCGCAAGCTCGCGCCGCAGCTGCTCGACCAGCCCGGCGTCGGACCGCACGCGGCCGCACAGATCGTGCTCTCCTGGTCGCACCAAGGACGGATCACCTCCGAGGCGGCCTTCGCACGACTCGCCGGCGCAGCGCCGATCCCCGCCTCCTCCGGGCAGACGATCCGCTACCGGCTCGACCGAAGCGGCGACCGCAAACTCAACCGCGCTCTCCACATGATCCTCGTCACCCGCAAACGCTCACACCCCGCGACGATCGCCTACATCGAACGACGCATCCAAGAAGGCAAGACCCGACGCGAAGCAACCCGCTGCCTCAAGCGCTACCTCGCCCGCAAGCTCTACCGCCTACTCGAACACGGAGCGCCACTGGCGACTTGACAAACATAGAAGCATCGCCGGCGCAGCGGGCCCTCCTAACTACGTGACACCGTCGCGAGCGCGCACTGCGTGAAGCGGCAGTCCCTCGATCTTGCTCGGCCAGGGAAGTCCGGCGGCCTCGGCCGCGCTGCGGAACTCCGCGCTTGTCGAAAACTTCTCGAACGCCTCCTTTGTCGGGCAGGCGTCGAAGATCGTGATCCCGTTCTCACGGACGGCGCAGGCGTGGAAGTAAACCTGGCTCTCGGGCATCCCCGCCATGACTCGATCGTAGGCAGCGAGCACCTCGCGTGGATCACCGTCGATGTCGTAGATACCGAGGTACATGACTCATCCCTTCGCAGGAGTTGGACCTGATGACCCTATGCCAGTCGGCTCCTCCTCGGCCATGAAGGCGCCCACTGGGCCACCGCGATGGGAACATTCCCGCAGACTCGCCCAGGTCAGGCAGGACGTGCGTAGACTCGTTCGCTCGTCAATCTGACCGGAGCCGGTGACCGGAGGGGTGAATGAGCGACTACGCGATCAGGGCGCTTGATGCCTCGACTTGGGATGCGTTCGCGCGTCTCGCTGAGAAGCACAAGGGCATGGGGTTCGGCGGCTGCTGGTGCACCTGGTTCCATTCGCGGGTCGGCAGGCCCGAGGGCGAAAAGGGCCGCCCCTGGAAGGAGCGTCTCGTTCGGGAGGGCGACGCTCATGCGGCCCTGGTCTTCGACGGCGACGCCGCAGTGGCCTGGTGCCAATACGGCTCTCCGGACGAGCTCCCGAACATCCATCACCGGAAGGAATACGAGGCCACCAAGACGGATGAGCCGCCCGACTATCGCATCACGTGCATCTTCGTCGACAGGGACTATCGACGGAAAGGCGTCGCAGGCGTCGCGCTTCGGGGCGCCCTCGACCTGATCACGAAGGCCGGCGGGGGCGTCGTGGAGGGCTATCCGCAGGATACGCAGGGCAAGAAGATTTCGGCCTCATTTCTCTACAACACGACGCGCAGCCTCTATGAGCAGACCGGCTTCACCTATGACCGGCCCAAGGGCAAGAACCATTGCGTGATGCGCCGAACGGTTTCACCTGCGAAGAAGCCTCGACGGGCACCCGTGCAGTAGGGGCGATCGCTCGTAATCGTAGACTCTGCCTGAGCGATCGAACGGAGGATCTGATGGCACACATGGTGATAGACGCAAGCGACATCGAGTCGCCCAATGGCGTGTTCCGTGGATTGAGCGCGCCGCTTGGGGTCGGCAGGTTCAAGGTGAATCGACTTGAGCTTCCGCCGGGTGGCGAAGGACCGGAGCACGACCACTCCGCTAACGGCGAGGAAGAGGTATACGCGGTAGTGGGCGGCAGCGGGACGGTGCTCGTCGACGGTGAAGAAATCGCGCTGCGACCGGGTCATTTCGTGTTCTGTTCGCCGGATGCGCGACGTCAGATGCGCGCTGGTGATGACGGGCTTGTCTGGATCGGAATCGGCGCGAGCGGCGGCGACGGCTAACTGCAATCCGTGAGGTCGGGCAGCCACTGGTTAGTGTCGGACCGTGGTGACGATCGACGAGGTTCGCGCTCTTGCGCTCACGCTGCCCCGCAGCAGTGAGGGTTATGTGCGCGGCCGGGTGAAGTTCCGAGTTGGCCGAATCGTCTATCTGTCCTTCTCGCGTGACGGCTCCACAATGGGCTTTGCGTTTCCCAAGGAATGGCGCGACGCGCTTGTCGAGTCCGACCCGGACAAATTCTCATTGCCGAGCCAGTCTGACCTCCGCTATCACTGGGTTCACGTGCGACTCGCCGCCATCGACGCCGACGAAATGCGTGACCTTGTCGAGGACGCCTGGGCCTTCGTGGTGCCCAAACGCGTGGCCGAGGAATACGCGGCATCGCGGGGTTACTAGTTCGCGGAGTACGCGACGAGTGAGGGGCCGGGCCTTGTAACACTCCGCTAACAACGCAGGTGTAAGTTGAGGCACGGCTTGACACGCCCAGTCGTCCCTCTGGTGGCGCTGCTCGTGATCGCCAGCCCGGCTCCAGCGAAGCTTCGGTCTGCCAACAGTGGAAGCGGGAACGCGGCTTCGAACCTCGTTCGCGGGGACACGAACCACGCGACCGACGTCTTTCTACGGGATCGGCGCCACCGTGTGACCGAGCTCATTACGAAGCCCGGCCGAAATGGCCGGGCTTCGTTGTCTCCGCGATATTCCGCTACCGCAAGCGCACGAGGAGATCGCGCTGACTTTGGGTCGCCTGATGCGGCTGCACGCGCATCTGAGCCGGCGGATTAGGGACGCCTGGGAACAGCGCGTCGCCGATCGTCGGGATGAACTGCGGCGGGACACGAACATGCGTCGCCTGTTCGAAGTCGTAGGCGAGGCCGAGCAGCTTCGGTTCGGCCCAGCGGCCGCCGATGAAGGTGATCCCGAGCGGCAGTCCCGCGTCGTACCCGGCTGGCACAGTGATGTCGGGGTAGCCCGACACCGCAGCCGCCGTGGACGAGCCCACGAAGTACTCGAAGTGCCCGTTGAGGTCGCCGGCGTTCGGATCGTCGTTCGTCGGCCACGCCGGACCGTTCGTCAGGGCGATGATCGCGTCGAGGTGATTCGCGGCCATGAGCTGGTCGATTGCCGCCTGAACGGGCGGCGTCGTCGCCGCGCGGAGGGCAGCGCAAGCGGCGTCACGGCCGTTCGTCCCCTCAGCAGCCTCGAAGACCGCATCGTTCCAAGGTCCTTCGAGGTTTTGATGGGCCGCATCAAAGGCGATCAGGTCGGCGAGCGTTCGCGCGTATGCCTGGCCTGATACCGGGTTCGTACCGTGGACGTAGGTCTGGAGGTAGGTCGCAATGTCGGTCTTGAACTCGCACACGAGCGCTGGGAACTCATTGGCGGTCGCCGAGAGGTCGATGTCGGTCGGGTCGATCACGGTCGCACCTTGGGCCTCGAGCGCGGCGATCGTCTGGGCGAGGATCGGCTCGACGACCGAGCCCACCAACGCCGGGTCGTAGGTGCCGGCGCGCCAGACGCCGATCCGCTTGCCCTGGAGGGCGTGGTCGTTGAGGAACTGGGTGTAGTCGGTGAAGGCATGGCCGGTCTGAGCGGCGGTCGAGTTGTCGTTCGGGTCGACGCCGGTCGCCGCGCCGAGGAGCACCGCGGCGTCGGTCACGTTGCGGGCAATCGGGCCGGCTGTGTCCTGGTTGGCGCTGATCGGGACGACGCCCGCGCGGCTCCACAATCCGAGTGTCGGCTTGATCCCCACGTCGCCGTTGGCTCCGGAGGGGCAGACGATCGAGCCGTCAGTCTCCGTGCCGACGGCCGCGACCGCGAGATCAGCAGCCGAGGCGACGCCGGAGCCGGAGCTCGAGCCGCACGGGTTGCGATCGAGGACGTATGGCATGTTCGTCTGGCCACCGATGCCGCTCCAGCCGCTCGATGACGGGCCGGACCGGAAGTTGGCCCACTCGGAGAGGTTGGCCTTGCCGATGATGATCGCGCCGGCGGCCTTCAGCTTCTGCGCGATGAACGAGTCGCCGGGCGTGCTCCCGGCGAGTGCCCAGGAGCCGGCCGTCGTCGGCATGCCGGTGGTGTCGATGTTGTCCTTGACGATGATCGGAATCCCGAGCAATGAGCGGTGGTCGCCGTTGCGTCGAGCCGCGTCGGCCGCTCGTGCGTCGGCAAGGGCCGTCGGGCTGACCGTGATCACCGCGTTGAGCATCGAGTTGAGCTGGCGGATACGCCGGAGATAGAAGTTCGTCAGCTCGACGGAGTTCATCCGGCGCGAATTCATGAACGCCTGGAGCTGCGGGATCGTTGTCGCGTCGACGTCGATGCCGGAGACCTTGGTGTTCGGGGGATTGGCTGCGAGGCCGGTCAGCGCCGCGGTGCCGGATACCCCGAGCAAGAGGGCCAGCAGGGTCGTCAGGACAAGGGAACGTCGAAGTCGGCTGCTCATCGCGTGACCTCCATGGGATCGGATGAGTGGACGCTGGGATCGCGGCTAGAGCCGGCGATCTGAGGGCTGGACTGAGGCTGGACTTATAAAGCCTGCTGCGTTTTCGCGCATCGATGGCTTCCGGCGGTCGTGTGGATCCGATGCCGCAATAAGCCGACGCCGGAGAGATTCGCGTGTTCTGAGGAGACGCGAATGACAGAATCGTCTCGCATCGCCCGGAAGGAGACACATGCCGTACGCCAGGCGGCACGACCTCAGCCTGTACTACGAGCAAGCCGGACGCGGGGATCCCCCGCTCGTCTTCGTCCACGGCTGGTGTTGCGACCACAGCTTCTTCGAGCCACAGTTCGAGCACTTCCAATCGTCGCACACCGTGGCAACGTTTGATCTGCGGGGCTGTGGTAGCAGCGATCGGCTCGAGGACGGGTACGACCTGCCGAGCCTCGCCGACGATCTCGCCTGGCTCTGTGCGGAGATCGGGATCTCGAGGCCGGTCGTAATCGGCCACAGCCTCGGAGGCATGATCGCAATTGAGCTCGCTGCAAGACACCCATCCTTGCCGTCGGCGGTCGTTGCGGACGACCCTGGACCGATCAACCCGCCGCCCGAGATTCGCAGTATCTACGAGGGATTCGCCATGGAGCTAGAAGGTCCCGACGGCGAGGCCGTTCGGCGTGCCTGGGTCGAAGACGGCGTCGGGCCGACAGCTGATGCCGAGCTGAGAAATCGAATCGTGGAGACGATGTGCTCCGTACCTTTGAGCGTGGCAACGGCGGGGATCCGAGGTCTCGTCGCGTGGAACGGCGTTGCCGCGTTGGCGTTGTGCACGGTGCCTCTGCTTGTGTTGAGCTCAGCGCCTGACGAGAGCAATGACCCTGCGCGCTTACGTCCGTTGAAACCTGACCTCCACGTCGGCATGACCGTCGGCGCAGGCCACTTTCATCAGCTCGAGGTACCTGAGCAGGTGACAGCCATGATCGAGCGCTTCCTCGAGGTTGCGATCACGGATTGAATCTTGTGCGGGTTCGATTCCTGCCGCCTCCACTCAGTGGACTGGGAAACGCGACCATGGACGCCAACCGTCGCAATCATCCGAGTGGAGTGATAGACATCGATCTTCAGGGAGGCGTAGGCCCTTGGCTCCAAGAGGTTTTGGAGCCGATCACAATCGATTCGGCAAAGGAGACTGATCTTGATAGCCAGTTCATACCCATTTCTCGATGTGATGTGGACGATGCTCGTGTTCTTCGCGTGGGTGATCTGGTTCTGGCTTCTGATCACCGTCTTCGGCGACGTGTTCAGGCGTCACGACATCTCGGGCTGGGGCAAAGCCGCATGGCTCATCTTTGTGATCGTGGTGCCGTACCTCGGCGTTTTCATCTACCTGATCGCCGAGCACGACGGCATGGCGGAGCGCAACGAAAAGCAGATGCAGCAGTCACAGGCGCAAATGGACGACTACGTCAAGTCCGTGGCGACGGCAAGCGATCCGGCCGAGCAGATCGCCAAGGGGAAGAAACTGCTCGACGATGGAGCGATCACACAGACCGAGTTCGACGCGCTCAAGCAGAAGGCGCTTGCGGGAGCCTGACGCCGCCAACTCGCTGTCACCTGGGTCAGGCGCTGAGGCAAGGTTCTTTGACGGTCCCGCGTTGACCTGCAACGGCTGAGTAAGTAGTGCCGGCCCCTGTAAGTCGATTACATCAGCGGAGAGCTTCGGCAGGGGCCTGAAAAGAGCTCCCCTAAGGACCATCAAGGGTTTCACACGCCTCCCGGTGTAGTGTCGGAACCCGGTGGAGCGCAAGTGGTGGACCCTGCTCGCGAGCTGCATCGCGATCTTCATGCTGCTGCTCGACGTGACGATCGTGAACGTCGCGCTGCCGTCGATCGAGCGGGACCTCGGCGCCAACTTCAGCGACCTCCAGTGGGTGATCGACGCCTACGCGCTGACCCTTGCGGGCTTCGTGTTGGCGGCGGGGTCGCTGGCCGACAAGGTCGGTCGCAGGCTGGTCTTCATGCTCGGGCTCGCGATCTTCAGCGCTTCATCGCTGGCCTGCGGGCTGGCTCTCGACCCGCTCTTCCTGAACGTCTCGCGCGCGGCGCAGGGGATCGGCGCGGCGATGATGTTCGGCACCTCGCTGGCGCTGATCGCGCAGGAGTTCCAGGGTCGCGAGCGCGGGACCGCGCTCGGCATCTGGGGGGCGACCACGGCCGCGGCGGTCTCGATCGGGCCGCTTGTGGGCGGTGCGCTCGTGGACGCGCTGTCGTGGCGCTGGATTTTCCTCGTGAACGTG
The DNA here is from genome assembly GCA_963833255.1 of uncultured Actinomycetes bacterium. Lineage (GTDB taxonomy): Bacteria > Actinomycetota > Thermoleophilia > Gaiellales > Gaiellaceae > 3-1-20CM-4-69-9. The sequence continues at coordinate 14,692 of CAWHXK010000038.1, forward strand.
CCGGTCGGCGTGGCCGCCCTTGTGGTCGCGCGCCTGCGGTTGCGCGAGTCGCGCGACCCGGCTGCGACCGGCGTCGACCTGGGCGGGGTGGCGCTGCTGTGCCCCGCGCTCTTCCTGCTCGTCTACGCGCTGATCCGCGGCAACGAGGAGGGCTGGGGGAGTGCCCGGATCGTCAGCTGCTTCGCGGCCTCCGCACTGCTGCTCGTGCTGTTCGTGGTGGTCGAGCGCCGCACCGCCGCACCGCTGCTCGACCTCTCGTTGTTCCGCAAGCCCGCCTTCACTGGCGCCACGATCGTCGCCTTCGCGCTGGGCGCGTCGATCTTCTCGATGTTCCTCTACATCACGCTCTTCTTCCAGAACGTGCTGGGATTCTCGCCGTTCGAGGCGGGGCTCCGGTCGCTGCCGGTCACCGGCCCGATCCTGTTCGTCTCACCGCTGAGCGGCCGGCTGACGGCACGCGTGCCGGTACGGCTGCTGCTCGGGACGGGGCTCGCGTTTGTGACGGTCGGGCTGCTGCTGATGACGAACCTGTCCGACTCGTCCGGGTGGACCGCGTTGCTGCCCGGTCAGATCCTGGCCGGCATCGGGATCGGCCTGGCCACCCCCGGCCTGGCCTCGACCGCCGTTGGCGTGGTCCGTCCGCAGCTGAGCGGCATGGCCTCGGGCGCGAACAACACGGCTCGCCAGCTCGGGCTCGCGACGGGGATCGCCGGCCTCGGCTCGATCTTTCAGTCGAAGATCGAGTCGACGCTCACCACGCTGGTTGCGGGCACGCCTGCGTCGTCGCACGTCCACGAGCTTTCGCGGGCTGTGGCGTCAGGCGGGACCGGCCGCGCCTTGCAGGCGGTCCCGCCCGCCGACCGCGACAAGGTGGTGCACGTCGCACACCACGCGTTCGTGACCGGCTTCAACACGATCGCGCTGGTGAGCGTCGCCGTGGCGGCGGTGGGCTCCGTGGCGGGGTATGCGCTGGTGCGGTCGCGGGACTTCGTGGCCGGCGGCGGCACGGCGGCTCCGCCGGAGCCGGCTCGGGCGTAGGCGCCGGCGTGGCTTCGGCATCTCATCACCTCTGGGTGATGCTGCTCGGTCCTCCGATCTGATTGGCTCGCAGCGGGGAAAGCCTGGTGACTGAGGGATCCGTATCGGTGAGTCCGCCTTCTGCGGAGCAGCGGTCACGTGCGTCCATACGGAGGCTGATCGCGCCGCTCGCGCTTGCGCAGTTCATCTGCAGCTTCGCCGGCTCGAACATGAACGTGATGATTTCGGACATCAGTGAGGACCTGAACACAACTGTGAAGGGCGTTCAGACGACGATCACGCTCTTCCTGCTGATCATGGCCATCCTGATGATCCCATGCAGCAAGCTGACCGACCGCTGGGGCCGGAAGCGTTGCTTCACTATGGGCCTGACGCTCTACGGCATCGGCGCCCTGCTGAGTGCGGCCGCGCCGAATCTCGGAGTGCTGATTCTCGGCAACTCAGTTTTCGAGGGCGTCGGCACTGCTCTGCTGATCCCGCCCGTCTACATCCTTGCGACCTTGTGGTTTGCCGACGTGACCTCGCGCGCGTGGGCTTTCGGCGTGATCAGCGGGCTCGGCGGCGTCGGCGCGGCAGCCGGTCCGCTCATCGGCGGCGTGATCACCACGGGAATCAGCTGGCGGGCCGCGTTCGTCTTTCAGGCTCTCGTGATCGCAACGATCCTGTTGCTGAGCCGTCGCCTAGTCGATCCACTGCCCGCCGATCCGACGCGTCCCTTCGACGCAGTCGGAGCCATCCTCTCGGCCGTCGGGATGCTCTTCGTCGTGTTCGGGATCCTGCAGGCCGGATCGAACAACGTCCTCTTTGCGATCTGTCTCGGGATCGGAGGCGCGTTCCTGGCTGCGTTCTTCCTCTTCATCCGGCACCGGGAACGCGCAGGAAAGGAGCCGCTTCTCTCGACAAGACTCTTTCGCAACCGGACCTGTAACCTCGCCCTCGTCACTCAAAACGTGCAGTGGCTGATGCTGCTCGGCACCTCCTTCGTGGTCTCGGTGTTCCTCCAGACGGAGCGCGGCTACAGCGCAATCAAGACTGGCGTGATCTTCACTGCAGCGACCATCGGCATCCTCATCTCGTCGTTCGCTGCGGAGCGCTGGGCAAGGAAGTACGCGCAGAAGACCCTGATCGTGACCGGCTTCGTCGTTACGATCGTCGGGATCGGTCTCTTGCTCGGGCTGGTCAAAGCCTCTTCGAGCGATTGGGCGTTCGTCCCCGGGCTGTTCCTGATCGGCTTCGGCGTGGGCGCAATGCTCACGCCCTCAGTCAATGTCGTTCAGTCGAGCTTCCCGGAAGCGCTCCAGGGCGAGATCTCCGGGCTCTCACGCAGCGTCTCCAACCTTGGCTCCTCGTTTGGCACTGCGATCGCGGGGACGATCATCGTGTCCGTCGTCGCGCCGGGATACCGGTCGTACGCCTGGGCAATGGCTTCTCTCGTCCTGTTCGGGCTCATCGGACTTGGCGCGGCGCTGCTCCTTCCCTCCAAGCTCGAGCGGCCTGCCTGAGCCCGCTGCCTGTCGCCCATCCGGCTCAAGCGTGCTCCCTGAGATACTGATGCACAAAGGCGATCGCCATGCTGCCCTCCCCGACTGCCGCCGCGACACGCTTCACGGGGCCGAATCGGACATCGCCGCAGGCGAAGATGCCCGGTACGCTCGTCTCGAGTAGATACCGATCGCGTGCGAGCTGCCAGTCTTGGTCGTCCCCCACATCTGGACCGGTGAGTATGTAACCGTGCCCGTCGAGTGCAATCTCGGGCGGAAGCCAACCTGTCTCGGCGTCTGCACCGATGAACAAGAACAGCCCTCCTGATCCGAGCCGTTTCGTCTCGCCCGTATCTGAATTCCGGACATCGATCGCCTCGAGCGAATCCGCGCCGTGTGCTGCGAGCACCTCAGTCCGGTACAGCACGTCGACGTTGGGTCGCGCCGAGAGCTGGTCGATGAGGTAGCGCGACATTCCGCTCTTCCCGGTCTTGGCCAACGTGGCACCGCGACAGAGCATCGTCACGCTCCGCGCGTGGTTCGCGAAGAACATTGCCGCCTGCCCTGCCGAGTTCCCGGCGCCGACGACGTGGACGTCGAGGCCGTGTGTGTTCGGCGCCTCGCTGCGCGCCGCTCCGTAGAACACGCCCTTCCCAACGAGTCGGTCGAACCCCTCGACGGAAAGCTGCCGCCACGAGACACCGCACGCGAGGATGATCGTCTTCGCCTGCAGGATGTCGCCGCCGTCGAGATGCACCTGACGGTTCGATGCGTCGATATGCGTTATTGAGCGGGTGACGAGGATCTCGGCGCCGAGCCGGCGAGCCTGCTGCAGAGCTCGACTCGCGAGCTCGTCGCCCGACACACCTGAAGGGAATCCGAGGTAGTTCTCGATTCGGGAGGACGTGCCCGCCTGGCCGCCGGGTGCCTCTCGCTCGACCACGATCGTCCTCAGTCCCTCGGATGCGCCGTACACGGCGGCTGCAAGGCCGGCGGGCCCCGCACCGACGATCACCGTTTCGTACTCCGCGGCCGCCGGTTCGGTCGGGATGTCGAGGAGCTCGGCGACCCGCCGAAGTTGCGGTCGCACGGCGGTCTCGCCGTTCACGACGCGAACGGCGGGGAGGTCACCCTCGGCCGGCAGCGCGCCCGACCACTGCTCCGCATCGGCGGGCACGTCCGGCTGGAGCCATCTGAATCGGATCTGGTTGCGATCGAGGAAACGCCGTAACTCCGCACAGGAGGCGTCCCACTGTTGGCCAAGGACGATCACTCGGACCGGGGCGGGTGCGGACGCTCGTGCCTGCAGACCCTTGGGTCCTCCGAGTCGGTGCAGCGCCAGCAGGCCCACCCGTTCCGCAACTTCAGGCGCGGCGGCAGCGAGCGCGTAGTAGTCCTGTAGCTCGATCCGAAACACACGCGACGCCTCCGCTGCGCGGAATCCACCAGGGTGGAGCATGCCGAAGGCGATCGACATCTCACCGAAGACGTCGCCGGGCCTCCGCTCGCCGACAACACTCTCCACGCCGTCGACGCGCCTGACCACTTCGAACCGACCCTCGAGGACGCCGAACAGTGCCCGGGCGTCACCCTCGTTCACAGCGGACTCGCCGGGAACGAGCGTGATGTCCGCCACTGCCCGGGAGAGCCGGTCGCGTTCGGCCGGCTCGAGGTCCGCGAACACTGCGACCCGACCGATCTCCTCCGCCGTCACCATGAAATGCACCACCTCTGCCGGCTTGGCATCGTGCTGTTGTAAGTGCTCGGCGCTCCGGAAACGACCAAACGGTGTTCGCATCCGGTGCCGGTGAACAAGAGCGCACGCTAGCTCACCGCGTGTGAACTCCGCGGGCGGATCCTTTGGACTCTCGTTCGGACTGGCGATGGCCGGGGGCATCATGCTCGCTGTCCTCGCCTACTCGTTCACCAACAAGACCGAAGCGAGCACGGTAATCCCGCCGGCACAACAGCAACAGATCGCAGGACATCCTGGAAGACGACGCGCAGGTGATGAGCAACTCACAGCTCGAGCCTCTGCTCGCCGGCGAACCCAAAGACGTGAAGGAAGCGATCCTCCAGATCAACAAAGAGTCACGGGACCGCTCCCTGCAGGTCGCGCTGCTCGTACCGTTCCTCGCAAGCCTCCTCGGCCTGTTCAACGGCTTCCGCATGAGACGTCTCCCCGACCCGAAGCCGGCCAGCTCCGTCGAAGGCGTGGCACTGGGCTGAGTTCGCCCGCGCTCGCTAGCGTGCGTGCTGTCGCTGCAACGGTTGCTTGTTCGTCCTGAAGGGGTGATGCCTCGGGGATCCGATGGCGC
>CAWHXK010000039.1:0-9657 GCA_963833255.1 uncultured Actinomycetes bacterium
ACGCCATACTGGCGTAGATGGCAGGACAAGAAAACAGCACCCTCACGCCTCGGGACGAGGACGAGGGACTCGGTGCTGGCTTCTTTCTCAAGATCGCCGGGGTCTGCGTGGCTATCGGGATTGGCGCGATGATCATCGCTCTGATTTTCTTCCGTGCGATTTACGCCTGGGGCTTTTTCGGCACGTTCTTCGCTCTCGGGGCGGTGCTGTGCCTGTTCGCCTGGATCTATGACCGCCGCCACGCACGCCCTTAACGGGGCCGAGCAGCAAGCGCCCCATCCAGACCTAACGACGCCTGTCGGCGGGTAGATCTCTGGCGACTTGAAGTCGTTAACGCACAGTGTCTCAGACGAACCGCCGCCCTTCGCCGCCGATGCCGGCTTTGCCGGCGTCGGTCGCTCCGGCGTCGAATCGAAACCGAGTCATCATGGCTCTGCGAAGCTGAGCCGGACCTCGGTCCGTGAGTGGAGGCGGCGGGAATCGAACCCGCGCAACGTTCCCCGCTGAGTCAAGACGGCTTCGTGCGCGTTTTCGCGGCGTGCCAGTCTAGACCCATCATCTCGAAGCGCTCGACCGCCCGCGCCAGGAGCGCTCGGTCGTTTCGGACGAGTCCGAGGGCGCGCAGGGCGAACGGCTCGAGGTAGCTGCCGGGCTGCAAGAGTCGTAGGGCGTCGACCTCGGCGTCTTCCTTGCGTCCGACGGCGAGAAGCGCCTCGAGACGGGTTGCCGCTCCGTGAACGTGCTCGTATGTCATCCAACCCCATTGCTCGGACCCCTCGAGCAGCGCGCTGACCTCATCGAGGTTGCCGCGCAGCAAGGCCAGGCGCGCGTACAGCGGGTCGAGCCACAAGCCGTAGCCCTGGAACCGGAGGGCTTTCGCGTCTTCTTCCAGTCTGTGCGCCTCCCCTACCAGGCCCAGTTCGGCACAGGCTTCTGCGCACACCAGGAGTATTGCTGCGTCCATGACACAGGGGGTTTCGACGTTCTCGGCGACAGCCTGCTCGGCGCGGGGTTGCAGCGCGTGGATCCGGCCCCAGCGACCCACCGCTTTTTCAACGTGGAGTCCGCCGAAGAGTGCGTGCACGGCGTGGTGCGGGGTCAGCCGCGCGGCGATCGCGGCGTGCCGGCGGGCATGCGACTCGGCCAGGTCGAGGTGCCCAGCGGCGAGCTCCGAGACCGACGACTGCCAGTGGATGAGCGCGATGTGGTCGGGATCGGTCAAGCCGGCTTCAAGCGTGAGGCGGCGCCGCGCCCAGTCCTGGGCGACGGTGTAATCCGAGCTCACCAGGGCGATCGCCGAGCGGGTTTGGAATCCGTAGGAGAGAAGCTCGACGTCGCGCAGCCGATCGGCGATGGCGATGGCCCGATCGGCGAGCGCGACGTCGTCCTCGGCATTCGCATTCACGAGCAACGCCTGCGCGAGAGCACGGCTTTCCGGAGGAGCCAGCTCGAGCGCCTGGCTGGTCCAGCTCGAGAGCAGCGCACTGTCCGGACGTTGTTTCCACATGGAGCCGCGCATGGTGCTCTCGATGGCGAGCTCGGCGTAGAGGTCGCCCAGGATCACCGAATCGCTCGTCAGCTCGACCGCCTTCAGCATCGCCTCCCAATAGCCCTCGCCGTCGAATCTAAGGGAGCTCGCGCGCGCGATCGCGCGCCAGAGCTCGGCGTCCTCCGGCGCGAGCTCCACAGCCCGTCGGAGCAGTGCGAGCGCCTCTTCGATGTCGAAGCGGCCAACCGCAAGTTCCGCGCCACGGCGAAGGTAGCGAAGAGCCTCGCGCGACAACTCGGCGAGCTTCGCCTCCTCTCCGCGCCAGGCGAGCATTGCGATCTCGGGCTCGACCGCCTGCGAATAGTGGTGTGCGAGCGCCGAGACCTGGTCGTCCCCGCCCTCGCCGGTGGCCTCGAGCCACGCCGCGAAAGAGGCGTGCAATCGGGCCCGATGGGCCTTCGGCAGACTCCCGTAGACGACCTCCCACGTCAGCGCGTGCTTGAAGACCAGCTCGGGCTCGCCGTGGCGAAGGAAGCCGCGCGCGACGAGCGTTCCGACGTCGTTGCCGGTCGTCGCGGTCAATGCCGCGAGGGCCGGCAGCGTGAACGTGCGTCCGATCACCGAAGCTGCCTGAAGCGTCGCCTTCTCCGCGGGTGACAGCAGGTCGATCCGGGCTGCGAGCACCGCCTGCACCGAGTCCGGGATGTCCAGAGTCGCGGCAGCCCTCTGCAATCTCCACCTGCCGTTCTCGCGTGCGAGCAAGCCCCGGTCGATCAGCGTCGAAAGCAGCTCCTCGAGGAAGAACGGATTGCCGTCGGCTCGCTGGACGAGAAAGTCACGGGCCGCATCGTCGAGCTCCGAGGCAAGCAGACGGTGGAGCACTTGATCGGCCTCTTCCACCGTCAGCGGCCCCAAGGTCGAAGACTTGCCGGATCCGCGGAGCTCAGGCCGATCCGGTCGCGCCGTGACGAGCAGCAGCAGCGACCCCTCGACGTCCGCCAGCAACCGCTCGAGCAACTCGCGCAGGGGCTCGCTCGCCCAATGCAAGTCCTCGACAACGAGTACGACCGTCTGCCTCAGCGCGAGCTCACTGACCAGGCGTACCCACTCCGCGCGCAGACGCTCTGCAGCGCCGCGCGGGTCGAGGTCTCCGCCGACGTCGAGACCTAGTGTGAGGCCGAGGATCTCGCGACCGGCGAGCCGCGCGCGGACGGTCTCGGGCGTGTCGCTTTCGCCCAGCCCAAGCTGGGAGCGGAGGATGCCTACCAAGGGGCTATAGGTAACGCCGCGGCCGTACGAGACGCAGCGGCCGAGACAGAAGACCACCTCGGCGGGCAGCCGCGCTCGGAACTCGCGGACCAGGCTCGTCTTGCCGACCCCAGGCTCGCCCACCAGCGACACACACCGGGGCCGTTGTTCGCCACGGCACGAGTCGAGCTCGCGCTCTAACCAAATCAGCTCGCGGTCGCGGCCGACGAACGCGGTCTCGAGTCCGATTCCGCGCGGCCGGGTCGGCGAGACCATGCGAACGAGTTCACGGCACACGACGCCACCCGGCTTCCCCTTCGCCTGGACGGTCATCGGCTCGGCGAACTCGAAGGCCGAACGGACGGCGGCGGCTGTCCTTTCACCAACCAGGATTTGGCCAGGACGCGCTGCCTGCTCGAGCCGCGCCGCGATATTGACAGGATCGCCTGTGACGAAAGAGCTGCCTTCCCGTGGCCGGCCGACGACCATGTCCCCTGTGTTGACACCGATGCGAAGCGCGAGCCGCTCGCCGAACAGCTCGCTCAGCCGCAGCTGCATCGACAGCGCCGCGTCGAGCGCTCTCTCTGCATGATCCTCGCGCGCCGCCGGCGCTCCGAAGACGGCTACGACTGCATCGCCGATGAACTTTTCGACGGTGCCTCCACCGAGCGCAATCTCCGCCGCCATCGCGTCGTAGAAGCGGTCGAGGAGGTCACGGGTGTGCTCGGGGTCGAGCGAGCCGCCGAGCTCGGTGGATCCGACCAGGTCGGCGAACAACACCGTCGCAAGCTTCCGCTCCTTGACCGCCGGCTCGGGCTCAACCGGGGCAGCGCACGTTGCGCAGAAACGGGCGCCATCCGATAGCAGAGCCGAGCAATGTGGGCAGGTCGCGATGTGTCGATTATCGCGCGGGCATGATCCAGCACCTAACCCGCCGATCCGAGCCAACGGACATCGGTCGATTCGCGTGAGCCGACGAACCCGCCAACATGAGAGGTAGTCGACATCATCGTCCCGACTCGAGCGCGTAGAGTCGTCCTCAGTCCGACCGACAGAGGAGCGAAGTCATGAGCATGTACGCAGTTGTCGACCCCGCGACCGGCGAGACGCTCAAGGAGTACCCGACGATCACCGACGACGAGTTGCGGGACGCGATCGCCCGCGCCGACCGCGCACACCGCGAGTGGTCGAGAGCTGCGACTGTCGCTGACCGCGCCTCGCTCGTGCGGCGCGTCGGCGAGCTGCACTCGGAACGGCGGAAGGAGCTTGCGGAAATCATCGTCGCCGAGATGGGCAAGCCGGTACGGCAAGCGCGGGGTGAGGTCGACTTCTGCGCGTCGATCTACGGGTTCTACGCAGACAATGCGGAAGCACTGATGGCAGACGAGCCGATAGAGCTCCTCCAGGGTGAGGGGTCGGCGGTCGTCCGCCGCAGCTCACTCGGCGTCCTGCTGGGGATCATGCCGTGGAACTTCCCCTACTACCAGGTCGCACGCTTCGCGGCGCCGAATCTGATCATCGGCAACACACTTCTGTTGAAGCACGCGCCCCAGTGCCCGCAGTCGGCTGAGGCGATGGCGCAGATGTTCCGCGATGCTGGCTTCCCCGACGGCGCATACGTGAACATCTACGCCACGAACGAGCAGATCGAGTGGGTAATCGCCGATCCGCGCGTACGCGGCGTATCCGTCACCGGCTCCGAGCGCGCCGGCGCCGCCGTCGCGGAGATCGCTGGCAGGCATCTGAAGAAGGTCGTTCTCGAGCTCGGCGGCTCCGACCCGTTCATCGTCCTCGGCACTGACGACCTCGACAAGACGGTCGAGGACGCTGTCGCCGCGCGGATCGACAACGCGGGCCAGTCGTGCAACGGCGCGAAACGGTTCATCGTGATCGACGAGCTCTACGAGCCGTTCCTCGAGAAGTTCACGGCCGCGCTCACCGCTGTGAAGCAGGGTGATCCGCGCGAGCGCGAGACCGAATGCGGGCCGCTGTCCTCTCAGGTCGCGGCCGACCGCCTCGAGGATCAGGTCCGGCGAGCGGTCGAGCAGGGCGCGACGGTCGTCGCCGGCGGCAAGCGCAACGGCAACTACTTTGAGCCGACGGTGCTGACGGACATCACGCCGGAGAACGACATCTACCGTGAAGAGCTGTTCGGCCCGGCCGCCCAGGTCTATAGCGTGCCGTCGGAGGAGGAGGCGGTCGCGCTGGCAAACGACACGCCGTTCGGGCTCGGCTCATACGTGATGACGAACGACCTGCAGCAGGCCGAACGCGTCGCGGACCGGATCGACGCCGGCATGGTCTACGTGAACATCGTCGGCGCCGACGGTGCCGAGCTGCCGTTCGGCGGCACGAAACGCTCCGGCTTCGGACGCGAGCTCGGCCGCTACGGGGCCGACGAGTTCGTCAACAAGAAGCTGATCCGCATCAGCTGAGCAAGAGGATCGCGGCAGCACCAATCGCTCGTTCGGACATCGCGAAGCTGCGTTCCCCTCGGGCGGCCTACGGTAGGGTCAGCCGCATGGTCGGACAGCGTGCGCTCCTGGTGGTCGACGTTCAGCGCGGCTTCGAGGATCCAGCGCTCGGACGCCGCGACAATCCCCATGCCGAGGAGAACGTCGCCAAGCTGATTGCCGCGTGGCGCCAGCGCGGCGACCCGATCGTGGTCGTTCAGCACGATTGGCAGGGTGGACCGCTCGAGCGCGGCACGCCCGGCTTCGAGCTGAAAGAGGCCGTCGCCGGCGAGCCCGATCTGCGCATTGTCAAGACAGTGCACTCGTCGTTTCACGGAGATGTCGATCTCGACGCATGGCTGCGCGAGCGCGGGATCGGAGGCGATCGCGGTGTGCGGGATTCAGACGAACTTTTGCTGTGAGACGACCGCTCGCATCGGCTCCGACCTTGGGTACGACGTGTGGTTCGTCCTCGACGCGACCCACACGTTCGACGACGTCGCCCCGGATGGCGAGGTGGTGCCGGCTGCCGAGATCGCGCGCATGACCGGCATCAACCTCCAGGACGAGTTCGCGGAGGTCGTGACGACCGCGGCAGCCTGCACGTGACCTTCAGGCGGCGTCGCAGGTCGCAACCGAGGACCGACCGAAGTCATCATGGCTCCGCGAAGCTGAGCCGGACTTCGGTCGGTGAGTGGAGGCGGCGGGAATCGAACCCGCGTCCGTCGTCGCACCGGTCAGAACGTCTACAAGCGTAGTCCGCGCTTTAACTTCGAACGGCGGCCGGGGGCGGACGCCCTACCGCCGATCTAGCCATCCTTAGGTGTCGCGCTTTGGGCGATTGGCTCTCCCTCCGCGCCGAGCCCGTTATCTGGCGCCGCTACCCGAACCACGGGCCCAGTCCGGAGCGACGTCGTTACCTAACTAGGTTAGGCAGCGAGTGCGAGTTTGTCATTCGCACGTACTGTTTTGCCGGTGGATTTTCGAGGCCAACCGGCGACCTCGGCTTGCAGCTCTGCCGGAGAATCGACCACGTCGAAGCCAGATCGCCCCCGTATGTGTGTTCGCGAATTTTAGCTGCTATCTGCGGGACTTGAGCGCCCGCTGCATGTCACGGTCGGCTTCGCGCTTCGCGATGTCGCGGCGCTTGTCGCGCCCCTCCTTGCCGCGGGCCAGGGCAAGCTCGACCTTGGCGCGGCCGTTCTTGAAGTAGAGCCTCGTCGGGACGACGGTAAGGCCCTTCTGGCTGACCTTGCCCGCGAGGGACTCGAGCTCCTTCTTGTGGAGCAGGAGCTTCCGGTCACGGTCCGGATCGTGATTGGCCACGTTGCCCTGGTCGTAGACCGAGATATGGGCCCCGACGAGCCAGGCTTCCCCGTCCCGCACGTCCGCGTAGGCCTGCTGAAGCGAGGCCCGGCCGTCCCGTAGGGATTTGACCTCGGTCCCGGTCAGGACCAGGCCTGCCTCCACCCGTTCGAGCAGGTGGTAGTCGTGCCGTGCCCGCCGGTTGTCGGCGATCAGCTTTTCGCCTCGATCTGTCACCCAAAAGAGTGTAGGGGGCCTTGTAGTTTGCGCCGTTTCCGATTTACAATCGGTCTGTACTGGGGGAGCAAAACGAGGGAGCAAGGCTTGTTGCCAGCACTGCGGCGTCTCATAGCGGGATCGGCCCGAGCGCCGATGTTGTTGCTGTGCGCGCTCGTACTCGCCACCGTCGTCGTGCCGGCCGCGCTCGCGGACGACCCCCCGCCCACTACGACCACCACCCCGGAACCCGTTCCGGCACCGGATCCGGCGCCGACCCCCGAAGCCGAAGCCTAAGCCGGCGTCCCACCCGCGGCCGCGGCCGACGCCGACCGCCAGGCCAACCCCCACGCCTTCGCCCTCGAGCGCGCCTCAACCGAACGTCGTGCACGTGCAGAAGCCGGTCGTCAAGAAGCCGGTCCGCAAGCACGTAATACCGAAGAAGAAGGTGCACCGAAAGAAGGTCGTGGCGAAGAAGCCGCAGCCGTCGTCGTTCCTCCGATCACCACCCCGCCGCAGGTTTCGGGAGCCTCGATCGGCTCGAGCAGCGTGCTCCACTCGAAGTCACCTGCATCGCGGCGGCCTCGCGTCCATATTCATCGTCATCGCCCTGTCGTTCGCGATCGCCTCTCTCGCGGTCGCGCTGGTCCCGGCGAACCGCGTTCCGTGGCGCCCGGTCGCAGTGTTCGTCTCGGACCGCCAGGTCGATCTGACGGTGGCCGGATTTGCGCTTCTGATTGCAACCGCGTTTACTCTGATCTTGACCGGGGGGTTGTAGCTCTTGAGGAGGGGGTCTCCGAGGATGAGGGTCAGATGGTTGGTCGCGGTGTGCGCGTTCGCGGTCCTGTGCGGGACGCCGCTGGCGTCGGCGATGACGGACAGGAGCTGCGGCTTTGGACGGTTCCCTCCGGTCATCACACGTGCCTGCAGACTTCACCGGCAGTCGGGCACGGCGCGAATGCCGTTGTGGACGACACGTGACTGTGGATGACCCGGATGGTGATCTCGATACCTGGAGTTGCGATCCCGCCTCGGGATCGACACTTGACCATCGGCACCGCACACGATCACATGCAATGCAGTCGATCTGGCACCCCAACCCGGCGACGAATCAGTTTCACCGTAACGGTCCGAGCCCCTCCGCCCGACACCACGTCCCCGAACATCACAACGCCTGGAGACTTCTCTGTCGGCGACTAGCGGTTCTGGCGCCACGGTGACCTACTCCGCCTCGGCGAGCGATCCGGACGACGCGGTCGCGAGCTTCGGCTGCTCTCCCGCGTCGGGAACGGTATTTGGCCGTCGTAACACCACCGTGACCTGCAACGCAAGTGATTCGCACGGGAACGACTAATCGGCGTCGTTCAGCGTCAGTTGGTCGGGACACGATTGGGCCTGTGATCAGCGGCGTGCCAGGCAACTGTCACGACGAGGCGACGCAGTTCTTCGGGCGCCGTCGTCACATTCTCCAACCCGATGCGAACGACGCGTGTCGACGGCCCGGTCGGGGTGACTGCTCACCGCCTCGGGGTCGACGTTCGGAATCTCGACGCCGCACCTGTCACTTGTCGGCATCCGACTCGCACAGGAACACCTCGTCGAGCGTCGTTCACAGTCACCGTCCAGGACACGACTCCATCCGGTGTTCAGCAACGTCCCCGGAACCATCACGAAGGAGGCAACGTCGACATCCGGTGCCACCGCGACCTATACGACGCCGACCGCCACCGACGCTGTCTCTGGAAATCCAACTGTCACCTGCTCGCCGGTGTCCGGCTCGACCTTCGCAATCGGTACAACCTCGGTCGAATGCGACGCGAGTGACGGGAACGGCAACCCTGCTTCCACTTCTTTCAACGTCATCGTCCAGGACACCACCGACCTGTGATCAGCAACGTGCCGAGCGACATCTCCGTGGAGGCGACATCTCCGGGCGGACGGACTGTCACGTTCAGCACCCCGACTGCGACCGATCTCGGGGCTTCGGCACCGGTCAACTGCGTGCCGGGGTCGGGGTCGACGTTCGCTATCGGCGACACGACTGTCGTCTGTACGGCGACCGATGGCGCAGGCAATAGTGCGAGTGAGTCGTTCAAGGTGACTGTCCAGGACACGTTGCCCCCGGTCTTCGGTCCAGCGCCGGACGTGAACGCGAATGTGGCCCCTGGCGGCAGCACCGTCGTGACGTACACGAAGCCGACGGCGACGGATGCAGTGGCCGGCGTGGTCACGGTCAACTGCACGCCTGCCTCGGGCTCGGCGTTCCCGATCGGGTCGACGACCGTCAACTGCTCCGCGAGTGACCCAAGCGGCCACTCGGCCTCCACGAGCTTCCACGTCATCGTGGCGGACCACACGCCGCCCGTAATCACGGTGCCGGCCGACATCACCGCCGAGGCAACCGGGCTAAGTGGCGCGGCCGTCACCTACGCGTTCAGCGCGGCAGATCCCGACGACGCGGTCTCCACTTCGAGTTGTTCGCCGGCCTCGGGAGCGACCTTCGCGATCGGGCAAACGACAGTTACCTGCAATGCGACGGACTCACACACCAACAGCGCCAGCAAGACATTCAAGGTCACGGTTGTCGATACGACGCCGCCGCTCCTGAGCAGTGTCCCAGCTGACAAGACTGTCGAAGCGAACAGCTTTGCCGGCTCGATAGTCGACTTCGTCCCGCCAACGGCGGTCGATCTCGGCGAGCCGCGGCTCGTCACCTGCGCACCGGCACGAAACTCCACCTTTGCCCTCGGCACGACGACGGTGACCTGCTCGGCATCGGACGGGCGCGGTAACACAGGCACTGCCACGTTCAAGATCAACGTCGTCGACACGACCCCGCCGACCCTGATTCCTCCTGGCGACACAAGCGTCTACGCGACGAGTGATACCGGAGCCGCCGCGGCCGACCAAGGCCCTATCACGCGGTTCATCTTCGGCTCCCACGTC
>CAWHXK010000040.1:0-5555 GCA_963833255.1 uncultured Actinomycetes bacterium
ATAGAAGAGCAGCTTCGGCCCGTCCGCCTGGCCCGTGGTGAGGGCCCAGCGGATGAACTGCTTCAGCTCCGCTGCCTTCGCGGTCTGCTTCGGCACGATCACGTAGGTGAAGGTGCAGATCGGGTAGGCGAGCTTCTGACTCTTCGCGGGGTTGACGATCGAGATCCCGCTTGTCTGGCGCTACGCGGTTGATCGTGGCGGCTGCCGCTGATCCCGGTCAACCCCGGGAGTGCAAACACGCCGGCCTTGTTCTTGATCGCCGCGAACTTGAAGTGGTTCGCGAGGGAGAACGCGACGTCGACGTAGGTGATGCCTCCGTTTGTCTGGGTGAGGGCAGCTGACACACCTGCTGATCCGCGAGCCCCGACGCCCGTTGGCCAGTCCACTGCCGTGCCCTTGCCGACCTTGGACTTCCATTCGGGCTGACGTGGTTGAAGTAATCGGTGATGTTGTAGGTGGTGCCGGATCCGTCGCTCCGGTGGATGACGGTGATCGGCGTGTTGGGGATGCTCTTGCCTTTGTTGAGCTGCCTTGATCGCAGGCGCGTCCCAGGTCTTGATCGTTCCGAGGAAGATGTTGGCCAGGACCGGCCCGCTCAGCCGAATCCTGTTCGGCCCGCCGTCCAGCTTGTACGGGATCGACGTCGCGGAGAGCGCCCAGGGGATCTGGAGCAGCCCTTGCAGGCGCTGGCCTGGTCGGGGGTCAGCGGCGCATCGCTCGCACCGAAGTCGACGGTCCGGTTCGTGATCTGCTGGATGCCTCCTCCGCTACCAATCGGCCCGTAGGTGACCTTGATGCCGAAAGCATTGTCCACTTTGGGGATCCAGGCCTGGACCAGCTTGGTCACGAACGTGCTGCCGGCCCCGGTCAGCGAGCCCGCGTTGACTGGAGTCCGTCCTTGCGCCGGCGCCGCCTGCGAGCGCCAGTGCGGCGATCAAAAGCACACTGAAAAGTGCACTGAATAGTGCGGTGGTTCTTCTACTCAAGTCTGTTCCTCCCTGTCGGAGTCGCATCGGTGCAATCGCGGGAAGCCTGCCGTTGCGGGTGTGGTTAGGGGGCGGCGGAAAGGTGCTGATCCGGTGACGAGGTGGTGAACGAACGGGCGCTGGACACTCCTCTGAATTAGGTTTGCCTCCCCGTGGCGTCCGTCCCGTCGTCTGAATACTCGCTGCGCGCCGGCAATCGCCGCCTGACCGACCGGGTCGGTGACGTCGCTCTGGCCGGCATCACGCTGGCGGCTGCGCTGGGCGCAGTTGTTCTCCTCGGCGCGATCGTCTGGAAGGTCATAGCTCTCGCGTGGCCGGCTATCACGGAGTACGGGCTGGGATTCATCACAAGTGACGTCTGGAATCCGGTTACGCGTCAGTTCGGCGCGCTGTCCTTCATCTACGGGACGGCTATCACCTCGCTGATCGCGCTCCTGCTCGCGACGCCACTCGCGATCGCGATCGCCCTCTGGCTGAGCGAGCTGGCGCCGAGAGGAGTCCGCGGCATCGTCGGGTCGCTGGTGGAGATGCTGGCGGCGATCCCGAGCGTCGTGCTCGGTCTCTGGGGCATCCTGGTTCTCGGTCCTTTCCTCGCGCACCATTTCGAGCCCTGGCTGCACGACAAGCTCGGCTTCATCCCGCTCTTCGGAGCGCCGGAGGCGACCGGCACCGGCATGTTCACCGCGGCGGTGATTCTCACGATCATGGTCGTTCCGATCGTGGCGAGCATTTGCCGCGAGCTCTTCCTCCAGGTGCCGAACGAGCTCGAGGATGGCGCGCTCGCGCTGGGAGCGACTCGGTGGGAGATGGTTCGCGGCGTCATCCTGCCCGCGACCCGGACCGGGATAGCTGCGGCAATCATTCTCGGACTCGGGCGTGCGCTCGGTGAGGCGATCGCGGTCACGCAGGTGATCGGAGGCGGTACTCGGATCACGCACAACGTCTTTGGGCCGAGCGACACGATCGCGAGCAAGATCGCTGCGAGCTATCAGGGTGCCGCGACGCGGCTCGAGGTCTCGGCGCTGCTTTATCTCGCCGCGATTCTGATGGTGATCGGCCTGCTGACGAACCTGGCGGCGCAGTTCATCGTTCGCCGCTTCGATCCCCTCAAGGACGCGCGCTGATGGCGAACCTGGCTTCCGATTACTCTCTCCGGCCCGGTGGAGGTCTCCGGCGTCGCCGGATCGTCAACAAGATCATGGAGAGTCTCGGCTGGGGTGCCGCCCTGATCGCAGTGGCCGTGCTCGTTGTCGTGGTGGCGTCGGTTGCGGTACGGGCGTGGCCCGCACTGAACGTCGACTTCTTCACCAAGCCCCCGAACCTCTTCGGTGGACCGGGCGGCGGCATCTCGAGTGCTATCATCGGCTCGGCCATTATCGTCGGGATCGCCACTGCGATCGCGCTGCCGGTGGGCATTCTCATCGGCATCTACCTCACCGAGTTCGCGCCCCCGTGGGTGGGACGTCCGATTCAGCTCGCGCTCGATGTGCTGAACGGTCTGCCCACGATCATCACCGGCATTTTCGTCTACGGGCTACTCGTCATCGGCCACACAGCAGAGCGCCTACGCAGGAGCTGTGGCGCTGGCGGTCGTGATGTTGCCGCTGGTCGCACGTGCCGCGCAAGAGACGCTCCTGCTCGTGCCCTCTTCGTTGCGGGAAGGAAGCCTCGCGCTCGGTGCCAGCCGCTGGCGCTCCGTGCTCGGCGTCATCTTGCCGACCACGCTCGGCGGCATCCTTACCGGTGCCGTGCTGGCCGTGGCCCGCGCGGCCGGCGAGACTGCTCCGCTGCTGTTCACCTGCTCCATCTTCAGTCCGGCCGTCTCGACCGACGTCTCGCACGCGCTGCCGAACTTGCCGGTTTTGATCTTCACGTACTCCGAACAGCCCGACCCCAGTCTGCACGAGCAGGCCTGGGGCGCGGCGCTCGTCCTAATGGGCTTTGTGCTCGTCGCCAGCCTCGCCGCGAAGGCGTTGCTCGCCCGATCGAGGAGAAAGTTGGGATGACCGAGAACGTTACGATTCCGGTCGACATGGGACCAGTGCAGATCTCTCAGCAGCACAGAGCGGCCGAGCCGTCGCAGCGGACTGTCGTCTTCGACATCAAGGATCTGGCCGTCACGTACGGGGCGACCACCGCTGTGAGCGGCGTCAGCCTCGAGATCTACAAAAACAACATCACGGCCTTCATCGGCCCGTCGGGTTGCGGCAAGAGTACGTTCATCCGCTGCCTGAACCGGATGAACGACCTCGTCCCGAGCGCGAGGGTGCACGGACGGCTCCTCTACCACGGGCAAGACATCTACGGCGACGGCGTCGACCCCGTCGAGGTGCGCCGCCGGATCGGCATGGTCTTCCAACGCGCGAACCCGTTCCCGAAGTCGATCTACCACAACATCGCCTGGGGGCCGCGCGTCCTCGGCATGAAGAAGGACATGGACGAGCGGGTTGAACGGGCCCTCACCCGAGCAGCCCTCTGGGACGAGGTGAAGGATCGCCTGAAGAAGAGCGCGCTCTCGCTCTCGGGCGGCCAGCAGCAGCGTCTGTGTATCGCGCGCGCGATCGCGATCGAGCCCGAAGTGCTACTGCTGGACGAACCGGCCTCGGCGCTCGACCCGATCGCGACCACCGCAATCGAGGAGCTCATGCACGAGCTCAAGAAGGACTACACGCTCGTGATCGTTACGCACAACATGCAGCAGGCTGCACGGGTCGCCGACATGACGGCGTTCTTCTCCCTCGAGGTCGGCGAGAACCGCCGTACGGGCGTGCTGGTGGAGTACGATTCGACGGACAAGCTCTTCACCAACCCCGCCGACAAGCGTACGGAGGATTACGTCACCGGGAGATTCGGATGAGAACAACCTTTCAGGATGAACTGAATCTTCTCGAGACGACTTTGCACGAGGAGGGCGCACTTGTCCTGCGAGCCCTTCGCGGTGCGCTTAATGCGCTCGAGCAGCGAGATCACGAGCTCGCCGACGAGGTGATCGCCTTCGACGATGACGTCGACGAGCGCTATGTGAAGGTCGTGGAGGGGATCCAGTCACTGCTGGCGCGTCAGACGCCGGTGGCGAGCGATCTACGGCTCGTGCTCGCGATGCTCCACATCAACCTTCACCTCGAGCGCATGGCGGACTACTGCGTGACGATCGCCAAACTGTCGAAGCTCGTGCCCGAAGTCGAGCCCTCGCCGCGCTTCATCGAGGGTTTCGAGGAGATGGGGGCGCGCTGCGAAGAAATGACCCGCATTGCGATGGACGCATTCGCTGACCGTGACCTTGCGCGCGCCGAAGTGCTCGTCGAGTTGGACGAGCTCGTCGACCGAGCGAACCGGCGTGTGGTCGAGCGGATTCTCGAGCTGGGCGGGGCGGCGAGGATGCGCGAGTACGGCTTGAGGATGGTTCTTGTTTCGCGTGCGCTCGAGCGGATCGGGGATCACGCTGTGGACATCGGCGAGCAGGTCGCCTACCTGCTGACCGGGGAGTTCCGGGAGTTCACCGACGCCTCGCATTCCGTTCCGCGCGAGGCGTAACTTACGCAGACAGGACGCGCTGGTCGGTTGCCTCCTGAAGCGAGTGGAGTGCTGCGGTGTAGACGTCCGTCTCGAGCGAGTACATCGGTCTCAGGTCGACCGCGCCGTTGACTTCGAGGACGATCCAGCCCTCCTCGAGGGGTAGCAGGTCGACGCCCGCGAAATCGATCCCGAGAGCTCGGGTTGCCGCGACCGCAAGTTCGGACGCATCAGGTGGAGGCACCGCTGCGGACGGCGTCGCGCCGAGGGCGACGTTCGTGCGCCACTCGTCGAGCTGAGCCGTACGCCACGCTCCTCCGACGACTCGGCCACCCGCGACGATCACGCGCAGATCGATCCCGAGCGGTGGAACGAGCTCCTGGACGATTCCGCCCACGCTCCACCAGGCGCGAGTGTTCATCGTCGCGATGTACCGAGTGAGCTCCACCGGATCGCCGCAGAGCTCGACGTCTCGTCCCCAGCTGCCGAAGCGCGGCTTTGCGACCACCGGATAGCGGAGCATCTCTGCGGAGCTCACGGACTGGAGGCGACGAGTTCGCGGGTGGGGGACGCCGGCCGCGCGCAGCAGCCGCGCAGTGAGGAGCTTGTCGTGACAGGCGAGGAGCGCTGGGGGCCGGTTGAGGACGCGCACTCCCTGCGCTTCGAGTTGCGTCACGCTCCAGATGCCTTCCTCGACGCCGTCGAGAGCTTGCGAAACGTCGAGCCGGTTCAAGGCGACATCGTCGCGCCTGAGCCGAAGGAGCGTCCGTCGAGGCGCGAGCAGATGAGACCGCGCACCAACCCACCCGCGCGCGGCGAGGGCGACGTTCGTCTCCGTCTGCTGGTGGGCGACGACGGCGAACTCCATCTGTGCAGCGTGCGCGACTGCGTCGAGGACGTGGGTAAACAGCGAGGAGCCATGCCGTGACGATGGTGTGAATGAGGCAGCCCGATCGAAGCTTATGACGAAGTGGTGAACAGCCCGGGTTCGTGAACAGCCCCGGGTTCGATTTGGCAACACCCTTCGTCCGCCCCGGAGTTACGATCAGACCGTTG
>CAWHXK010000041.1:0-89744 GCA_963833255.1 uncultured Actinomycetes bacterium
GGCAAAGAGCTGGTAAGGCTTCGCAAGCAGGAGACCAAGATTGGAAGACTCCGCTCCCGCTGCGCCTGGGGGTCGGTAGCTTCCCGCAGCAGGCATGGGCGGATCCCCCGATGGCGAAGACGAGGCTCTGTTTGAGGCTAGGGCGATGCGGCGACTCAGGCCGAGAAGCTGGCGCCGAGCGCTCCTCTGGGGGAGCGTCGGGGCGCTCGCGCTGTTCGCGTTGATCCAGGCCGTCCCGTATGGCCGCAGCCACTCGAACCCCCCGGTCATGATGGAGCCGAACTGGGACTCGCCGCGCACACGGGCACTCGCGCAGCGCGCCTGCTTCGACTGCCACAGCAACCAGACGAAGTGGCGCTGGTACTCGAACGTCGCGCCGGTGTCCTGGCTCGTCCAGCGCGACGTCGACGGAGGCCGCTCGGCGTTCAACTTCTCCGCGTGGAACCGGCCGCAGGACATCGGTGCGGGCGACCTCGCGGAGGCGATCCGAGGCGGCTCGATGCCGCCCTGGTTCTACGTCCTCGTTCACTCGAACGCCAGCCTGAGCAGCGCCGACAAGGAGGCGCTCATCCGCGGCCTCAATGCGACGCTCGCCGCCTCCCCACCCAAGGGCGGCGGCTGACGCGCACACTCGCCCCATCCTTGGGCAGACGTCGCGCCGCCGTTGTTCAGCAACTGCTCGATGCGCCTCCTTTCAGTCTTTGAGGGCGCGCGGCGCGTTCACGATGACGCCGACGTCGATCGCCTCTTGCAGCAGCGCTCCTTGCACGGGTAGGACGTAGCCGGCGGCGGCGAAGCGCCATGGCGAGCAGCGAGAGCGCGATGCCGGCAGGGACGCCCGGCGGGCGATGTAGAGCGAGCACGGTCCGACTCTGATCGCGTCCGCGACGCGGTCGACGCGAATGATCGACGAGGATGAAGGCGTCGGCGCTCTCCGAGGAGACGGTGGCGCTGGACGATCTCAGGGCGACGCCGATTGCTCGTGGAAGACAAGCACGGTGCAGTACGCCTGGTGTGCGACACGCTCACTGACGCTTCCGAGGGCGCTGACACCATGGACACCGCGTGAACCGACGACCACGACGTCGGCCTCGCGCGACCGCTCGAGGAGTGCGTGAACCGGGTTCGCGGGATCCCAGCTCTGAACTCGGTCCGCCCACGTGGCGTCGCGATCGATCGATTTCCCACCCATTGCAGACACCACCTCTACCGAACCGTCGAGTCTGCCGGCCAGCTCGTCTGCCGCATGTAGCGCCGCGGTGGCGTGGCTCGAGCCGTCGAGCCCGACCACGATTCTGCGAGGTCGCCACGATCCCTCATGCGCACGACGTGCCAGGAGCACGGAGCACACAGCGTCATGCACCAGTTCGGTGCTCGTGTCACCGAGCATGATCCCCAGAAAGCGGCTGCTCCGTCTTGCGCCGAGTGCAACGACCGTGGCACGCAGCTCCTCGCGCGCCCGCCGAAGCACGTCGACCGTCTTGCCACGCACGACGCGGGCGCTTCCCGAGCGGCCGCCGATGATCTTCTCCGCAGCGTCGCGCGCTTCCTCCGCTTCCTTCGTGAGCAACTCGGTGAAATAGCCGGCCTGGAAACCGGCGCGGATTGCCGGAGCGGTGTCGAGCGCTGTCACCGCCTGAACAACCGAAGCTTCCGCGCGAGAAACGAGGAGCGCCTGGCGCAGGGCCTCAAAACCCCAGTCGGTCCCGTCGACGCCTACGACGATGCGTGCGAATGCGCTCACGTCTCAAACCGTCGGCGGGGCAGGCCGGAGACGTGGTCTGCTTGCACGTGCGTCTCGAAGACCGCCACGAGCGGCGCGCCCAGCGCAGCCGCGGTGGCGAAATAGTCGTCGGCGAGATCGGCGTGCGGGTCGACGACCGCGAGCCTGGCGTGCGTCCCGCAACCGAACAGGTAGCTGGCGCAAGACGTTGCGTCGTTCAGGAACGGGCGTAGCAGCATCGGGGGTTTCCTCCTCCTCAGCTCGTTTCGACCGGCGAGCCCGCCCGCCGCCACTCCGGAAGGCCGACGTCCACGCGGCGGGCGTTCAACCCGCATGGAGCGACATCACGGCGTTAGCGGCGCAGCCGGATTGCGTTCAAGTCGTTGTCGCGGATCTCCGGTGCGCGGCGGATCAGATCCTCGATGTCGTCGTGCTCGGCGTGGATGTAGCGCCCCGCGAGCTCGTCGGCACGGCCCGAGGCGAGCACGCGCGCGAGGCGAGGAGCGAGCTCGGGTGGCGTCCAGGGCGCATCGTCCGGGAAGTGGCCGGCCGTCATCGCCGTCTGCACGAGGCCGGGACTGATCAGGAACACGCGCACCGCTGTATCTTGGAGCGACTCGGCCAACGTCTCGGCGAAGCGGTTCACGGCCGCCTTGCTCGACGTGTAGTCCGTGTTCCTCGCGCCCGGGAGGTAGCCTGCTCCGCTGCCCGTGACGAGGATGCGGCCACGGCCGCGCTCGAGCATGCCTGGGATGACCGCGCGGGCGCTGAGGTAGACGCCGAGAACGTTCACCTCGAACGTGCGCCACCAGTCGGCGGGTTCGCCCTCCCACACTGCCGAGCCGTTTCCGGTGCCGGCATTGGCCACGAGGATGTCGATCGGGCCGAGCTCGCTCTCGGTCTCATCCACCATGCGCTCGACCGCGGCTGGGTCGGTCACGTCGACCTCAACCGCGACCCCCTCGATTTCGTGCGCGACTTGCTCGATCTGCGTCCGCGTCCGCGCGGCGACGGCGACGCGGGCGCCGGCGCTCGCCAACTCGCGCGCGATGCCCGCTCCGATCCCGCGTCCTCCACCGGTCACGAGCGCCACCTGACCAGTCAGATCATCGAACGGCATGGTGTGAGAATAGTCAGCGCTCCCAACCAGAGAGCAGGGGCTGTCGAAGGGGGCGGAATCCACCGTCGCGTCTGCTGCACCCGATCTCCCAAAAGGGGAGAGCGCTGTGTTGCCAGAATAGGCAAATTTACGATGTGGGTGTCGACGACGAGCGAGAGATGGGCGCGCTTCGGCCGGACCGCTATTACCTGCTCGGGGACGCCGGCAGCTTCTTCTTCGACCCCGGCGACGACAACGACGGCTTCGGGTCGCCGGAGGCGGCGGCCGAGTGGGCGCGCACGCAGACCATCTGGCCCTGACCGATCGGCGCAACGCGCCCCGCGCGGAAATGCGTAGCGGCGGGCATCCGTCGCCGGCCCGGGGCAGATGCGGTACATATAAGAAGAGCGCGGCAGGCGGGCGCCGCCGGCGCCGTGAGTGCGTAGTTAGACGAGGCCGCCCGCGGCGGAGAGACAGGTCACGGTTCTGGACGGAAGTGTGACGTGAGCCATCTGCTCACAAGCGAGAGCACCCGCTCCCGGGCGGCCATAGGTCTTGCGTCATGTTGTCCCGGCGCCATCGGGGGCGTCTGACCGGAGGGTGGGTTCGACTTCAAGTATCTTCAGCGAGGTGGCAGAGGATCGAGCACCGTCGACATTCCAGGACAACTTCGTCCGGCTGCTCGGTCTGCATGGGCTCAGCCAGCACTTCACCGCCCAGCTGCTCGGCGTGTCGGAGGCGACGATGAGCGCCTGGATGAACGGGAAGGCCACTCCGTCGCTCGCGAAGGCAATCGATATCGCGGAGCTTTTTCAGATCTCGACCGATCGGCTGATGGGCGCGGAGTTTTCACAGCTACTCACGACCGAGCTTGCGAATCCCGAGCGCTTCGAGCTCGTCGAGAAGCGGATCAGGCGCGGCGGGACGAAGCTCACCTCGGTGTGAGCTCGGGCGACTGGGAGTCGGGATTCGAGGACTGGCCTCAGCCGCTCGGGAACCCCGAGGCCGAGCGTTTCAAGTGGGTCTCGAGCGAGGCGGAGGGCGAACTCGTATGGAGCGTCAGCGGGCCGGGCGAGGGGCGGCCCTTCCACGAAGAGCAGCTTCGACAGGCGTGGGGGAGAGAGCCGAGCACCGCCTCGGGCGACGTCCTCGGCATTGCCACCCACACGCCCAACGCAGGTGGCGAGCGGGCACTCGTTCTTATCTATCCGTACTTCGGGGCAGCCGTCCCCGCGAGCATCGCGGGCTGGTTTCTTCAGGCATTTCCAGACGCCGAGCTTCGGAAGACCAGCTCATGAGCTGTCGAGCTCTCCCCAGTCGTCTTTGTGGAGCCTTGGCTAGAATCGCCTCGGATTGCGCGCTCTTGAAAGAGTTGGGAGAGCGTAAGTTGTAAGAAGTATGTAAAAGTGCCTGCAAAATGGCACAATTTGGGCGGTTAGCTCAGTTGGGAGAGCACCAGCTCGACAAGCTGGGGGTCACTGGTTCGAGCCCAGTACCGCCCACTAAGAGAAACCCCCGCAGGCACGGGGGTTTCGTTTGTCACGGTTCGCTGCATTGTGGCGGCCCATTACTGGAGTGCCCGCCGGATGGCTGTTGTCAGGGTCGCTATGTCGGCAGGCGAATATTGCAGGCGGCCGTGGCTGGAGCCGACGTACAGCGCGGGCGTTCCAGGGATACGATCAGCGGTCGCTTGTGTTGCAAACGCTTTAGCCTGGTTAGCGACCGCTGGTGAGCCGATTGCGTTAACGAGCCGTGGCACGTCGATCCCGGGAACGCTTGCAGCGGCCGTCTGAACGAACGCATCATCAAGCCACCCGGTGTTCTCAATCCCCTGGTTGTAGTACGTGACCTGCATGAAGTTGAACATGCGGTTCTGCTGACCAGCCGCGAGCGCGGCGTCGCGTCCGAGTACTGAATCAGGGCCGATGAAGGCGATCGGACGCGCGACAACCTTGAGCTTGCCGGTTCGGACGAAGCGACGGATGATCGTCGGCATAACCGTCGTTTCGAAATCGCGGCAGTGCGGGCACTGGAGGTCGACGTACTCGATCATCGTCGCGGGCGCGGTGGGCGATCCGAGGAGGTTCCCGTGCTGCGGTATGCCCGCAAACAGCTTCTGTCCTGACGCGGCGCCAGGAAGCGCGTTCGTCAACGTTCCCCGCGAGGGGACTTTCGCCGACGAGCCGTTCTTGCCGGCGACCGTGTAAGCGACCCCGGCGACCACCCCTCCGATCGCAAGCGCCGCGACGGCAACAGAAAGCAGCACCTTCGGCGATGCGCGTCTGCGTTCGCCCTTGCGGCGAACAGGCGGCACAGCGGCTTCGCGCCGAAGCTGCCTCGCCTTCTTTGCTCGAGTCATCCGCTCTCACCGTAGCCGCGTGGCTCGAACACGGCGAGGAGTAGAAACACGAACACCAACGCGAACCCGGTCAGCGCGAGCGTTGGGATCGTCATGTAGCCGAACTCGTTGATCCACTTCACTCCACAACCGCCCGGAGCCGATATCAGGCACGAACTCGATTGCGAGACGACGCCGTTCTCCACGAGCAGGTGGTACACGGATATCCCGGCGCCCACGATCGGCAGGGGAAGGAGGTAACGCGCAGCCCTGTAGTCGTTCGCGAGCGCCATGAGCAACGTCGTAATCGAAAGCGGATACATGCAGATCCGCTGGAACCAGCACAGCTCACACGGCACGAAATGCGCAATCTCAGAGAAGAAGAGACTCCCTCCCGTCGCAATGGCCGCAACGGCGAAGGCCAGCCACAGCTCATACCCCGCCACGCCCTCACGCAGGGCACGGAGCGGCCCGCCGACGCCAAAGACCTCCAGAACGCCAACCAACACGAAGGTCGCGACGAGCACCTGCCCCGCAGCGCCAAGGCCCGCAATGAGGACAATCACATCGTGCGTCAAGACGCTCAACATCATGCGTGATCCAGCCGCACTCCCCAGCGCCACCTCGTGAGCGACCTCTGCTCGAGCCTCACATGAATCGCTCCCGCTCAGGCGAAGCTTGCACACCCTTGCGACCGGAGGTCACCAAGGAGGTTCGCCCTCGGTCGCTTGTTGCGCACGGTCGAGGTAGACGACGAGTCCTAGCGCGAAGGCCGCGGCGGCGGACCAGACCGTCAGCACGACAAGAGCACGTGTCACGGTGGGAGGGAAGATCGAGAGCACAATCGGGTGCAGAAGCACCGGATAATTGATGAGCGCGACCCAGATTCCGAGAAGGCCCAGCGCCCCGCCAGCCATCCCACGCGTCTTTGGCGAGCCGAGGGCGATCACCGCGACGCCGACGAGCACGAAGACCAGCTCAGTTCCGACCTCGCCCCATTTCCCGCTCGTGGCGTAAGGGTCGAAGGCAAATCCCGCTGCCGCCATGACCAGTCCTACGCCGGCGGCGATGCCGAAGGCGGCTGCAGCGAGGGGGACTAGCGACCTTCGCCGAAAGAAGACAAGCAGCGAGAGCAACACAAACGGCACGCCGGTGAGGAGCCACGGCCACCAGGCTGGTGCGGGAACACGCCAAGTGTCCCCTTGAAGCCAGGTCGGTTGTCCATCGAGGACGAGCGGGATCCTCCAATGGGCGCGATCGATCCCAGCGGGCAGAGCGCGCACGCGGTTGTCGTGCCAGGTGACGCTTCGTCCTGACGAAAGGCGCTGCCAGCCGACCGCATGAAGTGGCAAGCCTCTTGTGAGCCCGGCTGCTCCCGCCGTGGGCGCGGATGCGTTCACCTCGACGCCCCTAGGGGTGAGGCGGGCAAACGGTTCGTGGAGGTATCCGAGGATGATCGCGGTGTGGCCGGGCGCGACGGTTAGACGAACGGCGCGGTCGCTCTTGTAGATTCGAGCTGAAATGATTGGCCGTAGCAGCGCGGGGAAAGGAACCACCGAAGTTTGGTAGTCGACGGCGATGGTGCCTGAGCGACCGTGAGCACTCGCGTTTGAGGGCACCAAGAGTGCTGCGGCCGCAAGAACTACAAGCCAGGAACCGCGCGGAAGCAGTGCGATGCGAGTCACGTCCTGTGCCGGACGCCAAGCGCGAATGTGCCGTAAGGGCCGGGCATCCTGCGGGCCGGGGATTCAGAGCTTTCGCGCCCGATCCTATCGTTGTCGCGGCGATGAATCGTGTCCGGGCATCAGGCTCGCGTGCCAGGTCTCAAACAGGCCAGGGGCGAGACCTGGGTTGTCGATCTATCTCAGTGCAGGCAGCGGATTGACTGCTGCGCCCCAGACACGAACCTCGAAGTGCAGATGCGGACCTGCAGCGTCGCCCGTAGCGCCGACCCGTCCGATCACCGCACCTTTGTCCACTGGCTCCCCAACGTGAACGTCGATGCTGGACAGATGTGCGTACATAGATTGCACGCCACGACCGTGGACGAGGATCACGAGGTTGCCCCATCCGCCGGCCATGTAGCTGGCCCAAACAACTTTGCCGTCGGCCGCGGCCTTCACTGGGGTGTTCTCTGCAGCGCCGAGGTCGATGCCGCTGTGGAAGCCGAAACCACGCGGCCCGAACGGGGAAGTCAGTCGTGCACGAACAGGCCAGGCAAGTGAGATCGGACAACGCGGCAGTCGCGTCGATTCCAACGAGAAAATCGTCTGGCGCCCGGCGACGCCGTCCACCGGGAGATGCACCGAGCGCTGGAAGCGGACGAGGGCCCCCTCAACGTGCTGTTCGAACGCTCCATCAAAAAGCCCCGAGGGGAAGCCATGCCAGGCGAGCAAGAACTGTAGTTCCGCAACGTCCCACCCGGAATAGCCGACGTGAAGACTACGAGCCCCGAGCTCGTGCTTCCCCCAACGGCCAAAGGCCTTACGCAACCTCCGGCGGTCGTCGAACGGATTAGTTCGGCCGAAGCGCCTGTCGAATCCCCTCAGCGCCTGCTTGGTCGCCGGCCCGGCGAGTCCGTCGACCGGGCCCTCATAGAGCCCCTGCCGGATAAGCCCAACCTGGAGCGCCGCGACCGGGGCGCTTCCCATCGAATGTCCCAGCGCAGGAGCCAGAAGCGCCACGACCGGCACCACAAACCACACGAGCAAGAAAGTCACCGGCTTCACCGTGCATGTGAACCACCAACTCCTGCGCCTCAGCACACCCACGGCTGTTCGAGATGCTCCTGGGCTTCCCTCCTGCGTGTCAGCAGAGTGTCAGCGTTGCGTGTCTTAGCGAGACGAACGGTGTCCGACGCGAATCCCGGAAATCCCGTTGGGCTCCGCATTTGGCCACACCTGGGGACAAGCGTCCAAGTCCCGGCCTTACTCGACAAGCTGGGGGTCACTGGTTCGAGCCCAGTACCGCCCACTCGAAAGAGGCCCCCGCTACCGCGGGGTTTTCTCATTCAAGGTCCCGGCAGAATGGCAACGCTCGGGCTCCGAAGCCCCGCGTCCAGCGCTTCGTCGCTTAGGGCCGCGCCGCAGGTCATAGAATCCGGCGCGATGGGCACCGACCAAGTCGTCTTCATCCCCCAGTGCGCAGAGTGCGGCGAACGCTGACTATCCGGCGACGAGGAACGCTGGCTCGCTTACCTCGACACTGACGAGCTCATCTTCTACTGCCCCGGGTGCGCTGAGCGGGAGTTCGATCGAAGACGCGATGACCAACGCGTTCATCAGCTACGCAGACGAGGACCAGGAACTCAGGCGGTGCGCGCGGGACGCGTAGAAACCGCGCCGTGAGACCTTTCCCGGCGCGCAGCAAACTGCGCGTCCGATCGCATGAACGGGAACACTCCCACCCGTGAGCGACGGGTCGCATTCGAGCGAACACGCTGTCGGTCGTCGGGCGGACCGGGTCGCCTTCGTCGTCTACGGCACGATCACCGTGCTGGCCGCCGTCGGCGGGCTAAGACTCGAATCCCAGTCTCTAAAGGCGCTGCAGGCGGCGGCAGTGTTGCTGGTGGTCGCGGTCGCTGCCTGGTTGGCCCACTCGATGTGGCGAGTGGTGACAGCGCGAGCCCGGCAGGCCCCCGAACCGGACCGCTCTTACGAGCTACACGAGGTGCTGAGGTCATGGCCGATCGTCGCGGCTGGGTTCCCGGGAGCTGCCTCTATGGTGCTTGCGGCGGTCGGTACCTGGTCGGTCGCGACCGGGCTGCGGGTGGCGCAAGGCCTCGGCATTGTTCTCCTGTTCGCCGCGGGTCTCCTCACGGCCAGCCTTGCCGGGGCGACCCGCTCCGGACAGCTCGTCTACGTGCTCGCGCTCCCATGTGCTGGTCTCGTGATCGTCGCTCTAGAGGTGGCGGCGCACCACGTGTAGGAAGCGGACCTAGCCACCCGCGATCCTCGGCTTACTGCCTCTTCGCGTAGTTCGACGAGCCGCCGAAGTCAACAATCACGCACGCCTCGTCACCGACGGTCCACATGTCATGTCCCGGCGCGATGTGAGCGGCGTCTCCGGGGGCCGACCTCGCCTCCCGTCCCATCCTCCATCACAATCTTCATCCGGCCCGATAGCACGTGGAGAAGATGCGGCACCTGGCGACTGTCGGTAGAGCCCAGTACCGCCCACCTCGTAAAGGCCCCGCTAGAGCGGGGTTTTGTTTTGCGTCAGACAGAGAGAGGGGGCCCCGAAGCCCCCTCGTGCCAGCGAAATGTCAGCAGGACCGGCTAGACGGCACCGAGTCCCGCCTTCTCCATGCGCCCCGTCAGGTCGTCCCGATGCAGCGCTTAGCGAACTCCTCCGCGTAGACGTCGAGTGGGACGCTTACTTTGGAGTGGCCTGCGATCTTGCTAACCGGTACGGGGTCCAGGCTAAGCCGGACGATCAGGTGAGGGATGTGTGACGGTCGGGGGATTCTTGTCGGATTCTCTTCGATTACTGAGGGGTTGGTCCCTGATTGCCGTCGCGCGTTAATTCTCTTGTCGTTCCGACTCCACGGCCGTTCGGGCGGTGGGTGACCGTCAGTTGTAGAGGGGAGTTCCAAATGGCTACTACAGTCGCCGCGAACAGTTGGATGCCGCGCCGCCGCAGTGGCGTTGCAACCGCATTTGGTGCGCCGGGCCGGGCGTTGTCGGATTACCGTCGGCGGAACCCTGAGTTGGCGAAAGCACTTGGGCACGTGCAGAGGTATGTAGCGGAGGGGCGCAACCTGCTCGATCTCGACGATCAGGAGGCACCGCTTCGAACGGCGGGGGTGCGGCGGCGATCTGAGGATCTGTTGACGAGGGACCTCAAGAGCCTCTCGATCGATTCGGCCTGGGATCTCGCGAACGAACTGAAGCAGGAGCTGCTCTTCCTGGGAGATGTCTCCTACGTGTGGACACAGCTCGAGTACGAAGCGCAGCGGGACAAGGCGCCAAACATGTGGCATCGGTGGAGTGATCACCTCGAGTCGAGCAAGCTGCAGGCGTTCCTTGCGGCCCGAAGCAACGGCCCCGTTGACCGCCCGGTCCAGCTGGACGCGGCGCGGTCGTTGAAGAAGCTGTACGAGCTGCGCGCTGAGGCCGGGATGGAGCGGCGCGCACGTGCAGCGCAGAAGTGCCGCTACCTAACACTTCTGATCCCCATCCTGTTTTCGCTGTTGCTCGCGCTGTCGGCGGCGATCAACGAGGTCGGTCGGGGTGGGATGTGGAGGATGATCGGCCTCGCCGCCAGCGCGGGCGCTCTTGGCGCGACACTGAGTGGGATCTTCCGAGTCCGCGATCGTCTGGTCGAGCTTGACGATCTCCGCTCGTTCTGGCCTGCGATGCGGATTCAGCCGTTGATCGGCGCGACGGCGGGGTTGTTCACGCTGCTCGTGCTCGAGAGCCACGCGGTCAAGCTCGCTGACGATGCTGAACCAACGCCGTGGGCCGCGTGGGCTCTGTTCACCTTCGTCGCTGGCTTTTCCGAGCCATTCTTCCTTGGCTTGGTCCGGCGTGTCGCCGTGGTCCCCGACAACGATTCGACCCTTTCCTCACCCGAACGGGCGCCGTCTTAGAGTCGGTCGGCTAGGCACGCAAGCGCGTGCGGCTGTCGCGCAAACGATTGCCGTCGCCGTTCGTGACTACCTAGGAGCGCGCTCGTAGCTGACTCGACGGCGCAGGTTGCCATGGTCAGCTGGATCGAACCAGATCGAGATCAGCACCACGCCACGCATCGCCGGAGAGTCCACAAGTTCCGCGTACTCGAGCGCACTGGTGATGCCCCGGTCCGCGATCGCAGCTAAGGCATCATTGTTACTCGAACGTTCCGCAGCAGTGTGGGCCTTTTCCCAACAGCGAACCTCGGCGTGGAGTTCTTCTCCATCATCGCGTCGGATTCTGTAGTCCACCGCCCAGCCGTCCTGCGAAGGCGCAGTGAGGTCATAGGATTCGAGCACTTCGGCCATACGCGCCACCGTACCTTTCCCATCGAAAATCCGGCCTGCTTCGCAGGCCATGTGATTTCGATCGGGCTTTTGTCTGATTCGATGCCGCAGTGACCGAGACCGGCTGGGCCGGCATCGGCGACGATCTCGGAAGGGCGTTCCCGTCGGACGCGCGTGCGACAATGCGGCCGATGAACTTGCCCGACGGGGTGGCGCTGCGGCCGCTTGACATGAATCGCGATCTCCGGGGCTCCTTCACGGAGGTCTTCCGCGAGGAGTGGGACACCGGCATCTCGCCGGTGCAATGGAACATCGTCAGTTCCGAGGCGGGGACGCTCCGCGGTGTGCACGTTCACATCCGGCACGACGACTACCTGACGACGCTCCGGGGTCGGGCGAGCGTTGGGCTCCGCGACCTTCGTCGCGGGTCGCCGACGGAGGGGATGAGCGCCCTCGTCGAGCTCGCGGAAGAACCGCTCACGGCGCTCCTCATTCCGCACGGCGTTGCGCACGGGTTCTACTTCGCTGAGCCCTCCTTGCACCTGTACGGCGTGACGAAGTACTGGGACGTCGGCGACGAGCTCGCCTGCCACTGGGCAGATCCCCGGTTGGAGATTCCCTGGCCCGCCGTGCCGACGCTCGTCTCGGAGCGGGACTCTACGGCTCCGTCGCTCGCCGAGCTCCTCGACGAGCTAGAGCCTGAGCAGCCGTTCCGAACGCGGGAACCCCTAGTAGCCAGTTCCTGACCTGCCAGCTGCGCGTCGTCCGCAGCGCGCCCGCGGCGGCCTCCGCTGCCGCAGCCCGGCTCAGGACACGCTCGAGCAAGTCCGCAGTGAGCTGCTGTCGCGACGCCGGATCCGCAAGACGCTCGGCCCAGGGCTCGATCTCTCCGGCGCGTGCGTCCGACGTCCAGCCCCGCCGGTGCGAACTGGGAAAGTGGATGAGGGTCGGGCGGTACACACTGCGGGCACGTAGTCCGGGCAGACGGAGGATCTTCTGCCACATGAAGATGTCCGTGAACGTCGAGGTAGGTGCCGCACTCCAGCCGACCGGAAGCCGGCGATACAGCTCGAGCGTATGACCTGCGGCGGAGAGCGGTACGAAGTTGGCTGCTCCCGACAACATCTGCTCACGAAACCACGGCAAGCTCAGATCCGCCGGCCAGCAGAGCAGCTCTCCGTCCGGGGTCACGTGCACCGGATGTGTCGCGGCGAAATCCGCGCTCTCAAGGGCCTCCCGGACGAGCTCGACGTGCTGCGGGAGCCAGAGGTCGTCGTCGGAGAGGTAACAGACGATGTCGCCGCGGGCCTCGCCGAGCGCCTCGTGCCGATAGGGCTCGCCGTGTCGTGGGCCCTTCGGGTGATCGAAGAACCGAACCCGCTCGTCTCGGCGTGAGAACTCGCCGACGATCTCGCGCGTGACGTCCGGGACGCCGTCGCCGATCACCAGCACCTCGATGTCCTCGACAGTCTGGGCGAGAGCGCTCGCCAGCGCGAATCGCAAGGTCGGCCCATGGTCGTGCGTCGGGACGATGACCGTTGCGGCAATGCTCACGTGACGCGTTCGAGCGCTGCGAGCTCTCGGAGACGCTCGATCGCGGCGACGTCGGCCACGCCCTCCTCGGCACTGCTCTTCGGAGGTGGCCCTCCTGCGAGGTGCTCGAGAAAGGCTCGTAGCTCCCGAAGCAACGGATACTCGGTCGAGATCGAACGCTGCTCCTCGCTGCGCTCGCCGAAGTTCGGGTCGCCTCGCGTGACCACGATGTGGTCGGCGTACGGGTTGGTCAGCGTTGCGACGCCGCTGCGGCAGATGAGGCGGATCTCCCGCTTGCGCACCGGATGCGCCATCGACGACTCGATTGCGAGCCAGGGATCGTCACCGAGCAGGCCATGGATCCCCGCCCACTTTCCCTCGACGAGCTCGCCCACGGCGCTCCGAGGCTCGGGGATCTCCCCGAAGATCTCGAGCGCGATCGAGAGGTCGTGAGGGGCGAGAATCCACACCGCGTCGACGTCTTGGTGTGGATTCCCCCAGCCGAGCCGGACGCAGTGCAGACCTACTGGTGGGCCGAGCTCCTCCGAGCGTCCGATCTCTGCGAGCAGCTGGATGCCCGGGTGGTAGCGCCACTTGTGCATGACGAACACCCGGTCGGGCGCGAGCTCAGCAAGCCGCGTCGCCGACACGACGCTGGTCGTGAGCGGCTTCTCGACGTAGATCGGCAGACCGCGCGGAATCAACTCCTCGGTCACCTCGGCGTGCGTGGACGTCGGCGTTGCGACGACAAGTCCCTCGAGGTCGTCCTGAAGCTCCTCGGTGCTCGCGACGACGCGAGCGACGCCGGCGTCGAGAGCCGCGCGCCTCTTCGCTTCGTCGCGGGCGACGACGGTGACCGCTGCGCCGAGCTCGATGAGATCCCGCACGATGTTGCGGCCCCATTCTCCGTAGCCGACGACTCCGACTTTCGTTGCTGACACGCCGCGAGCATAGGGAAAACAGCTCGTGCCGGCGGGCCATTGATCAGTTCCCCGAAAGGGGTAGAGCGTTTCTTGACATCAACTTCGATATCGCCAACGATTCGATCACCGAGGGGGGTCTCGGCAGGGCTCTGGCACCGATCGAAAAAGACGGAAGGGGAGGGAATGCTGACGAGGAGTCTGCGGCTTGCGGTCACACTTCTTTGCGTTGCAGGACT
This sequence comes from uncultured Actinomycetes bacterium, assembly GCA_963833255.1. GTDB lineage: Bacteria > Actinomycetota > Thermoleophilia > Gaiellales > Gaiellaceae > 3-1-20CM-4-69-9. The sequence continues at coordinate 13,812 of CAWHXK010000041.1, forward strand.
GGCGGTCGCACCTGCGGGCGCGGTAGGAGGATCCAGCTCTGCGCGAATCGGCGGCGCGGCCAACGAGACGGCGACGAAGTGGTTCGTCGAGCTCGCCAGTCCGCCTGCGTCGAAGGGGACCAGCAAGGCGACTCTGAAGGCCGAACGCGACGCCTTCAAGTCCGGCGCGGCCGCTGAGGGTGTCAAGCTCACCGAGGGCTACGCCTACGACTCCCTCTGGAACGGCATGTCGGTCTCCGTCGCTCCTTCGCAGGTTGCGACCCTCCGCTCCGTCCCCGGCGTCAAAGCGGTCTACCCGGTCGAGACCGTCTCCCTCCCGGACCTCCGCTCGGAGAACGGCGGAAGCTCGGACATCGATTTGAAGAACGCGCTCGGCCTCACCGGCGCGAACATCGCCCAGGACGAGCTCGGCCTCGACGGCTCGGGCGAGACGATCGCAATCATCGACAGCGGCCTCGACTACACATTGCCCGAGTTTGGCGGCTGTTTCGGCGCCGGCTGCAAGGTACGCGGCGGCTTCGACCTCGTGGGCGATTCCTACAACGCCACTCCGGGGCCGGCTTTCGACGCGACGCCTCATCCCGATGGTGACCCCCTTCCGTGTGACCCGGATGCCGCCGACCGCGCCGAGGTCCTCGGCGCCGGAACCTCGGACGCAGCGCACGGTACGCACGTCGCGGGCATCGCCGCTGCTGACGGCCGTGGCCACGTGGACGACGGCCAGGTCATCGGCGTGGCTCCCGGCGCAAAGCTTCTGGCCTACCGTGTCTTCGGCTGCAACGGCGGCACGGACAGCGACGTCCTCATCCATGCGATGGAGCTTGCGCTCGCAGACCACGCAAACGTCGTGAACATGAGCATCGGCGCGGCCTTCAACAACTGGCCGCAGTACCCGACCGCGGTCGCTGCAGACAACCTCGTCGACGCGGGAGTCACCGTCGTCACGTCGATCGGAAACAGCGGCGTCAACGGCGGGCAGCTCTGGTCTGCGGGGGCGCCGGGCGTCGGACGCAAGGTCATCGGCGTCGCATCCTTCGACAACCGGAAGGCAACTCTCCCGGCGTTCAGGGTCGGGACCCGGATGGTGACGTACAACCGCGCGGCCGGCTCGCTCGCGACCGTGCCGCTCTCCGGTGACGGCGAGATCGTCGCAACCGGCACTCCGGCCACGGTCGGCGACGGCTGCGTCAACGCGCCGGCACCCGGCTCGCTGCTCGGAAAGATCGCCCTGATCCGTAGAGGCAGCGCGGCACCGCCCGCGCCGACGTGCGGCTTCTACAACAAGGCGATCAACGCCCAGAACGCCGGCGCGATCGCCGTCGTCATCTACAACAACGCCGCAGGAGCGCTCAACCCGACGGTTGCGCCGGTTCCTGCCGGTGCGCCCCCGGTCAACATTCCGGTCGCTGCAATCACCGCAGCTGACGGAGCGGCGATCTTCAACAACCTCGCGACGGATCACACGCTCACGTGGACCGACCAGGTTCTCGAGACTCCGCTGGCGACCGCGGGCCTCATCTCCGACTTCAGCTCCTTCGGCACCGACGCCGAGCTCGGGTTGAAGCCGGACCTCGGCGGCCCGGGCGGCCAGATCTACTCGACCTGGCCCCATCAGCAGTTTGGGGGCCACAACACGATCAGCGGCACCTCGATGTCCTCGCCCCACGTCGCCGGTCTCGCGGCGCTGCTGCTCGAGGCGAAGCACAACAGCATCTCGCCCGCGATGGTGCAGACGCTGCTGATGAACACCGCACTGCCGAAAGGGGTGAACATCGCCCCCGGGGCCGGTCTCGAGCCGACCTGGCGCCAGGGCGCAGGGCTTGCGCAGATCGTGGAGGCGGTCACCACACCTGCCTCGGTGACGCCGGCGAAGATCTCGCTCGGCGAGGGCAACGGCGGCTCGTCGAACCTGACCGTCAGCAACACCTCGTCCGGGCCGATCACCTACAACCTGTCCGCGCTGACCACCGTCGGCACGGGGCCGTCCACCGCCGCGGGCGCGGTCTACCCGTTCAACTTCTCGTACCTGCTCGGGTCCAACACCGCGACGTTCAGCTCGCCGAGCGTCACGGTTCCGGCCGGTGGTACCGCGTCGGTTCGTGTGACGATCCAGGCGGGCGCCTGGCCCGACAAGAGCCTGTACGGCGGCTACGTCGTCCTGACGCCGCAGGGCGGCGGCATCACCCTTCGCGTCCCGTACGTCGGCTTCATGGGCGATTACCAATCGCTGCCGGTCCTGACCGGCGCCGGCTGCGGCCTGCCGGCCGTCTTCAAGGTGACCACGGGCGGCACGGACTGCGTCGGCAACGGAGTCTCACGGCTTGGTGCCGCCGGGGCCACATTCACCCTGCAAGGCGCCGACTTCCCGATCCTGCTCTTCCACCTGAACCACCAGGTGCGGAAGCTGAACATCCAGGTCTTCAAGGCCGACGGCTCCCCCGTCCACCCGGTGTTCAACTACGTCTCGCAGGACGACTTCCTCGGTCGCAACTCCGCGGCGAGGAAGCTTCTTCGAGTTCGACTGGGACGGCACCCGCTCGCACGACAACGGCGGCGGAAACGGCGACCATCGCAAGGTCGTGCCGAACGGTCGCTACGTGTTGAAGCTGAGCGTCCTGAAGGCCCTCGGCAATGCGAGCAACGCCGCGGACTGGGAGACCTTCACGACACCACCGATCACGCTGGCCCGGCCCTAGGCAGCTGAGATAAGAAGAGGGCCCCGTTTACGGGGCCCTCTTCGTGTGTTGTTGTCGCTTCCTTCCGCGTCAGCGGGTCTTGCGGCGAGTGGTGCGCCGCTTGCGCGTCCCGGCGGCCTTGCGGCCGGCGGTCTTACGCGTCGCGGTCTTCCGCTTGCGCGTCCCGGCGGCCTTGCGGCCGGCGGTCTTCCGCGTCGCGGTCTTCCGCTTGCGCGTCCCGGCGGCCTTGCGGCCGGCGGTCTTGCGCTTAGCGGTGCTCCGCTTCTTCGCGGTGCTCCGCTTCTTCGCCGTGCTGCGGCGCTTCGTGGTGCTCCGCTTCTTCGCCGTGCTCCGGCGCTTCGTGGTGCTCCGCTTCGCGGTGCTGCGGCGCTTCGCGGTGCTCCGGCGCTTCGCGGTGCTGCGCTTCTTGCCGGTGCTACGGCGCTTCGCGGTGGTCCGCTTCTTCGCGGTGGTCCGCCTCTTGGCCGTGCTGCGGCGCTTCGTGGTGCTCCGCTTCGCAGTGCTGCGGCGCTTCGCGGTGGTCCGCTTCGCCGTGCTTCGCTTCCGCGAAGCGGTCTTACGCTTACGGGTCCCCGTGGACTTCTTGGCCGCAGTCTTGCGCTTGGCGGTGGAGCGCTTGCGGGTCGCCGTCTTGCGCTTTGCCGTCGACCGCTTGCGGCGGCCACGGCTCGAAGCAGCCTGGACCTTCGAGACGGTTTCCTCTTCACGCTGCTCTTCGACCTGGGGCTCTTCGCCGACCAGGCTTTCCGGCTGCTGCTCTTCTATCTGCCGGGGGAACTGCACTGGGAACTGCCCTTCTTCGATACTCGACATCTGCCCTCCTGATTCGGAAATTACTTCTACGAGCTGACCCGTCTTCGCGTCATTTCCCTCCCGCGCGATATCCGCTTGGGCTACGACTCCGACGAGCCGACCGTCTGCCTCAACCACTGGTAGACGGCGGACTTGATGCTTGGCCATCATTCGCAGCGCTTCGTCCAGATCCTGCCGTGGACCGATCGTGAAGAGCTGCGTCGACGCCACGTCGCGAACCTTCACCTGATCGGGATCTCTCCCCTCTGCTGCAACCCGGGTCGCGATATCGCGGTCGGTCAGCATCCCGATCAACTTGCCGTCCTCGACAATCGGTGCGAGGCCGACATCCTCCTCCAGCATCATCTTCGCGGCGTACGCAACGGATCTGTCTGCGTCGATGGTGCACGGATTGGAGGTCATGACGTCTCGTATGTTTTGAGGCATCTCTCCTCCTAGCAATTTGAATCGCGCGTTGCGTACCCCGCACGATTCCCTACCAAACGATGAAAATACAACACATGTCGTACGGACAACGTATCCGCGATCTTGCATTGTCGTTTCCGGAGACATATGAGGACTCGCCTTGGGGACATCCGGTTTTCAAGGTAGGCGACAACAAGATGTTCGCAGCAATGTCGGACGGAGATGCTTTCGGTATCGCTGACAGTGAAGCTCACCCCTGAGGAGAGGGAAATTGCGCTGCATTTCCCACACGTCAGCGTTGCGCGCTACGTTGGGCGTTACGGCTGGGTGACTGCAGAGGTCTTCGACGAGGACACTTTGGAAAGTGCTCTGGAATGGCTGCGAGAGAGTTACTGGTTGAAAGCGCCCCCGCGGTTGCGTCACGTGGTCGAAGGGACTTGACAGTTTGCGCGGAGCTACCGCGCGGGCGCCTCAATCGGCCGTCGGATCGTCGTCAGAGGGCTGGTCCTTTTCCGTCGGATCCGGGACCGGCGACTCGTCGATTTCCTCGTTGCGGTCGTCCTCGCGTGGGTGATCCTTATTCTGTTCGGTCATGAAGGTCGTTCTGCCCGACAATTCCGAACTCGAACTTCCCGAGGGCGCAACGGGCCTGGACGCGGCTCGTGCGATCGGTCCGAAGCTCGCCGAGCAGGCGGTGCTCGTCCGTGCGAACGGGCAGGTCCAGGACCTGCGGCTACCGCTCCAGGACGGTCAGCCGATCCAGATCCTCACGACCCGCGACAGGGACGATCCCGACGCCCTCTATGTACTCCGGCATTCGTCGGCCCATCTCCTGGCCGAGGCGGTCCGCCGGCTCTACCCCGGGGTGAAGGTCGCGATCGGCCCGCCGATCGAGAACGGCTTCTACTACGACTTCGAGTTTCCCGAGCCGATCAGCGAGGACGATCTGCCGCGGATCGAGGAGGAGATCCGGCGCGAGCTCGAGGAGGGTCGCGACTGGACCCGAGAGGAGGTCACGGCCGAGGAGGCGCGCAAGCGCTTCGAGGCGGAGGGGGAGCCGTACAAGGTCGAGCTCGTCGGTACTGCCGAAGGCCCGATCTCCTTCTACACGCAGGGTGACTTCACCGACCTCTGCCGCGGGCCGCACCTGCAGAACTCGAGCCCGATCAAGGCGATCAAGCTCACGGGGCTCGCGGGGGCGTACTGGCGCGGCGACGAGCACAACACACAGCTGACGCGTATCTACGGCACCGCCTTCTATTCGCAGGCCGACCTCGACGCGTATCTCGCACAGGTCGAAGAAGCACGCCGCCGCGACCACCGAAAGCTCGGACCTCAACTCGACCTCTTCCACCTGGCGGAGAATTCGCCGGGCTCACCGTTCTGGCATCCGAAGGGGATGGTGGTCTGGAACGAGCTCGAGGACCTCCGCCGCCGCGAGAACGCGAAACGGGGCTACGTCGAGGTGAAGACGCCGCTCTTGTACGACATCGACACGTACATCACCTCCGGCCACTACGAGAACTACCAGGAGAACATGTTCTTCGTGCAGGGGCACGAGGACGAGAAGCTCCTGGCGCTCAAGCCCATGAACTGTCCGGGGCACATGCTCCTTTTCGGGGAGCGCCGCCGCAGCTACCGCGAGCTACCGCTTCGCTATGCCGAGTCCTCGACTCTGCATCGCGACGAGCGCGGCGGGACCCTCCACGGATTGCTGCGCGTCAAGCACATCACCCAGGACGACGCGCACGTGTTCGTCACGGAGGAGCAGATCCAGGACGAGATCCACGGGATGGTCGAGTACGTGTGGTACCTGTACGACCTCTTCGGCCTCACACCGAAGGCCGAGCTCTCAACGCGTCCGGAAAAACGCCTCGGCACCGACGAGCAGTGGGACCGTGCCGAGGGGGCGCTCGAGGCTGCCCTGAAGCGGCACGGGATGGAGTACACGATCAGCCCCGGCGAGGGCACGTTCTACGGGCCGAAGATCGACCTGCACATGACGGACTCCCTCGGCCGCTCCTGGCAGATGGGGACGATCCAGTTGGACTACCAGATGCCGGAACGCTTCGGCCTGATGTATTCCGGAGCCGACAACGCCGATCACCGGCCGATTGTGATTCACCGCGCCCTGCTCGGATCGCTCGAGCGGTTCGCCGGGATCCTGATCGAGCATTACGCCGGTGCTTTTCCGTTCTGGCTCGCGCCGGTCCAGATCCGAATCATCCCAGTCGGCGAAGACCACCGTGAGCCGGCGCGTGCCCTGAAGGAGCGCCTCGGCGACTATCGGGTCGAGGTCGACGAGCGAGACGACACCGTCGGCAAGCGGATCCGGGACGCCGAGGTGGAGAAGATCCCCTATGTGATCGTCTACGGAGACAAGGAATCCGACGAGTCGCTTGCCGTGCGGAAGCGGGGAGGGGAGCAGTCAACCCTCAGCCTCGACGGGCTTCGTGCGGAAATCTCCGAGGTTGCTACCCTGTAGGTCTGCAAGTAGGAGCGCCCACGTTCCTCACCTCGCGAGCAGGAGCTCAGCGTGGTTCAACCGAGTCGCCAGACGAGGATTTTGGGCCGCTGCTTGCAGCGGTTTTGTCGTTTTACAGAAAGGATCGAAGCTAGCTTGGTGATAGCCCTTTGAGGCCCAGACGCACGATCGAGCCACCGTCGAGACCAGTTCCGCAGGCCCGGATCAACGATTACATTCGCGCCTCCCAGGTCCGGTTGATCGACGACGACGGTTCCCAGCTCGGGATCAAGCCGACGAAGGAGGCGATGCAATACGCCTTCGACAAGGGGCTCGACCTCGTCGAGGTCGCCTCGCAGGCGGATCCCCCTGTCGCCCGGGTGATGGACTACGGGAAATACCGGTACGAGCAGGAGCAGAAAGCCAAGCTTGCGCGGAAGCACCAGACGCAGATCAACGTCAAGGAGATCAAGCTCAGACCCAAGATCGGGGTACACGACTACAACACGAAGAAGGGCCACGTCGAGCGCTTCCTGAACCAGCGCGCCAAGGTGAAGGTGACGATCATGTTCAGGGGCCGGGAGACGACCCATCCCGAGCGAGGCCGCGACTTGCTGATGCGGCTCGCGGAGGACGTCCAGGAGATCGGAGTGGTGGAATCGCAGCCGGTGCTCGACGGGCGGAACATGACCATGGTGCTGGCGCCGACCAAGAACGCAGGAGTCAAAAAAGATGCCGAAGATCAAGTCATCGAGCAGCGCGAAGAAGCGGTTTAAGGTCACCGCCGGCGGCAAGCTGCTCCGGCGCCAGGGGATGAAGAGCCACAACCTGACGAAGAAGAGCCCGAAGCGGAAGCGTCGCTTCAGCAAGGATCAGCCGGTCGCGAAGGCGAACGAGCGGGCGCTCCGCGAGATGCTCGCGGGAAGGGGCAAGCGCTAATGCCCAGGGTCAAGCGTTCAGTTGCGTCGCGCAAGAAGCGCCGCAAGGTTCTCGATCAGGCGAAGGGCTACTGGGGGCTGAAGAAGTCTTCGTACCGCTACGCGAAGGAGCAGGTCGACCATTCGCTCACGTACGCGTACCGGGACCGGAAGAACAAGAAGCGAACGTTCCGCCGCCTCTGGATCATGCGCATCAACGCAGCGGCACGGGCGAACGGGCTCTCGTACAACCAGTTCATCGCCGGCCTGAAAGAGGCGGAGATCGAGCTCGACCGCAAGGTGCTCGCCGACCTCGCCGTCAGTGACCCCCAGGCGTTCGGGGCAATAGCCGAGAAGGCGAAGTCGGCGCTCGCCTCTCAGTCCACCTGATCACCTCCCGCGAGAACGAGAAGCTCAAGCTCGTCCGCAAGCTGCAAGACCGCCGCTGGCGGGACAAGCTCGGGCTCTTCGTCACGGAGGGTGAGGATCTGGTCACCGCTGCTCAGGCTGCAGGCATCGACCCTGTCGAGCTGCTGGTCGCGGGCGAGAACGTCGAGCCGGCACTGCTCGCGGAAGTGGCGACGCTCGCCTACCCGCCGCGGGTGATCGGTGTCTTCCGCCGCGATGACTTGCCGGTCGATTCGCTGCCCGATGTCGGTCTCGCGCTCTGGCACGTCGCGGATCCGGGCAACGTCGGCACGCTCGTCCGTTCGGCCGACGCCTTGGGGCCGGCCTTCGTCGCACTCTCGGAGGGCTCCGCCGATCCGACGAGCCCGAAGGCACTGCGTGCGTCGATGGGCTCGCTGTTCCGCGTCCCCTTGTCGAATTCGAAGCTGCCCCTGGTCGCCGCGTCGCTCTCGTCGCCCACGGCGCCCGACCCCTGAGACAGCGTGGACCTCTCGGAGCCGACGACGTTCGTCCTCGGTGCGGAACGCGATGGACTTCCGCGAGACGTCCTGGCGGCCTGCGACGAGCAGGCGACCATCCCGCTCGCGAGAGACGCCGAGTCGCTGAACGTCGCTGCAGCGGGTGCGATCGCCCTGTATGAGCGCGCCAGGCGAACCTGACCCGAACAGCTGGGGTCAGACGCCGACCTTTCGAGGCGTGGCGATCCAGATCGTGTCCTCGAGGCCCAGGTAGGGGCTGCGGTCGAACCAGCCGTAGCACGCCTCGACCTCGAAGCCCGCTTCCTCGAGCAGGGTGCGCCACTCGTCCGGAGAGAGCCACGCGAGCGCCATCGTGGTTTCGCTCTCTTCGTTTCGCACGGTCAGCGTGAGGGTGCGAGCCACCTCGTCCCAGACCGCACGCTCGAAGATGCCGGGCTCGCGTTCCAACCAGCGATCCTGAGTCAGCGCGATGTCGGTCGTGTCCGGGGCGAACACGTCGAAGACGAAGCGTCCGTCCCGAAGGAGGAGCCTGTGCGCGGCGGCGAGGACGGCTAGCCGATCCTCGTCGGTGTGCATGTGGAGCAACGAGCGAAACGGGCAGATGACGAGCGGAACATGCTCGTCGACCGGCGGCTCGCGTAGATCGCCGACCCTGAGATCGATCTCGACGCCGGCGAGTGCCGCGCGGCGGGCGCAGACGTCGAGCATTCCGCGTGAAGAGTCGACGCCGATCACGCGGATGCCGTCTGCGGCGATCGGCACGGCGATCCGACCGGTGCCGACCCCGAGCTCGACGACCGGGCCACCTGAGCGGCGCGCTTCCTCGAGGTAGAAGGCAACGTCCTCGACGACGCTGGCGCTCCAGGGGTCGTACAGCTCAGCTATCGCGTCGTAACTGCTCAAAAGCTAGATTCGCCCTGTGGACTGGGAGGAGTACGCGAGCACGGCTCTTGGGAGTTTTGCCGATGCGGGCACTGCCGCGGAGCTGGCAGACGCGCATACGGAATGGCTCGGGCGCAAGAGCGAGCTCAAGGTGGGCCTTCGGAACGTTCGCGACCGCGAGTCCGGACTCACGCTCAATGCCGTCCGCGAGCAGCTCGAGGCTGCGTTCACGGCACGCGAGGCGGAGCTGGAACGTGCCCGGCTCGCCGTGCTGGACGAGGCGCTCGACGTCACCCTGCCCGGGAACGCGTTCCGGCGTGGGCGCCTCCACCCGCTGACCCAGATTCGCCGCGAGGTCGAGGACATCTTCCTCGGGCTCGGGTACGAGATCGTGGACAGTCGCGAGGTCGAGACGGTCTGGCACAACTTCGATGCGCTCAACCAGCCGTTGACGCATCCCTCGAGGTCGCACCGTGACACGTTCTACGTTGACTTCGGAGACGCTCCTCCGGACGCACACGTCGCACGGGCCAGATCCGTGTCGATGGAAGAGCGTCAGCCCCCGATCTACATCGCGACCCTGGGGCGCGTCTACCGGCGTGACACGCCGAGCCCTCGCTCGACGCCGAACTTCCACCAAGTCGAGGCGCTCGCGGTCGACAAGCGGGATCTCGCTCGCCGACCTGAAGGGCACGCTCATGCACTTCTTCCGGGCGATGTTCGGTGAAGACCGCGACGTCCGGATGCGAACGAGCTTCTTCCCGTTCACCGAGCCCTCGGTCGAGTTCGACGTCACGTGCTTCCTCTGCGGGGGCTCCGGCTGCGCGTTCTGCAAGTACACGGGCTGGTTCGAGATGGGCGGCGCAGGCGTGGTCGATCCCGCCGTGCTTCGAGAAGATGGGCTACGACCCCGAGGAGTGGTCGGGCTTTGCCTGGGGGTTGGGCCTCGACCGCATTGCCGCGCAGCGTCACGCGATCCCGGACATTCGGATGTTCTGGGAGAACGACCTCCGAGTGCTGAGGCAGTTCTGATGAGAGTCCCCGTCAGCTGGCTGCGGGACTATGTCCCGCTCGAGATGCCGGCCCGCGAGCTCGCGGACCGGCTGGTGATTTCCACGTGCGAAGTCGACGGGATCGAGACCGTCGGCGTCGCGGACGTCGACGGCAACCTCGGCCTCTTTCGGGTCGGGCGCGTGCTCGACGCCGTCAAACATCCGAACGCAGACCGGCTGCAGCTGTGCCAGGTGGACGTGGGGGAGGGCGGATCCGCGCCAGATCGTCTGCGGCGCGTGGAACTTCGGCGCCGGCGCGACCGTCGGTGTCGCGCTTCCGGGTGCGGTGCTGCCGGGCGGCCTGAAGCTCGAGCAGCGACAAGGTGCGCGGGGAGGTCAGCGACGGGATGATCCTCGCCGAGGACGAGATCGAGCTCGGCACCGACCACAGCGGGATCATGGTGCTCTCGAACGGCATCGAGCCCGGGACTCCCCTCGGCGACGTGCTTCCGCTGGCGGACAGCGTGCTCGAGCTCGAGACGAGCCACAACCGCCCCGATCTGCTCGCCGTCTACGGGATCGCGCGCGAGGTCGCCGCGCTGTTCGATCTGGAGCTCGCGCCGCCGCCGGGCACCGACCCGCAAGGCGGTGGCGACGGCCCGTCGACGTCACGATCGAAGACTACGAGGGCTGTCCGCGCTACATCGGCCGCCTCTTCACCAACGCGGCCGTCGGCCCGTCGCCAGTCTGGCTGAAGGCCGGCTGCTTGCCGCGGGAATGCGGCCGATCTCCAACGTCGTCGACATCACGAACTACGTCATGCTCGCGCTGGGCAATCCACTACACGCATTCGACTACTCGAAGCTCGCCCGCGGCAAGATCGTCGTGCGGCGTGCGAGGCCGGGTGAGAAGCTGCGCACGCTCGACGGCGATCGAACGAGAGCTCGAGCCGTACGATCTGATGATCGCCGACGGCGAGCGTTGCGTCGCGCTCGCGGGGATCATGGGCGGCGAGGAGACAGAGATCGGTGAGGACACCACGGAGATCTTGCTCGAGGCCGCGAACTTCGAGCCGTACACGATCTTCCGCACCTCGGAGCGTCTGCGCTTCCGCACGGAGGGCTCGAACCGCTGGGAGAAGGGTGTCGATCCCTATCTCGCCGAGCAGGCCGCGAAGCTCGCGACGCAACTGATCGTCGAACTTGCCGGCGCAGAGTGGGCCGGGCACGCCGACGTCCATGCGCAGCTGCCTGTTCCGCCTGATGGTTCGCTTCCGTCCCGAGCGAGCCGACGCCGTCGATCGGCATCGAGACGCCTCCAGATCAGCAGCATGCGATCCTGCGACGCCTCGGGTTCGGTGTCGACGGCGAGAACGTCGCCGTCCCGACCTGGCGCGCCCGCGACGTCACTCGCGAGATCGACGTCGTCGAGGAGGTTGCGCGCTTCCGACTCGACGACGGTCCCGGCACGCCTGCCGACGCGTCAGGCGATGTTCGGCCGCCTGTCGAAGCACCAGCGCATCCGACGCCGGATCGAGGACGTGCTCGTCGGCTTCGGGTACTCGGAGGCATACACCTGGAGCCTTCTGCCCGAGGGCTCGGCAACGGGCGGCGTCGCACTGCAGGAGCCTCTCTCGAGCGAGCAGGCTGTTTTGCGCACGTCGCTGATCGAGGGCCTGCTTGCCTCCGCGCTTGCGAAACGTCCACGCGGGCAACGAGGAGATCGCGCTCTTCGAGCAAGCGCACGTCTACCTGCCGAGCGGACGAACGGCTTCCCGAGGAGCGCTGGCATGTCGGCGGCATCGCCGAGGGAGGCTTCGCCGTTCGTGAAGGGCACCGTCGAAGGGCTCTACGCCGCGCTCGGGATGGAGCCGAGCTTCCGACGCGGCGGACGATCTGCCTGCGCCCGGCCGGGGCGCGCGCACCGGCGAGGGCTGGGTCGGTGTCGCTGCGTGACCCCGAGCTGCCAGGGGAGTGGGGCGCGTTCGAGCTCGACGTCGACCAGCTCGCCGAACGCGTGCCCGGATCTCGTCGTCTACGAGGACGTCATCACCTATCCGCCCGTTCGTCAGGACCTCGCCTTCGTCGTCCCCGAGGACGTGACCGCGGGCGAACTCGTCGCGCGGCGCACAGGACGCTGCCGGCGCGGAGCTCCGTGAGCTGCGCGCCTTCGACGTCTACCGGGGCGAGCAGATCGGGCCCGGGGAAGAAGTCGATCGCCTTCTCGGCCACCTTCCAGTCTCCCGAGAGAACCCTGACCGACGAGGACGCCGCCGAGCTCCGAAGCCGCGTCGTCTCCGCCGCTGGAAACGCGCGTTTGGCGCCCAGCTCCGGGCCTAAGAAGCTCCACGGAGAAGGGTGGCCACGAGGCCGCCCTTCTTGTTTGCAAATGGGTGGACAAAGCCCTCGACATTCCTAATGTGAGTGCGGGGAGTAGGACCAATGAGGGGAATGAGGGGGAGACATGAAACTGCGGCTCGTGAGCACCTGCGTGCTCGTACTCGGCATCGCTGCTTTGGCGTCCGCTTCGGCGTTCGCCGGTAACGGCAACGGCCAGGGGAACGGCAAAGACGATTCGGCGGCTGCTCCGGCAGCCGTGGCGGATACGTCGCAAGGTCACGGCAACTCGGCAAACGCGCCGGGCCAACTGAAGAAGGACGAAGCTCCGGCACCGACCGTCGCCGCTCCAGCCGTTGCGGACGCTACACAGCAGGTGAGCTCTGCTCAGTCGGGCGTGAAGCCGTCGAACGACACGGCGCACGAGACGCACGCGGCTGCGTCGTCCGACGAAACGAAGCTCTACGGAAACGGCAAGACGGCCGGGCAGATCGCGCAGCGAAACGGCGCTGCGCCGAGCACGATGCTGCACGGGCCAGGTAACAGCCAGCCACACAAGGCTTCGCCCTGTGCGGGCGGGCACGAGGTGGATGTGCACGCGTTGAAGGGCAAGCGGAGTGGACGCTGCGGTAACGCATCGCCTCCGCCGCATCACGACTCCGAACCCGGTCGTGACTCCGGACCCGGGGAAGAACCCGGATCCGGCCAAAGGGCCGACCTCCGGCCCTTCGCTCAATCCGGCCGTAACTCCGGCGGGGACGGTCGTGATCAGCGGCATGGTCTCCGTGACGAAGGTGACCAAGAAGCATCGTGGCCATGACGCCGCGGCGGGCATCCTCGCAGCGACGGGAGCGGCCGGGCGAGGCACGCTGCCGTTCACGGGAGTCGACCTCTGGAGCACGGCGTTCGTCGCGTTGACGTTGATGCTGATCGGTCTGGCGCTCTGCCAGCGGGCCCGCAGCCTTCCGGCGCGCGAATCCGAACGGGGGGCCCGCCCGTAGAGTCCGGGCATGACCACACGAATCCTGCTCGCAGCGGCCGTTGCAGCCATGTTTCTCCCCTCGACCCTTGCGCGGGCCGACAATCCAAGGCTCGTCGCAACGGTCGGGAGGAACGACTCCTTCACGATTTCGCTGCGTGACGCGTCGGGGAACCCGGTCACGCACCTCGATGCCGGCACCTACGACATCGAGGTGCACGACCTTTCGGAGAGCCACAACTTCCGCCTTCACGGCCCTGGGGTCGAGCAGGCGACGGACATCGGCAGCAAGGAGGACGTCGTCTGGACTGTCGCCCTCGCGGATGGGAAGTACCGCTTCGAGTGCTCGGCCCACGCGAGCGTCATGAACGGGTGGTTCACGGTCGGGACCGTCGCACCGACCCCGCTCGCCGCCTCAGTCGGCCCGAAGCGCACGATCTCGCTGAGGCCGAAGATCGTCGAGGTCGGTCCGGCGACGCTGACGGTCAACGACCGCAGCCGCACCGACAACTTTCACCTGACCGGTCCCGGCGTGAACAAGAAGACCGGTGTCGCGTTCCGCGGACGCGTGACCTGGAACGTGTCGCTACAGCCGGGGAGCTACACCTACCGCTCGGACAAGCGCAAGGGCCTGCGCGGCTCGTTCGTCGTCAGGCTCCCCGCCTAGCGAGCTTCACGAGCCCGGCCCGCTCGCCGCCGGCAGCGCGGATGTCCGCCTGGCGGTCGAGCTCGGCGTTGAGCTCCGCGCCGAAGAGCAGGGCAAACGCCGAGTAGTTCAGCCAGAGCAGCAGGATCACGCCGCTCGCGAGCGCCCCGTAGGTCCTCGTGTAGTGCCCGGCGTAGGTTACGTACACGGCGAAGAGACCGGACAGGAGCAACCAGAGCAGCCCGCCGACGAGCGATCCGGGCGTCACCCATTTCCAGCTCCGCTGTTCCTTGTTCGGTGCGAGGTAGTACACGAGGCTGCAGAACAGCAGGATGGCGCAGAACGCGATCGGCCAGCGGGCGATGCCCCACACCCATTGAAAGGCGCCGCCGAAGCCGGCCCGCTTCGAGATCGCGTCGCCGAGCGAGCCTCCGACCACGATCAGGAGGAAGATGCCGGCAGTCGTGATCCCGCTGGTGAGGACGAGGACGATCGCAGTGGCTCGCGTCTTCCAGAAAGGTCGGGTCTCGGGGCGTTCGTACGCACGGTTGACTGCTTTGATCACGGACTTCATCGCGCCGCTCGCGATCCAGACCGCGGCGACGAAGCCGATGGCGAACGCCGCCGCGGACGTCCCTCCCGGCGAGTCCCGCTGCAGGCCTTCGACGAACGTGATCACGCCGTTCGGAGCGATCGGGTCGAGCAGCCGCGTGACGTCGTCGAACAGACCGAACAGGCCAAGTGCTCCGATGACGAACGCTACTGCCGGAAAGAACGCCAGCAGTGAGCTGTACGCGACCTGCTGGGAGAGGCCCATGCAGTCGTCGTTCATGAACTTGGAGAAGGCGCGCTTGAAGGAGGCGATCCACTCCGACCGGTTCAGCTTCTCGGGCGACTCCGGCGCGTGGCCGGTGCGCGCTTCCAGATCAGTCGCGGTCGACAATGCGAAAGCGACCGAGCTTGGCCTTGGTCTCGCCTTCGCGTCCGCGCCGGAAGATCAGCCTCGCGGTCGCGCCGACTCCTCCGGCCAGGAGAAATCCCACCCCGAGAGCGCCGGCCGCGACGACCGGCAGATTGGCGCGGAGCTTGCCCGTGATGTCGGTCGCCTCGCTGATCTCCTCCCGGAGGCTGTCGGCCGCGCTGGCGAGCTGCTCGCGCTCGACCTCGATGTCGTGGCGAACCTGGTCGACCGTGCGTGAGTTGTTAGCGGCCATCGCTCTTTAACGCCTCGGTCGTGAGCTTCGCTTCCAGGATCGCCTGCTCCGGTACGGGTGGCGTCGCTTTCTTGACCTTCGCGACACCGAGGTAACCAAGCACCCCAGCGAGCACGAGCAAAAGTCCGGTGGTCACGAGTAGAGCGGCCCAGGTAGGCATCGTCGTGGCGAGGGCCGCAGCGATCGTCGCAAAGACGAAGGCGAGCATGAAGACGACGAAGAGGGCCGCACCGAGCAACAGTCCGATGCCGACACCGAGTGAGGAGATCTTGCGTCTGAGCTCGATCGCGGCGAGCTCGAGCTCGAGCCGGACGATCGCGCTGGTGCGCTCTGCAACCTCTTTGACCGCTGTGCCGAGGCCGTGGGGAGACTGGCGGCCGTTAGTCCCTTGGGTGGCCATCGCCCCTCCAGTCGATCCACTTGGCCAGGAAGATGCCGGCGGCCAGTGCGGCTCCGGCGATGAGCCAGGGATTCGGCCCGCCGCCGCCCGCTTCTTCTTCGGCTTCGGCCGCGCGCCCAGCTGCGGGCTCGACGGAGCCACTGTCGGCTGCCCGGGCTTCTGATTCGTCGGCGCCTCGCCCTTGGCGCGCGCCTTGATCAGGCTCGGCTTCATCTTCCGGATCAGGTCCGCATCCTCCGCGAGCGGCTGGGCGAGCTTCGCCTTGGCGCCGCCCTCGCCTGCCATCTGGTCGGCGAGTTCCTGAAGCTTGTTCGCGGCTCGTTCGACTGTTTGATCGGCTGTCATTTCTTGGTGGGTGGTTCCTCACCCGTGAGCGTACGCCAGATCCAGGCCGAGACGCGGCGCGCTGCGACCACCGCGACTGCCGCGATGGCGCCGTAGATGGCGGACCACAGCAATCTGCGAAGCATGACTTCGTGTTCTACCAGGCCGGGGCTCCACCAAACCTGCATACGTATGCTGGAGATATGCAGCTGGGCAAGCCCGAGCGGCATCGGCTGATCGAAAGCGTCGTCTCCCGGAAGAGGGTCGGCACGCAGTTCGAGCTCCTGGACGCGCTCGCCGGCGCCGGCTGTGTCGTCACGCAGGCGACCGTCTCGCGGGACATCCGAGAGCTCGGGCTGGAGAAGACCCACGATCCCCTGGGCCGTCCGCGCTACGTGCTCCCGCATGTCGTCCGCCGCACGGATCCGACCGAGCTGCTGAACTCGATCCTGGGGCAGTTCGGCCGCAAGGTGACGCCGGCGGGAAACATCGTCGTCCTCCAGTCGGAGCTCGGCTCGGCGCCGGCGATCGCGCGGGCGCTCGACCAGCTCGAGCACGAACGGATCGTGGGCACGCTCGCCGGCGACGACACCGTGCTCATCGTCGCGCCTTCCGAGCGCGATGCGAAGTCGCTCGCGCGTGAGCTCGCGGGCGTGCTCGCCTAAGCGCACTAACGACGGAACGTGCGTCGCCAGGCGTGCACGACTCGCGTCAGGAAGTTGGGACGCTCCTCGTGCGAATGGATCGGCGCCTCGACCGATGCCTCCACCCGGCGAACCGCGCCTGCGCCCTCCGGAAGGATCTCGGCGCTCGTCGGCGGCTCCTCGAATTCGCCGAGATGGTGAATCTGATCCTTGGTGAGCTTCAACTGCACGTGTTCCTCGGTGATCGCCGCCACCTGCTCGGAGGGGACGTAGCGCGGCCTGCCGAGCAGGCTCGTCGAGATGGAGAGCCCGTTGAAGATGTCGTTGCTCGAATCTCCTACGACCTCGTCGACGGAGCCCACCTCTTCACCCTGGGCGTCGACGACCTTCCAGCCCGGCTCGATGACGAACCACGAAACCGGGTCGCCTGCCGTCAAATCGTGCGACCCCCGAGTTTCCACACAGGTCCTTGTGTGGCGACGGGCTGGGTATCGGAGAGGACGTAGAGGATCTCGACCTCGCCGGTGATCCCTTCGTCGTCGCAGCGTTCGAAGCAGCGCGCCGCCATCTCGGCAGAGACGCCGTAGCCGAAGTGATGGGCGCTGCGGAAACGCAGGCTTGCCGGGCCGCCGTAACGCCCGGGATTGACGGGAGCGAGCAGGAGCGCCCCGCGCTCGACATAGTCCGTCGAGTCGAGCCGCACCTCGGCATAGATGTCACTCCAGTCAGTCGGAGCCGCGGCGAGTCGCCGCTCCCACTGCGCGCGCAGGGTCTCCTTCTCGTGCAGCTCCTCGGGAGAGGCTTTCTGCACGGCCCGGAGCTCCAGGGTTCCCGTGATCCGCTCGACGTCGAGGCGCTTGAGCAGACGGCGAAGCGCCTCGGGCGCGATGCCCGGGCCGCGGCGGTCGACCGCGAAGCGGAGGGTCGGGCCGTACAGCCCGGGGTTCGCCGGCGCGAGGAGCGCAGCCGCACGCTCGCGACGCGTCTCCTCTGCGACCGTCAGCTGGAGCCGGAGCTCGGCCCATTCGTCGGCGAGGCCCCGCTCGAGCTCGTTGAACTGTTCGACTAGTCGCAAGAGCCTGAGCATAAACTGAGGCCCATGGCGAAGGTGGAACAGAAAGGAACGCTCTCGAAGTCGGATCTGCGCGACTTCTTCCGCGAGATGCTTCTGATCAGGCGCTTCGAGGAGAAGGTCGAGGAACGCTTCCGTGCCGGGGAGCTTCCCGGTTTCCTGCACGTCGCGATCGGCCAGGAGGCCGTCGCCGTCGGGGTCTGCCGAGCACTCGAGGAGAACGACATCATCGCCTCGACGCACAGGGCGCACGGGCACACCCTCGCGAAGGGGACGACGCCCAACGAGCTGATGGCCGAGCTCTACGGCAAGCTCGAAGGCTGCTCGCACGGGTACGGCGGCTCGATGCACCTCTACGACATCGAGCGCGGCAACATGGGCGCCAATGCCGTCGTCGGTGGCGGCCTGCCGGCGATCGTGGGTGCGGCGCTCGCCTTCAAGTTCCGCAGCGAGCCGCGTGTCGGCGTCGCCTTCTTCGGAGACGGGGCGACGAACATCGGAACCTTTCACGAGTCGCTCAACCTCGCTCAGCTCTGGAACGTGCCGGCGGTCTTCGTCTGCGAGAACAACCACTGGGCCGAGTCCACGCCGGGCTGGCAGCACATGCCCATCGAAGACATCTCCCAGCGCGCGGTCGCGTTCGGCATGAAGTCGATCAAGGTGGACGGCCAGGACGTCGAGGCGGTCTACAAGGCGGCGCGGCGCGCTCTCGAGCACGCGCGGAGCGGTAAGGGACCGGTCTTCCTCGCGGTCAACACCTACCGGCTCGTCGGTCACTACATCGGTGACCCGCAGGTCTACCGCTCCAAGGAGGAGCTCGAGGAGACGCGCGCCACGCAGGATCCGATCGAGCATCTCCGCAGCAAGCTCGAGCTCTCCGAGGACGAGGTCGAGGAGATCGACCGGGAGGTCCAGGAGATCGTCGAGGCCTCGGTGGAGTTCGCGAAGAACGGTACCGACCCGAAGCCGGAAGACGCCCTCAAGAACATCTATGCCTGATCTCCGCAAAAAATGCTGCGCATTTTTCGCGGGTGGGGTTTGTCCCGTCGCTCCGCTCGGGAGACCCGCAAGTGCCTGAACTTAGTTACAGAGAGGCAGTACGGGATGCACTGTCGCGTGCGATGCGTGAAGACGAGGACGTCTTCATCATGGGCGAGGACATCGCCGAGATGGGCGGCTCGATGGGCGTCACCCAGGGAATGGTCGACGAGTTCGGGCCTGAGCGCGTCCGCAACACGCCGATCTCGGAGATGGCGCTGGCCGGGGCGGCAATCGGCGCGGCGATGCAGGGCATGCGCCCGGTCGCCGAGATCATGTACGAGGACTTCCTCACGCTTGCGACGGAGCAGATCGTCAACCAGGCCGCGAAGCACCGCTACATGTCCGGGGGACAGCTGACCGTGCCGGTCACCTTTCGCACGCAGGGCGGCGCCGGGTGGTCGCCGGGCGCGCAGCACGCACAGCAGCTCGAGTCGTGGTTCGTCCACATTCCGGGATTGAAGGTCGTGTTCGCGTCGACTCCGAGCGACGTGCGCGGATTGCTGTGGTCCTCGATCTACGACGACAACCCCGTCGTCTTCTTCGAGCACCGAACGCTCTATGGGCTCAAGGAGGACGTGCCCGACGAGCTCGAGCCGATCCCGCTCGGGAAGGCCCGAACCCACCGGCAGGGCGAGGACGTGACGGTGATCGCAACCGGCAGGCTCGTCCACGAATCGCTGGCGGCTGCAGAGGAGGCCGAGAAGGAGGGAGTCTCGGTCGAGGTCGTCGATCCCAGGACGCTGCAGCCGCTCGACGAGGAGGCGTTGATCTCGTCAGTGAAGAAAACGAACCGGTGCGTCGTCGCGCACGAGGCGGTCACGCGCGGCGGGTTCGGCGCAGAGGTTGCGGCCGTGATCCAGTACGGCGCCTTCGACTGGCTCGACGCTCCGGTCGAGCGCGTCGGATCGAAGTTCTCGCCGTTGCCGTTTGCGCCGGTGATGGAGGAGTTCGTCGTGCCGCACCAGGCCGACGTGCTTGCTGCGATCTATCGAACAGTGGGACGTACGTCAGATGGCAACTGAGATCAAGCTACCGCGGCTCGGCCAGGGCATGGAGTCCGGGACGATCGTCAAGTGGCTGAAGTCGGAGGGCGACAAGGTCGAGAAGGGCGAGCCGCTGTACGAGCTCGACACCGACAAGGTCACGCAGGAAGTCGAGGCCGACGCGTCGGGGGTGTTGTTGAAGATCGCCGTCTCGTCGGGTGAGGTCGAGGTCGGCAAGACGATCGCCGTCATCGGAGAGCAGGGGGAAGTTGTCGCGGCGGAGATCGAGAAGTCGTCCGGCGACGGTGACGGCGCCCAGGTGGTCGGCGAGGACGCGCAGGAGGAGGGCTCTCCCGCGCGCGCGCGTGAACAAGATCGTGAGGAAGGCCGGCGCGCGTCGGCCGGGGTGAGCGAGCAGGTCACCGAGATCCGGCAGCCGTCCGGTGACAACGGCGGGCGGGTCAAGGCATCGCCGCTCGCGCGGCGCATCGCACGCGAGCGCGGGATCGACCTGAGCGCCGTGGCCGGCACCGGCCCGGATGGGCGCGTCGTCGCCGAGGACGTCGAACGCTCGGCCGCGTCAGCCGGGCCTGTTCAGCTCGCAGCGACGGCCGCCACCGAGGGCGTCGAGGTGCAGCAGCTCTCGTCGATGCGCAAGACGATCGCGCGCCGGCTCACGGAAGCGTGGCAGGCGCCGGTCTTCCAGCTCGGAATCACCGTCGACATGGGCCGTGCGGTCGAGCTGCGCAAGCGACTCGTCGAGTTGAACGCCGAGGGCAGCGTCAAGCCGACGATCTCCGATCTGCTCACAAAGGTGTGTGCGGCCGCACTGATGCGACACCGGGCGGTCAACGCGCTCTACAAGGGCGACGCAGTCGAGCTCTACCCGACGGCGAACATCGGCATCGCCGTCGCTGTCCCGAACGGGCTCGTCGTCCCGGTCATCCCCGGGTGCGAGCGCAAGTCGATCGCGGAGATCGCAGCCACGCGCGCCGCGGTCGTCGAACGGGCGCGCGCCGGAAAGCTCCAGCAGTCCGACCTCGACGGCGGGACGTTCACGATCTCGAACCTCGGGATGTTCGGCATCGAGCGGTTCGTCGCGGTGCTCAATCCCCCGCAGGCCGCGATCCTCGCGGTGGGCTCGATCGAGGACCGGGTCGTGGCGGTCGACGGCTCGCCGGCCGTGCGGCCGCGCATGGAGCTCACCCTCACGTGCGACCATCGCGCCATCGACGGCGCAACGGGTGCCGAGTTCCTGCGGGACGTCAAGGCGTTCCTCGAGGAGCCGGGTCTCGCCCTTTGACCCCCGTCTGGTACCAGGTGCGAGACCTTCAGGCCGGCCGCGCGTTCTACACGGGCAAGCTCGGGTTCGACGAGACGTACGTCGATGCGGACGGCAGCTGGGTCAAGCTCGAGCGAAACGGAATGGAGATCGGTCTCGCCGAAGGTGAGCCGCAGGAGGACGGCGGCGTGGCTCACGTCGACGTCGAAGACGTCAAGGCCGTCGCAGAAGATCTGCGAAACGGCGGAGTCGAGGTCGGCGTGGTGTTCGAGCTACACGGCGAGATGCGCCTGGTCGACGTGTTCGACCCCGACGGAAACCGCCTTCAGTTTGCCCAGGAACTTTCCCGAACCTGAGATCGGGTCGTCGGAGACATCAGCGGCCCAGGACGTGCGTGATCGCGACGTGATTCGCCTCGGTCTTGCTCTTGCCTCGGGCTCTGCGGTGCGCCGAGGCTCTACATCGTTCTAGAGCGCGGAAGGACGCTGTACGAGCGGCGCGGGAAGGCGGACACGGGAGTCTGCGGGACCCAGTCGCAACGCACGGCGCCGGAGCAGGCGGCCACGCAGGCCGTTCCCGAACTCGGTCCGCCGATCATCGTCACGTTTCATAACCTTGGAGATGCCGGTCAGGGCCCCTTCTTGCAAGGTTTGCAAACGATCACTCGTTCGAGTGGGTCCCGCCTAGACTCTGGAACGTGATCCGCCAGGCCGGGCCGCAGGACGTCCGCTTCCTCCGCGACATGCTCAAGCACGCCTACCACTGGCGTCTCAACGAGGATCCCGACCTGCCGGTCGCCCGGTACGTGAACAACTGGGGACGTCCGGGCGACGCCGGGCTCGTGGCCTGGGAAGCGGGTCCGATCGGAGCTGCGTGGTACCGCCTCTTCCCGTCGGCGGCCCCGGGGTTCGGCTTCGTCGACGAGCAGACGCCGGAGCTGACGATCGCCGTCGTCCCGAGTCGTCGCGGCGGAGGGCTCGGCGGCCAGCTGATGACCGCGCTGCTCGAGCGCGCC
Source organism: uncultured Actinomycetes bacterium (assembly GCA_963833255.1). Taxonomy (GTDB): domain Bacteria; phylum Actinomycetota; class Thermoleophilia; order Gaiellales; family Gaiellaceae; genus 3-1-20CM-4-69-9. Next base: position 35,804 of record CAWHXK010000041.1, read on the forward strand.
AGGGAGGAAGGCCATTCCGGGATCAGCCTGAGTGCCGAGAAAGGGATGACGAAGCTCTACGAACGCTACGGCTTTCGTGCCGTCGAGGAAAAGGACGGGACGGTAACCATGAAGGCGGACTTGTAGGCGCCGATTTCTCTCAAGCTGCCGACGTGCTTTCGGGAACTGACGGATCGGTACGATCGACCGTGATGGAAGTCGACGTCGCTGTTCTCGGAGGCGGGCCAGGTGGCTACACCGCGGCCATTCGGGCTGCGCAGCTCGGGGCCAAGGTCGCCTGCGTCGAGCGTGAGCCCGAGCTCGGGGGCACCTGCCTGCGCATCGGGTGCATCCCGACGAAGGCCTGGGTGCAGACCGCCTTTGCGCTGAAGGAGGCCGAGCACACCTTCGAGAAGCTCGGCGTGAAGCTCGGCGGCTTCCAGCTCGAGTTCGGCAAGGCAAACGAATGGAAGGACGGCGTCGTCAAGCAGATGACGTCCGGCGTCGCCTCGCTCTTCAAGGCGAACGGGGTCGAGTGGGTCAAGGGGACAGGCACCTTCAAGGGCGCGCACACGATCGCCGTCGAGGGCGGGGAGGACGTCACCTTCAAGCAGGCGATCATCGCGACCGGCTCGTTCCCTCTTCGTCCTCCGATCGAAGGCCTCGATTCCGAGCGCTGCGTGGACTCCGAGGGCCTGCTTGCGCAGACGGAAGTCCCGAAGCGCCTCGTCGTGCTCGGCGGCGGGATCATCGGGTGCGAGTTCGCCTCGATTTTCCGCCGCTTCGGCAGCGAGGTGACGATCATCGAGATGCTGCCGGCGCTCATTCCGCAGGAAGACGCGGATGCGTCGAAGGAGCTGGCGAAGCAATTCGGCAAGCGCGGAATCACGCTTCACCTCGAGAAGCAGTGCACGAAAGTGGAGGAAAATGGTGGCGCGCTGACCGTGCACTTCGGCGACGGCGAGACGGTCGAGGCCGACCTGATGCTCGTCAGCGTTGGTCGTGGCCCGAACGTCGAGGGGATCGGGCTCGAGGCGATCGGCGTCGAGTTCGACAAGCGCAAGGGGATCGCCGCCGACGAGCACCGGCGGACGACGGTCGAGCACATCTACGCAGTCGGCGACTGCGCCGGCTACTGGCAGCTCGCGCACACGGCGTTTCGCGAGGGCGAGGTTGCAGCGGAGAACGCCTGCGGACACGAGGCCGTGGTCGACAACCGGGCGGTTCCTCGACCGATCTACACCGATCCTGAGATCGCAGGCGTCGGCCTCACCGAAGCCGAGGCACGGGAGCAGTACGGCGACGACGTCGCGACCGGAATGTTCCCCTGGGTGGCGAACGCGCGCGCTGTGATGCAGAACGAGACGACCGGCTGGGTGAAGTCGATCCACGAGACGCGCTACGGAGAGCTGCTCGGGCTCGTGATGGTCGGTCCGCACGTCACCGATCTGGTCGAGGCCGGCGTGGTCGCGATCGACGCCGAAGCGACGGTGGAGACGGTGGCCGACGGGATGGCCGCGCACCCGACCCTGTCGGAGGCGATCAAGGAAGCCGGTCTCGTGGCGCTCGGCCGCCCGATCCACGTGCCGATCCGCAAGCGCGCGAAGACGGCCGCGTAGCCGCGCAGACGGCCGGCACTCGCCGGCATACGGTTTGCAAATGACAAACAAGGGCGTATCTCGCCGCGGCCCTGATTCGTTCCATCAGCATCATGGCGACCGCAGCGCCAGAGATCCTGGCTCTAGCTCGAGATCAGGCCTTCGAGTCTCTCTACCGGCGATACGTCAAAGACGTCTATCACTACGCGCTCGCGCTTCTGCGCAATCCCGCCGACGCTGAGGACGTCACTCAGACGACGTTCCTGAATGCGTACCGCGCGTACGTCAAGGGCGTCGAGGTGGAGAAGCCTCAGAACTGGTTGATCAAGATCGCGCACAACGTTGCGCGCACGCGCTATGCGCGGGCGAGCCGTCGGTTGAAGGAGGTCCCGCTCGACGAGCACGTCGAGCAGATCGCAGTGCCTGAGGAAGATCGGCCTGACGTGCAAGGCGTCCTGGATGCGCTCGGACGATTGCCGTTCAACCAACGCTCCGCGCTCGTCATGCGCGAGCTCGAAGGTCGCACGTACGCCGAGATCGCCGACACGATCGGGGTCTCGGTCTCAGCGGTCGAGACATTGATCTTCCGGGCCCGCCGGTCTTTGCGGCTCAAGGCCTCCGCGCTCCGATCGCTTGCCGTGGTGCCTCTGCCGACATCGCTCGCGCAGTTCTTCGACACGGGCGATGTCGTCGCGGGCGGCGGCGCGGTCGCGGGCGGTGGACTGCTCGTAAAGGCGGCGGTCGCGATCGTCGCCGGCGCTCTCGCCACAGGCATCGGCAGCGATCGCAGTGGTCCCGCCTCGGCGGCACCCTCCTCGACCGACGGGATCGCCGCGCCTACGTGGCAGGTTGCCGCCGGCTTCCGGACGCATGGGGTTCGCGCTGCGAGCGGCTCGAGAGGCGCCCGAACCCCGGGAGCGAAGACGGCGCGGCCGGCGGCGACCGAGAACGGGATCGGTTCGCAGGGCGCCGGCGAGCCGGCGCTAGGGTCACAGGCCCACGGTCAGACGGTGGGCCAGACGCCGGCAGGCTCTGCCCCTACCCCCACAACGCAGTCAGGCCTACTCAGCCCGGTCTCTCAGGTGACTGACCAGGTCGCGCGCCTGGTCGGAGAGGCTCAGAAGGCCCTCGAGTCCCCCGCCGCCGCGCTTCCGGTCAAGGTGCCGCCTGTGCCGGTTCCGCCGGTCGAAGCCCCGAAATTGCCTGGAGGAATGCCGCTTCCCTAATCAGGGGGACGCAAGATTCCCGCCGAGCGGGTATCTACTAGAGCATGACGCCCCTGCTGGCGGCGAGGCCTCGCCCTGACCGGGCCTTCGAGCGGCTCTACAAGCGACACGTCGGAGACGTGTATCGGTACGCGCTCGCCGTCATGCGGAATCCCGCCGACGCCGAGGACGTCACCCAGACGACCTTCCTGAACGCCTATCGCGCCTACGTCGAGAAGGGGAGCCGGCCGGAGAAGCCCCAGCACTGGTTGATCGCCATCGCCCACAACGTCTGCAGGCAGCGGTTCCGCCAGTCCTCGAGACGTCCGGCCGAGGTGTCCTTCGAGGACGACATCGCCGATACGATCGGCGACGACGACACGCCGACGGGCGACGACATCCGGCGCGCGCTCAGTCATCTCGCGTTCAACCAGCGCGCGGCACTCGTGATGCGCGAGCTCGAGGGCCGCTCGTACGCCGAGATCGCCGAGATCCTCGAGGTCTCGACGAGCGCGGTCGAGACCCTCATCTTCCGTGCACGCCGTGCGTTGCGCGAACAGCTCGAAGGATCGATCACCTGCGGCGAAGCGGAGTTCGCGATCTCGCGTCAGCTCGACGGACGCCTGCCGCGACAGGAGCGCGGACAGCTGCGCGCGCACCTACGCGAGTGCTCGGAGTGCGCCGGTTTCGCCCGGCGACAGCGGGCCCAGCGAGGCGCGCTCAAGACGCTCGCCCTCGTTCCGGTACCCAGTTCTCTCATGTCGCTCTTCGGCGGGGGTGGCGGTGCCGCCGTGGGAACCGGCCTCGCGCTCAAGGCGGCAGCAGCGCTCACTGCCGGCGTCGCCATCGGCGGTGCTTCGTACGAGGGCGTTCGCCACGCACCCTGGCATGCACGGCCGAGCGCCGCCAAGCCTGCGCACCGGATCCCGGTCGCAGCGGCGTCAGCGTCAGGTCTCGCACCGAACCACGGGGTCGTGCACGGAGCTCCGTCTTCGCAGTCGAAGCAGAGGAACGGCGCGGCCGGTCAGGCAGCGGCAGCGCATGCGAAGCACGCGCAGAAGCTCAAGACGCACGGCAAGGGCGCCCAGAAGGTCCATTACCGAGGTGCGGTGGGGGTCGCTACCCGTCACGTGAAGCTCCTGCGAGCTACACACCGGACCCATCCCGTCCACCGCCACGTTCCTCAGAAGGCGAAGCCGAAGCGCAGCTCTAAGGCGAAGGCGCATCTGCCTGCGGGGCCGGTCGACGTCAAGCAGCCGCCCACTCAGGGCGGCGGCGGCAACGGCAACGGCAAGGGCAACGGCAAGTAGCCGGCACGAATCCGGCACGCTCGACACTCTCCCTCACGCGTGAGCCCGTGTCCTGGCGGGAAAGCCGCCTTGGTAGGCTCGCCCACGAAAGGAGACCCATGGGAATTGTGAACCGACGCAACGCCATAGTGGGCTGGGGTGTCTGGAAACTGGCGAAGGAGTACGGCAAGCAGAAGGCGAAGGCGGCCGTTCCGGGCACGGGGGATCACGCCGGGCTGAACAAGGGCGCCCTTGCGTCGATGGCTGCGGCCATCGGCGGTGCGCTGTGGATCTGGCGGAAGAAGTCGGACGAGACGTCCGGCTCGTAGTGCAAGTACCTCCCGGCTTGCTGCGGCCAGCTCTTGCGGGAATCGTCCCGTACGAGCCGGGTAAGCCGATAGAGGAGGTGCAGCGCGAGCTCGGGCTCGAGCGGGTCGTGAAGCTCGCGTCGAACGAAGGGCCGTACGGTCCGTTCCCGCGTGCGCTCGAGGCGCTCGCGCGAGCAGAAGCGGAGCTGAACCGCTATCCCGACGGTGGCGCCTACCGGCTCCGGACCGCGCTCGCCGATTTGCACGCTGTGGCATTCGAGGAGGTCGCGGTCGGTTCAGGCGCCGACGGCGTCATCGACGCGCTCTCCCAGGCGGTCGTCGAGCCGGGCAACGAGGTCGTCCACGGATGGCCGTCGTTCCCGAGCTACGGAATCTATGCCTCCAAGCTTGGCGCGCACGCAGTGCAGGTCCCACTCCGCGACGACCGTTACGACCTCGAGGGGCTGCTCGCCGCGGTCACCGAGCGCACGAAGCTCGTGTACGTGTGCCATCCGAACAACCCAACGGGAACGATGAGCTCCCGCGCTGAGCTGGACGCGTACTTCGAGCGAGTCCCGGATCACGTCCTAACCGTTCTCGACCAGGCCTACTTCGAGTACATCGACGACGCGGATTACGCCGACGGCATCAAGGAGTACTTCAAGGCAGGCCGCCGCGTGCTCGTCCTGCGCACCTTCTCCAAGATCTACGGGCTCGCCGGTCTCCGGGTCGGCTACGCCGTCGGCCCCGCCGAGGTCGTGACCGCACTCGGCAAGACGCGCCGCGCGTTCGACCTGACCACGCCGGCTCAGGAGGCAGCACTCGCGAGTCTCGACTTCCCGGACGAGCTCGAGCGCAGGAGACGGGTCAACGCGGACGAGCGCTCCGAGCTCGTGCGGATCCTCACCGCTGCCGGCTACCGCGTGGCGGGGCCGGCTGTCGGCAACTTCGTCTTTGCCGATCTCGGCGAGGACGCGCAGCCGTGGTTCGAGGCACTGCTGCGCGAGGGCGTGATCGTCCGGCCGCTCGCCGCGTTCGGCGCCCCGAATGCGATTCGCGTGACGGTCGGCACGCACGACGAGCACGAGTTCCTCGCCGCCGCCCTCGGGCGAGTGAGGACAGCCACAGCGGCTTCCTGACAGACTCCGACGCGGAGTTGACCAGTGTCCGCCGTCAGCTGAGTCTCCTCGGCACCGCGCCCGGCTTCCGCCTGCTTTTCCTCGCGACGCTCGGCTCCAGTCTCGGCACGCTGCTCGCGACGGTCGCCCTCGTCGTGGACGTGAAGGACCGCACGAACTCGGGCTCGTGGGTCAGCGCGTTGATGATCGTCGAGTTTCTCCCCGCCGTCGTAGTCGGCCTGTTTCTCGGGCCGCTCCTCGACCGGCTCTCGCGGCGCGGGCTGATGGTCGTGTCGGATCTCGTGCGGGCGGCCGTGTTCTTCACGCTTCCGTTCGCGCAGACGGCGGGGCAGATCGTGGCGCTTGCGGGCGTTGCGGGCATCGCCACCGGCTTCTTTCGGCCGGCCGTGTACGCCGGCCTGCCGAATCTCGTCGACGAGGAGCAGCTCGCGAGCGCGAACTCGCTGATTCAGACCAGCGAGAACGTCAGCTGGACCGTCGCGCCGATCATCGGCGGAGCGCTCGTCGCCGCCGCGGGCCCCGACGTCGCGTACTGGATCAACGGTGTCTCGTTCCTGGTCTCCGCGTTGCTTCTGCTGCGGCTCCCTGCGGCGAAGCTCCAAGGCGCGCTCGCCGTCAGTCGCGGTCACTTCCGCGACCTGAAGGACGGCTTCGCGAGAGTCATCCACACGAGGCCGCTCTTGACGGTGCTCGTCGTCTGGACGATCGCGCTCGGGGCGGTCGCATCCACGCAGACCGCACAGGTGTTTCTCGCCAAGGACTCGTTCAACGCGGGCGACTTCGGCTACGGGCTCATCTTCGGCTGCATCGGGCTCGGCCTCGCCGTCGGCAGCTTCGCCGCCGGTAGCTGGGTGGAGCGGCATTCGGTCGGGACGGTCTATGCCGCGAGCATCCTCGTGCAGGCGGTCGGCGTTGCGGCAGCCTCGGTGGCGCCGAACGTCTGGGTTTCGCTGCCGTGCTTCGTGCTCGCCGGAGTCGGTAACGGTGCAGCGGTCGTGTGCAACTCTCTGCTCGTGCAGCGTGGCGCTCCCGATGCGCTCCGCGGTCGCGTGTTCACCGTGATCATGAGCGTCAACTACCTCGTGTACGGCCTCGGCTTCGTGATCGCCGGCCCGCTGACCGACAGCTTCGGCCCGCGCTGGGTGTTCGGCAGCGTCGGCATCGTGCTCGCCTTCACGTCGGTCGTCGCCTATGCGCTCGCGCGCGGCAGCGAGCAGGCCTCCGAGCAGGTCGCCGAGGCGGCTTAGAATGGCGGGCCGGCGGGACTGGACGCGCGAGTCGCTCGCGGAGGGCGTTCGCACGGGCGACACGCGGGCGCTCGCACGCGCGATCTCGCTCGTCGAGAACGGCGATCCGCTCGCCTACGACCTCGTCCGCGACATCTATCCGGACACCGGCCGCACCTATGCCGTCGGGATCACCGGGCCGCCCGGCGTGGGGAAGTCGAGCCTCATCTCCGGGCTGATCGGCCACATCCGCGCTCAGGAGCGCACGATCGGCGTGATCTCCGTCGATCCCTCGAGCCCGTTCACCCACGGCGCGTTGCTCGGCGATCGCATCCGCCTCTCCGACCACTTCCTCGATCCGGGCGTCTTCATTCGCTCGATGGGCACGCGCGGCCACCTCGGAGGTCTCGCGGAGACCACCTTGCAGGCGCTGCTCGTCCTCGACGCGGCGGGCAAGGACCTCGTCTTTCTCGAGACCGTGGGCGCCGGTCAGAGCGAGGTCGAGGTGATCGGCATCGCCGATACCGTCGTCCTCGTGCTCATGCCAGGCTCGGGAGACTCGGTGCAGGCGCTCAAGGCGGGCATCATGGAGATACCGGACGTGATCGCGATCAACAAGATGGACCACCCGGCAGCGAAAACCATGCTCAAGGAGGTGCGCTCCATCCTCTCGCTCGACCGTGACCGAGCCTGGAAGCCGCCGATCGTCCTGACGGAGGCGATCAGAGGCGAGAACATCCCCGAGCTCTGGGAGAAGGTGGAGGAGCATCGAGCGCATCTCGAGTCTGGCGGCCTCCTCGAGGAGCGAAGGCGCAAGAATCTCGCGGGTGAGGTGTTCGCGGTCGCATCGGGACGAGCCAAGGCACATCTGCAGCAGGCGGTGGCGGATGATCCGGAGCTGCGGCGGCTGCTCGACGAGGTGCAGAGGCGGGAGCTCGATCCGCTGACCGCCGTGAAGGAGATCATGGAGAGGGTTTTCAAGCTTGGCGATACAACGGATCGCACCGACACTCGCTGACATCCAGGAGGCGCGCGAGCGTCTCAGGGGAATCGCGGAAGAGACTCCGATCTATCTCTCGGAGACGTTCTCGCGCCGCGTGGGCCGTGAGGTGCGACTCAAGGCGGAGAACCTCCAGCGGACAGGCGCCTTCAAGGTGCGTGGCGCTGTGAACAAGCTCACGACGCTGTCGCCCGAAGAGCGCGCTGCGGGCGTGGTCGCTGCGAGCGCCGGCAACCACGGACAGGCAGTCGCGTGGGCAGCCCGCCAGCTGGGCATCCGCGCGACCATCTTCGTCCCGGTCACGGCGCCGATGGCGAAGGTCGAGGCTTGCCGCAACTACGGCGCGGCGACGGAGATGGCGGGCGAAGACTTCGAGGATGCGCTCGACGCCGCGATTGCGTACGTCGAGGAGACGGGCGGGACGTTCATTCACCCGTACGAGGATCAGCTCGTTGTCGCGGGACAGGGAACGATCGGGCTCGAGCTGCTCGATCAGGAGCCGGATGTCGGGACGGTGCTGATCCCGATCGGCGGCGGCGGCCTGGCGCTCGGCATCGCGACCGCGTTGCGAGCGCTCAAGCCAGAGGTGCGCATCGTCGGCGTCAGGGCAGGCGTTGACGGGTACACGATCGCGGACGGGATTGCGGTAAAGGTGCCGAGCGACTTCACCATGCCCCTGTTGGAGGATCTGCTCGACGACATCGTCGCGGTGACCGACGAGCAGATCAGCGAGGCGATCGTGCTACTGCTCGAGCGCGCCAAGCTCGTGGTCGAAGGTGCCGGAGCGGTCGGCGTCGCGGCCCTGCTGGCCGGGAAGGACGGTGGGACGGGCACCGCAGTGCCGATCCTCTCCGGCGGCAACATCGATCCGACCATGCTCATCTCGGTCATGCGTCACGGACTGTCGGTCGGGGGCCGCTATCTGGTGATGCGTACGCAAATCCCGGACCGGCCGGGCGAGCTGATCAAGCTGCTCTCACTCGTGGCCGAGGAGCGAGGCAATCTCATCTCGGTCGAGCACCACCGTGAGGGCATGGACCTGCCGGTCACCGCGACCGAGGTGGGGCTGACGATCGTGACGCGGGACGAGGAGCACTGCAAGCAGTTGCTCGCCGCCATGGACGAGCGCGGCTATCCCGTGCAGCGGATCAACTAGCGCCGCACCGGCGGAAGGACACTGTCCCGCCGGGCCAGTCGTTCACGCCGCCGTTCAGAACCGGTCTCGCGTCGACACCGGCTGCTGCGAGGACGCTCGCCGCAATGCCGGCGCGCATCCCGGACTCGCAGATCGTCACGACCGGCTTCTGCGGGTCGACGCCGTCGGGACCGAAATCGCGCAAGAGCCTGAACGGGATGTGCAGCGATCCCGGGATGTATCCCTCGTCGCGCTCAGACTTCTCCCGGACGTCGAGCACCTGCACCTCGCCTTCCTCGAGCAGCCGCTCCAGCTCGTCCAGCCCGACCGGCTCGACGACATCGGTCGCGGGCGCTTCGGTGACGTATCCGGCGAGCTCGATGAAGCCGACAGCGCGCAGGCCGCGAGCTGCTTCCAGGGCTTCGGCCTCGTCTGTCGCCTGGATGACGATCCGCTCTTCGGGATCGAGGATGAAGCCGGCTCGCGTCGCGTAGGACGAGCCGGACACCGGGACGTTGAAAGAGCCGCGCACATGGCCCGCGGCATGAGTCTCACCGGGGCGCACGTCGAGGACAGTCGCGTGGTCGACGGTGTCCAGTCGCTCGAGCGGCGGCGGCGCGCCGACGAACGGTCCCTTGTTGAGCTCGACCACGCGCGCCGTCGTCGGCGGTCGTGGCGTCGAGACCCCGGCCGTCGCGTTGATGAAGGCCTGCACGTCGCCGTACTCGAGCGCGGCGTTCGTCCGCTTCTCGTCGCCGATCGTCGAGGAGTGGGCCGGGCTCATCGACGCGCCGCAGAGCGAGCCGGCGACGTGTCCGGGATACACCTCGTAGGCGTCGGGCAGCTCGGTGAGTCGTTGCAACGAGTGAAAGAGGCCTTCTGCCCCTTCGCGCGCCTCGATCGCGAGGTCGGGACGCGCGGCGTCGCCGACGAAAAGAGAGTCGCCGGTGAGGACGAGCTGCTCGTCGACGACGAAGGCGCAGTGCTCGGGCCGGTGGCCCGGTGTATGGACCACGCGCAGCGTTACCGCTCCGACTTTCAGCTTCTGACCATCCTCGAGCGGATCGAACGGGAACTCCGGCCCCGCGAGCGGGTGAACCGAAACCGCCACGCCGTGCTCGAGCCCGAAGCGGCCGTGCCCTGAGACGTGGTCGGCATGCGTGTGCGTCTCGAGCACCCGCACGATCTGGACGCCCTCGTCCTTCGCCGCTTCGAGGTACTGCTCGATCGCGTATGCCGGATCGACGAGGAACGCTTGCCCCTCACTGGGATCGCCGATCAGGTAGGAGGCACAGCCGAGATCGTCGTCGACGAACTGGCGGAACAGCACACCCCGGAAGCTAACAGTGCGCCTCGCTAGGTTTCTTGAAGCGTTGCCCAACCGCCTGGCCCTCCTCGTCGTGCCGCTTGTCGCCCTGGCCCTGCCGGGGGAGGCCTGGGGCCACGCCACACTGCTCCGGACCGTTCCGGCGGACGGGTCGGTACTGGCCTCGCCGCCGACCACGGTCCAGGTCTTCTTCGACGACACCGTGAGGACCTCCTCGGGCATCAAGGCGGTCCGGAACGGAGGTGGATCGGTCCTCGGAGGGAAGCCGCGAGTGGTCGGCCACAGGCTCGTCATTCCGCTCCGGCCGGGCCTCCACGACGGCGACTACACCGTGCTGTGGCGCGTGCTCTCCGACGACGGGCACACGCTCGCCGGGGTGATGGCGTTCGGGGTCGGCTCGGGACGCGCGCCGCCGGTGCCCTCCCTGACGGCCGACAACGGACCGAGTGTCCAGGACGTCCTCGCCCGCTTTCTCTTCTTCGCGGGCTTGCTGACGGCGGCCGGCGCAGCTTTCTTCCGCTTCGCCGTCGGGCCGGTGCCGGTCCGGTTGTTGCTCGGGGCTTTCCTGGTCGTCTTCATCGGCGTGTCCGGCGTCGTCCACGACGTCTCGATTTCGACTCGCTTCGGCAGCGTCATGGCGGCCGCGGCCGTGGTCGCCGGAGTGGGGGCGATGCTTGCCGCAATTGCGCCCGTCTACCCCCGGCTCGAGCCGCTGGCGTTCGCCGCGGGACTTGCGCTGTTGCCGGTGCCGACGCTCGCCGGCCATGCGCTCGATCGCGGTCGGCCGGGGTACGAGCCGTTCGTCGACTTCCTGCACGTGGCTGCGGCGTCGTTCTGGGTCGGCGGGCTCGTCGCGCTCGGCCTCGCGCTCTCGTCCTCCGGAGATCATGCGCCGCTCGTGCGGCGGTTCTCGAACGTCGCGTTCGTCTCCGTCCTCGTGCTCGCTGCGACGGGCGTCCTCCGTGCACTCGTCGAGCTGCGCTCCGTCGGTCAGCTCTGGTCGACTGGATACGGCCGGCTTCTGATCGTGAAGACGGCGCTGCTTGCACTGCTCGTGGCGGTCGGTTGGGTGAACCGCTACCGGCTCGTGCCCAGGTTGTCGTTCGCTGATCTGCGGCGTAACGTCGCAGTCGAGCTGACGTTGTTTGCGGTCCTCATTGCCGCGGTCGCGTTGCTCACCGATCTACGGCCGGGGCGAGACCGGGCCGCCGCCGCAGTCGTGACGGCGGCGAACGGACCACCGCCGCTTCCGGCGCGTCGCATGATCGTGCAGGGCCGCGAGAGCGGCGACCTGGCCATCGCGCTCGCCGTCGCGTGGCCGGGCGCGGAGCTCGTTGCCCTCGACCAGGACGGCAATGCCGTCAACGGCCTCCGGGTCCTCCTCGGCGGAGTCGAGGCTCGGTCGTGCGGCAACGGGTGCTACGGAGCGTTTCTGACGCCGGCTCGCCGGGTCAGGGTCTCCGTGAACGGACGTGTGACGACGTTCCGGGTGCCGGCGAAGCCGCGACCTGCAGCCGCAATCGTCGCCCGTGCAACCGCCGCCTTTCGCAGGCTGCGAAGCGTCGAATACATCGAGCGCCTCGCCTCGAGCCCGCGCAACAGGATCGTCTCTCACTTCACGCTCGAGCGGCCGAACCGATTGATGTACGAGATCCGCGGCGGCGCGGACGGCATCATCATCGGGACGCGCCGGTGGGACCGTGCTCACAATGGAAAATGGATCCCGTCCCCGCAGGATGTGACGCCGGAGCCCGAGCCGATCTGGGGGGCCGGCCACGTCACGAACGCCTACTTGCTCGAGACGACTCCAACGACCTACGTCGTGTCATTCATGAATCCGCTGGCGCCGGTGTGGTTCACGATCTCGCTCGATCGCCGCACGCTGCTACCGCGCAGCCTCCGCATGACAGCCGCGGCGCACTTCATGACGCACCGTTACACCCGCTTCAACGGGCCGCGGACGATCAGAGCCCCAAGTGGCGCGCGATGACCATCCGCTGGACTTCATTGGTGCCCTCGCCGATCTCCAGGATCTTCTGGTCGCGATACAGGCGTGAGATCGGGTACTCGTCCATGTAGCCGTAACCGCCGTGGATCTGAAGGGCCCAGTTGACGGCCCGGTTCGACAGCTCGCCGGTGTAGAGCTTGGCCTGAGCGGCCGCCAGGGCGAAGTCACGGCCCTGATCCTTCAGCCACGCAGCCTTGTAGACGAGATTGCGTCCGGCCTCGATCTCCGTCGCCATGTCGGCCAGCTTGAACTGAATCGCCTGGAACTTCGCGATCGGCTTGCCGAACTGCTGGCGCTGCTGCGCGTACGCGTAGGCGAGGTCGTACGAACCCTGGGCAAGGCCGACTCCCATCGCTGCGACCGAGATGCGGCCGCCGTCGAGGATCTCGAGGAACTGTTGAAAGCCCTTGCCGCGCGGTCCGAGCAGGTTCTCCTCAGGCACCTCGGCGTCCTTGAAGGACAGCTCGCGCGTGTCGGATGCGCGCCAGCCAAGCTTCTTCATCGGCTTCGAGATCTCGTAACCGGGCGTGCCGTTCGGGACGATGATGTTCGAGGTCTCGGAGTCACCGGTCTGCGCCGTGATCGTGACGCACGACGTGATGTCCGTTCCGGCGTTCGTGATGAAGATCTTCGAGCCGTTGACGACCCACCTGCCGTCCCGCGCCTCGGCGCGTGTACGCGTCGCGCCGGCATCTGAGCCCGCCTCGGGCTCGGTCAGCCCGAACGCAGCGAGCTTCTTGCCGGAAGTGAGGTCGGGCAGCCACTGCTCCTTCTGCGCGTCGTTGCCGTAGTAGTAGATCGGCAGCGTTCCGAGCGAATGGTGCGCGGCGACCGTGATCGCCACGGACGAGTCGACGCGCGTCAGCTCTTCGACGGCAATTGCATACGACACGGTGTCCGCTCCTGCACCGCCGTACTGTTCGGGAATCGTCATGCCCATCAGTCCGAGCTCCCCGAGCTCGGCCACGAGCTCGTACGGGAAACGGGCCTCGCGATCGAGCTCCTCTGCGACCGGCGCGACCCGCTGCTCCGCGAAGTCGCGGACGGTCTTGCGGACGAGCTCGTGCTCTGAGTCGAGATCGAAGTTCAACGGGAGAGGCGCTTGGCGAGCTCGACGATCAGACGGACGCCGTAACCGGTGCCGCCGCGCTGCGTCAGATAGTCGCCGCGCGAGCGCTCGAGGAAGCCGGGCCCCGCCATGTCGATGTGCGCCCACGGTCCCTCTCCGGCGAACTCGCGCAGGAACTCTGCCGCGAGGACGGGTGAGCCCTGCCGGAGGTCCGAAGAGTTCTTCAGGTCGGCGAACGAGGAGTCGACGTAGCGGCGATAGCGCGGGTGGAGGGGGAACGGCCAGGTGTGGTCGCCGCTCGCTTCGGCTGCGGCGAGGATCTCCGTCATCCACTCGTCCTCGTTTGCGAAGGCGCCGGCGTAGAAGTCGCCGAGCGCAAGCTCCATCGCGCCGGTGAGCGTCGCGAGGTCGAGGAGGTGCGTCGCGCCTTCACGGCGCGCGTACCACATGGCGTCCGCGAGGACGAGACGTCCTTCTGCGTCGGTGTTCGTGATCTCGATCGTCTTGCCGTTCGCGGCGCGCAAGATGTCGCCCGGGCGGAACGAGTCGCCGCTGACGAGATTCTCCGCGGCGGCGACGACCGCGATGATGCGAACCGGCAGCTCGAGCTCCGCGACGGCTGCGATTCCGGCGATCACGGCCGCGCCTCCGGCCATGTCGCCTTTCATGTCCTCCATCTTCAGCGCTGGCTTGAGCGAGATCCCGCCCGCGTCAAAGGTGATCGCCTTGCCGACGAGCCCGAGCACGGTGTCGCCATGCGCCCCCTGTGGCGGTTCGTAGCGGAGGACGATGAGACGAGGCCCGTTCGCACTCGCGCGTCCGACGGCCGAGAGGGCGCCCATGCCGAGCTCGTCGATCTGCTCGGGCTCGAGCGCTTCGACGATGAGGTTCGGCCCGGCGAGCTCTGCAGCTCGTTCCGCCAGTACCTGGGGAGTCAGCTCGTTCGGCGGGGAGTTGGCCAAATCCCGGGCCGCGTTGACCCAGCGGCCGACGCGCGCTGTGCGGCCGGCGGACTCGGCAAGCCCGTCGGGAGCGTCGGTGTAGAGCACGATCTTCTCGACGAGCTTCCGCGGTTTCTCCTCCGTCTTCCAGCGGGCCGGACTGTAGGCGCCGAGCATCGTCCCTTCGACGATCGCCCCTGCCTGGTCGTCCAGTGACAGAGGCAGCGAGTCGTCGAGCTGCCACGCCACGGTGCCGCCGACGTCGGCCAGCCGACGTACGACCGCCGAGGCCGCAGTTCGCAGCGCGTCGGCGTCGACGTCCTCGCGCTTGCCGACGCCCGCGACGATCAGCCGTCGCGCGTCGAGCTCCCCGTCGGTGTGGAGGAGCACGGTCTTGCCGAGGTCGCCCTTGAGCTCGCCGTCCTCGGCGAGACGCTGCAGCCGGCCCTTCAGGCGCTCGTCGAGGGCGCGCGTCCCGTTCGACAGTGAGGCGCCGTCCTCCTGGGGGAAGGGGATGGCCAGAGCATCGGGCTCGAGCTCGCCCGGCTGCCTGACTTCGATCGTGAGCTGGTCCATCGGGCCGCGATCGTACCCAAGCAGGGATTTACCGTGCCTTTACGAAATCTGGCTAACCGGTCTCAACTTTGATCGTCGCATGCCGATGATGACACCCGAGATGAGCGCAACGCTGCTGCGGCCCTCCGTTCCCTCGCGTTTTCGGCGCGGGCCCTCACGCCCGACCGTCGAGGCGCTGATGGACCAGATCGCCGGGCTGACGTCCGAGCGCCAGCGCCTTCGGGACCGGGGCGTGAACGGGTCGAGGCTCGAGCGCAACCGGGTGAAGCTTGCGCGGGCCCAGTGGGAGCTCTCCCACGCCCTCATCGAGCGCTACCTGTAGAGCCCCCGGCTAGCCTGCGCGCGTGCGGGCGGAGATCGATCGCCGGGCGATGGCGCTCCTTTCGAGCGGCCATATGGCGACGGACTTCGCGAACGGCGCCCTGCCCGCGCTGCTGCCGTTCCTGAAGGAACGGTTCTCCCTCTCCTACACCGCCGTCGGCGGGGTCGTGCTTGCCTCGCAGGCGTCCTCATCGCTGATCCAACCGCTTTTCGGTCTCTGGTCCGACCGTCGCGGCGCGATGTGGCTATTGCCCGCCGGCGTGGCCCTGGCCGGGGTCGGCATCGCACTCGCTGCCGACGCCCCGAGCTACTGGCTCGTCGTGCTGCTCGTCCTCGTCTCGGGTCTAGGGAGCGCTGCGTTCCACCCCGAAGGATCGAAGTTCGCGGGCTTCGTCAGCGGCCGGAAGCGGGCGAGCGGCATGTCGTGGTTCTCGATCGGCGGGAATATCGGCTACGGGCTCGGTCCCGTCGTGACGACCGCAATCGTCGTGGCGCTCGGTCTGCGCGGCGGGCTCCTGCTGGCGCTGCCGTCGCTCGTGGTCGCTGCTGCGATCCTCGCGGGCACCTCGTATCTCCGAAGCTTCGTGCCGGAGCCGAGCGCCGCGCATGCAGACGCGGGTGACGACGATCCGCACGCGATGAAGCTGCTGCTGGGCGTGATCGCGTTGCGCAGCGTCGCGTGGTTCGGGTTGATCACGTTCGTGCCGCTCTGGGAGGTCGCGCTCGGACACTCGAAGTCGCACGGCAACCACCTCCTGGCCCTGATGCTGTTCGCGGGCGGCGCAGGCACGTTGCTGCTGGGGCCGCTCGCAGACCGCGTGGGCCGGCGCCCGGTGCTGCTCGGGAGCGTGGTGGCGACCGGACCGCTGATGCTGCTGTTCGTCGTCGTCGGCGGGATCCCCGGCGCGATCGCGCTCGCGCTGATCGGCGCCTGCGTCGTCGGCACGTTCGGCGTCACGATGGTGATGGGGCAGGAGTACATGCCGCGTCACATCGGCACCGCCTCCGGTCTCGTGATCGGACTGTCCGTCGGCATCGGTGGCGTCGCTGCGGTAGCGCTCGGACGGCTCGCCGACGCGACGAGCTTGCGCACTGCGCTCTACGTCGCCGCTGCCGCGCCGTTGCTTGCGGTCATCCTGGCCGTGCAACTCCCGAGCGGGCGGGAGAGACGGAGGCTCGAAGCGGCAGCTGAGGTAGGGTTGCTCCCGTGACCGCCGTCAAGGAGTTCTTCGACAATCTCGAAAGTCGTGCCGACGCTTCGAAGACGTCGGGGATGACGAACTCGTACCTCTTCGACATCGACGGCGCCGGCAAGTGGACGGTCAATGTCGAGGACGGCAAGGTGAACGTCACCGAAGGCGGCGAGGATGCCGACGCGGTGATCACGACCTCCGAGGAGACTTTTGAGAAGATCATCAGCGGCGAGCAGAACCCGACGAGCGCCTACATGACCGGCAAGCTCAAGGTCAAGGGCGACATGGGTGCTGCGATGAAGCTGCAGAAGCTGTTCTGAGCCGAGCGCCCTCTCCATGACCTGGTACACCTTCTTCAAGTCGATTCACGTCATCACCGCCGTCGTCTGGGTCGGCGGCGCGACGATGATCCAGGCGTACGCGGTCCGCATCCTCGCGACCGGCGACGGCAAGCGCCAGGCTGACTTCGCGAAGGACACGGAAGTCATCGGCATGCGCCTCTTCATGCCGGCGTCGCTGATCCTGTTCGCGGCTGCGATCGGGATGATGGTGAACCTCCACTGGTCCTGGAGCCAGAACTGGATCGTGCTGGGTCTGATCGCGTTCGGGCTTTCGTTCGTGGTCGGCGCCGGCTTCCTCGGGCCCGAGGGCGGCCGTCTGGCCGCACTGATCGAGCAGCACGGGCCGGACGCACCCATCGTCAGAGCGCGGATTCGCCGAATCCTCACGGTGTCCCGTTGCGAGCTCGTGGTGCTGCTGACGGTGATCGTGAACATGGTCGTCAAGCCCACCGGCCAGAACGGCTGGTTCTGGGGAATGCTGGTCGTGATGGTCCTTGCGATCGCTGCGGTGATCGCCTGGTATCTGCGGAGCGAGCAGCAGATCCCGGTTCCCGCGGCCGACTAGGAGGTCACTCCTCCAGCTCGACGAGCGGGGCGCCTGCTGCGACCGATGCGCCTTCCTCGACGTGCACGGCGCGCACGACCGCGTCATAGGGCGACGTCAGCGGCGTCTCCATCTTCATCGCCTCGAGGACGACGAGCGGCTGCCGGGCACGCACGGTGTCGCCTTCGCTGACGAGCAGCCGGATCACGGTGCCCGGCATCGGCGCCTTCACGACACTCTGCTCTCCCCCAGAGCCCCGGTGGTCCGCGCCCAGGGCGTCCACGTCCGGGGGCGAGGCGAGCAACGGCGAAGGAGAGATTGAGACGGAAGGGAGCGCGCCAGGGACTGGCAGCCACCCGGCCGGGCGCCGGGGAGAGCGGCGGATGCTCGGTCAGGAACGACGTCCTCGTGTCGCCGGCGCGCACGATCGGATGCGACACGAGCCAGCGAAGGAACGGAAGGTTGGTCGTCACGCCGACGACCTCGGTCTCCCGTAGCGCGGCACCCAACCGGCTGAACGCCTCGGCGCGGGTCGTCCCGTGGGCGATCAGCTTCGCGATCATCGGGTCGTATGCGATCCCGATCTCGTCGCCCTCCTCGACGCCCGCATCGACTCTGATCCCGTCCGGGAAAGCGCATTCGCTCGAGGCGGCCGGTTTGGGGGAAGAAGGTCTTCGGGTCCTCCGCATACAGGCGCACCTCGACGGCGTGGCCGCGCGGGTCGGGCTTGACGTCGAGCTCGTCACCGGCGGCGACGCGAAGCTGCGCCTGCACGAGATCCACTCCGGTGACGAGCTCGGTGACCGGATGCTCGACCTGGATGCGCCCGTTCAGCTCGAGGAACCAGAAGTCGCGTCCGTCGACCATGAACTCGGCGGTCCCCGCGCTCACATAGCCGATCGCCTGCGCGAACGCGACGGCGGCGTCTCCCAATGCCGTGCGGAGCCGTTCGTCGACGACGGTTGAGGGGGACTCTTCGAGCACCTTCTGGTGGCGTCGCTGGATCGAGCATTCGCGCTCGCCGAGCGAGAGCACGGTCCCATGTGTGTCGGCGAGCAGCTGGATCTCGATGTGGCGCGGGCGCTCGACGTAGCGCTCGCAGAAGACGCGGTCGTCACCGAATGCCGCCTTGGCCTCGCGCCTCGACGCTTCGAGTGCCTCGGCGAGCTCGGCAGGATCCCGGACCACCCGCATTCCGCGGCCGCCGCCGCCGGCTGCCGCCTTGACGACCAGCGGGAAGCCGATCTCGTCCGGCTCTCCGCTCGGAACGACCGGTACGCCTGCCGCCTGTGCGATGCGCTTGGCCTCGAGCTTGTCGCCGCCGACACGCAGCGCGTCCGGCGGCGGCCCGACCCAGACGAGCTCCGCCGCGTTCACCGCTTCGGCGAAGTCGGGGTTCTCGGCGAGGAAGCCGTAGCCGGGATGGATCGCATCGGCGCCGGTCTGCTTGGCGGCACGGATGTGCTCTTCCGAGAAGAGGTAGCTGCCGATCTCCACCGTCTCGTCCGCGGAACGTGCATGGAGCGAGCCCTTGTCGTCCGGAGCGACGACGGCAACGGTCTCGATCCCGAGCTCGCGCGCCGCGCGGAAGACACGCAACGCGATCTCGCCGCGGTTCGCGACGAGCAGCTTGCGGATCAAGCCTTCTTTCCCGGGTTCAGCAGGTTCTGCGGGTCGAACGCGCGCTTGACCGCGCCATGAAGCTCGAACGCGCGAGGACCGAGCTGCTTTGCGAGCCAGTTGCGCTTGACGAAGCCGACGCCGTGCTCGCCGGAGATCGTGCCGCCGAGGCTGAGTGCGAGCTCGAAGAGCGCCTCCGAGAGCTTCGGGGCGAGCTCGAGCTCACGGTCGTCGTCGCCGGCGAGCAAGAACGTCGTGTGCAGGTTGCCGTCGCCGGCGTGGCCCCACGAGCAAGCGGGGATGCCGAAACTGCGGCCGACCTCGAGTGACGCTTCGATCGCCTCACCGAGGCGGTCGAGAGGAACTGCGATGTCTTCGCTCGCCTTTCCACCGCGCTGTGCGTCGACGACGAGCGCCAGACCGTCGCGCCAACGCCAGAGCGCCGCGATCTCCTGCGGCGACTCGGGTGCGTAGAGCGCGAGCGCGTCCTCGCCGAAGACCTCGAGCAGATCCGTGCGGATGCGTGCGGCCTCGTCCGTCGAGCCGTCGGCCTCGGCGAGAACGGCGAACGCGCCGCCGGGGACCTCGCCCGGGAAGCTCGCGCCGGCGTAGCGCATCGTCTCCGAGTCGATGTACTCGAGGGCCGCGGCGGCCAGGCCGCTGCCGACGACTCGTTCGATCGCTCCGACGCCGCCGCGCACGCCGTCGAAGAAGCCGATCACCGGCCACGCCGCCTCGGGCGCCGGCGTCAGCCGCAGCCACGCCGCCGTGATCACACCGAGCGTCCCCTCCGATCCGACCAGGAGATGCTTCAGGTCGTAGCCCGCGACGTCCTTCCGCAGCGCGCCACCGAACTGGACGACGTCTCCCGGCGGCACGACGACCTCGAGCCCTGTCACCCAAGCGCCGGTGACGCCGTACTTGAACGCGTGCGGACCGCCCGCATTCGTCGCGACGTTGCCGCCGATCTGCGACTGCTCGGCCGCGCCTGGATCGGGAGGGAAGAGCAGACCGCCCTCACGCGCGATCCGGCGCAGCTCCGCGGTGCGCACACCTGCGTCGACCTCGATGCGCCACAACAGTGGGTCGAAGGAGCGCACGCGATCGAGTCGTTCGAGCGAGATCACGACGCCGCCGTCGAGCGGTACGGCGCCGCCGGCGTAGCCGGTGCCCCCGCCGCGCGGGACGATCGCTACGCCGTGCGAGTAGCACCACGCGACGACCTCCGCGACCTCCTCCGCGGACCGGGGCAACGCGACGGCGTCAGCACGGCCGGCGATGCCGCGAGCCTCGGTCTGATCGGTGAGATACGCGGAGCTCGGCGCTGCGATCTCGGCGGAGACGGCCGCGCGGAGGTCACGCTCGACGGACGCGACGGCGCTCATGCGAGCGCACGCTCGAGCGCAGTGTGTCCGTCACGGAGCACGGGCTCGCCGTGCGAGACGAGCACCATCTCGATCGGAAGGTCGAGCAGAGGCATGAGCGCTGCGCGAAGGTCGTCACGTCTATAGCCGCCGAGGTTCCGCATCCAGGAGTCGGGGCACAGGCGCAGGCCGGGAGGACGGTCTCCGAGGATGCGGTCGCCCGGGACGAGCGCCGCGTGCTCGGGAATCCAGAAGACCGTCTCGCGCGAGCCGGCGATCTCGATCGCCTCGACACCCTCGGGCACGTCGCCGGAAGCGCTGTAGCGCTTCATCAGCTCGGCCCGGCTCCGCTCGTGCCAGGCGATCGTGATGAGTATTGCTACGCGCTCCTTGGTCGCCGTGAGTTCGTCGAGCGCGTAGTAGTCGCCGTCGGTCACGAGCGGATCGATCAGGACGAGCGTGCTCGGTGCGGCATACGCAATACAGCCGACGTCTCGCGGCCAATCGGCGGGGCTGTCCTCCTGCTCGGGCTGCTCCCAGTCCGGGTGCGGTGCAGTCCACCGCCACAAGCCCGGTGCAACCTGGTGCAAGTCCACAAGCTGAGCGTAGATGATGGGCACATGGAGCCCGTTCGCTGGGGAATTCTCTCAACCGCCCGGATCAACCACGCCGTGCTCGAGCCGGCGCGCGTCACCGACAAGGCGGAGGTGATCGCAGTCGCGAGCCGTGACGAAGCACGCGCACGGGCCTATGCGAGCGAGCACGACGTCGAACGCGCCTACGGCAGCTACGAAGAGCTGCTCGCCGATCCCGACGTAGAGGCGGTCTACAACTCGCTGCCGAACTCGATGCACGTCGACTGGTCGATCCGCGCGCTCGAGGCCGGCAAGCACGTGCTCGTGGAGAAACCGTTCAGCAGACATCCCGCGGAGGTCGAGCGCGCGTTCGCCGTCGCCGAGAAGGCAGGCCTCTTCGTGATGGAGGCATTCATGTACCGCCACCACCCGCAGACCCGAAAGCTCGAGGAGATCGTCTCGTCGGGTGCGATCGGTGAGCTCCGACAGCTGCGTTCGACGTTCTCGTTCACGCTCGACAAGCCCGATGACATTCGCTGGCGCCCGGAGCTGGACGGAGGTGCTCTGATGGATCTCGGCTGCTACTGCGTCAGCGCGTTCCGCCTGCTCGCCGGCGAGCCGGAAGGACTGGCCGGATTCCAGCACCTCTCGTCGACCGGAGTCGATACGCGGTTCGCCGGTCTCCTGCGCTTTCCCGGCGGAGTGCTCGGAGAGTTCCACTGCGCGTACGACCTGCCGGAAGACGTGGGCCTCGACGTGATCGGCTCCGACGGAAGCGTCTTCGTCCACGAGTTCTTCGGCTGCCAGGACCCGCATCTCGACGTGAACGGAGAGCGGATCGACATCGAGGACGTCGATCGTTACCTGCTGCAGCTCGAGAATTTCAGCGAGGCAGTGCGGGGCGAGGCCGAGCCGCTGCTCGGACTCGAGGACGCACTCGGCCAGGCGAGAACGATCGAAGCGCTCTACCGCTCCGCGGCGACCGGTTGACGATGCATCCTCGGTGTCAGTCGAGCCCGCGGAAGGTCAGCTGCTCACGGCGACCGCCGGCGCTCGAGCGCACGATCGCCTCGCCGATCTCCGACGCGCGATAGCCGTCCTCGAACGTCGCGCCGTGCGGTGCGACGTCGCTGTCCTCGGCGATCGCGCGCAGGAGGTGATGCACCTCGTGCACGAACGTATCTCCCCAGCCGATGATGTGCCCGGGCGGCCACCAGAAATCCATGAACGGATGGTTCGCCTCGGTCACGAGCACCGTCCTGAAGCCGCGCGTGCGCTCTTCGCCGTCGAGAAAGACCTGCAGCTCGTTCATGCGCTCCATGTCGAAGTAGAGCGAGCCGCTCGAGCCGTTGATCTCCCACTGAAACGCGTTGCGCCGTCCGAGCGCGAGGCGCGTCGACTCGATCGTCCCGACCGCGCCGCTCTCGAACTCGACGGCCGCCTCGATCGCGTCGTCGACCCTGCGACCGCTCACGAAGGTCTTCACGATGCCGGCGACGGAACTGAACTCGCCGACGAGGTAGCGCGCCAGGTCGATCACGTGGGTGCCGAGATCTCCGAGCGCGCCGGATCCCGCCTGGTCCGGATCGAAGCGCCAGGTGTCGAGCGTCGGGTCGTCGCCCCAGTCCTGCAGGTAACGGCCGCGGAAGTGGCGGATCTCCCCGAGCGCGCCCTCGTCGATCAGCTCGCGCGCGAGCCGCACCGCCGGGACGAAGCGGTAGTTGAACCCGCACAGATGCTTGACCCCGGTCGCGGCGACGCGGCGCCACACGTCGTGACTCTCGTCGGCCGTCCGCCCGAGCGGCTTCTCGCAGAGGACGTGCTTGCCGGCTTCGGCGGCGGCGATCGTCGGCTCGGCATGGAGCGAGTTCGGGCCGCCGTTGTCGAACAGCCCGATTCGCTCGTCCGTGACGATGTCGTGCCAGTCGGTCGTCCAGCGCTCGTAGCCGTACCGGAGCGCCGCCTCGGCGACCGCATCCTGGTTCCGCCCGGCGATCGCGACGAGCCGCGGCACGAGCGGGGGCGGCCAGGCCAGGTACTCCACCTTGCGGAAGGCGTTCGAGTGCGCCTTCCCCATGAATGCGTAACCGAGCATGCCGACGCCGATCTCTGCCATTGGCGCGATAGTACGCCGGTTTCAGGGAGGCGGGCACATCACTCTGTGAACGTCTTGTTCCCCAAGTCACAATGTAGGTTGAAGCGAGTAGTGCGCGAGAAGTTCGGTCTGAAAAGTGGGTGAATTCGTACTAGAGTCTCCAAATCTCATCCCTTAGGAGGCTGCAGTGAAAAGATTCTCTCGCCGGTGGGCGTCAGTGGGGCTCGTCCTAGTCCTCGTCGGCGTTGGCGCGACGATTGCCGTCACCGGCGCAACAGCGAAGAGCTCCGCGAACATCCAGGTTTGTGTCCTGCTTCCGGACACGAAGTCATCCGTCCGCTGGGTGCAGTTCGACGCACCGGACTGGGCCAAGGCCCTGAAGAAGGCCAACCTGACCTACTCGATCACGAACGCGCTGAACGATCCGCAGAAGATGGTCTCGCAGGCCGATTCGTGCCTGTCCCGCGGGGCGAAGGTGGCCGTCGTGACCGACATCGCCCAGGGCACCTCGATCGCGATCGAGAAGAAGTTCGCAAAGGCAGGCGGTCAGTCGATCGACTACGACCGTCAGGTGGTCGGCGGTATCGCGAAGGTCTACGTCACCTTCGACGGCAAGGCCGTCGGCGCCGCCCAGGCAAGGGGCGTCGTCAACAAGCTGAAGGGCAAGTCGAAGCCCGTCGTCGCCGAGCTCTGGGGCGGGCCGACGGATCAGAACGCGTTCTGGTTCAAGAGCGGGAACGACGCTGTTCTGAACCCGCTGTTCAAGAAAGGCACGCTGACCAAGGGCCCGCAGCAGTTCGTGCCGCTCTGGCTGGCGACGAACGCCCAGCCGATCTTCGAGCAGATGCTGCTGAAGACGAACAACAAGATCGACGGCGCCATCGCGGCGAACGACAACATCGCCGGCGCTGTGGTCGCCGCCCTCAAGGCGAAGAAGCTGAAGCCGATCGCGCTGTCGGGACAGGACGCGACCGTCCAGGGCGTGCAGAACATCATCTCGGGCTGGCAGTCGATGACCGTCTACAAGTACGTGCCCGCCGAGGTCGATGCTGCCGCCAAGGCGGTCGTCGCCCTGCTCAAGCACAAGAAGGTGCCCGGGATCAACGGGTTCCGCAAGAACGGCAGCAAGAAGGAGCCGACGGTCGCCGCTGCCGGTGGTCTCGATCACCAAGGCCAACTACACGAGACTCTTCAAGGACAAGTTCCTGAAGAAGAGCGACGTGTGCGTCGGCGAGTTCGCGCAGTTCTGCTAGTAGCCAAACAGGACCGACAGGTGGAGGCGCCCGGGCGGGCGCCTCCACCGGCTTTGTGGTAGGAAACCCGACACCGTGAGCGAGACGCCGATCCTCCAACTCCGCGGGATCTCGAAGTCGTTCGGGTCGGTACAGGCGCTCACCGACGTCGACTTCGAGGTGCGCCACGGCGAGATCATGGCGCTCGTCGGCGACAACGGCGCCGGCAAGTCGACCCTGATCAAGTGCGTGGCCGGCATTCACGGCGCGGACAGCGGCGAGATCCTCTTCGACGGGAAGCCCGTTCACATCCACAGCCCGAAGGAAGCGGCCAAGCTGGGAATCGAGGTCGTCTACCAGGACCTCGCGCTGTGCGACAACCTCGACGTGGTCCAGAACATGTACCTGGGCCGCGAGGAGCGCGACTGGCTCTGGCGCTTGAAAGAGCCGCTCATGGAGCAGCGCACGGCCGAGACCCTCAGGTCGTTGTCTGTCACGACCATCCGCTCGATCCGTCAGCCGGTGGCCTCGCTGTCGGGCGGCCAGCGGCAGTCGGTCGCCGTCGCCAAGGCCGTGCAGTGGAACTCCAAGCTCGTCATTCTCGACGAGCCAACCGCCGCGCTCGGCGTCGCGCAGACGCGCCAGGTGCTCGACCTCGTCAAGCGCCTCGCCGAGCAGGGCCTGGCCGTCGTGCTGATCTCGCACAACCTGCACGACGTCTTCGAAGTGGCGACGCGCATCACAGTGCTGCGTCTCGGCCGCGACGTGGGCGTCTACGAGCGGGAGAAGACCACGCAGCAGGAAGTCGTGCAGGCGATCACCGCAGGGATTCCCACCAAGGTCGCGGGGATCCCGACTACAGCGCCGGAGCTGGCGTCGTGAGCTCGGAAGTCGACGTCGCGGCACCGGGGATCGGTCTCCCCGAAGGAGGCGAGGTCGAGGAGCAGGCAGGGCTCTGGCGCCGGGCCTACGACAACGTGAGGACGGGCAACCTCGGGATCTTGCCGATCGTCATCGGCCTGGCGTTCATCGTCGTCTTCTTCAGCTTCAAGGCGACGAACTTCTTCACCGCGGACAACTTCAACAACATCATCGTCCAGATGGCCGGCTTGACCATGCTCGCCTTCGGAGTGGTCTTCGTCCTCCTCCTCGGCGAGATCGACCTTTCGATCGGCTATCTGAGCGGTATCGCGGCCCTGGCCGTCGCCGAGTTCCAGCTCCCGGGTAGCGGCCATGCGTATCCCGGAATCGTCGCGATCGCGATCGCGGTGGGTCTGTGCGCGTTCATCGGCGGCGTCCAGGGCTCGGTCGTGGCCAAGGTCGGCGTCCCGTCGTTCGTCGTCACGCTCGCAGGGCTCCTGATCTGGCAGGGAGTGATCCTGCAAGTGCTCGAGATCAAGGGCGTGATCGTGATCGAGGACAACTGGATCAACGATCTTGCCAACTACTACTTCTCAGACCATGCGGGTTGGATCATTGCGGCCGTCGTCACGGGTCTCTACGCCGTCGGCACATTGGGCGGCGTGATCGGCAAGCGCCGCGCGGGCGTGGCGATCCGAAGACCGCTGCTCCTTGTCGCCAAGGTCGTCGGCGTCGCGGTCGCCTGCTTCGGCACCGTCGCGGTCTCCAACCACGCCAGCGTGCCGAGAGGGCTGCCGCTGGCCGGCGTCCTCGTCGTCATCTTCCTCGTCGGGTTGACCTTCCTGGCCAAGCGGACTCCGTTCGGCCGCCACGTCTACGCCGTCGGCGGCAACGCCGAAGGCGGCTCGTCGCGCCGGGATCAACGTCGCCCGCATCCGCATCATCGTCTTCATGATCTCGGGCGCCATGGCCGGCGTGGGAGGGGTGATCCTGGCCGCGCGGCTGAACTCCGTCGACCTCAACGTCGGGGGTGGCACGCTGCTGCTCGACGCGATCTCCGCGGCGGTCATCGGCGGCACGAGCCTGTTCGGTGGTCGGGGCGAGGTGCGCAGCGCGCTCATCGGCGCGCTCGTGATCGCGACGGTCTCGAACGGGCTCAACACGGCCGGCTACAAGACCGGGACGATCTACATCGTCACCGGCATCATCCTCTTGCTCGCTGTGACGCTGGACACGATCGCGCGCAGGCTCCAGGCGCGCTCGGGCCGCTAGCGCGCGGTGCCGGCGAAGTAGCGCTTGGCGAGTGCATACGCCTGCTTGCCGACCGTCGATCCGATCCGGCGGCCGGCGAAGTCGTCGGCGGCGATCTGCGTCCCCGCGTAGAGAGCGGAGAGCCCTGCCTCGTCCGCAGCGTGCCGGTACGTTCCCCACCTGGGTAGGCCTCCGGCAAGGGCGGGCAGCGCGCCACTTCTCGTCATTCCTGTCAGGATCTCCGCCGCCGCACGCCCGAACGCGCTCTCGTCCGAGACCCAGCCGGGATAGGGCGGCGTCAAGGTTCCGGCGCGAGGAAGCCAACGCGTCCCCAGGGTCCAGCCCCGCGCAGTCCGAATCGCAATATCGCCAACATGCCCGGCGAGAGCAGCGTGGCGCCGGCCGGAGGCACTCGACTCCTTCGTGATCAGCTCGACGAGTCCCGGGACGAGCGGCAGGCCCTCCGGGCTGAATGACGATTCGTGCCGCTCGCTCGACTGACCCTGGAACGCGAGCTCACGGATCATCGAGATCGGACGAACGGACTGGTAGGTGCGCTTCGCGCCCCACGTTGCGACGGCGGCATCCTGCAGGGCGCCGTTGAGGGCGAAGTCGAGCTTCACGTCCCAGGCAAGACGCTGCGCCGCACGCAAGCCGCGCTTCTCGGAGTCCGAGACCGCGTTCGCGATCGCGTTCCAGCGGCCGGGCGGAGCCTCCGGCCCGGTCCAGCGCGCTGCGATCGCCGCTCCCCGTCGTCGCGAGCTCGAGCGGATCACGTTCAGCGCTGCTTGCTTGTACGCCGCGGAAGAAGGATCGCCAAGGGGCGGCGGGCCAGGGTCGATGGGCAATCCGTTCTTCGAGACCGGAAGAGCGAAGCCGCGAACGTGCCCCCACTGGGAACCGACGAAGGTCTGAGTCTTCGCAGGGATGGGCAAGCCTCCCTGGATGACGATCTGGCCGAGTGCGAGCGGCTGCCAGAACGTGCGATCGTGCATTGTCGCTCCAGGTTGTGACACGACAAGGGGCTCGTTCACGGGCACGTAGCTCGGGTCGATGTAGTGCTCCCTCTCGAGTGAGCCGTCGCTTCTCCCGAACGCGATCGCCGCCGCGGCGATGCGGTTACCGAGCGCCGCGGGCGAGTCGCCTCGCACGCTGACGAATCCGGGCTGGTAGCAGAGCGAACGCAGGGTCGCCGTCAGGCGGTCGAATGCGCGACCCATGTTGGCGTCATACGACGCGCGCCAGAGGAGGAGCCGGTAGGCGGCGTAGCTGATCGCGGCCTCCCGTGCTGCAAGGACATCTTCGGCCCGATGCTTCTCGGTGACGAAGTAGCCGGACCCCTTGGGCTCGTACGCCGCCCAGGCGTCCCACATGGCCGCGGAGAGATGGAAGAGGTTTCGGGCCTGCGCGGCGGGGTTGTCGCTCCCCGGATCGACGGCGAGCGCCGCGTCGTCCCAGATACGCGCGACAGAGCGACCAGGTCTGGCCGCCGTCGAGCAGTTCGACCTCACGTAGGCGCGCGGCGGCGGCGCAACGCCGGCGGCTGTGCGCGTCGGGGGTGCTTGACGACGACGACCTGGTCGGCTCGCACGTCGGAGAGCCGCTTCTCGCCTCCATCGGGGAAACGGATGACGAGCGTCCTCACCGTTGTGGCGTCTCCCAAGCCGAAGTGGAGACGTGGATCTTCCGAGGACAGGTAGCTGCTTCCCGCATGCAGCTCCTGCACGAGCTTGCGACCGTCGGGGAGCACGACAGTCGCCACGGCTCCGGGTGAGAACGTCGCCAACTTGACCTCGAGCCAGTGCCCGACGTCGCCCGTGTTTCGGAGGAGCAGGAGTCGACCGTCGACCGAGCCGACTGCGATGTCGACGGTTCCGTTGTTGTCGTAATCGGCTGCTGCCAGCCCCCGTCCGTTCACGCGCGGGATCCCGCGGAGCCCGGCAACTCCGACGTTCGCGAACCGCTTCGACTCCCGATTGTCCGGAAGATCGGACAGGACCCGGATCTGGCCGGCGTCCTTCGCAGGACTCGTGATCGGGATGTCCCCGCTGGCGAGAACGAGGTCGGGCTTGCCGTTGAGCGCGAGGTCGACCCAGGATGCACCCCAGCCGGCGGAACCGGCGTACGCGGACCGCAATGTGGCGCGCGCATCGTGGAAGGTGGGCGCTCTTGCACTCGTGCCATGTCGAAGGAGGGCGTAAGGCTCTCGGCGGGAGTTCGACACGAAGAGGTCGAGCCGGCCATCGCCGTTGTAGTCGCCCGACGCGATGCCCATTCCTGCGTACGGATCGTCGACTCCCTCCGCGGCGCCACGCTCCTCGAAGCGGAAGCCGAGCCCTTCGGGGTCAGCGGCAGCCCCACCGGGCCAGGGAACGTTCTCGTAGAGCTGATTCGGGTCCTCGTCGTCGGCGACGTACAAGTCGGGCCGTCCGTCTCCGTTGTAGTCCGTGAACAGCGCACCGAGGCCGTGCCGGAACTGAGTCGCCTCGAGCCCCGCTTGTACCCCGACTTCGCGGAAACGCGAGTGTCCATGCTTGTCGTTGCCTTCGTTGAGGTAGAGCAGGTCACGCACACCCTGGTAGTTCGAAGGGAAGCCGCCGATGGCGCTCGTCACCGGAGTGTTGAGATCCGTGTAGCCGGCGACGAACAGATCGGGGCGGCCGTCACCGTTGACGTCAGCCACCGCAGCGCCGGAGTGCCAGCCGAAGGAGTCGATCCCGGCGGCTTTCGCACCCTCGGTGAAAGTCCCGTCGCCGTTGTTCCAGAGAAGCTTGTCGTAGGACGCAGTCGTGACCAGGAGGTCGGTGTAGCCGTCTCCGTTGAAGTCCGCTGCCACGCAGCCCTCCCCGCGGACCTGCGAGGTCCGCATGCGACTTCTTGCTGACGTTCACGAACGAGCCCCTGACGTTGTGGAAGAGCGCGCTGCGGGGCAGTCCACCGTGCTTCTCCCAGCGACCTCGATCCGAATCGGAGAACGAGTTGACGACGAACAGGTCGAGCCAGCCGTCCCGGTCGTAGTCGAGCCAGCAGACACCCCCTCCCATCATGGCGGGCAGGTCGTTGGAGACTCCGAAGCGGAAGGCTCCTTGGCGGAAGTCGAGCCCGACCTGCGACGCGACGTCCTGGAGCCGAACATCGGCGAGCGGGCCTGTGGCGCGTACGACAGGAGCATGAACGGCAGCCAGCGCCGTCGTCGGCGCCGTCGCTCCTCCGACTCCGACGATGACGTAGTGCCCTTGTTGGAGAGCCACCTCGAGGGATTGCTCGAAGGGCGCCGAGTCGTGTCGAAGCGCGAGCTTCGGTGGCCGGCCGCGATAGACGGCGACCTGCTCGACGCCCTTGATCGAGGCAAGGATCCTGGGCGGCGCCTGGCCCGCTCCGCGCGTCAGGGTCAGGCCCACCCTCGAGACTCGATAGCTCGAGACGGAGATCGGCCCGCCGGCGGCCGTTCCGATCTGTTGGCGGAGATCGACGAGCCACGCACCGCCGGCACCGGCCGTCGCCCGCTCGGGGTCGCGTAGCCGGAGCGCATCCGCGTTGGCCCGGAGGTCCAGGACGATGTCGCGTGCGATCTGATCCGCAGTCGCTCGATCGACACGCCCCGAGATGCCGTTGGTGGACACGATGGTCACCTGCGGCAGCGGCTCGCCGCCGGGTAGAGCGGCCGCTGTTGCATCCGGGGCGCGCCGGAATGCCCGCTACCACCACGAGCCCCGCGAAACCGGCCGCCGCGAGAGCCAGCGCGCCGGTCGAAACCCAGCCGTGTCGCATGAGCCCGCGTCCCCAAGGCAACGCGCGATCCTCGGGCGAACCGGGTGCAGGAAGGAACCGCTCGAGCAGAGGGCGTGCCGCACACACCAGCGCGAGCGCCGACAGGACCGCGACCTTGGTTGCGAACTCGGTCGTCTGTGGGGCAATCAGCAGCGTCGCGAGGAGCCCGACGCACACGGAGTACACGACACGGGCCACGCGACCCTTCGGGATCGTCATCGGGTCGGTGATCATGAAAAAGAGGAAGATCAGGATCTCGGGCGACGTGACGAGCAGCCACCAGAACGACCAACCCGTGATCGGTCCCAGGTGCCATCGAGCCGTCATCGAGTGGCCGCTCGCCGCGAGCACTCCGATCCCGAGCTGCAAACGCGAGCCAGAAGCCCCCGGCGATGACGAGGAGGCGGAGTCGCGACAGGATGGTCAGGCCGCCGGCGACGATGAGTGCGATTGCCAACGCGAGCCATGGGGACATCGGGCCCCACCAGAAGTCGAGTGGCTCGGCACGGTTCTCGCCGAGCACAAGGAAGCAAAGAACGAGCCCGAAGTTCGAGGGGTTGAAGATGTGGCGTCCTCGCCAGCGGATCAGGTGCTTCGACAGGAGCGAGACGGCGGCCGTCGCCGCGAAGATCCACGCTCCGTGAAGGCTCCACCAGTCGCCGTGCGGCGTTCCCGGCACACGCAGGATGAACGCGACTCCGTTGCCGGTCAGGAGCGCGCTCGCCGGCCACATGATCACGTGTTGGCGGAAGAAGGCAATGCCGACCTCGAGCACCGCGCACGTTCCGATCGCGACGAGGATCTGGGCGATCGAGAGACTGAACCCGAACACGGTCTGGCCGAGAACCTGCAACGTGATGATCACCGCCGCGAGGTGGAGGCGCGGGTCCCGGTACGTGGGCAGCAGGACCGGGTATTGCGTTCCCCGGATCGTCAGCACCGGCCGGCCGGCGATGGCGGGCGCGCTCATGGACGATCATCGTACTGCGACCGAGTGTGATGAAATACGGATCTCTTGGCCGGCCTATGACCCGATACGACTCGCTCGTCGAACGACTGCGCCAGGCCGCGCGCCCGGACCGCGAGGCTCCCCCGGAGTTCGCCTCGTATCTCGACAAGGTGCGGAGGAACGCCTACAAGGTCACGGACGAGGACGTCGAGGCGCTGAAGGATGCCGGTTACTCTGAGGACGTCATCTTCGAGCAGACGGTCTCCGTAGCCGTCGCCGCCGGTCTGGAGCGCCTGGAGGCCGGGCTGAAGGTGCTCCCGTGAGGTTGCAGTGCCTCGAGGACGGCCACGATCCGCAGGAGGCACAAGTCCTCGAGCTCATCCGGAGTCAGCGAGGCACGGAGCCACCCGACGTCCTGAAGACGCTCCACTACCGGCCCGAGCTCTTCGGACGACCCTTTTCCGAGACGCTCGATCTGGCGATGAACGGCCCTTCCGACTGGAGTGTTGGCGAGCGGGAGCTCTTCGCGGCGTTCGTCTCCGCGGTCAGCCAATGTCCGTTCTGAACGGCGTCGCACGGCGCGGTCGCGTCGTACGCGCTCGGCGAGGAGATCTGGGAGGCTGTCAGAGCGTGACTGGCGCACGGCGCCCGTGGAGGAGTCTCTGCGCGCGACACTCGGGTTCCTCGAGAAGCTCACGCTGCGGCCGGACGAGCTTCGTGCGGAGGACGCCGATGCGGTCCTCGCCGCGGGTGTACGGGAGGACGCGCTCATCGATGCGATCCACGTTGCCGCTCTCTTCAACATGATCGTTCGACTGGCCGACTCGTTCGGCTGGCACGTACCTCCCGATCGGGAGTTCGCGGCTCGAGCGGAGGCGAGCCTCGGATCGAGCTATGCCCTGCTGGCGCCGAGCGACGTCGGGTGAAGCTCCAGGACGCACAGGCGATCGTGGATTTCGTGGTTCGGGAAGCGTCGGGCCCGGTCTCGGTCTTCGTCGCGAATACGCACGGCGAGCTCGTTGCGGCCGCGACGATGGACGGCGCGGCACCGGATACGCGCCTGAACGCGCAACGGAAGGCATATACAGCCGCGCGGAGCGATGCGCGGTCGACGAGAGAGCTGGCGGAGAAGGTGCGCGAGGACCCCGTCGAGCGCGAGAGCTTCGACCCTTTCTTCACGTTCTTCCTCGGCGGGCTCGCCGCCTTCGAGGGCGAGACACGGGTGGGTGCCGTCGGCGTCAGCGGTTTGCCGGGCGAGGTCGACGAGGCGCTCGCGCAGAAGGCGCTCGAGGCCGTAGGCCTCTCCTAGTCAGAAAGAACGAGCGTCGCCTTGCCGGCGCGATGTTCGAAGGCCTCGGAGAAGCGGTCGAGCGGGACGCGGAGGGTGACGAATTGCTCCAGCGCTTCCGGCCAGCGCTCGCGCGCTCGGTCGAGATCGTCGACTGCGGCCAGCCAGTCCTCGCGGCGCGCGTTGACGCTGCCGAAGAGAACGCGATTCTCGAGGATCGTGTCCACGCCCAGCACGGGGCCGTCGAGCTCGACCGTCTGTTGCCGAGGATCGATCCCGAGCAGGCACGCGACTCCGCTGCGTCGGAGCAGGCCCAGCGTCTGGGCCATCAACTGCGCGTTGCCGGCCGCTTCGATCACGAGGTCGAACTTCCCGAGCGCCGACAGCTCGGTGTCGTGCGTCGAGACGTAGTGCGCGCCGGACTGTTCGACGAGCGCGTTCTCAGGCTCGAGCGACGCCGTCGTCACTTCCACGTCCGCGAGGCGTAGGAGGTACGTCGTCAGCAGGCCGATGGCGCCTGCGCCGATGACCAGCGCGCGCTCCAGTTGCCACGGCTGCCGGCCGCCGATCGCCCGGGAATGGCGCAGCGCACGCTCGCAGATCGATGTCGGCTCGGCGAGCACGCCGAGACGGCCGAGCGATTTCGGAATCACGACCAGTTGCGCTGGATCCTCCGCGACGAGCTCACGGTCGTAGCCGTCGAGCCGGGTGATGCCGCGCTCGCTGTAGTCGCCCGTCAGACACGAGTCCGGGGACTCCTCGGCGCAGGCGAGGCAATGGCCGCACGAGCGGCGGACGGTCGCAGTCACCAACTGGCCGCGCGTGAAGCCGTAGCCGTCTCGCTCGACGACGGCCAGCGACTCGTGTCCGAGCACGAGCAGCGGCTTGTCCTCAGGTGGGGCCCCGAAATGGCCTTCGGAAATCTCGCGGTCGGTGCCGCACACGCCCACCTCGAGCGTGCGGAGCGAGCACTTCGCCCTCGCGTGCCTCGACGGCCGGAACGTCCTCGATGCGGGTCGTGTGGGCGTGACCCGGCTCCGTGACGAGCGCCTGCACTACTACGCCGCCGTCAGGCCGCCGTCGATCACGAAGACGCTCCCGGTCACGAAGCTCGCCGCATCGGAGGCGAGGTAGGCGACGGCCTCCGCGATCTCCTCGGGGGTTCCCAGCCGGCCCAGCGGCTGCCGCGCGGTCAGGTCGTCGAGCGATTCGCCTGCCTCCTCGACGAGCCGCCGCACCCATGGCGAGTCGACGGTTCCCGGGCAGACGGCGTTGACGCGGATGCCGTCATGGACATGGTCGACTGCGAGCGCACGCGTGAGCGACACCACCGCGCCTTTGGACGCGCAATACGCCGCCCGGCTGCGAAGGCCCACGAGCGCAGCGACGGACGCCATGTTGACGATCGATCCGCCGCCGCGCGCGATCATGCTCGGGATCGCGTGTTTGCAGCAAAGGAACGTCCCGCGCGCGTTCACGGCGAAGACATCCTCCCAAACGTCGAGCGTTGTCTCCGGTGCGTTCGTCGTCGAACCGATGCCTGCGACGTTGACGAGGACGTCGACGTCGCGCGCGACCGCAGCAACCTCCGTTTCGTCGCGGACGTCGAGGTGGACATCGGTCCCGGTGATGTCCGCGGCCATGACCTCCGCACCATCGGCTTCGAGCAGGCGTGCGACCGCAGCCCCGATCCCGGACCCCGCGCCTGTGACGAGTGCGCGCTTGCCGGCGAAGCGCGTCACGATCATGCGATTCTCCCGATGTGGAGGTCGCCGTACGCGCCAACGCGAAGCTTGCGGAGGGACCACGGTGGGATGCCGCAGCCCGGCGCCTGCTGTGGGTGGACATCGAAGGCTGCGAATTGCACGTCCTCGAGAGCGGGAACGACCGCGCGATTGGCCTCGACGCAATGGTGGGAGCGGCGGCGCCCACGACCACCGGCGCGGTGCTCGTCGCGCTGGCCGACCGCCTGGCGCTCGTCGATCTCGCCGACGAGTCGGTGCGTACCCTCGTTCGGCTGCCGCACGGACCGGCGTTGCGCTCGAACGACGGTGCGTGTGACGCTGCCGGCCGCTTCTGGATCGGAACGATGGCGCTCGACGTCACGACCGGGGCGGGCGCGCTCTACCGCTATGACGGCAGGCTCCAGCGAGTGCTCGACGAGGTGACGCTTTCGAATGGAATCGGATGGACGCGAGACGACGCCCGCATGTACTACATCGACTCGCCCGTGCAGCGCGTCGATCTCTTCGACTTCGAGCTCGCGTCGGGCCGTGTCGACGACCGGCGGCCGTTCGTCTCGATCGACGAGAGTGACGGTATCCCCGACGGGCTCACCGTCGACGACGAGGGCGGCGTCTGGGTGGCGCTCTACGGCGGGAGCTGCGTCCACCGCTATGACGAAAGCGGCCACCTCGACGCCGTGCTCGAAGTGCCGGCGGAGAATGTCACCTCGTGCTGCTTCGGCGGCGACGACGGACGCTCGCTCTTCGTGACGACGGCGGCGCCGGACGGAAACGTCTACGTTACGCAGCCGGGAGTGAGTGGTCCGCCGTCGCACGTCTTTCACGCGGGCGGGACCAAAACGGCGCCTTCGGATGCGGACGAGACGAGCGCTCGGTAGCGCGCGAACACTCCGAAGTCATAGCGCGGGGGAGAGGGCTGCCAACCTACGAGGCGCTCTGCGAGCTCGCGGTCGTCCAGCTCGACGACAAGCGTGCCGCTGTCCACGTCGATTGCAATCACATCACCGTCTTGCACAACCGCAAGCGGTCCGCCGCGTGCGGCCTCGGGCGCGACGTGCCCGACCATCAGTCCGCGGGTCGCGCCGGAAAAGCGGCCGTCGGTGACGAGCGCGACGGATTCGCCGAGGCCGGCGCCGACCACGGACGCCGTGACGCTCAGCATCTCGCGCATACCCGGCCCGCCTGCGGGGCCTTCATTGCGCACGACGAGCACTTCGCCCGCCGCAACGAGTCCTGCTCGCACGCCGTCGGTGCATGCCTCTTCGCTCTCGAACACCCGCGCGGGGCCGCGATGCGAGCGCCGCGTCGTTCCGGAGAGCTTGACGAGACTCCCCTCGGGCGCAAGGTTGCCGCGGAGCGCATGTAGTGCGCCTCTCGGCTCGAACGGCTCCTCCAGTGTGGAAACGACCTCTCCGTCCGGCCGCGGCGCATCCACCGTGGCGTCCGCGAGCGTCCTCCCGTCGACGGTCGGTGCCGCGCCGTCGACGTGCCCGCCGCGCACGAGCTCACGGATCACGGCACGCGTGCCGCCGGCACGGTCGAGGTCCGCTGCCATCCAGCGTCCTGACGGCGCGAGGCTCGCGATCACCGGCGTTTGGCTCGCGACGCGTGTCAGGTCCTCGAGCGTCAGCGGCACGCTCCCTTCGTGGGCAATCGCGAGCAGGTGAAGGACGCCGTTCGCCGAGCCGCCGGTTGCTGCGATGCCCGCCATCGCGTTCAGGAGCGCGCGCCGGTCGAGGAACTGGCGTGCGGTCACGCCCTGTTCCACGAGCTGCACGGCGAGGTTGCCGGCGCGGGCAGCTGCTTCCCCTTTCAGCTCGTGCTCGTCCGCCGGCACGAGCCCGTCCCCGACGCACGCGATTCCGAGGCAGTCGACGGCGACGGCCATCGTGTTGGCGGTGAAGTGTCCTGCACACGTGCCCGCGCCCGGACAGGCGACGCGTTCGAGCTCGTCGAGGTCCTCCCGCGACATGAGCCCGCGTTCCTCAGCTCCGACCGCCTCCCACACGTCCTGGATCGTCACGTTCCGTTCGTGCCAAGCGGCCGGCGCGCATCGGACCGCTGTAGACGAGCACCGCAGGCTTGTCCACGCGTGCGAGCGCCATCAGCGCGGCAGGCACCGTCTTGTCGCAGCCGACGACACACACGAGCCCGTCGAAGTCATGCGCATGAACCATCAGCTCGATCGAGTCGGCGATCACCTCGCGCGAGATCAGCGACGCCCGCATACCCGGTGTTCCTTGCGACTGGTTGTCGGAGACCGCGATCGTGTTGAAGCCAAGCGCAAGGCCGCCCGCGGCGGTGACACCCTCGCTGACGCGGTCGGCCAGCTCGCGCTGGTTGAGGTTGCAGGGCATCGTTCCCGTCCACGTCGACGCGACGCCGATGATCGGTCCGCCGAGCTGCGCCGGGTCGACGCCCATCGCCCGGAAGTGCGCGCGTGCGGGAGCACGTTCCGCGCTTTCGAGCAACCCGGTGCGGGCCCGTCGGCGGAGGACGTCGACCGGCGCTTCAGTCACCCGTCGACTGTACTTCACCTGCAGAGTCGCTAACGCACGATCCCGGGGTCGGTGAAGACGTCGAGGGCGTCGCGGCTCGTCGTCGAGAACTCTGAGACGATCGCGCCTTCGTCGCCCGCCTCGAATGAGTGGAGCGTGTTCGGCGGGACCGTGTATTGCTGGCCCGGCCGCAGCAGAATGTCGCCTGCGCCGTCGACGTGCAGGTGCACGGCGCCGCGGCGGACCCGGAACGTCTCCTCCTTGCCCGGCTCGCCCTCCACCGGTGGGTGTCGATGCTCCGGACAGCGCTGGTGCGGGAACAGGACGAGCTCCTTTGCGCACACGCGGTCGGTATTCACGTAGACGACGATCTGCAGTCCGATTTCCTCGAGTCGGCCGAGACCGAAGTCCGAAATCTCGATGCTCTCACGCTCACGCGGCGTCAGGACGATCCCGGCCTCGTCGAGCATGGCCGCCGCACGCTCGCGCGCCTCGCCTTTGGTCACGGCGTGATACTAGGCTGCGCACGGGCAACAGTGAGCCCCAAATGTCTCAGGAGGGCGCGACATGAAGACCTCGCTCGGAATCTGGGCGTTCGGTTCGATGGCTACGAGATTCGTTCCCGCCGGCTACAAGCCCGAGCTCGCGAACCAGACGACCGTCGACCGCGTTCGCCGAGCCGTCGAGGGTCTCGGGGACCTGATCGACGGCTACGAGTTCCACTACCCGCAGGAGCTGTCTCCCGACAATCTCGACGAGGTGCGGGCGGCCCTTGGCGGTCATGACATCTACGCGGTCGCGACGGGCCTCCACCTCGACTCGCGCTTCGGCCGCGGCGGCCTCGTCTCGCCTGACGACAAGACGCGCGCGGAGGCCGTGAAGCGAACGCTCGACGCGATCGACTTCGCCGGGCGAGCTCGGGGCCCACTTCATCATCTGGCCTGGGATCGAGGGCTACAACTACCCGTTTCAGAGCCCGTACGGCGAGTCGTGGCAGTGGCTCATCGAGGGTATCGGAGCGGCCGCCGAACGGGCGGCGAAACACGGCATCAAGATCTTCCTCGAGCACAAGAACTCGGAGCCGGCGATGAAGATCCTCATGCGCAACATCGGCATGACGCTGCACGTGATCCACAAGCTGCGTGCGGAGGGAATCGACAACGTGCAGGTCAACATGGACTGGCAGCACCTGATCATGAACGGCGAGAGCCTTGCCGAGAACGCGGCGCTGCTCGCCGACGAAGGGCTACTCGGGCATCAGCACGCGAACGACGGTTGGGGCACGTTCGACGACGACAACATGGTCGGCAGCGATCCGCGTTCATGGAGACACTCGAGCTCGCCGTCGAGCTCCGCCGTGCCGGCTACGGCGAGAACGGCGAACGGCTCGGGTTCGATCTGTACCCGTATACGGAGGACGCAGTGGCGGCCACACGGCGCAGCGTGCTGCACTGGCGCTTCATCGACTCCGTCGCGGCGCGGATCGACGACGCCGCGCTGCGAGCGGCGCAGAAGGAAAAGGACGCCGTCGCCGCGTACGAGCTCGTCTACGCGGCACTCGGCGAGTGACGCAGCTCGTCGGTCTCGACGTCGGCACAACGGGGGTCAAGGCGCTCGCGCTTTCGCCGGAGGGTGACGTGCTCGCCCGGGCCGAGGAGAGCTACGAGCTCTCGACCCCGCACCCCGGTTGGGCGGAACAGGATCCCGAAGACTGGTGGCGGGCAGCCGAGCGGGCGCTGGCCGCGCTCGGGGGCGAAACGACCGTCGATCGGCCTCTCGGGTCAGATGCACGGTCTCGTCGTTCTCGACGATCGAGATCGCGTGCTTCGGCCGGCGATCCTGTGGAACGACCAGCGGACGGAAGCGGAGTGCGTCGAGATCGAGGAGCGGGTCGGGCTCGCACGGCTGATCCAGCTGACCGGGAACCGCGCGCTCACAGGCTTCACCGCGCCGAAGCTGTTGTGGCTGCGCCGACATGAGCCGACCACGTACGCGCAGGTGGCACACGTGCTGCTGCCCAAGGACTACGTCCGCCTGCGTCTTACGGGCGAGCACGCGATCGACGTCGCGGACGCGTCGGGGACCCTCCTGTTCGACGTTGCGAGGCGGCGCTGGAGCCAGGAAATGCTCGAGGCGCTCGAGCTCGACCCGGCCTGGCTGCCACGAGCGCTCGAGTCGCCGGAGGTCTCGGGCGAGACGGCCGCCGGCATTCCGGTCGCCGCGGGTGCCGGCGATCAAGCGGCGGCGGCACTCGGCGTCGGCGTCGACCGGCCGGGACCGGTCTCGGTGGTGCTCGGTACGTCAGGCGTCGTGTTTGCTGCGCTGCCGGCCTTCGCCGCCGATCCGCA
Organism: uncultured Actinomycetes bacterium; assembly: GCA_963833255.1. GTDB lineage: Bacteria > Actinomycetota > Thermoleophilia > Gaiellales > Gaiellaceae > 3-1-20CM-4-69-9. The sequence goes on from CAWHXK010000041.1 coordinate 74,600, forward strand.
GGCGCGCGTGCACGCGTTCTGCCACGCCGTTCCGGGCGGCTGGCACGCCATGGGAGTGATGTTGTCCGCGGCCGGGTCGCTGCGCTGGCTGCGTGACGTACTCGGCCCGCGGGGCGGGTATGACGAGCTGACTGCGGCGGCCGAGGAATGGCCGGCGGGCACCGAGGGGCTCACCTTCCTGCCCTACCTCTCCGGTGAGCGGACGCCCCACGCGGACCCGCACGCCCGGGCCGCGTTCGCAGGGCTCACGCTCCGCCACGACCGCGGGGCGCTCGTCCGCGCCGTCCTGGAGGGGGTCGCCTACGGCCTGCGCGACTCGCTCGAGCTGCTGCGCGAGCTCGGGGTCGACCCGCGTGACGGCCACGTCTCCGGTGGCGGAGCCCGCAGCGAGCTCTGGCTTCGCATTCTCGCCTCGGTCCTCGGCCTGCCCATGCGGCGCACGACGGCCGACGAGGGCTCGGCCTATGGAGCGGCGCTCCTGGGCGGCGTGGCCGCCGGAGTCTTTCGCGATGTGCACGAGGCGGTCGCCACCTGTGTCCGTCTGCTCGACCCCGTCGACCCGGACCCTCAGTGGGTCGACGCCTACGAGCATGGTTACCGCCGCTTCCAACTGCTCTATCCGGCCCTTCGACCTTTGGAGGACGTATGACGACGCTCGACGGAAAGGTTGCTCTCGTCACCGGGGCAAGCCGCGGCATCGGGGCCGCGGTCGCAGGACGGCTCGCGGAGGAGGGGGTCAAGCTGGGACTTGCGTCCCGGAGCGGCGACGACCTCGGCATCGAAGGGGCGGTCGCGCAGCCCTGCGACGTTCGCGATGCCGTCCAGGTGGAGGACATCGTGTCCGCGACGGTGAACGCCTTCGGCCGGCTTGACATCCTGGTCCCGAACGCGGGCGTCGGTGCGTATGGTCACTTCCTCGAACTTGCGCCCGACTTCCTCGAGGAGATGATCGACGTCAACGTGAAAGGGACGCTCTATGCCGTGCGTGCCGCGCTCCCGCACCTGCTCGAGAGCGGCGAGGCGGACATCGTCACGCTCGCGTCGGAGGCGGGGCGTCGCGGTCTTCCGCTCGAGGCGGTCTACTGCTCCTCGAAGTTCGCGCAGGTCGGATTCACGCGCGCGCTCGACCATGAGCTGCGTGAACGCGGCGTCCGCTGCACGAATGTCTGCCCGGGCGGCGTGGCGACCGATTTCGCACTCGAACCGGGACGAGGGCGGACCGAGGACGCGCTCGCGGGGATGATGACCGCGGACGACGTCGCGGACGTCGTCCTCTTCGTGCTCACTCGGCCGCGCAACCATCGCATCCTCGAGACCGCGTTCCGCCCGATGACGGAGGCGTCATGGGGGTAGACGCAGCCGTCAAGTGGGGGATCCTCTCGACCGCCGACATCAACCGGAAGGTCATTCCCGGCGCCCACGCATCCGAGAAGGTCGAGCTCATCGCGGTGGCGAGCCGCGATCTAGGACGGGCGGAGGACTACGCCCGCGAATGGGAGATCGACCGCGCGTACGGCTCGTACGAAGCGCTGCTGGAGGACGCCGATGTCGAGGCCGTCTACATCTCGCTGCCGAACACGCTGCACTGCGAGTGGTCGATCCGTGCCGTCGAGGCGGGGAAGCACGTGCTCTGCGAGAAGCCGATGAGCAGGCACGTCGGCGACGTCGAGTCGGCATTCGACGCTGCCGAGAGGAACGAGACGAATCCTGATGGAGGCGTTCATGTACCGCCACAACCCGCAGACCAAGAGGCTCCGTCAGCTCGTGGACGAGGGGGCGATCGGAGACGTGCGGCTCGTCCGCTCCTGCTTCAGCTATTCGCTGTACGACACGGAAAACATCCGCCTGCGGACGGAGGTGGAGGGCGGCAGCCTGATGGATGTCGGCTGCTACTGCGTGAGCGGATCCCGCCTGATCGGCGGTGAGCCGGAGCAGGTGTACGGGCAGCAGTTCGTCGGCCCGAGCGGCACCGACTGGGTCTTCACCGGCACGATGCGCTTCCCGGGCGACGTCTTCGCCCTGTTCGACTGCGGGACCGCCCTGGCCGAGCGTGACGAGCTCGAGGTGATCGGAACCGACGGGTCGCTCTTCCTCGACGATCCCTGGCACTGCCTCGAGCCGGTGATCGAGCTTCGCCGCAACGACGGAGTGGAGCGGATCGAGATCGAGCGCGCCGACTCGTATCGGCTCGAGCTCGAGAACCTCAGCGACGCGATCCGGGGCACTGCCGATCCTCTCCTGGGGCGCGAGGACGCCGTCGGTCAGGCGCGCGTTATCGAGGCGCTCTACCGATCGGCGGTCACAGGTGCCGCCGTTTCCCTGTAACGCGATAGCGCCGCGAAGGTCAGCAGGCAAAGGACGGATAGCGCGAGGTACGGCACCGCATCGCTCGTGACCGACGCGACGGCTCCTCCCAGTGCCGCGCCGCCGGCCTGGCCCGGCGCCCACGCGAGGTTCACGAGCGCGAACGCGTAGCCGTAGTCGAGCCCTCTCGTCTCCGCTGCGTCGGTGACCAGTGACATTGCGGGGGTCCAGAAGCTTCCGAACGCGAAGCCCGCCAATACGATCAGGGCTGCGAGCAGCCACGCGCGCTGCGGCCAGGGCAGCAGAAGTGCGACGACGGCCGACCCTGCGAGAGCGGCGAGCAGAGGACGCACGCGGCCGTGTTGATCCGAGAGCCGGCCGAGCACGGGCGCCCAGGCTGCCTCGAGCCCGGCCGACACGAGATACGTCGCTCCGACCGCCACAGCACCCCAACCGAGGTCGGACAGACGGAGTGGTGCAAGAACGGAGAGCGTTCCGAAGCAGAGCGCGGGGAGCAGGCAGAGCCACACGCCGGTCTGGATACTGCGGTCGCGTGAGATCGCATCGACGAGCATCCGAATCGGCTGTGCGCGGGTCGGCACAACTGCGGGCGTCGCCGCCGCGAAGGCGGCAAGCACGAGCGCGATCCCGGCGACCGCACCGAATGCAGGTCCCGGGCCGGTGAAGGACGCGACGGCGCCGAGAACGGGCCCGAAGAGAGCACCGACGATCGCGGCGCCGAAGGCGGATCCGATGAGGCGGCCGCGCCGGCCGGCAGGCGCAGCTGCAACCAACCATGCGAGTGCGCCCGTCCACGAGAAGGCGCTCGACACACCCTGGAGGAAACGCGCGAGGTCGAGCGCCCACACCGAGTCGGCGAGCCCGAACGCGACCGTTGTCAAGGTGAGAAGGAAGAGTCCGATCAGCACGGTTCGCTTGACGCCGAGGCGGGCGGCGGCGATTCCGCTCGGGATCCCCGCGACCAGGGCACCCGCGGGGTACATGGCCTGCAGCACGCCGGCGCCGGCCTTCCCGAGCCCGAGTTCGTCGACGTAGTGCGGAAGTAGCGGTGTCAGCGCCGCGAAAAACATCGTGTCGACGAGGACGATGGCGCCCGTGAGGAGGAGCAGCCTGCGCACAGGCAAGTGAGCTAGCGCCAGCCCGGCTTGCGCCGGTCGAGAAATGCGCGCAAGCCCTCCTGCCCTTCGTCGCCGGCGCGCAGCCGCGCGGCGATCTGCGCCGTCTCTTCACCGCTGGGCCGCTCCCGGATCAGTCGCTTCGCTTCGCGAACGGCTTCAGGCCCCGCGCTCAGCAGTTCGGTGAGGACGCGATCGACCGCAGCGTCGAGATCTGCGGCGACTTCTTCGATCAAACCGATGCGCAACGCGGTTTCCGCGTCGAAACGCTCGCCGGTGAGGAAGTAACGCCTCGCGTGCGCGCCGATCTTCGGCAGGACGAACGGGGAGATCACCGCGGGAATGATCCCGAGCTTCACTTCGGAGAACCCAAAGACGGCGTCCGCCGCTGCGATCGCGAGATCGGCGCAGGCGGTGAGGCCCGAGCCGCCGCCGAGGGCGTAGCCCTGCACTCGCGCGATCACCGGCGCGGGGCAGCGGTCGATCGCCTCGCACATGCGGAAGAGCCGCAGCGCGTCTTCGGCGTTCTCCTCGAGCGAGAGGTCGATCGCCGAGCGCTGCCATTCGATGTCCGCGCCGGCGCAGAAGCTCGGGCCGTCCCCGGCGAGGACGACAGCCCGCGCGTCCCCGACGTCGGCGAAGGCCTCCGTCAGCTCGGCGATCAGCTCGGCGTCGAAGGCGTTCCGGCGCTCAGCCCGCGCCAGCGTGATCCGGAGGATGGCTCCGTCGCGTTCGATCCGTAGGCCTGCCACGTCTGGAGCTTAGAGTTCGTTCGATGCTGCGAGGTGCTCTTGCCGCCGCCCTGACGCCGCTTCGCGACGCGGGGGAGGCACTCGACGAGGACGCGTTCGCGCCCTATGTCGATTTCCTGGCGGCCGGCGGCGTCGACGGCCTGCTCGCCCTCGGCACGACCGGCGAGGGCTTCCTTCTTCCCATGGAGCAGCGCATGCGCGCGGCTCAGCTGTTCGTCGAGGCCGCGAACGGGCGCCTGCTCGTCGCGGTGCACTGCGGGGCGCAGTCGACCTGGGACACCGTCGAGCTTGCCGCCCACGCGGCGGATCTCGGCGTTGCCGGCGTCGCGGTCATGCCCCCGCCGTACTTCACGCTCGACGAGTCGGAGTTGCTCGCGCATCTGGCGGCTGCGGCGCGTGCCTGCGACCCGACGGCTTTCTACGTCTACGAGTTCGCGGCGCGCAGTGGTTACGCGGTTCCGCCGGCAGTCCTGGAGCGGTTGCGTGACGCCGCGCCGAACTTCCGCGGGCTGAAGGTGTCCGACACGCCCTGGGAAAGCTTCAGGCCGTATCTGATCGAGGGCCTCGACATCTTCGTCGGGCCGGAGTCGTTGCTGCCGCAAGGTCTTGCGGGTGGCGCCGTCGGTGCAGTGTCGGCGCTCGGCTCCGCGTTTCCCGAGCTCGTCGCCGCGGCGGTGCGCGGTCAGGGTGCTGCCGACCTCGGTCCTGTGCGTGCGGCGCTCGAGCGGTTCCCGTTCCAGGCCGCGGCGAAGTTCGTGGTGGCCCGACGTGGAGTTCCGCTGGGGCCGGACGTTCGCCGGCCGTTGCGCACGCTGACGGACGCGGAGCAGAAGGAGCTCGAGCGATGGCTCGAATCGTCGTCGCCGGTAGCGGCTCTGTAGGAGCTTGCATCGCGTACCACCTCGCCCTCCTCGGGGCGGAGGACGTCGTGCTCGCCGATCGGTCCGAGATCGCATCGGGCTCGACCGGCAAGGCAATGGGCGGGGTTCGCCAGCAGTTCTCGACCGCGGCCGAGGTGCGATCTGGTCCAGGAGTCGATCGCGTTCTTCGAGGAGCTCGGCGCGACGTGGTTCCAGCAGGTGGGCTACCTCTTCCTGGCGACCACCGAAGAGGGTTTTGCCGAGCTTGAGGAACGCCGGGCGTTGCAGGCTGAGCTCGGTGTGCCGGTGGAGAGCGTCGACCCGCGCTTCGTTCCGGGGCTCGCAGCGGACGACGTCCTCGGTGCCGTGTTCTGCGCGAGCGACGGTGTCGCCGACCCTCCCGCGTTGACGCGGGAGGTCGTTCGTCGGGCGGAGGAGCTTGGGGTCGAGGTGCTCGAGCACACGGATGCACGGGAGCTCGAGCGAGACGTGCTCGTGATCGCAGCCGGTGCTTACTCGGGTGAGTTCGGGGTCGATCTGCCGATCCGGCCGCTCGCGCGGCAGCTCCTCGAGACCGAACCGATCGACGGGTTGCCGGAAGACCTGCCGATGGTGATCGAAGCTGAAAGCGGCTTCCACTTTCGGCGTCGGGACGACTGTCTGCGCATCGCGATGGCGGACGCCGAGCCACGCTGGGGATACGCGGAGACCGTAGACGAGACTGTCTTCGCCGACAGGATCGAGCGGCTCGCAGATCGGTATCCACCCGCAGCCGGGACGCGCGTCGCGCGCGCTTGGGCCGGCCTCTACGACATGACCCCCGACGCGCACCCGATCATCGGGCCGGTTGGCGACGGCCTCTATGCCGCATGCGGATTCTCCGGCCATGGTTTCATGCAGTCGCCGGCGGTGGGGCGGGCAGTCGCCCAGGAGTTGCTCCAAGGTGAGGCTGCGCTCGACCTGTCGCCTTACCGGCTCGGGCGCTTCACGGACGGAACGGCGTTTCGGGAGAAGCTCGTTCTCTGAGGGGGGTGAGCCTCCGCCGGTTCACTCGAAGGCGAGCCCGAGCCGCGAGAGCTGCTCGTTGACGTAACGACCCTCGATCGTCGCTTCGACGTCGAACGTCTCGGCGACATCGGGATCCTTGCCGATCAGCTCACGGGCCCGGGTCGGCAGCTCTTGCTCGGAGGCCTCGGCGGACTCCCAGAGGTACACGGCGCCCCAGCGCTCGGTCGCCTCGTCCGAGATCCAGGCCTTGAAGCGCAGGCCCGAAACGTCGGCGAAGGCGTCCGCAGACTCATCGCGGAGGTAGCGGCGCAGCTCCTGGATCGTCGTCTTCGAGTCCGCGAGATTCCAGAGGACGAACCGAAGGATCACGCGGGAGGTGGCAGTTTCGCGAGCAGCGCCTTCACGCTCCTCAGAACGTCGGCCTCCTTGTGGCCGAAGTCGTCGAGATACGAGTGCAGTGCCGCGTGCAAGAGCCGCAGCTCTTCGTTGGAAAACTCGATTGAGTGCATGACGCCTCCTAGCCCCATGAAGGGGGTTCGTATTGCGTGTCGATTGGGGCGCCGAACGTGACGAACTCGAGTCCGTCAGCCCCGGAGACGGCCACACGGATTACGGTGGGATCCACACGAACGAAGCGACCGGGTACGAGCTCGATCTCCTCCTCGCCGACCCGCATGGTTCCGGACCCTTTCACCACGAAGTAGACCTCTTCCTGGTTGGTATCGCTGTGCTCGTGCTCGCGACCTTCCTGATTCGGAGGGAGGATGAAGTAGTTGAAGCCGAAAGCCTTGCCGTCGACCGCACGGCGAACTTTTCGCACCATTCCGCCGGGGCCTTCCGCCTCCAGTTCGCCGACATCGGCGACGTCGTAACCCGCCACTACTGCTCCTCCTTGTCTCGGTTGTCCAGTCGTTGCACGAAAGCTTGTCGCATGCGTTCCCCGTCTGCGAGGACTTGCCGGTAGCGGGGGCGTCGCGGTTCGAGCTTCACGATCTTCACGTCTCGCGGGGGCTCGCCGTAGGAATGGTGATACGCCTCCGACTCGCCGAGCTCCCTCAGCCGCTGCTTCGGCTTCCTGTTGAAGAGGCGCATTACATTCGGAAGACGCCGAAGGTGGTCTCGGGAATGGGACCGTTGAGCGCCGACGAGAGTCCGAGTGCGAGCACGCGACGTGTGTCGAGCGGGTCGATGATCCCGTCGTCCCACAGCCGTGCGGTGGAGTAATACGGGACTGCCCTCACGCTCGTACTTGGCGCGGATCTCGTCCGGGTCGGCGTCGCCGACCATCGTCAGGACGGTGGCGGCCTGCTCGCCGCCCATCACCGAGATGCGTGCATTCGGCCACATCCACAGCTGTCGCGGCTCGTAGGCGCGGCCGCACATCGCGTAGTTCCCCGCGCCGAACGAACCGCCGACGATCACGGTGAACTTCGGCACCTGCGCGTTCGCGACCGCCATGACCAGCTTCGCGCCGTCGCGTGCGATCCCGCCTGCCTCGTACTCCTGTCCGACCATGAAGCCCGTGATGTTCTGCAGGAAGACGAGCGGGATGCGCCGCTTCGTGGCGAGCTCGATGAAGTGCGCCCCCTTTTGCGAGGACTCCGCGAACAGGACGCCGTTGTTGGCCAGGATCGCGACCGGGCAGCCCTCGATGTGGGCGAAGCCGGTCACGAGCGTCTCGCCGTAAAGCGCCTTGAACTCGTCGAAGCGGGAGCCGTCGACGATCCGCGCGATCAGCTCGCGTGCATCCACCTGCTGGCGGAAGTCCTCGGGAACCAGCCCGTAGAGCTCTGCCGGGTCGGCTGCAGGAGGCTCGGCCTCGGCCGGTTCCCACGGCGGGTCCGGCTTGCGCCCCTGCAGGTTGCGCACGATCTGCCGTGCCAGGGCGAGGGCGTGCTCGTCGGAGGTCGCGTAATGGTCGGCGACGCCAGAGTGCCGCGTGTGTACGTCCGCGCCGCCGAGCTCCTCGGCGGTCACGTCTTGACCCGTTGCCGCCTTCACGAGCGGCGGCCCGCCGATGAAGATCGTTCCGGTGCCCCGGACGATGATCGTCTCGTCCGACATCGCGGGCACATACGCCCCGCCGGCGGTGCACGATCCCATCACGACGGCGATCTGCGGGATGCCTTTGGCCGACATCTGCGCCTGGTTGAAGAAGATCCGGCCGAAGTGGTCGCGGTCGGGGAAGACTTCGTCTTGCAGCGGCAGAAAGGCACCGCCCGAGTCGACGAGGTAGATGCAGGGAAGGTTGTTCTGCTCCGCGATCTCCTGTGCCCGTAGGTGCTTCTTGACGGTGAGCGGAAAGTACGAGCCGCCCTTCACCGTTGCGTCGTTGGCGACGATCACGCACTCGCGGCCCTCGACGACGCCGATGCCGGTCACGATCCCGGCAGCCGGCGCCTGCCCCTCGTACAGATCCCAGGCAGCGAGCGCGTTCAGCTCGAGGAAGGCTGCACCCGGGTCGACGAGGCGGTCGATGCGCTCGCGTGCGGGCAGCTTCCCTCGCGACCGGTGACGTTCTGTCGCCTTGTCACCACCGCCCTTGGCGATCAGGGCGGTTCGCTCCCGCAGTTCGCCGACGAGGCCCTCCATCCGGTCTCGCCGCCGCTCGAAGGTCTGCGTCTCGTTCGACGGTTGACTGGAGTAGCGCCACGACCAGGAGCCTACAATCGCGCCGATGCCCGACGAAGGCCTTTTGCGGCGATATGCAGATCTCGCGGTGCGCGTGGGAGCCAACGTCGGCGAGGGCCAGGATGTTCTCATCAGGTGCTTTGTCGAACATGCACCGCTCGCCCGTGCGCTCGCCGCTGCGGCGTACGAGGCAGGTGCCCGCTACGTCGCCGTCGACTACGGAGACACGTACCTCAAGCGTGAGCTGATCCAGCACGCCGACGACGACACACTCGAGTGGTCGCCGCCGTGGCAACTGGCGCAGCTCGAGCACTTCGCCAAGGTCGGCGGGGCCGAGATCGCGATTACCGGAGATCCGAACCCGGAGCTGCTCTCGGACCTCGACGGCGTGCGCGTCGGCAAGGCACGTCCGAAGGAGTATTCGCAACGCGCGCTCGAGGTCATCTTCGACGACCGGCGGCTGAACTGGACGATCGTCGCGTTCCCGAACGAAGGTTGGGCCACGAAGGTGTTCGGCGAGCCCGACGTCGATCGACTCTGGGAGAACGTCGCGAAGGCAGTCCGGCTCGACGAGCCCGATCCGGTCCAGGCCTGGCAGGACCACATCGAACGGCTCGTGGCTCGGGCGGCTCTGCTGACCGAGCGCGGCTTCGACGCGCTCCGATTCCGCGGTCCGGGCACCGATCTGACGATCGGGCTGACACCCGCGTTCAACTGGGGTGCCGCCCGGCTCGAGACGGCCGACGGCCGCACGCATGTTCCCAACATGCCGACGGAAGAGGTCTTCACGGCGCCTGACGCGCGCCGCACCGAGGGAACCGTTCGGTCGACGCGACCGCTGGGATTGGCCGGAGGCGTGATGGTCCAGGACCTCGAGTTGCGTTTCGAAGGCGGTCGCGTGGTCGAGGTGAAGGCGTCGAAGGGCGAAGACGTGGTGCGCTCGCAGCTCGAGACCGACGACGGCGCCAAGAGGCTCGGCGAGGTCGCGCTCGTCGACGGTTCCTCGCGTGTCGGTCAGCTGGGCGTGACGTTCTTCGACACTCTCTTCGACGAGAATGCGACCTGCCACATCGCGTACGGCGCAGGCCTGGCCTTTACGCGGAACGCGGAGGTCGAGCTTCCCGAAGGGGCTGCGAACACCTCGAGCGTGCACACCGACTTCATGATCGGCGGCCCCGAGGTCGAAGTCGACGGAGTGGAAGCCGGAGGGACCGCTGTCCCGATCATCCGCAGCGACGAATGGGTCCTCGCCTGACCTGAGCGCAAGCAGCCGCGTTTCGGCGCAAGGTTGGCACAGACCGTTTCGCTTTTCCGGAGTAGCATCGAGCGCAGTGGGTGGTGGGTGAAGACCCCCACCCGGGTGGGGACGCGCGCGCACGCGCACGTGTACCTCGTAAGGGGCGGCAAGGCGGATGCCGGGAGGTCCGCCATCTAGGCTTTCGAGCATGATCATCGCCCACCTCGACCTCGACGCCTTCTTCGCCGCGGTCGAGGAGCTCGAAGATCCAAGTCTTCGGACGAAGCCTCTCGTCGTCGGCGGGGATCCACACGGTCGAGGCGTCGTCGCGACAGCGAACTACGAGGCGCGGAAGTTCGGCATTCACTCCGCCATGAGCTGTGCGGAGGCCCTGCGGCGCTGCCCCCGCGTGGTCTTCGTACGCCCTCGCCACGCGCTGTACCGCGAATACTCGGAGCACGTCTGGGAAACCGTACGCGGCGTCGTTCCCACCGTAGAGAAGACGGGGCTCGACGAGGGCTACCTCGATGTCGGCGAGGTCGCCGCGACTTTTCTCCAGGCGCGCAAGGTCGCCGAGGCGGTGCAGACCGCCGTCAGGGCTGCGACGAGCCTCACCTGTGCGATCGGAGTCTCGACGTCGAAGGTCGTCGCGAAGATCGGCAGCGACCACCGGAAGCCGGGCGGCCTCACGGTCGTTCCCGAAGGCCACGAGGCGAGCTTCCTCGCGCCGTTCGACGTCAGACGGCTCCCGGGCGTCGGGCCAAAGGCCGAACAGCGCCTCGTCGCCGCCGGCGTCGAGACGATCGGCTCGCTCGCCGCGCTCCCGGAGGGAGAGCTCCGGCGCCTCTTGCCGGGGAGTGTCGGGCGCATGCTGCAGGAGCGGGCCCGCGGAATCGATCCGCGCGGCCTCGACCAGCAGACGCAGCGCATCTCGATCAGCATCGAAAACACCTTCGAACGCGACCTCACCGACCGCACGCAGTTGCACGCAGAGCTGCGCCGGATGGCCGGGCGACTCTCGCAGCACCTCCGTGACACCGGCAGGACGGGTCGCACCGTGTCGACGAAGCTGCGCTACACGGACTTCTCAATCCGCACGAGGTCGACGTCGTTACGCGTCGGAATCGACGACGGCGAACAGATCGGAGAGCTCGCGTGTGGTCTGCTCGACCGCGCGCTCACCGACCGTCCGGGGGCGCTTCGGCTCGTGGGGGTGGGCGTCTCGGGCCTGGCGAGCCATCGCCAGCTCGCGCTCGTCTGATTCGTTCCCACTTTGCGGGGATGTCGCTGCGCGTGACCCTTTCGAGTGATGCCGTTTCCGCTCGACGCTCTAGACTCGCGGCGGCGTACGACGGTTCGGTGCGGTCCTAGCCCTCGAGCCTGCGGTGCGCTCGACAGGGCCAACTTCAAAGGTGGGGAGAGCCGTTGCGTGGGAACAACGGTCAGGCGCAGCCTGACCCGAAGCGAGACCAGCCGGTGCCGCCGGGTCAGTTCGTCTCCGACGAACACGAGGCCGACTGCTCGCGCTTCCTTCGGGAGGTCAAGGAGCTGCTCCGTCACCGCTCCGAAGCGGGGCTCGCTCGCGAGCGCTGAGCCAGGCCCAGGTCTCGGCCGCAAGCAGAGGAACGAGCGCGGCGCTCCCGAGGACGATCGTGGCCACCACGCGCTCCTTCGTCGAGTCGAGGTAGGAGCTGTACTCGAAGCGCGAGATCACGTAGATCCAGCTCAATCCCATCCAGGCGAGCCCGGTCCACACGAGAGCGAAGATGGGCAAGGCGCGGCTCCCGGCGATGAACGCCGCCAAGACGAGCACGGCGAACAACGGCACCAGGAAACCCCATTGCTGCGCGTCGAGCATCTGGCCGCCGAGTGTGCGGAACGCGATCCGGCCAACGCCCAAGCGTCCGTGCAGATGGCCGTAGTCGAAGCTGTCGCCGAAGCTGTAGTTGATGTCGCGGAGATGGTGGACGTGAACGTAGATCCGCCAGGGGAGCAGCAGCACGACGTCGACGACGGCGGCGACCGCGAGCGCGCGCCAGCGCCGGTGCGCGACGACCAGCAGCCCGACGAACACCGCGAGAACGAAAAGCGAGCCCTCGTTCTTCATCAGCAGTGCGCCGGCGAAAGAGAACGTCGCAACGGCGAGCGCCCAGCGCTCGTTCGCCAGCAGCCAGCGCCCTGAGGCCGCGACTCCGACACAGAAGACGAGCGCCAGCGGGAGATCCGCGTAGGCGGTGAGGAGCTGGTCGAACACCGCAGGCGCGACCGCGATCGCGAGGAGAGAAAGCCAGAGCACCATCGCGGGGACCCGGTCGCGCAGCAATGCGAAGAGTGCGGCGAGCGCTGCCACGAGCAAGAAGAGGAACTGCACGTGAATCAGACGTGTGTCGAACGCCCCCATCGAGCGAAAGGCGATCGCTTCGAGCGACGGCAGCAACAGCGGGTAATCGAGGTTCGCGAAGCGATAGGCCGAGCCTGCGAAGAGGGTGGGGTCGGCCCAGCCGAAGGCGTACAGGGCATGGCCTTTGAGCGCCCAGATCGCCCAGGCGTCGTAGCGGTCGAGCGGGGCGACTCGGAAAGCCCGGACATAGTCTGCGATGACGACAGCGACCGCGACGAGGCCCGCGACGTGAATCCAGCCCGGCCGGGCCCAGCCCGGCCGCTCACTTCCGCGCAGGCGCCAGAAGCACGCCGCCAGTGAGACCACGGCCAGCGTCGCGAGGCCGGCCCAGCCGAAGCCGACGTGCACGAGCGCAAGGTGCGCCGAAAGGATGCCGGCGAGCAGGATGCCGCAGAGGTAGGCGAGCCCCGAGCGATAGGCGAGCTCGCGCCACGAGTGTGCGACGCGCAGGAGCGGCAACACGCCCAGTCCCGCCAGCAGCATCAAGACGTTGGCGCCGACGAGCGCCTCGGCTCTCATCGGAATCGGTAGTGGAACACCCGATCCGCGCGAGTGACCTGGATCGCAGGCAGAAAGTAGAAGGCGGCGTAGGCGCGCACGACAGCTCCGCGCGTGATGAACGGTCCCTTTGCGCCGGGCGGCACGTCGACGGCGTATCGCTCCTTCGGCCCCAACCGCGCACGGAACGCGTCGAACGGCGCCGGGTCGAATCCCAGCCGGTCACCGGCGGCGTGCAGTCGCGCCGCCGCCGTCAGCTTGGAGTCAAGGGCGACGGCGTCGTGCACGTGACCGCGCACGTGGTACGCCGACAAGAGTGCCGACGCGGCGAGCGCCGCGAGGAAGATCGCAGCGACGACGACCGTCAGCCGAACAGGCGGACGCTCAGTAGGACGCGGATCGCCTTGAACCCGTCCCTCCATGTGATCTTCTTCCCTTCTGCGTAGGTTCGGCCGTAGTAGGCGATCGGGAGCTCGTAGACGCGCAGCTTCCGCTTGCAGATCTTCGCGGTGATCTCGGGCTCGATGCCGAAGTCGTCCTGCCGGAGGTCGAGCGACCGCAAGACCTCGATGCGAAACGCTTTGTAGCCGGTCTCCATGTCGGAGAGCGTCGTGTTGAAGAGGATGTTCGTCAGCAGCGAGAGGAACTTGTTTCCGACGAGATGCCAGAAGAAGTACGCACGCTGTGGCTTGCCGCCTGAGAGTCGCGAGCCATAGACCACGTCCGCGCTGCCGCGCTCGATCGGCTCGATCAGCGCGGGGACGTCGGAAGGGTCGTACTCCAGGTCGGCATCCTGGATGACCGCAATGTCGCCGTCGGCGTGAGGGATGGCAGCGCGCACCGCGGCCCCCTTGCCCCGGTTTTCCTGGCGGACGAGGACGACGTCGTCACGATTGCCCCGCCAGGACTCGACGAGGTCTCCCGTCCCGTCCGTCGAGCCGTCGTCGACGACGACGATCTGCTTCTCCAGGTCGAGACCGTCGACACGGTCGAGGATCTCGATGATCGTCGCCGACTCGTTGTAGGCGGGCACGAGAAATGTGACACGCACGGCGGCGCAGCCTACCGCGAGGGCGAGACGGGGAAGCCCCTCTGACCGACCTCCCCGTCTTGCCGTGAAGTAGATGCTGGGGAAGGCCAGGTCTTGCGGCGCGGTCAGGAGCTCGGCGCCCCCCGGATCTTCGAGCAATTGGTGTCACGCCTGCGGACCTCGGCGATTGCCGCTTTGAAGGTGTCATACGACGGCTTGCGAGTCCCGTCGCGCCACAGGAGGCCCGCTTGCCAGCCGCCGAGGCGGTCCTCGTCGAGCAGGCCGAAGTTGAGGAATCCGGAGACAGCCGGCTGGCAGTACGCGAGCAGGATCGCGTCGCGCAACTGCGTCGCCTGGTCGACGACGTTCTTGTCGTTGCGCGGTGCCAACGCTGGAATCGCGTGCAAATCGTTCTCGCGGCCGTGGTAATAGCGCAGCTTGTCGGGCGGGGCAACGGTCTGGAAACCGTCCTCGACGTACCAGATCGTCACGCCGCGGACCCCCGGCACGGGCTGGGGCGTGTCCTCGAAGGCTGTGCTCAGGATGTTCATCAGAGTCTCGTAGTCGCCCTCCGCGATCAGGTCCGAGCCCTCGTGCAGGACCCAGGGCGGCTCCGCGGAGTCCGCTGGGTATGGGTTGTGGCCGAACGTGTCGAAGAGCTGGCGCGTCCGCCCGCTCGCGCGATAGGCGTCCCCCAGAGCGAAGAGGAAGCTTCCCGGGTCGTGGCGGGAAGCCGTCGAGCTGATGACGTTGATCGGCCCCGGGCGGTCGTGCAAGACGTCGTAGCAGCGCGCAAGCAGCGAGGCGTACCCAGCCGCGCCGTCAGCCTCGGGCCAGTAGGCGGGCGAGTTGGCCTCGTTCCAGATCTCGACGTCGTGGATGAGCGGAATGCGCCGAACGACGCCGCCGAGGAACGAGCAGTACTGCTTCCGGAGGCGAGCGGTCGTCGGTGCGTAGCGGGCGGTGTTGTACACCGCGAGCACGATGCGGTCGTTCAGCTGCACCATCCGTGCGATCCGGTGCAGGTAGACCTGCTGAAGCCGCGTCGGCCGCATCTGTCCGGGCTTCCAGGGAATCGTCACTCGGACCGCCATGAGGCGGAGGTCACGGTGGACGCCGACGATCCCGTCCTGCCGGTTCATCCACTTGGCGGTGTCGTCGGTGACGCCGACGATGATCTTCAGATGAGTTGTCTCGGCCGGCTTCGGCGTCCCAGCGGAGACGGCGAACGCGAGCAAAGCGAGTAGAAGGAGCCGCAGAAGCTTCACCCGCTAACTCAACAGCAACC
>CAWHXK010000042.1:0-3946 GCA_963833255.1 uncultured Actinomycetes bacterium
GAGGTCGCAGGTTCAAATCCTGCCCCCGCTACTGAGGAAGGCCCCGGACACGGGGCCTTCCGCGTACGAGGCTGACTCCCCGACGTTTGCGCGCGTGTGCTGCAACGTCCTCGGGCAGAGCGCTCGAATGAAAGCGGGCAGACGTTGCGTAAAGAGAACCTCGCCCTTTCGCGGCATCCACGACGTGGCCTTGCCACCGATGGCACAATCGGCGATGATTGTGTCGTGCCGCATTGCTATCACGTCTCGACCTCGTCTCCGGAGGAGACGGCCAGGGACATAAAAGCGTGCGTGAATGACGTCGGTGGTCCCGGCCAGCTCCGAGGCCATCGGCAAGGACGCGGCAGGAAGGATCCATTCGCTCGTCTACTACACCGAGCGAGACGACGCCGACAGGTACCTCAATCAGATCACAAGGTGCCTCGGGTCAAAGGGCCATGGGGTTCACAGAGCCGAGGTGCTTGAGGACGTCGACGACTACCCTTCCTTCGCCAGCAACGAGTCCGAAGCGTCGACGTAATCGTCACGCGCGCCGTCGAGCGGTTTCCTCGTCGGGAACCGAACCGATCGCGCGATAGAGCTCGCTTGCCTGCGTGAACTCGCCCTTCGCCGCGGCGAGCGCAGCGTCCAACCAGCGGGTCGCCGTCTTCGTTGACGCAACGCGGAAGAGCTCGTCTGAACGGCCGACGTCGTGGGCGACGATCCCGAGATCGGCGAGCCCCGCCGAAGGAAGCGCCAGTTTCCACTCGTCCCACGAGCGAAGCAATTCGTCGACGATTGCCTTCCCCTCCGCTTCGTGCCCCGCCGCGACAGCTACGCGAGCTGCAAACGCGAGCGCTGGAAACAGCGCCTCTGGATCTCCCGCAGCCCGGGCGAACTCGAGTGCGCGTCCTGCGTCGTCTTTCGCTTCGGTGACGTCGCCGCGCTCCAGCCGGATCCAGCCGCGAATCAACCGCGCATCGAGTTCCATCCGATGGGAAGTCCCTGCCTCGATCTCGCCAACGATGTCCTCGGCGCGCCGAAGCGCGTCGTCAGTGCGGCCGGACCAGTAGTCCGCGTACAGCCGTTCCGCCTGGAGCCACCGGATCCCGCCGAGATCGCCGAACCGCTCCGCCGCCTGGTGTCCTTCCGCATGCAGCGCGAACGCGCGCGGAAGGTCGCCGAGCCGCGCCAGGATGCTTCCGAGGTTGAGGAGTGCCCGCACCGATTCCGGGGAGCCCGCTGCCTGCGCGATCACGATGCTCCGCTCGAGATCCTCGACGCCGCCGAGATCTCCTGTCTCAGCTCGCGCCACTCCGAGGGTGCACAAGGCGTTGGCGCACAAATCGTCGAGGCCGAGTCGTTCCGCCATCGCCAACGCTTCGCGCCCGACTTCGATCGCCTCTTCGTCGCGGCCGGCATTGCGCAGGAACCGCGCGAGGCTGCAGAGTACGTAGGCCTTCGACCGCGTCGCCGGCGCGTCGCGGAGTAGCGCCGCCGCGTGCTCGAGATGCGTGAGCCCCACATCGCCATGCCCCTGCATCCACGTCGCTTCCGCCAGCATGACCTCAGCCTCGGCCGCGCGTTCGACGTCTCCGCGCTCGAGCAGTTGCGCCCGCGCTCGTTCCAGCACCTCGCCGCCCGTCCCGACGGCATGGAACCGCGCGGTGCCGAGGCGGAACAGCAACTCGGGTGGTGCGTCGGCGGCCAGCAGGTCGACTGAGGCCGCGTAATATCGCTCCGCGGATTTGTACGAGTTGAGGGCAAGTGCGCGATCACCTGCCTCGCGCAGCGCCGATCGTGCGCGCTCCGCGAACACCGACTCGTCCTGCCCTGCGTTCCGTGCGTACTCGAGGGCCTGAAGGTAGTGGTGAGCAATCGTCTCAGAATGATCTTCGGGACGTCCGAGCGCCTCGATCCACTCGGCCGCGAGCCGGTGCTTGTTCGCCCGCTCGGCCCGGGGAATCTGTGCGTACGCGACGTCACGGACGAGCGCGTGATGGAACGAGTACTGCATTTCGCCCCCAATCACGCTCGATCCGAGCCTGCGCACGAACTCCTTCTGCTCGAGCGAACGAAGGTGCGCGTGAACGTCCTCGGTGACGAAACCGCAAATTGCCGCGACCGCCTTCGGCCAGAACCCCCGCCCGACAACCGACGCATCGCGTAGCACGGCCTTCTCGGGCACGGGAAGCGCGTCGAGCCGCGCCGCAACGATCGCTTGAACGGAGTCCGGCAAGGGAAGGTCGTGGGAGCGCAGCGCCCAATCGCCGCCGTTGCGCACGAGCAGCCCACGGTCCACAAGCATGCGGACGAACTCCTCGGCGTAGAGCGGGTTTCCTTCTGCCCGCGAGAGCACCGCCTTTCGAAGCTCCTGCGGCACGCGCGTCTGACGAAGCAGCAGCTCGAGGAGCGTTGCCGTCTCCGCCGCGCTGAGAGGCGGAAGCAAGATCGTTGCGGCATTCGTGCGCGCGCCCCACCCCGCGCGCCTATCGCGGAACTCCGGACGCGCCGTGCACAGAAGCACGATTGGTCGTTCCATCGCCCAGTCGGCGATGTGATCGATGAAGTCGAGCAGTCCCTCGTCTGCCCAGTGCAGGTCCTCGAAAACAAGCACGAGCGGGGCCGGTTCCGCAAGTGCTTCGAAATACCGGCGCCACGCCGCGAATGCTTCGTCGCGCTCGCGTCCTGCGTCGCCCTCCAGCGCGAGCAGAGGGCGCAGGTGCGACTCGATCCACCCAGCGTCGGCGCTGGTCCCGACAACGTCCCGCACCGATCGTCCGAGCTTCGCGGCAGCGGTCTGACTGTCGTCGGTCTCGAGAATTCCGGCCTGCGCCTTCACCATCTCGCCGAGCGCCCAGTACGTGACGCCGTCGCCGTAGGGAAGGCAGCGTCCACGGCGCCAGGTCACAAGATTCGGTTCATCCGCGAGCGCGCGCTGGAGCTCCCACACGAGCCGGCTCTTGCCGATGCCGGGCACACCGACGAGTGTCACCAGCTGCACGGTGCGATCGCGTCGTGCGCGCGCGAGCGTGTCGAGGATCAAGGCCAGCTCTTCCTTGCGGCCGACCAGCGGCGCGAGCGGGAGGCCTATCGTACGCAGGCCGGCGCTCCGTCATCGCGCGATGCGCCTCGTACACCGCGACGGGATGCGCCTTTCCCTTCGCCTGGAGCACCCTGCGATCGCCGTACTCGATTGCCCCCCGCGTTGCGAGAAACGTCGACTCGCCGACCAAGACGCTCGCAGGGTCGGCGGCCTCTTCGATCCGGAACGTGGTCGTCACGACGTCTCCGGTAGCGATCCCCTCTTCAGCACCCGACCGTGCGTCGAGCTGCACGACGGCTTCACCCGTGTTCACGGCGACCTTGACCCCTGCGATCGCGTCGCGAATCGCGAGCGCGGCGCGGACCGCGCGCTCCGCGTCGTCCTCGTGCGCCACCGGAGCGCCGAAAACAGCCATCACGGCGTCGCCGACATATTTCTCGAACGTGCCGCTAAAGCGCTCGAGCTCGGTTCGCATCCGCGCGATCTGCGGACGAACCGCCGCGCGCAGCTCTTCTGGATCTCGGTTGTCGCCGAGTACTGTCGAATCGACGAGATCGGCAAAGAGAATCGTGACCACCTTTCGCTCCTCGCCGCGGAGCGCGACGACGGCGGTCCCGCACGCGGGACAGAAGCGGGCGCTCTCCGGGAGCCCCGAGCCGCACTGGGAGCACGAGGCCATGCGACGAGCATAGGACGATCCCGGCCCTGCGCATAGTGTGAGCGCGCGGTCAGCGCACATGCGCCGACGCTCCCCGTGCACGCTCCGGCTCCGCTGCAAGCGTTCTGCAAGCATCGGGCTTCCGCAGCGATGTCACCGTGTTCCGCCTAAATGCACGCGCGTGCCGGAAATCTGGCTCGGAGCCTGCATTTCGGCGGAATACGGCGGAACGCGTGTACATAATCGAGGCGGCTCATAACCCG
>CAWHXK010000043.1:0-137309 GCA_963833255.1 uncultured Actinomycetes bacterium
GAGGTTCCGCTCGGCGTAGCGCCGATCGCAGGCGTGGAGACGTCCACGACGGGCTTCATCGGCGCGGTCGGAAGTGCGGAGCCGTGCGCTCCGGTCCAGGTGAGGAGCCTCGTCGAGTTCGAGCGCGCGTTTGCTCGCGTCGAAGCCGGGTTCGTGCTCGGCGCAGCCGTTGGCCGGTTCTTCGAGAACGGCGGCAGCGATGCCTGGGTCGTTGGACTGCCGGACGGCGTGCCGCTGTCTGCTGGTCTGGAGCGTCTCGACGCGGTCGACACGCTCAGTCTCCTCTGTCTTCCCGGCGAGACCGACATCGATGTCCTGCGTGCCGCGATCGAGTACGCCGAGCGGAGGCGTGCGTTCACGTTGATCGATCCGCCTGGAACGGAGGTCGCCGAGGTGAACGCCTACGTCGAAACTCTGGCGCAGAGCGGGAGCGCCAACGCGGCCGTCTACTTCCCGCCGTTCGAGGGCGGCGATCCTCCGAGCGGGGCAGTTGCCGGGGTGTACGCGCGCATCGACCGTGAGCGTGGCGTCTGGAAAGCGCCCGCAGGTGAAGAAGCCGTTCTGCGCGGAGAGGTCACGCTTGGGGTCGACCTGACCGAGCGACGAAAGGTCGAGGCTGAACTCAGCCGCGGTGAACGAGATCCGGAGATTTCCGGACGAAGGTGTCCTGGTGTGGGGTGCGAGGACGATCCAGGGTGCGGACCGGGTCGAGTCCGAGTGGAAGTACGTCCCGGTACGACGCCTCTGTCTCTACGTCGAGCACAGCATCGACCGTGGCACTCAGTGGGCCGTCTTCGAGCCCAACGACGAGTCGACGTGGGCGAGGTTGCGACAGCAGATCGCCGTCTTCCTGACCGGGCTCTTCCAAATGGGAGCATTCGCGGGCCGCACGGCCGACGAGTCCTACTTCGTCCGCTGCGGGAACGACACGATGACCCAGGACGACATCGACAACGGGCGGCTGAAGATGGTGATCGGGATCGCGCCAGTGAAGCCGGCGGAATTCGTGATCTTCAGGATCGGTCAGTGGCGGTCAAGCCCGATCCGGTCATGTAGCGCCTGCCCGACACGACGTTGAGGATCAGACGCGCGTCCAGGCTGGGCGACCGCTGGTCTCGAACTCCACTTCGATTGGGATCGCTCCCTCGCGGAGAGGGCCGACGGCGGTTTCGGCCAGTCCGAGCTTGGCGGCGAGGAATGGGGTGAGGTAGCGGCCGACGATCTTGGCTGGCGGCCACCACAGTGGCTCCGTGTCGACCATCGAGTGTGCGCCGGTGGCCTCTGCCCGAAGGAACCGCGGCGCGAGGCCGGTAATGAGTAGACCACGCAGGACCGGTCTGAACGGCTCCGGTTTTACGTCGGCGCCGGCGTCGGCTGCGATCGACGACGCGGCGGCGTCCGCCTGCTGCGTCGCGATCCCTCCCTGCTTGAGCGGGAACTGGGTGAGGTCGCCGGCGGCGTAGACATCGGTGAGGCCGAGCACCAGCCGTACTCGTCGGTAGGAACGAACCCGTGCTCGTCACTCGGGACGCCCGGCAGGCGCGGGCCTTCGAGTTGAGGGAGCGCGACGACCGCGTCCACTGCGATTGGTCGTTCGGCCACGATGCTGAGCGCGCCTGCCTCGAAGCGGATCGGTGTGGCCGATGTTTTGACCTGGATCTCGCGGCTGGCGAGCAGCTCGGACACGGCGTCGCTGGCCGTTGGACCGAACAGCCCGAGTGGGTGGTCCTCGGGGGTGACGAAGAAGGTCTCGACGCCGCGCGTCGCGTGAGCCGTCGCGTACTCGGCGGTCAGAACCGCAAGCTCGTAGAGCGGCAGCGGCCAGCCGGCACCGGTGGGAACTGCGAAGGCGATCCGGTGAATCTCGCCCGCCGTCGTCTTGTCGAGGAGGGCGGAAAGCGCCGGGCCGTCCTGCGGGCCGCGGAACGTGAGCGCGCCGGTGACGGCCTCGCGCGGCCGCGCGCCGAGGGCGAGGAGCAGGATGTCGTAGGTGAGCTCTTGCCCGTTCTCAAGCGTGACGACTTTCCGCTCCGAGTCGACGGCCGCAACCGACCCCGCTCGCAAGCGCGCCCCAGCGGCCTCGGCGAGCCTCCGCAGCGGGAACCGCTTCACTTCGCCGACACGGAAGGGTTCGGTCACGGCGAGCGGGCGGTACGTGAACTCCGACTCGGGTGCCACGAGCTCGACCGAGACCTCATCCTCGGTCAGTGCCTGGAGCGCGAGCGCGGCCTCGAGCGCGGCGACGCCCGCTCCTGCGATCAGCACCTGCTTCGGGTTTCGGGTCGACGTCATGAGCCGATCGATGGTCGCACGGCCGACCCGAACGGCCATCCGGGCAACTACTGATTCGGGTCGCGGATCCCCCGCGCGATCGCTTGTCTTCGCCGTTCAGGCTGGCGATCACCGCCACGTCGGCCGCATCGGCGGCGCGTTCGAACAGCTCAGGTAGCGGTGCTCGCGCCGGCCTCGTCTTCGGCGGCCGCGAAGGAGGCCCTTCTACCTATGAGGACCGACCGTTCGCGTGCCGCGGAATCCAGTAGTGGCGATCGCTCTGAACCCCGCGTCAACCGCTCTCGTACTCGTCGTGCCGGCGGATCCAGAGCTGCCACGCCTCGGCCTCGTCGCGGCCCTTCGGTGCGCGGTCGAGGATCGGGTAGTAGCCCATGAGAAACTCGATTCCGCGTCCCGTCGTCGAGTAGGTGTGGTAGACGGTGCCGTCGTCGCGTACGAACGAGCTGAACCCAAAGAGCTCTGTGAGGTAGCCAACGAGATCAGTGCCCGTCGAGCGGGCGTTGTGCGCAGCGATGGGCGGTAGCTGCTCGGCCATCGGCTCGACCCACTCACGCGTCTGCCCTTCGCTGCTCGAGAAGCCGAGGTCGAAGTTGAAGTCGGTGCGCGCGGTCGAGACCCAGGGAATACTCCAGCCCATGCGCCGCTTGTAGGCCTGCAGCTTCTCCAGCGGCGCTTGCGAGACGAATGCGAACGTCACGTCGCGAGCGTGCAGGTGCGGGAGCAGGCCGTCGATGCCATCGGCCATCGACGAGCAGGTCGGGCAACCGGCCTCGTAGCTCGGGCCGAACATGAAGTGGTAGACGAGCAGCTGGGATCGCCCCTCGAAGAGCTCGAGAAGCGTCTGCTCACCGACGTCGGTGTCGAAGCGGTAATCCTTCTCCACCCGAACCCACGGCAGCTCGCGTCGCTGCCGTGCGAGCTCGTCGCCGACCCTGGTGTGCTCCTTCTCGCGGACGAGCAGCGGCTCGCGTGCGGCGAGCCACTCTTCGCGGGTTCCGATCTTGTGATCAGTCATTGCTCCTCCTCCGTCGCTGTCTTCGTTCGTCGTCAGCTGAGAACTCGATCGGTGGGAGTGGTCAGATGGAGGCAGATACGGCCCTCGAGGCGAGTCTCGACCCCAGCTCGTCTATAGCAGCGGGGCGATGTGCTTGCGACGACGCTGGGCGCCCCCTCGCCTGCTCCGGCTGATCTACAGGGCATCGTGTCGAAATCGGCCCACCTGATCCGTCCTACCTATGACATCGACACGAGGAGGGCGAGATGCTCTACGCGTATTTCATGCAAGGCGAGGAGGCACGCTGGGAGACGTTCAAGAGAGCGGAGCAGGAAGCGCAACGCCGAGCCGGGCGGCGGGATGACGCCAGTGGCGGTCGTCGCCTTCGAAGGCTCAGCCTGCGTCGGCGCAACCTCGCGAAGGGGGCAGCGCACCCGGCGTGACCACACGCTGCTCTGGGGTCGGCTGCGGCGCATCGTTGCCGCTTCCTCGGTCGCCGAACGCACGCGAGATCGCCTGCTCATGCCTCGCCCTACTTCGTCCGCTGCGGGAACGACACGATGACCCAGGACGACATCGACAACGGGCGGCTGAAGATGGTGATCGGGATCGCACCACTGAAGCCGGCGGAATTCGTGATCTTCAGGATCGGTCAGTGGCGGTCACGCGGCGATTCGTAAGCGGTTCGACGTCTCCTCCCAAGTCGGCTTGAGCGCTGGACGATTACGCGCGCGCGCGCAATAGTCCCTCGAGGTATGGCCACGCTGCCGACTGGAACGGTCACTCTCCTCTTCACCGACATCGAGGGCTCGACGAAGCTGCTCCAGCGCGCCGGCGACGGCTACGCGGAGCTGCTCCAGGCGCACCGGACACTGCTGCGTCGAGCGTTCGAGGAGCACGGAGGAGTCGAAGTCGACACCGAGGGCGATGCGTTCTTCGTCGCGTTTGCGTCAGCCGACGGGGCCGTCGAAGCCGCGCGGGACGCACAGAGAGGCGCTCGCCGCCTACGAATGGACCGACGGCAACGAGATCCGGGTCCGCATGGGCCTCCATACCGGGACGCCACGGGTCGTAGACCGCGGCTATGTCGGACTGGACGTCCATCACGCCGCACGCGTGATGGCGGCGGGTCATGGCGGGCAGATCCTGCTCACCGCCGCGACCCGCGAGCGGCTCACACAAGAGCCGTCACTCATCGACCTGGGCGAACATCGGCTGAAAGACCTTCTCCAACCTGAACATCTCTTCCAGCTCGTCGTCGACGGTCTGCCCACGGAATTTCCGGCGCTCAAGACGCTCGGCAACCGTCCGAACAACCTCCCGCAACAGCCGAACGCGTTGATCGGACGCGACCGCGAACTCGAGGCACGTAGTGAGTCAAGTCCGCGAAGACGACACGCGCCTGCTGACCCTGGTTGGTGTCGGTGGAACGGGGAAGACGCGTCTGGCGCTCCAGGCTGCTGCTGAGCTGCTGGAGGACTTTCGTAGCGGCGTGTTCTTCGTTTCGCTTTCGCCGATCAGGGATCCCGCCCTCGTTCTGCCGACGATCGCACGGACGCTGGCGCTTCGAGAGACAGGTGGTGACGACATCGCCGACACCCTGCGCTCGTATCTCAGCGAAAAGCAGATGCTGATCGTCGTCGACAACTTCGAACAGGTCGTTGACGCGGCGGTCTCCCTGGCGAGCCTGCTTAGCGCCGCGCCGGAGGTGAAGCTCCTGGTCACGAGTCGCACGCGACTTGCGCCTGTCGCAAGAGCGGATCTTCGAAGTTCCTCCACTCGACTGGGGCTCGGCGGAGACGCTCTTCGTTTCACGTGCACGCGCCGCGAAGCCGGACTTCGCGCCGGCAGGAGACGACATCGCAGCGGTTGCAGAGATCTGCCGACGCGTCGATGGGCTCCCGCTCGCGCTCGAGCTCGCGGCCGCGAGAGTCGTTGTGCTCACGCCGCAGGCCCTGCTCCGCCGCCTGGACGAGCGGCTGAGCGTGCTGACCGGCGGCACTCGTGATCTCGAGGAGCGCCAGCAAACCCTCCGAGCGACGATCGCCTGGAGCTACGACCTGCTCGACGAGGACGAGCGAAGCCTGTTTGCTCGCCTGTCCGTGTTCGTCGACGGCGGCCGCCTCGACGCAGTGGAGACGATCTGCCACGCGAAACTCGATCTGCTGCAGTCGCTGATCGAAAGCAGTCTTCTCAAACAGCGAACCGATCCGGACGGCGAGCCCCGGTTCTGGCTCCTGGAGACGATCAAAGAGTTCGCGCACGAGCGTCTCGCGGACTCAGGCGCGGCGGAGGGGATCGCCGACGCGCACGCAGCGTTCTACGGCCGCCTCGCGGTTGACGCCGACACTCTCACCGATACGCCGGACGCGCCTGTCGGCTTTAGCCGGCTGGGCTATGATCGCGACAACATCCTTGCGGCGTTGACACGGCTTCGGCAATCCGGCGACGATCGTCGCTTCGTCGAGCTCGCGGCTGGCATGGCGAATTTCTGGACGATGCGAGGTGAGCTCCGTGAAGGGCGGTATTGGCTCGAGGCGGCACTTTCCACGGGCGCAGGAGATCTCCAGACCGTCGAGCGGGTGTTGCGGTTCGCCTTCTGGATGGCCGTTCTCGCTGGCGACGCCGACGACGCCGACGCCTTGGCGGCGAAACGCGCCGAGATTGCAGAGGCGCTCGGAGAGGACCGGCGTCGAGCGGGTGCTGTCCTTGCATTCGCGCAAGTCGCGCAGATGCGTGGCGACTATCTGGGCGCCCGTGACCTGCACGTCGAGGCCGTCCGCCTGTCCCGCTTGGCTGGTGATGGTGTCGTGGTTGCGAGCCCGCTGGTCTGGCTGGGCTCCGCGGAGCTTCGTTGTGGCGAGTACGAGCGAGCGCGCGCCGCGCTCGAAGAGGCGCTGGCGATCGGGCGAGCGATCGGCCAACCAGAGGTCGATTGCAACGTCGCTGCAGCGCCTGGGGGAGACCGCACTGCATCAGGCGCACATCGACGAGGCGGAGCCTCTGTACCTGGAGATGCTCCCGCTCTCGCGCGACCTCGGCGCGGACGACGACGTTGCGATCGGACTGGGAGGTCTCGCGGCCGTCGCCGTCGGCCGAGGCGATCTGGTTCGCGCGGCGGTCCTCGCGGGCGCGGAGGGTGCGATTCGCGAGCGTGTCGAGGAGACGCGCGACGAATTCCGCGTCGAGGCGGCCGAGCGGTTCTATCTACAGCCGCGTCAGGGACGCGCGCTCTGATCCGGAGGTCGAAACAGCCTGGGTTGAGGGAGCGGCGATGAGCCTTGAGGAAGCGATGGCCTACGCGGCGGACGTGACCGCTTCTCCCGCTTCAGTGAGCTGATACGTTGCGTAACTCGCCGCCGTAGCGCACTAGGCTCACGGCGTGAGATGCTTGGACGGCTCTAACGAGGTTCCTAGCCGCCTCTCAGCCGGAACGCGGGCTGCGGATCGTCGAAGCCCTTGAGCTCCAGCGTCTGCGGGACGGCTTCGAGCCCTCGCTCTTCGAGCCACTGCGCGACGCGCCGGTGCGCTTCCTCACTGAGCACGATCTCGCCAGCCTCTGCCGCGGTTTGCAAACGTGCGGCGAGGTTCGTGGTCGGGCCGAGAACGGAGACGTTGCCGCCGGCGACGGTTCGCCCGACGACTGCCGGACCGACGGCGATCCCGATGCCCACGCCGAGATCGAGGAGTGCGGCCTTTCCGCTCAGCGCGAGCGCGGCCGCGAGTGCTTCCCGCGCGTGGTCGATACGGGTTCCGGTTGCGTTGAACGTCGCCATGACCGCGTCGCCTGCGAACTTGTCGACGAAGCCATGGTGACGGCCGACTTCCGCCGCCGCCCAGCGATAGAGCGTCCCGATCCGTTCGGCAAGGTCGGCCGGCGCGGTGGCAGAGGTCAGTGCCGTGTAGCCGCGCACGTCGGCGAACAGCATCGTGACCAGCCGCTCACCCGACTGCGCAAGCTCGGGCTCGCCGCCGTCCTGTGCAGCCGACGGCTCCGCCGGCTCCGGAACCTCGAGACCGAGACGCTTCGCTGCATCCCGGGCCACGTCACTGATGAGGACTGCTTTCGCCTCGTCGGCCTCCGTGATCACCGCGGCGAATTCCTCCTGTGAACGCAGCGCCTCGGCGGCAAGTGCTCGCGCCCGCCACTCGACCAGCCGGAACCCGCCCGCAGCCGCCTGCTCAGCGACGGCCGTGAGCAGCTTTCGAGCCTCCGCGACCTCCCCCTGCGCCAGCAGGACGCGTCCCTCCGCCTCGTCGAGGAACGCCACGCCGACATCGGTCTGGTGCGAGCGCGCCGAGCGCACCATGGCCTCGAGCCTCGTCGAGCAGTCCTGCGGCGACGAATGCCTCGGCAGCGACCGCGACAGCGTCCCAGTACGGGGCAAAGCGAGTCACGTTCTGTGCGATCTCGCGGGCGATCTCGATCGCCTCCGCGACGCGCCCCGTTGCGAGGCGCAGTCGGATCTGCGGTGCCGCGTCGTAGGCGATGTCTTGCAGTTCGGCACGATCCGACAGGGGAGGGATCCGCGCCGCGGCGTCGTCGAGGCGCCCGAGCTCGAGCAGGACTTCGGCGAGCTCGAGGCGCCGCCGCCAGCGCACCTTCTCGCTGATGGTGGGAGGAGAGGTCAGCTCGACGCGCTCGATGGTCTCGAGTGCTCCGACGAGATCGCCTCTCGCTCTGAGGCCCCAGCTCCTTGCGATCTCGAGCATGTTGGTGATGACTTCCGGCCCGGGCTCGGATGCGATCTCGACGATGCGGTCGTCGATACCCGGCGTCATCGTGTGCAGGCGTGTCCAGGCGTCGTTGTACGCGATGTTGTGCGCGATGAAGGAGTAGCCGCGGCTGCGCGCCTCGTCGAAGGACTCGTCGAGCATCTTCGATGCCCTCGGCGGTGCGGCCGACGTCGAGCAGCGAATAGGCCATCCATGACTGCGCCCAGATCCGCTCGAAGTCGGCGCCGGCGGCCTTCGCCACTTCGACCGCCTTCTCCGCAGTCTCGAGGCTGCGCTCAGCAGCGAACTCGAACTTGTAGAGACCCGAGAGCCGCATGTATGCCATCGCGAGCTCTGGCGAGGGCCCCGCCTGCTCGAGCACGCGTCGCGCCTCTTCGAACTCCTCGCGTGCCGCGTCGGGTTTGCTCTGCTCCCACTGCGCGCGCCCGAGAATGAGCCGGTAGCCGGCGGCCTCGACCTCGTTCGCAGCGACGAGGCCCGGGATGCCCTCGGCGAGCACGGTCTCGGCCGCCGCCGTCTTTCCGTCCGTCCAGAGCACGCGTCCCATCCGGCAGAGCAGTCGCGAGCGCTCGACCGGGTCGTGGACGTGGGGGAGGGCGCGCTCGAGCACTTCGAGCGCCTCGGCAAACGCGAATGAGGCTTCGGCTTCCTGCGCGGCGTCGAGACACGCGGGCACGGCCTCGTCGAAGCGGGCGGCGCCGAGGAGGTGCCGAGCAACCTGAAGCGCGCTCGCGCCGGCGGCGGAGAGAACGTCGGCCGCGCGCCCGTGGATCTCCTGCCGCCTCGGCAGCACGATCTCGTCGGCGATCGCCTCCTGCGTCAGCGCGTGCCGCCAACGGTAGGTCGCCTGTCCGCTACCGACTTCTTCGACCATCTGCTGCGCGACGCCGATTGCGAGCGCGCTCTGAACGGTCGCGTCCGGAAGGCCGGTCACGGCGAGGAGCGTCGCGTACTCGAACGTTCGGCCGAGGACGGCGGCAGCTTGCAGGACCTCCGCCTCGGCCGGATCGAGCCGTGCGAAGCGCAACAGGATCGTGTCGCGGACCGTCTCCGGAATCCGCACCTCCGCCAGCGCGCGGCGATCCCAGCCGTCCGCCGTGCGAAAGACGTCGCCGCGATCGATCGCCTCTCTGAGCATCTCCTCGAGCACGAACGGATTTCCCTCCGTGCGTGCGAGCATCAGGTCTCGGAACTCGGGCCCGATTTCGTCGTGGTCGAGGATCGCGGCGATCATCTCGGCGATCTCGGTCTCCCCGAGGGGTGACAATGTGACGAGCTCGGCGACGCGCGACCGCCGCCAGGTCTGCAACAGCGGCGCGAGCGGATGCCGGCGGTCGAGCTCGTCGCTGCGGTAGGTGACGAGCACGAGCGAGCGCGTGTTCGTCAGGCGGCGGGCGATGTGGTCGAGCAGCTCGCGCGTGCCCGCGTCGGCCCAGTGGACGTCCTCGACGATGAGCAGCAGGCCGCGCTCGCGCGCCGGCAGCGAGAGCAGACCGACGACGGCCTCGAAGAGGCGAAGCTTGGCCTGAGTCGGGTCGCCGACGGGCGCGTCGGGCTCGTCGCGGCCGAGGAGCGGGAAGAGCTGCGCGAGCTCCCGCCGTGCCGCGCCGAGCTGGTCGGCGAGCCGGTCGGTGTCCTGGCGCGAGAGGTAGTTGCCGACCGCCTCGACGAGCGGGAGGTAGGGGAGCGAGAACTCGGCCTCGCTGCATGCGCCCCAGAGCACCTCCCAGTCGAGCCGCTGCGCGCGGGCCGCGAGCTCGGTCGCGAGGCGCGTCTTGCCCATCCCGGCCTCGCCGCCGAGGGCGACGAAGCGGCTCTCGCCGCGGTGGGCCGTCAGGAGCGCGTCCTCGAGGGCGAAGAGCTGCTCTTCACGGCCGATCAGGGTGGGGCAGAGGACGCGTTCGGACATGGGGCGATTGTTCTCATGCGCTACCGGAGACGGTGATCCGGCCTTTCATCAGTGTCGAATGGAACGTGCAGAGGCGGGAAATCCGCCCGGTCTTCGTGAAATGGAGGACCTGGGTGTCGCCGCGCGCGAGCCGGCGCGGCTTGATCAGGAGCGAGCGGACGGCCTGGCCGACGCGGACGGGGTCGACGCAGACAAGTGCGCGGTCAGATGGACCTGCTGTTCGTCGCCACGGCCCACGCTTCCTCGAGTGACGCCACGTTGAGCCTCCGTAAGATGGCCGATTCGTAGTCAGACCGGAGTGGGGTGTCAATACCAAAGTCCTTCGCGCCGATCAGGTAGCTGATCCCGTCGTTGCGTTTTGCTCCGAACTCGGTTCGTGCACTTTGGATGGCCCGCTGCGCGAGTTCGTCTCCGTTGAGCGGCTCGATGTTGGGCCGGTTGCGAACAACAAGCACGACGTCGAACTGGTCGTGCAATGCCTCGTGGGCATCGACGAAGACTTTGTCTGGGTGATCTGCGTTCCTGAGCGGGTCGTACCGGCCGTTCGAGCGCCCCGTTTCGCGTCGCCAGACAAGCGTTTGCGCCTCGTCGACAGACAGCCATTCCCGGAACGGGCAGATCGCACTCCGAGGGACCTGAGCGCCTCCGGTCTCGACAGGAGCCAAGGTCGGGCCTCCGCCTCGTGTCCTCGTGCTGCTGCGTGCGAACTCGACGGCGAAGCGCGTTTCCCACGTCGCGGACGAGTGACGCAAGATCGAGGACGTCTACTCAGCTCCGAACGCGGGTCCCACAGCAGTCCGCACCCGTATGTGAGCAAGCCGATTCTGACGACTTCATCAGCCTGCTCGCTCGCTCTAGTGGGCACGACTCACGGTGGCTGTTCTGGTGCCTCGGCAGCTACGAAGGGCTCTGCTGTTCGTCGACCACACGAGCCAGCACATCCACAAGCTCGGCGATCACGACAACCTCGCCCTCATCCACGTCGCGTGCGAACGATCGGCTCGTAGTCGCGGTTCAAGGGTCGCAAAGTGATCGAGCCACCAACTTCGCCGTTCTCGAGCACCTTCGCGCTTTCGTACACCTTCACCGTGAACGAGCCGCCGGCTTCGGGGTCCTCGATGTCCCGATGCTGGGCGAGCACGATCTTGCCCTGGCGTGTTCCCGCGCCTGCTCGGCGAAACACACAGAGCGAACCGTCTGGGGATGCGCGGTTCCATCGAGCGACCCACCACGGGTGACACGAACATCGCGTCGTCGAGGCGGCCGGCGACCTCGGTCCACCCGTCGAGCTCAACGTCATGACCGTCGCCGAAGTAGCCGGCGGCCGCCTCGAGCGAGTAGACGGGGAGGTGTGTCGAAGCGGACAGCGGCGGCGACCTCGTCAGGAGGCACAATCCGCCGATCCGTCGGAAACGGGATCACCTTCGCCCCGGATGGAACGATCAAGAGGTCGGACTTCTCGCCGAAGGCGTAGTCGACCCCGATCGCGTCGAAGTGCGCCTCGCCGAACTTGATCTTCCAGCCCTCCGACTCCCAGCGGAGCTTCTCGATGTCGGCCTGGCCCTTGGTCTCGCGCACGAGGTAGACGAACCGGCCCGCCGGCTCCTCGCGCACGAAAGCCCAGTCGGGGTTGTAGTTGCCGAGCGGGCGTCGGCACCTTGAACCACTCGGGCAGCTTGAGGAACAGCGGCACGTCGGCTCGGCCGTCGAGGAACTCGGCGAACCGCTCCTCGACCTCCGAGTCGCACACGACCTGGTCGGTGATGCTGTTCTTCACGGCGACCACGTCGCGGCGCGACAGTCTCGTCCTGGTGCCGTTCCTTGATGAGGTCGGCCGCCCAGGCCCTCCCGTCGGGCGGTAAACGATGCCGTCCGCTACCTGGTTGTAGAGCGCCTCGGTTGATCGCGTCCGCGACCTGGTCGATGAACACCGCCGGGTTCACCTTCACGTCGTCGAGGCGGTTGCAGTCCTTGAGGATCCGGACGATCGTGGCCCGTGAGAGCGGCAGCCGGCGGCAGAGCTCACCGACGACGTCAGGGATCTTGCGCGCGCTCGTCGGCCACGACCTCGCCGCGGTCCTGGCCGCGCCGGCACCCGACGAGACCGTCGGCGCCCATCTCGATCGTCGTCCTTCGAGAGTCGGAACTTGACCGGCTCGAGCGCCGGCATCCCGTTGATCCGCTCGACGGCATCCGGCGACGACGGCGTCGGTCGAGAACTCGAGCCGGTACGACGTCTGCGGCGAGATCCGCTCCCACAGCTCCGCGAAGTGCGGACGACTCGAGAACCTCCTCCTTGAGCCGGAGCTTGATCGTCTTCTTCCGCAGGTCGATGATCCGGCCGGTGAAGCTCGACGCCGGTCTCCTCCTCGATCTCCTTCTGCAGCGCCTCGGCGAACGAGGCGAACGACTCCTTGTGCGATCACGGTAAGCACGTTGACGTCGTCGACGTGGCAGCGCTCGCCGTTCGCCATCACCGGCAGCCGCAGGCCGCGACCGACCTGCTGCCGCTTCCGCATCGTCGACCTGCCGTCCTGCAGGTTGCAGATCGTGAAGACGTTCGGGTTGTCCCAGCCCTCGGCGAGCGCGGAGTGGCTGAAGATGAACCGAAGCGGCTCGTCGAAGCCGAGCAGCTCCTGCTTGTTCTGCATGATCCGCTCGAACGCGTCGGCGGCGTCCTTGGAGTCGGCGCGGGCGTCCTTCGGCGACGCCCTTGTTCGTCACCGCGAAGTAGCCGTCGTGGACATCGCCGACGTCGGGCATCTGCGAGCGCCCGGAACTTCGCGTCTGCACGAACAGCCTCGTACTCCTCCTCGAACCAGACCCGCAGCTTCGCGCCCGCCGGCGCATAGTCGGCGACCCGCTCGATGAAGAAGAGCGTGAGCGGCTTGATCCGGGCCGGAACGACACCCCGCCGGTGCATGCGGATGGAGCTGCGAGCTCCTTCTCGAAGTGGCTCTCGATCGCCAGGCGCAGCATGAGCCTCTGATGCTGGTCGTCAGCCTCGGAGCTCGACGACGCCGACCGCGACTCTGCGACCGTTCCCGAACTCGACCAGACCGAGATCCGCGTGGATGTCCTCGACAGTCCAGCCTCGGTAGATCTCGCGCTGTGCCACTCGAACTCGAAGAGGTCGTCGTCCTTGCGTAATGTCGTCCTGGTCGGTTTCGTACCCTGCGCTTTCAGGTTGTGCATGGCGATGTACTGGCGGACGTACCCGGGTGCCATCGCGAACGTATTTGGCATGCTGATCGATAGCCCGCGGGTGGCGCCACGCTGCGAATGGTTTCCATGGAGAAGTCCTAAAAGCGTCGCGATTAGAAAAGCGTCACTAGGGCGCTCTCGGACGAGTTTGTGGCGGAGAAACGCGAGTTGCGAAAGCGTCTCGCTGGCATACAGCATGCGGATTCGATCCGGCACCTCTGAGACATCCATCGGCGCGTACACGTGCTCGAGCTCGCTGATCCGGCGTCGTAGAGCAAGAGCGGGTGGGGATTTGCACCTTGGCGGCCGAGAGAGCGACGGCGAGCGGGTTCGCGTTGGATGCATAGGCACGTCGACCGGTAAGAACCGCCTCGAGCGCCACCGTTCCGCGCCCAGCGAAGGGGTCATAAACAGCGTCTCCGGGTTCCGTCAGCCACCGGATAAAGACATGCGGCAGCTGTGGTGGGAACATCGCAAAGTACGAGCACAGCGAGTGCAACCGAGTGGCCCCATCGGCGCGGCGCGCGACGCCACCGCTCCGGGAGGTGCCGCAGACTAGGCGCGGTCGCTGAACGTGTCGTATGCGTGGTCATCGGCTGCCGCACCTCCCCTGCGTCGACTATAAGAGCACTGTTTCTAAAAGACAACACTCGAGCGAGCTGCCGGCCCGGTCAGGAGAAGTCGTATCGGCGGCGAGGGACGTCGCCCGCTCGGTCGGATACTTAGTACCTCGGTCGCAGGCGTGAACGCTGGGCGAAGTACCCAAAGGGGGTTCACCGACAGCCCGGCCCGGACTCGAGTGTCAGCGGACCGCCCCACTAGGATGGGCTGCCCGTGCCTGAAGCGCCGTTCGTCCACCTTCACGTCCACTCCGAGTACTCGATCCTCGACGGGGCGTGCCGCATCCCGGCCCTCGCGGCTCGGGCCGCTGAGCTCGAGATGCCCGCCGTCGGGCTCACCGACCACGGCTCGCTCGCCGGCGCCGTCGAGCTCTACCGGGAGGCCGGAAAGGTCGGAGTCAAGCCGGTTCTCGGCTGCGAGATCTACGTCTGCGACGACCGCCGCGCCCAGACCAAGGGGAACGCTCACCTCACGCTCCTCGCCGAGGACAACACCGGCTACTCCAACCTGATCAAGCTCGCCTCGGCCGGCTACCTCGAGGGCTACTACTACAAGCCGCGCGTCGACTGGGAGCTGCTCCAGTCCCACTCCCAGGGGCTGATCGCGCTCTCCGGCTGCCTCTCCGGGCGCGTCTGCAAGGCGCTCGAGGAGGCCCGGCCCGCCGACGCGGCGGCCGAGATGGACCGGCTCGTCCAGATCTTCGGCAAGGACTCGACCTACGTCGAGATGCAGAACGCGCACCTCGAGCCGCAGCAACGAATTAACCCGCTCCTTGCGAAGATGGCCGAGGGCACCGGGCTCGGGCTCGTCGCGACCGGCGACGTCCACTACCTCCGCCACGAGGACGCGCGCGCACACGAGGCGCTGCTCTGCATCCAGTCCGGCGACTCGCTCAAGAACCCGCAGCGCTGGAAGTTCGACACCGACCACTTCTACTTCAAGTCGCCCGAGGAGATGGCGCTCGACTTCCCCGGCTACGACCACGCGCTTCGCCGCACGCTCGAGGTCGCCGAGCGCTGCAACGTGTCGATGGAGCTCGGCGGGATCCTGCTGCCGAAGTTCCCGACGCCCGACGAGCGCGACAGCTTCGACTACCTCGTCGAGCTGACCGAGCGCGGGCTCGAGAAGCGCTACGACAAGATCACCGACGAGCTCAACGACCGGCTCAAGTTCGAGCTCAAGACGATCCGCGAGATGGGCTTCGCCGACTACTTCCTGATCGTCTGGGACTTCATCGCCTTCGCGAAGCGGAACGGCATCCAGGTCGGGCCCGGCCGCGGCTCCGCCGCCGGCTCGCTCGTCGCCTACTGCCTCGAGATCACCGACATCGACCCGATCAAGTACGACCTGCTCTTCGAGCGGTTCCTGAACCCGGGCCGCAAGTCGATGCCGGACATGGACATCGACTTCGCCGTCGAGGGACGCGACCGCGTCATCAACTACGTCGCCGAGAAGTACGGCCGCGACCGCGTCGCGCAGATCATCACCTTCTCGACGATGGCCGCGCGCGCCGCCGTCCGCGACGCCGGACGCGTGCTCGAGGTTCCCTACGGCGTCGTCGACAAGATCGCCAAGGCGATCCCCGAAGGGCCCGGCCAGACGCTCGACGCCTGCCTCAAGCCGGGACAGGAATTGAAGGCGCAATACGACGCCGACCCGGCGGCCCGCGAGATCGTCGACCTGGCGCGACCGCTCGAAGGGCTCGTCCGCGCCGACTCGATCCACGCCGCCGGCGTCGTCATCGGCGACAAGCCGCTGACGGAGTACGTCCCGCTGCAGCAGAAAGGGCCCGACCAGGAAGTCGTCACGCAGTTCGCGATGGGCGACGTCGAGGCGCTCGGCCTGCTCAAGATGGACTTCCTCGGCCTGCGGAACCTCGACGTGCTCGACAAGGCCAAGAACCTCGTCGGCAACGGGCTCGACTACGGGAAGCTGCCGCTCGACGACAAGAAGATCTACGCCATGCTCGCGAAGGGCGAGGCGACGGGCGTCTTCCAGTTCGAGTCGTCCGGCATGCGCGAGGCGCTCCGCCAGGTGAAGCCGACGCTGTTCGAGGACTTGATCGCGCTCGTCGCCCTCTACCGGCCGGGCCCGATGCAGTACATCCCCTCCTACGCGCGCCGCAAGAACGGCCAGGAGCCCGTCTCGTTCATCGACCCGCGCCTGAAGCCGATCACCGGCATGACCTACGGCATCGCGATCTACCAGGAGCAGTACATGGAGATCGCGAAGCAGCTCGCCGGCTTCACGCCCGCCGAGGCCGACGACCTGCGCAAGGCGATCGGCAAGAAGATCCACAAGCTGATGGCGTCCCTGAAGGACAAGTTCCTCGAGGGGTGCGCGCAGAACGGCGTCGCGGCCGGCGTCGCGCAGCAGCTCTGGAAGGACACCGAGGCCTCGCAGGACTACTCCTTCAACAAGTCCCACGCCGCCTGCTACGCGCTGATCGCCTACCGCACCGCGTACATGCGCGCGCACCACCCGCGCGAGTACATGGCGTCGCTGATCTCCTCCGTGATGAGCACGAAGGACCGCGTGCCGTTCTACGTCAACGCGTGCGACGAGATGGGGATCGAGGTGCTGCCGCCCGACGTGAACGAGTCGCAGCTCGACTTCGCCGTCGTCGAGGGGAAGATCCGCTTCGGGCTCTCGGCCGTGAAGAACGTCGGCGAGCCGGCGGCGCGCGCGATCATCCGCGGGCGCGAGGAGGGCGGGCCGTTCACGTCGATCTGGGAGTTCTGCGAGCGGGTCGACCCGCAGGCGTCGAACAAGCGGGCGCTCGAGTCTCTGGTGAAGTGCGGCGCTCTCGATTCGACCGGGGCGACGCGGCGCGGGATGCTCGAGGCGCTCGAGGCGGCGCTCTCGCACGGCGCGCGGGCGCAGACCGACCGGCTGCTCGGGCAGAGCTCGCTCTTCGGCGAGGAGGAGAAGCTCGAGAACGTGCCGATCTCCGGCGAGGAGTTCGAGAAGTCGGAGCTGCTGCGGCTCGAGAAGGAAGTTCTGGGCCTCTACGTCTCGGAGCATCCGCTGCACTCGATCCGCGACCAGCTGCGGCGGAAGACCGACTGCGCGCTGGCCGACGTCGAGCGGCGCCGCGACGGCGAGATGGTGACCGTCGGCGGGATCGTCTCCGCTTTGAAGCATCTGACGACGAAGAAGGGCGAGCCGATGGTCTTCATGCGGCTCGACGACGTCACGGGTGGGGCGGAGGTCGTGGTCTTCAACTCCGTGTACGCGCACGCGCGCGAGCTCTGCGTGATGGATCGGATCCTGGTCGTGAAGGGCCGCATCGACCACAAGCAGGAAGGCGAGACGAAGCTCCTGGCGATGGAGGTCGCGCCGTTCGAGGCGGTCGCCGAGCGCAAAGAGGTGACGATCAAGATCGACGCGCGCCGCGCGCGGGCGGGCGTCGTGCGTGACCTGGCGCTGCTCGTCAAGGACTTCCCCGGGGAGACCCGCGTCAACCTGCTGCTCGAGATGACCGAGGGCACGAAGCAGCTCGTGCTCGGCCCGCAGTACAAGGTCAAGCCGGTGCCGGACTTCTTCGCCGAGGCGAAAGCGCTCCTCGGCGAGGCCGCCGTACTCTAGGGACCATGGACGACGAGCAGATCCTCGCTGCCTCGGTCGGCGAGCCGCCGCCGACGTTCCGCGAGGTCGTGCTCGAGGACTACTACTCCGAGTGGCCGCTCTGGTTCGAGCGGGCGGAGCGAGAGATCCGCGCCGCCTTGGGTGATGCGGTCTTGGAGCTCGACCACGTCGGCTCGACCTCGGTGCCCGGGCTCGCGGCGAAGCCGCTGATCGACATCAACCTCGTTGTCGCCGACACCACCGACGAGGGTGCGTACGTGCCCAAGCTGGAGGGAATCGGCTACGTCCTGCGCGTGCGCGAGCCGGACTGGTACGAGCACAGGTTGCTGCGCGGACAGGATCCGCCCGTGCAGCTGCACGTGTTCCCCCCGGGATGCGAGGAGGTCGAGCGCATGCTCGTCTTCCGCGATTGGCTGCGCACGAACGACGCGGACCGGGAGCTGTACGAGCGCACGAAGCGCGAGCTCGCCGCCAAGGAGTGGAAGTACGTCCAGAACCGCGAGGTCGTGCTGAGGACTACTACTCGAGTGGCCGCTCTGGTTCGAGCGGGCGGAGCGAGAGATCCGCGCCGCCTTGGGTGATGCGGTCTTGGAGCTCGACCACGTCGGCTCGACCTCGGTGCCCGGGCTCGCGGCGAAGCCGCTGATCGACATCAACCTCGTTGTCGCCGACACCACCGACGAGGGTGCGTACGTGCCCAAGCTGGAGGGAATCGGCTACGTCCTGCGCGTGCGCGAGCCGGACTGGTACGAGCACAGGTTGCTGCGAGGACAGGATCCGCCCGTGAACCTGCACGTGTTCCCCCCGGGCTGCGAGGAGGTCGAGCGCATGCTCGTCTTCCGCGATTGGCTGCGAACGAATGACGCCGACCGTGAGCTGTACGAGCGCACGAAGCGCGAGCTCGCCGCGAAGGAGTGGAAGTACGTCCAGAACTACGCGGACGCGAAGTCGGCGGTCGTGCAGGAGATTCTCGACCGGGCCGAGGGCAATCGGCTGAGTGATGACGACGCGGAGCTGCCGCACGCTCCGCGTCGTCGGGTCCCCCGATCAGCTCGGGGAGCTCGTGCTGACTTCCTGTGCCTTGTCCCGCAGGCTGGAAGCCATTTCCTGTGCCTCGTCGCCGCTCTTGTCCTGAACGGTCTGCTTCGCGTTGTCGACCGCTTCGCGGGCGACGTCCTTCGTGCGGTCGAGCGCCTCCTGTCCTGCCTCGCGGGCCTTCTCGCCCACCTGGTCGGAGACCTCGCCGAGCCGCTCGTCCTCCACGTCCGTGGAGGGGAGCAACGTGCCGGCGACAAACCCCGCCGCGGCTCCGGCGATCGCCAGGCCGAGCGGGTTCTGCTTCGAGACGCCGACCTTCCGCGCGCCCGACTTGACCTGCTCGCGGTCCGGCACAGCCCCGGACACGCGCGACACGAGCGCATCTGCTCCGCCGACGACCGCGTCCTTCTTGTCGACGATGCTGTCCTTCACGCGTGATTTCACGTCGGCCTTGTAGCCGATCGCCTCAACTGTGTCTCCCATCCGCGCGCGTGTCTCCTCTATGTCTTCGCGGATGTGGTCGGGTGTTTCGCCCATTGCACGTCCTCCTTCAGTGTCTCGACGGTTTGTTCAGGGACTGGTGATCCGGCCTCTTCCACGCGCTGCTTGCCGCGGAGGTAGAGGAACCCGGCGATCGCCGCGTAGGCGATGCCGACGATGAGGGCTGCCAGCCAGTTCGGCATGACGCCGTCCAACGCGAGGATCAGGAACGCGGTCAGCGACGCCGAGCGCGAGGAGCGCCGATGACGCCCGCCGCGCCCCACATGCCGGCTCCCGCGCCGGCCTTGCCGGCCTTCTCGCGCATCTCGGCCTTCGCGAGATCGAGCTCTTGCCGGACGAGCGTGGTCGTTTCGTTCGCGAGCTGCTTGAGCAGCTCCGCGACCGGACGCTCGCGCAGGTCGGCAGCCTGTGGTCCGTTAGACGCTTCCAACGTCACCGCCTCCTCCGAACTCCGGCACCCGTCGGGCGCGGCAACGCCGGGCGTGACGGAGCGGCGCCGTTCTCCTCGAAGCGGCGGCTGCTCGATGCCTTCGTGAAGCGGGCGGCGAGGAAGCCGAGCACCGTTCCGCCTCCGGCGACGAGCCACGGGCGATTGCGGGCGATCTGCTCCACGTCGCGCAGGAGTCGATTGCCATCGGTCTCGGTCAGGTAGCGCCCGAAACGCTCGACGCGGTCCGCGACTTGCTCGAGGACCTGGGCCTGCTGTCCGCCCTCGTTCGCCCGCAACTGCTGGGCGGTCTGTCGCAGGGCGGCCGCCGTGCTCGTCATCTTCTGTCCGGCGTCGGTGGAGCGTGTGTCGATCTGCTCCTGGAGGCGCTCGCGCGTCTTTGCCTTCGCCTCGGAGGCCTTTTCCTGGATCTGCTGTGCGCCTTCGTCGAGACGTTCCTTCGCCTGATCGGTCGTCGAGGTCGACGAACGAGCCGGCTTGGGTGGTCACGTTCACTCATGGTGCTCCTTTCGTGCGCGCGGCTAGGCCGCGTCGCTGATCCCGTTGCTGTCGGTGTACAAACGCCGCGGCAAAGGCGTCGATCCGTTCGTGCAGGACTCGACGACCGCTGCGGCAAGGTCGGTGATGCTGCGCTCCTGTACGCGGGCTACATCCGCGAGGATCGCGTCAGCCATCGCGATTTCGACGCCGAAGCGCTCCGCGAGCACGCCCCGCGCGTGCTCGACGACCGCGCTGACGCGCACGTCTGATGAACTCGACCCCATTGAGGCTCGACCCCCTTTTCTTCTTCGATTACGGCTTTTTCGAAGGCGGAGTCTTGGCCTCGAGACCTCTCCTTGACGGGTGGAGTCGCGCTCAAACATCGGGTTTGCGAAGGGCCCGAGCGCACGCCGGCTCCGGCTAAGGGCCCCTAAGGCAGGATGTTCACCGCGCGCGCCGCGACCAGGAGAATGGTGACCGCCGAAAGCGTCGATTCGGCCGCCATCAATGTCTTGGCGGGGCGGGTCAGGGGCATCGCGTCGGTCGGGCTGAACGCCATCGCATTCGTGAGCGAGACGTAGAAGTAATCCATCAGGC
Organism: uncultured Actinomycetes bacterium; assembly: GCA_963833255.1. GTDB lineage: Bacteria > Actinomycetota > Thermoleophilia > Gaiellales > Gaiellaceae > 3-1-20CM-4-69-9. The sequence goes on from CAWHXK010000043.1 coordinate 20,410, forward strand.
GCGGCGCCCAACCCTCGCGGGCCAGCTGCGGGTTCTCGTCCTGGGGGAACTGGAAGTCGGGTTTGCGCGGTTCCGTCCGCCAGTGCGCGGGCAACGGGGCCGCCTGAGTCGAGTTCCCAGTAAGCGAGTCCGAATGCGATCGCGTTCGCGAGCCACACGACGCCGCCACTCATCAGCAGCTGCCGTCCGGTGATGTTGACCGCCGTGTGTGACACCAGCGAGACGACGAGCACGACAACGCCCACGACGTTGAAGAACCAGACGACACCGAGGAGCCCGATCACGATCTCGCGCCGACGGTCGTGCCGGAGGAGGCGACCGAGGCCGAACAGCAGCGTCGCGGAGAGGAGCACATACGGAGCCGCGACGATGAGCCACATCCACCAGAGCTGGTGACCCAGCAGCTCCCAGTTGGCGTGCAGGCTCACGAGCGCCAACACGATGAGAATTCCAGCGGCTCCGAGGGCGAAGGGCGCCGCATCGTCGCGTGCCTCGCGCGCCGCTGCGTGCAGGCGATCCGGGTCCGCCATCGCTGATCAGAGTGCAAGCACCGTCGGACAGCGGCTGGGGCCGGCTGTTTAGCCGGGGCAAACGGGGGGACCCTTCCTTTGTCTTCAGTCACATCAAAGAGGGGTCTTGAATGCGTCTACTTGCGATCGGTCTTGCAATCGCCGTCATCGTCTTCGCTCTGACGGCGGGGCACGTCGTCTTCCTGCCGTTGTTGTTCCTGCCGTTCGGCCTGTTCTCGTTCGGTCACAGGCGGCGCAGGGAATCGACGATCGCGCTTAGGCGCGAGAGGAGGTGGTGCACTGATGTGGCTTTTCGGCAGAGGTTTGTTCCGGCCGTTCGGGCCGCTCGGGCTCGCGCTCCTGGCTTATCGCATCTGGCGTCGCTTGTCGCCGGCCCGCAGGGCCGCGCTCAGGAGCCGGGTGCGGCAAGTCTCGCGCCGCCTCCAGGGCGCGGCAAGCCGCTAGACGGGCTTGCGTTTGTAGCCTGGGCTCAGGCGCTCGACTACACGCTGGGTCGTGCGGCAGAGCGTTTCGATGGGCTCCCGCAGCGCGTCTTCGGACTCCTTCGGGAGCTGCGGGAGCGACTCGAGCCCGATCCGACAGGCGACCTCCATCTTGATGAGGGCCTGGAGAGTCTGGTCGTCGTAAGCTCGATCCACCGCGAAGACCGAGATGCCCGTCGGTTCGCGCCTGAAACTACGTGCTGCGTTTGCAACCCCTTCCTCTAGGCTTGACCGTTCTGACGAAGGTCACTGCACATGCGACGGTCCTGCTCGTCGAAGACGTGCAGATCGCCGGGGAGTTCTACCGGGACAAGCTCGGCTTCGAGGTGACCTACTTCGACAAGAATCCGAGTCACTACGCCTACGCGAACCGCGGGGAGATGTGGGTGCACTTCGCCCGCTTCGCCGACGTCGGCCCTGCGCCGAACAGCGTTGCCGTGCCGCCCGACATGTTCGACGCCTATGTCTATGTCGACGACGTCGACGCGCTCCACGCCGAGCTCGCCGGACGGGGGGCGGAGATCATCGGCGTCGTGACCGACACCGAGTATGGCTGCCGGGAGTTCCGCGTTCGCGATCCCGACGGCTACATCCTCGCGTTTGGCAAGGTCTTGTCCTGATGGCCGTCACACCACTGCTTGTCGAACAGATGCGTGCCGCGCTCGACGCGCACGACCTCGACGCCTTCGTCGACTTCTTCCACGAGGACTACCTCGGCGAGCGGCCACGGCACCCCGACGCTCCGCCGAGCACACGCGAAGACGTGCGCGGGAACTGGACCGAGGTGCTCCGTGACGTTCCCGATCTCCGGGTCGAGATTCCCGCGGCCGTCCAGGAAGGGGACACGATCTGGAGCGAGTGGCGCGCCTACGGGACGTCGCGGAGCGGTGCGGTGCTCGAGCTTCGGGGAGTCTTCATCCTCGGCGTGCGCGACGGGCGCGTGGCCTGGTCCCGGATGTACTTCGAGCCCGTTGAACAGGAGGGATCGCCGCTCCCGGGCTTCCTTGCGGAGCCGCTGCCGCCGCCCTTGGAGTAGGGATTCGACAGGCGGGGTAGCCTCTTTCCGAGTCCAGAAATGGGGAAGGAGGGGGTATGAGAAGGCAGTACAAGAAGTACGCGGCGTGGGGGGCCGCCTTCGCGGTGCTGATCACACTCGGCGCGGCGACGGCCGCATTCACTGCAGGAGCGGCGCCGTTCGGGGCGCAGGCGACGACGACGATCGTCACCACCGTGACCACAGGCGGCAGCACCGTCGTCACGACGATCACGACGACGACGCCGGACTCGAGCTCGAGCACCGACACGTCCTCGACGGACACGTCGTCGACCGACACCTCGTCGACGGACACGACGAGCACGACCGACTCGGGTGGCGGTGGCAATGCGCCGGCGGCGACGCCGAAGTCGGCGCAGCCGAAGTTCACGGGGTAGCCGCTTGTGACAGGTCGCCGAGCTAGCTGGATCCTCGTCCTGCCGATCCTGGCCGCCGGCTGCGCCGGCGGTTCTGGTCAGCCTGCGGCGGAGAAGCCGGCTCCGGCGACGGTGCAGAAGCAGGCGGCGAAGCCCGCGGCGCCGAGGAAGGTGCACAAGGTCGTGCCGGCGGCGGCCCCGAAGCAGGTGACGAAGGCGAAGCCTGCGAAGACGTCGAAGCCGCGGCAGCGGCAGCGTTCGCTGCCGTGGCGGCCGGATGGGATCAGCGAGGTGGCGCACGTCCGCGTGCGCCGCATCGGCGTGTATCGCTCGCTCGCTGCGAAGCACGCGTCGCTCGTCCTCGGGAAGCGAGACGCAAACGGCACGCAGCGAACGTTCCTCGTGCGACGAGACGAAGGGCGACTGGGTGCGCGTCTTCCTGCCGACGCGGCCGAACGAGAGTCAGGGCTGGGTCAAGCGGCGTTCGGTTCGCGTGTACACGAACGGCTACCGGCTCGTCGTGCGGTTGCGGAGCCACGAGTTGCGGCTGTGGCGGGGCGACCGGATGCTGGCGCGATATCCGGTCGCTGTCGGCACGCGCTCGACGCCGACGCCGCGCGGGCTCTACTACATCGTGGAGTTGCTGAAGCCGAGCAATCCGAACGGCTCATACGGGCCGTTCTCGTTCGGGCTGTCGGCGCACTCGAACGTGCTGAAGCGTTTCGCAGGCGGCGACGGCCGTGTCGGCCTGCACGGAACGAATCAGCCGGGGCTGATCGGCTCGAACGTCAGCCACGGCTGCATCCGGCTCCGCAATGCGGCGGTGCGGCGGCTCGCCAAGATCCTGCCGCTGGGCACTCCGGTCTACGTCCGCTCCTAGGCCGACGTCCCGAACGGCACGATGTCCGACACCTGGGGGTGTCGTGACGTGACTGCGGGCGAGGCGTGGTTCTGTGCGGGCTCCGTCGCTACCTGTGGAAGGAACGTCACATTCTCGTCACCATGTCCGACACCCGGACATGGGTCTTCGTCACGCGTCGCGACTCGTCAGGTCCTCGACGCCCTTGGCTCGCAGTTCTTCCAGGGCACGCTCCGACTTCTCCAGGCCTTCCAGATCCATCGCGCGCAGGACTTCGTCGGTCTTCGTGAATTGCACGTCTCGGTAGTCGACGATCTGGATCAGGTTGCCCCACGGATCATGGAAGTCGAGACCTCGGCCGAACGTCGGGACGCCGAGCTCCTTCAGACGCGCTCGCACGGCTTCCTTGTCGTCGACGACGAGGCCGAAATGGCGCTCGCGGTCGGGCGGTTGCGTTCGGCCCGCGGCCAGCGCGATGAACTGGTCGCCCATGTCGATGAACGCCATGCTCCCTCCGCGGCCGCGCAGCTCGAGGTCGCCGAAGATCGACCGCCAGAATTCCAGCGCCTCGTCGAGGTCGCCCACCTCGAGCGCGATGTGGTTCATTCCGACGAGCTTCGGCACGACTTCAGCGTAGTTGCGGGAACGCGGGCTCGGCCAGCGGTGTAGAAGCAGCGGTGGTGGGCCGACCACTCGACGAATCCGACCTGATCGGCCGCGCGCAGCGCGGCGACACTCACGCCTACGAGGAGCTCGTGACTGCATACCAGGGCATCGCCTTTCGCACGGCGTACGTGATCGCACGCAACGCCGCCGACGCCGAGGAGGCTGCGCAGGACGGGTTCGTCAAGGCCTGGCGCGCGCTCGGACGCTTTCGCGCGGGCGCGCCCTTCCGGCCCTGGCTGCTGCAGATCGTCGCCAACGAGGCGCGCAACCGCCGGCGCTCGGCGGGACGCCGCGAGCACCTCGCCGTGCGCGCTGCGACAGAGGAGCCCTCGGGGGGCGCGGCCCCGTCCCCCGAGGCGGCACTGCTCACGGCCGAGACGCGGGAGGCGTTGCTCGCCGCGGTCAACGAGCTGCCCGACGATCAGCGCGAGGTCATCTCGCTCCGCTACTTCCTCGGCTTGTCGGAGCAGGAGGTCGCGCAGGCGCTCGACCTGCCCGAAGGCACTGTGAAGTCGCGCACGTCGCGCGCGCTCGAGCGACTGAGGGAATCGTATGACTGAGCTCGAGCGCGCACTCGTCCTCCTCGGCCGTGAGCTCGACTTTCCGGCGGAGCCCGATCTGCGCTCGCGCGTGCGTGAGCGCATCGAACGGAAGCGCCGCGTCCGGCGCGCCCTGATCTTCGCCGTCGCGCTGGTCGTGGTCGCGTTCGGGATCGCGATGGCCGTGCCGGATGCGCGCAGCTCGATCCTGCGGTTCTTCCACATCGGCTCGGCGACGGTGGAACGCGTGCACACGCTGCCGCCGGCGCGTGAGCGACCACTCGCGGCCGGGCTCGGGCCGGCGCTGTCGCGACACGACGCCGAGGCACGCTCGGGCGTTCCGCTCGTCCTCAGCGGCGTGAAGCCGACCCGCTACTACGCCCAGCCCGGCCTCACCGCGACGCTCCTCGAATACCGCGGCAAGCCCGTCCTCCTCGCCGAAATGGGCGGCGACCAGGCCGCGATCACGAAGAAGTTCGTCACGCCCGAGACGCGCGTCGAGCCCGCAGGGATCGGCTCGAACAGCCTCTGGATCGAGGGAGGCAGGCACGTCCTGATCTGGCAGGCGGGCCTGGCAACGTTCCAGCGGGTGTCCCGCCTCGCCGGGAACGTCCTCCTCTGGGTCGAGGGCGACCGCACGTTCCGCCTCGAGGGCGACCTGACCAAGGGCCAGATGCTGCAACTCGCCCGAGATATCACCCGGTAAGGGGAGAACCGAGCCGCCACTTCATCCGAATAAACAAGGGTGACGACTGCGGCAGACACCGAGATTCGCGACGAGACCGAGGTCGTGGAGGGCTGGCGGGCGGAACAGCTCGAAATGGCCGGCTACGGGGCTCAGGCGGCGGCCAAGCTCGCGCGGCGCTACGACGTCGATCTCCACATCGCGATCGACCTCCTCGCTTCCGGCTGTGAGCCGGAGCTCGCGCTGAAAATCCTGCTCTAACAGGCAGGGCACGGCGGCTACCGGCAGAATCTTGTGCCGGTGACCTTCCTCGCCTTCATCCCGTCGCCCTCGAGCGGCACGATCGACCTCGGCCCGCTGACGATTCACATGTACGGGCTGATGCTGCTGCTGGCGATCGCGGCCTGTCTCACGCTGACCGGTTACCGCTGGGTGAAGTGGGGCGGCGACTGGGATCTCGTCTTCCGGGTCGCGGTCTGGGGCGTCGGCGCCGGGATCGTGGGCGCGCGGCTGTACCACGACGTCACGAGCTGGAGCGAGGTGCCGAAACAGTGGTGGGGCCCGCTCGCCGTGTGGCAGGGCGGGCTCGGGGTCTGGGGCGGAATCCTCTTCGGGGTGCTCGCCGGCGCCTGGGTCGTGCACCGCTCGGGCCAGAGCGTTCGGCTCTTCATGGACGCCGTCGCGCCGGGACTCCTGCTCGCGCAGGGGATCGGCCGGATCGGGAACTGGTTCAACCAGGAGCTCTTCGGCAAGCCGACCGACCTGCCGTGGGCTCTGAAGATCGACCCGCAGCACCGGCCCGACGGGTACTTCAACTACGCCACGTTCCACCCGACGTTCCTCTACGAGCTGACGTACGACCTGATCGGCGTCGGGATCCTGCTGTGGATCGACAGCCGCTTCAAGATCCGGCGGCCGGGCTTGTTCGCGCTCTACGTCGCCTACTACTGCTTCGGTCGCTTCTTCGAGGAGCTGCTGCGGATCGACCCGGCGCACGAGTTCGCCGGCCTGCGCCTGAACGCCTGGGTCTCGATCGTCGGGTTCGTGGTCTCGCTCGGGTTCTTCATCTGGTGGCAGTTCATCCGGGCACCGAGCGGCGAGGATCGGCCGCGGGCGTCCAAGGTCGCACCCGGGCCGGCGATGGCCGTCCCCAAGGGCCGCGTCCGCACCGGGCGCTAGGTTCCGCTCATGATCGTGCGCGAGCTCGACCTGGATCTGGACGCCTTCGAAGGCCCCTTCGACCTGCTCTTGACGCTCGTCCTCAAGGAGGAAGTCGACCTCGCGGACGTGGACGTCGCCGGGATCGTCGTGCGGTTCCTCGAGCGGCTCGCGGAACGCGAAGCGCTCGATCTGGATGCCTGCGGCGAGTTCCTCGTGCTCGTGGCCGCGCTGCTCGAGCTGAAGGCACGCGGGCTCTTCGAGGACGAGGCGGCCGAGCTGGCGGATCTCGAGCCCGAGGAGGCCGCCGAGGAGCTGGCGCGCCGCCTCGCTGAATACAGGCGGATGAAGGAGGCGGCCGGCTGGCTCTCCGAGCGGCTGTCGACCGAGCGGGACCGGTTCTTCCGGGTCGGGCCCGCGCCGATGGCGCCGCAGCCGGAGCGACGGCTCGCGCCACAGGATCCCGAATCGCTGGCGAACGTCGTACGGCTGCTCGCCGCGGAGCCCCCGACCGTGTCACTCGCGCACATGGAGCTGCGATTCCCGCCGGTCGCACAGTTCCTCGAGCGGTTCCGTGCGTTGCTGAAACGGCGGATGCGCTTCGACTTCGATTCGGAGCTCGACGGCGCGTCGCGAGCCGACCAGGCGGTTGCTTTTCTCGCGCTCCTCGAGCTGCGCCGAGCCAACGAGATTTCCATCACTCAGGCGGCACCGTTCGCGCCCATCCGGGTTTGTAGGGTGGGGGAGGAAAGCGCCGCTGTGAACGAAAGGACCCTCGCGTGGAACGTCCGCTCCGCCTAGTCACCGCCAATCCGCTCGACCAGCTCGCGCGGACGCTCGAGGCGCTGCTCGTCGTCGCCAATGCGCCGCTGCCCGTGGAAGAGCTCACGGCCGCGACGGAGGACGACCAGGAGCGCGTCGAGATGGCGCTCGGGCTCCTCGCGGAGCGCTACCACGAGGGTCGCAGCGGGATCGTGCTCGAGTCGGTGGCGGGAGGCTGGGCCTTCCGCGCATCGCGCGCGGCGGCCGAGGCGTGCGGGCGGCTGTTCGAGCGTCCGGTGCAGCGCGGCCTCTCGCAGGCTGCGCTCGAGACGGTCGCGATCATCGCGTACCTCGGACCGGTCACGCGGCCGGAGATCGCCCGGATCCGCGGGGTTGCCGCAGACTCCGCCGTCGCCGGCTTGACGGAGCGGGGCCTGATCACCGAAGCGGGCCGCGAGGACGGCGCCCACGGTGGCGCGGTGAAGTACAAGACGACGCCGATGTTCGAGCGAGTCTTCGGGCTCGAGAGCCTGTCGCAGCTACCGCGCCTGGACGACCTTCCGGGCGACGTCGACGACCTGCGTGAGCGCCTGCACGCGGTCGCCGAGCAGCGCAGCGCGTAACAGCCTGACTCTCTACGCGCTTGCGGCCTGTCGCTTCGACCCAGCGGTAGCCGGGAATCGGTACGCCTACGGCGCGGCGCGCCTTTGCGACCCACGGCGGGAGGTTCAGGTACAGCTCCGGCAGCTTCGAGCGCGGCACGACGTGCGCGAGCGCGGCGGCACGGAACACGAAGTCGCTGAGCGGGAACTTCAGCTGCGACGAACGGACGACGTCGAACTCGAGCTCCGGATGTGCGAGCACCGAACGGAAGTGTTCCTCCGATTCGTACTCGCGCATGTGCGTCGGATCGAGCTGCCACCGCTCCGGCGCCGGCGGCTTGCCCTTGTACAGCCAGAACGCGTGCGGCCCCCGGATCACGCTCGCGACGTAGAACCAGCCGCCCGGTCGCAGCAGCCTCGCGATCTCCGGCGCCAGCACGCGGTCGTCCGGGAGGTGCTCGATCACCTGTGACGAGATGACCGCGTCGACGGACCCGTCCGGCAATTCCTCCACGTGCGCGACGTCGGAGACGATGCCCTTCACCTTCAGGGAGAGCCGCTCGCAGAGCGCGACGTGCTCCGCGGAGATGTCGACCGCGTAGATCGTCTCGCCGACCAGGCCTGCGCGGTCGAGCGGCCAGAGCGTCCCGCCGTCGCCCGCGCCGAGATCTGCCACGACGCGCGGCGGCGAGCGCTCGGCGGTCTTCCGCAGGAGCGGCGGCATCCACTCCGTCAGGAAGTACCGCGAGTGCTCGAGATCTTCGACCGACGGGCCGCTAGCTGCCAAAGGCCTGCCTTCGAGCCAGGTCGCGCTCGGGATCGACGAGATGCCCGTCGCGCTCGACGTACCCGTCCTTGCCGCCGACGACGAGCAGCACGAGGTCTTCGGAGTCGCTCGCGTTCGAGACGATCCGCCGCGTCGTCGCCTCGACGTACAGCAGCCCGCCCTCGCCGAGCTCGTGAACCTCGTCGCCGATCTCGACGCGCGCGCGGCCGCGATGCACGAAGTAGAGCTCGTCCTGAGTGTCGTGCCAATGATGGAAACCCGGGAACCCGGGCGGCATGACGAGCGCGTTCACGCCGAACGCCGTCACACCGAGCGCACGCCGCACCTTCCTGAAGCCGTAGTCGTCGCCGAGCTCCTCCAGGGTGGTGAACGAGTACCCGCTCACAGCTTGCGGACGATCTCCTCCGCCTCCGCGCGCGTGAACGCACGTAGCGTCTCCGTGTGCTCCGCGCCGTAGCGATTCAGCTTCATGAGGATCTCGATCGCGACGTCGTCGTCGGGCGCCTCGAAGATCTCCACGACGTCATAACGTCCCAGCGTGACGTACACGCCGACCATCTTGCCGCCGGCCTCGGTGATGACCCGCTCGCCCTCCTCGATCCGCTCGCGCCACTTCGGGAGACCCGCGAACCCCTGGGTCGTGAAGCGCATGAGCGTGACGTAGTGCGCCATCCCGCGAATATATGACGCCGTGCGCCTGAACGCCTATCTCGCGAGGGCCGGAATCGCCTCCCGGCGCGGCTCCGACGACCTGATCAAGGAGGGCCGCGTCAAGGTCAACGACGAGCCCGGCCAGCTCAATACCTACGTCCACGCGGGCGACCGGGTCGAGGTCGACGGCGAGCCCGTCGCGGCGCAGAAGCTCACCTACGTCCTCCTGAACAAGCCGGCGGGCACCGTGACGACGGCCAGCGACCCGCAGGGACGGCCGACGGTCGTCCAGCTCGTGGACGACGTTCCCGAGCGAATCGTCCCCGTCGGGCGGCTCGACGCCGACACGACCGGCGCGCTGCTCCTGACGAACGACGGCGCGCTCGCGCACCGCCTCGCGCATCCGCGCTACGGCGTCGAGAAGGTGTACGAGGCGGATGTCGACGGGCAACCGTCGCCCGAGGCGATCAGGCGCCTCGAGACGGGCGTCGAGCTCGACGACGGCGTCACCGCGCCTGCGCAGGCGCGCGTCCTTCAACCGTCGAGGATCGAGCTGACGTTGCACGAGGGGCGCAAGCACCAGGTCAAGCGGATGTGCCTGGCGATCGGCCTTTCGGTGCGCCGCCTTCACCGCTCTCGCTACGCGGGGCTGACGCTCGAGGGGCTCGAGCCCGGCCAGTGGCGCGAGCTCGAGCCCTCCGAGGTGAAACGGCTCAGGACCCTGCTGCCAGAGCCTTAGCCTGGTCGATCAGGCTCTGGGCCGAGGCGATCCAGTCCTTTGCCTGCTGCTCGTTCAACGCCTGACCTGCGAATTGGGCGTTGTTCAAGCCCGTTCGAATCTGCGCCATCAACGCATCGCGTTGCGTGGTCAGATCCGCGATCTTCCCTTCGATGGTCGTGTATGTGCTGTCGTCCGTCGAAGAGCCGCTCGCAAGCGCCTTGGTCGATGCGACGAGTGTGTACATCGCGAACGAGCCGAAGGACGCCGTGACCTGCTTGTAGACCTCGCCGAGGCGGAGCAGCGTCTCTCGATGAGCCCGCAGCGTCTGCGGCACGGCCCAGTCGAAGAGCGGCTCGACCACGGCCCTACCGTCGGTCTGGTAGTCGTCCTTGAGACCGAGGAGGGTCATCATCGTGGGTCGAACGTCGGTGTGGTCGGTCCAACCGGTGTAGTTGGGATCCGTCTTCACGCCGGGCCCGACCATCCCGACCCAGGTCGAGGCGATCTCGTCCTGGATGTCGCCATGGTTCCAGGCGAAGCTCTGGCTCGACCGCGGCGGGATGAACGCGCACTCCGCAGGCGTGGCGCAATTCGCCCCACCGGTCGCGAAGAAGAACCAGTCGGGATCGGCGAACGGAGTGAATGTCGGAGTCCGGAACGGATCCGACGTCACCATGTGAAGCGTCTTCATCTCCGTCTTGTCCGCGAGCGCGACCATGATGTTGTTCTGGACCGTGTTCGTGTACGGGTTCAGCCAGCTGAGCTGACCCATCTCACGCTCGAGCGTGCGAGTCGTGGGATCGGTCTGGCTGGGATTGCCGGTGATGTAGACGTTCGGCGCGTCGTCCGAGTGCACCGTGAAGTTCGTCGTGTCACCGAACTGGGTCCTGACCATCCGCCTCAGGTCGCCGTTGATCTCACCGACGCGGTTGTAGTTGCACGCGACGTTGACGCCGTCGCATCCCGCCGGTGTCGGCTGGTCGCCGACGAAGTGGTCTCCCTCGTCGACCGTGAACACGAAGAGCGTGTTGCTCTTGTTGATCCCGTCGGCGGCGAGCCGGTCGAAGAACTTCGCGAACGCGTTGTCGTAGTCCTTGAGCTGCTGGACGTAGCCGGCCTCGCCGGGCCCGTACGCGAAGTGGATGTTTCCAGCGTTTCCGTGACCGTCATGCGCGTCGGAAATGTACGAGTACGTGACGGGAATGCCGGCCTCCTGCATCTGCGCGGTCCAGGAGAGCGAAACGGTCGCCTCCATGCCGTCGAAGCCGGGGAAGCCGATGTGTCCGTTCGCGTCCTTGATGACGTTGCCGTCGAGGTCGGTCATCGGACCGTTCGTCTTGATCACCGGATTGACGTACTTGGCGCCGAACAGACCCTGGTAGCCGTTGTAGCCACCGGGCTCGTCCGCGAGCAGGTCGGGTCGCGGGCGAGGACTGGCTGCGCAGATGTCCGAGCTCTGGGCGCAGTGCACGCCGATACCGACGTAGTCGGCGAACGTCTGCGTTCCAGCGACGCCGGGGCTGTCGCCGGCCGCCTGAATGGCCTCAGGCGAGCCTGCGCCGAACACCGTCGCGACGTCGATGCCAGTGTTCTCGAGGACCGTGTTGGCCGTCGCGACCTGGCCGACGTCACAGCCGGCCCGGGTATACGGAACCCACGGTGCCGGAGCGATTTTGCCGTTCTCGTTGATCATCTCCGGCGTCAAGTCCGTCTGACCCGCCGGCGGGAACGGCGGCCCTGCCGGATCGAACAACGGTGCCGTCCAGTAGGCGAACGCGACACCGGTCCGCGTTGCGCCCGACGGCGTGAAGTACCGGAAGCTGTTCGACACGGGCTGGCCCATGCGATCCGGGTAGACGCCCGTCAGCGACGACAAGATGCCTGTCGCCGTGTGGGAGATCAGCACCGTGTGGTCGTTCGTCATCAGCGTCCCGTTGCCGCGGATGAAGTTGAGCAGGTGCGGCATCTGTTCCAGATCGGACGCGACGTTCTGATTGTCGCGTTTGAAATGCGTGTTATCGAACTGGACGTAGATGACGTGGTGGATGTTGCCCTGTGCAGAGTTGAGCTGACATCCCGATGCAGCGAGAAGCTGTCGTGCACCGCTTCCGTTCGACTGCACCTTCGCGGCGGCGAGTCCCGTCGCCACCAAGCCTGCAATGAGAAACAACCCGAGCGTTCCCAGGCGTCTCCGCTTCATGCGAACCCTCCCCTCGATCGTGACCAGGCGAACCTACAAAATCCGGGCCCGGTGTGAGAGGCGAGGCGTCGACGAAACGGTTACGACTTGGCGAAGCCCATGCGCTCGTACATGAGTGCAAGCGTGGGGGCCGAGACGGCGTGGGCCTTCTCGGCTCCCACGGCCAGGAGGCGGTAAAGCTCGGCCGGGTCGTCTCGCAACTCGCGATAGCGCGCCTGAATCGGGGCGTTCATCTCAACGACAGCTTCGGCGACGTCCGACTTGAAGTCGCCGTAACCCGCGCCGTCATAGCGGGATTCGATCGCGTCGACCGGCTCGCCGGTCGCCACGGACATGATCGTGATCAGGTTCTCGATCCCCTCCTTGCCCTCGCCGCGGCGCACGTCGCGGCCCGAGTCCGTCACGGCGCTCTTGATCTTCTTCCGCACCACGTCGGGCTCGTCGAGCATTAGCACCGTTCCCTGCGCGGTGCCGCCCGTGGTGGACATCTTCTTCGTCGGCTCCTGGAGGTCCATGATCTTCGCGCCGAGCTTCGGGACGACGACCTTCGGCACGACGAGCGTCTCGCCGTAGCGGGAGTTGAAGCGTTCGGCGACGTCACGCGTGAGCTCGACGTGCTGGCGCTGGTCCTCGCCGACCGGCACCACGTCGATGTTGTAGAGCAGGATGTCCGCGGCCTGCAGCACGGGATAGGTGAAGAGGCCCACGGAGATGAAGTCCTGCTGCTCGGACTTGTCCTTGAACTGCGTCATGCGGCGCAGCTCGCCGTAGCTCGTCGCGCTCGCCAGCAGCCAGGCGCCCTCCGGATGATCCGGGTTGTGGCTCTGGACGAAGAGCGTGCAGCGCTCGGGGTCGATCCCCGAGCCAAGGAGGAGGGCGGCGAGGGAGAGCGTCGACTCCCGGAGATCCTCGGGGTCGTACGCCACCGTGATCGAGTGGAGGTCGACGATGCAGATGAAGGTCTCGCCTTCGTCCTGGGAGTCGACCCATTGCCTGATCGCCCCGATGTAGTTGCCGAGGTGCTTGTCGCCGGTGGGCTGGATGCCGCTGAAGATCCGCATTGGACGCACAAAAGTATCCTGAGTTCCATGGCCGTGACGGGATCTCCAGAGCTTCTGATCGTGATGAGCGCGAATGCGACTCCCGAGGAGGTCGAGCACGTCGTGGCCCGGCTCGACGAGGCGGGGGCCCACGCGCACGTCACGCCCGGGCGTGAGGCGACCGTGATCGCCGCGATCGGCGAGCGGGACGAGCTGGCTGCCCTGCCGCTCGAGGGCTATCCGGGGGTCGAGCAGGTCATGCCGATCCTGAAGCCGTACAAGCTCGTCTCACGGGAGCTGTCGCCGGATCCGACGGTGATCGAGGTGCGCGGCAGGCGGATCGGCGACGACGCGTTCGGGCTGATCGCAGGCCCGTGCACGGTCGAGTACCGGGAGCAGACGCTCGAGACGGCCCGTGCGGTCGCGCAGGCCGGCGGGACGATGTTGCGCGGCGGGGCGTTCAAGCCGCGGACGTCGCCGTACACGTTCAGCGGGCTCGGCGAGGAGGCGTTGACGATCCTCGTCGAGGCGCGTGAGGAAACCGGGCTGCCGATCGTGACCGAGCTCATGGATCCCCGCGACGTCGAGGCTGTGCTCGAGCACGCGGACGTGATCCAGATCGGCGCGCGCAACATGCAGAACTTCAACCTGCTCTCCGAGGTCGGCCGGGCGGACAAGCCGGTCTTGTTGAAGCGCGGCCCGGCGGCGTCGATCGAGGAGCTGCTGATGGCGGCCGAGTACATCGTCAAGGAAGGGAATTCCGAGGTGATCCTGTGCGAGCGGGGGATCACGACGTTCGAGCGCGCGACGCGGTACACGCTCGACATCAGCGCCATTCCCGTCCTGAAGCAGGAGACGCATCTGCCGGTGATCGTCGATCCGTCGCACGCCGCGGGCCGGCGTGAGCTCGTCTTGCCGCTTGCGCGTGCCGCGGTGGCGGCGGGCGCGGACGGGATCATCGTCGAGGTGCACCCGCGGCCCGAGGAAGCGCTCTGCGACGGCCCGCAGCAGATTCCCGTCGCCGACTTTCCGGACTTCGCAGACGAGATCCGCACGCTGGCCCAGTTGATGGGCCGCACGATCGGCTGACGATGGCGGTTGAACGTTTGGCCATCGTCGGCACGGGGCTGATCGGCGCATCGGTCGGGCTTGCCGCGCGCGAGGCGGGCGTTCGCGAGCGTGCGCGGCTGGGACATCGATGCCGAGGCGCTCGGCGTCGCGGGTGAGCGTGGCGCTCTCGATGCTGCCGAGTCGCTCGGCGACGCGGTGTCCGGCGCGGAGCTCGTGATCGTCGCCGCGCCGGTCGCAGCTTTGCCGGGGCAAGTTGCGGCGGTGCTCGACGCGACAGGTGACGGGACGACGGTGACGGATGTCGGCTCGACGAAGACGCCGGTCACGCGCGCGGTCAGTGACGGCCGCTTCATCGGCGGTCATCCCGTCTGCGGCTCGGAGACGCACGGCCCTGCGCATGCCACGGCCGGTCTCTTTCGCGGGGCGACGTGGTTCCTCACACCGGACACGACGACGGATCCCGAGCGCTACCGGACGCTGCACGGCTTCGTCGCCTCTCTCGGCGCCGTGCCTGTCGCGGTCGATCCGCAGGCGCATGACCGGCTCGTCGCGCTGACGAGCCACCTGCCGCACGCACTCGCGAACGTGCTTCTGAATCAGGCGGGCGCGTCGCGGATCGACGGTCACGAGCCACTCGCCGCGGCGGGAGGATCGCTGCGGGACATGACGCGGGTCGCCGGTGCGAACCCGCGCATCTGGGTCGACATCTTCCTCGACAACGCGGAGGCTCTGTCCGCGGCGCTCGCCGAGCACCGCCGGCGCATCGAGCAGGTCGAGCAGGCGCTCGCGTCCGGTGACGCGGGCTTCCTCGCGCGCTGGATCGGCGAGGCGTCCGACAACCGGCGGCGCATGCTTTCCGACGCGTACGAGCAGCCGGGAATGCTGCAGCGGCTGCGCGTGCACGTGCCCGACCGGCCGGGAGTCCTCGCCGGGATCACGCAAGCGCTCGGCGCGGAGCGCATCAACATCGAGGACTTCGAGCTGCAACACCTGTCGCGCGAGCGAGGCGGCACGCTGACGCTGCTGGTCGGCGGCGCGGACGAGGCGGAGCGAGCGGCGAAGATCCTCGAAGCGCAGGGGTACCACGTCGTTGTCTCGCCTGTCCTCGAGTGACGTGTCCCGGTGTCGGACATGGTGTCGTGGGTGTGACGGAAACGTGCCGCACCTGGCATCGCCCCTGCATCTGGGCACGAAGCTCGGTCCCCAGACTGGTGTCGGACACCACGACTTGGGTGTGACGCAGACGTGACGCGCGTGGAGCCGGCCGGGTCGTTCGTCGGGCACCTCGCCGTGCCCGGCGACAAGTCGATCTCGCATCGCGCGGTGCTCATCGGTGCGCTCGCCGAGGGCGAGACGCACGTTCGCGGCTTCGGGCGCTCTGCCGACACGAAGTCGACCGTTGACGCCGTGCGGGCGCTCGGGGTTCAGGTCGACGACGTCGCCGACGACGAGCTCGTCGTCCACGGCGTTGGCGTGCGCGGACTTCGGGCTCCCGACGAGCCGATCGACGCCGGGAACGCCGGCACGCTGATGCGGCTCCTGACCGGGATCCTCGCCGGCCAGGCGGGCCGCTTCGAGGTGACCGGCGACGAGTCGCTGCGAACGCGGCCCATGGATCGCATCGCCGAGCCGCTCAAGCGGATGGGCGCGAAGATCGAGACGACGAACGGGTTGCCGCCCGTCGTCATCCACGGCAGTGCCAAGTTGAAGGGGATCGAATACGCGTTGCCCGTCGCGAGCGCCCAGGTGAAATCGGCCGTCCTCCTCGCAGGACTGAACGCGAAGCGCCAGACGACGGTCATCGAGCCGATGCCGACGCGCGACCACACCGAGCTCATGCTCGAGGCGGCCGGGAGCGAATGTCCGCCGCAGGCCCGGCTCGGTCTCGGTCGAGCCCGCCCGCGCGCTGCGCCTTCCGGAGGTGATCGTCCCCGGCGACTTCTCCTCCGCAGCGCCGTTCATCGTGGCGGCGACGCTTCTCGCCGGGTCCGAGCTGACGATTCACGGCGTCGGGCTCAATCCACGCAGAACCGGGCTCCTCGACGTCCTCGAGCGCATGGGCGCGCGCATCAGCATCTTCAACCGCAGCAAGGCCGGCGGCGAGATGATCGGCGACATCGACGTCCGCTCCGCCGAGCTGACCGCAACGGATGTCGGGCCCGGCGAGGTGCCGCGCCTCGTCGACGAGCTGCCGCTCTTCGCGCTTGCCGCCGGCAGCGCCCGTGGCGTCAGTCACCTGACCGGAGCGGAAGAGCTCCGCCTGAAGGAAACGGACCGCATCGAAACCGTGACAACTGGGCTCCGGGCACTTGGCGTTCGAATCCAGGCGCGCGACGATGGCTTCGAGGTGAGAGGCGTCCCCACGCGTCCCGTCGGCGGCCGCATGCCGTCCAATGGAGACCATCGCATCGCGATCCTGGCCGCCGTTGCGGGCCTCGTCTCCCGTGAGGGCACGGACGTCGAGGGAGCCGACGCGGTCGCTATAAGCTTCCCCGGGTTTTTCGACCTCCTCGATTCAGTCTCCAGACGATGATCGTCGCCATAGACGGCCCCGCAGGGGCAGGCAAGAGCACGGTCGCACGGCGCCTCGCCGAGCGGCTGGGCTTCCGCTACCTCGACACCGGGGCGATGTACCGCGCGCTCACCTGGCTCGCGATGCGGCGCAGCCTGCCGCTCGGTGACGGCGAGCCGCTCGGCGACCTCGCGCGCTCGAACCCGGTGACCTTCGACGAAGGCGGCAGGGTCTGGATCGCCGGCACGGACGTGACGTCCTCGATCCGCAGGTCGGACATCGACCGCAACGTCCCCGCAGTCGCGCGCCACCCGGCCGTGCGTGAGGTGATGCGCGAGCGGCAACGCGAGCTCGGCCACCAGGGAGACGTCGTGATCGAGGGACGAGACATCGGCACGGTCGTCGCTCCCGACGCCGAGGTGAAGATCTACCTCAACGCTGATCCGACGGTGCGCGCACGGCGCCGGCAGGTCGAGCGTCCGGACATCGGCGGCGACGCGCTCGCGACCGATCTGCGGCTGCGCGACCAGAGCGACGCCGCACGGATGAGACCGGCCGACGACGCGGACCAGATCGACACGACCGACCTCCAGGTCGACGACGTCGTCAGTCGCATCGAAGAGCTCGTGCAGCAGCGCCTGGCCGCTTCGAGGCCATGAACCGTACGCAGTTCGTCCAGCTGTTCGGACGACCGTTCTTCGGCGGCCTGACGCGCATCGCCGCACCGTTCCGCGTGTACGGCCGCGATCGAATTCCGCTGAACGGCCCGGTCGTGCTCTGCTTCAACCACTTCTCCTGGGCCGACCCCTGGGCGATCGGATCGCAGGTGCCGCGCACGCTCTACTACGTCGCGAAGCAGGAAGCGCACGACACGCCGTTCATCGGGCAGCTCATCCGCGCCTTCGGGACGATCTCCGTCCGCCGCGGGGAATCCGACCGCGAGGCGGTTCGGCTCATGCGCGAAATCGTCCAGCGCGGCGACGCGCTCGGCATGTTCCCGGAAGGCACGCGGCAAGAGCTGGAGCCCGGGCCGGTGCTTCCCGGCGCCGCCATGATCGCGGTGCAGGAAGGAGCACCCGTCGTCTGCGGCGCCATCCACGGGAGCCAGTTCTGGAAACCGGGGAACTTCCACCCGATCTCGGTCGCCTTCGGCGAGCCGTTCGACGTCACCGGCCATCCGAAGAACTCGAAGGGCTACCGCGCAGCTGCGCTGGACATCCAGCACGAGCTCCGCCGCCTCTGGGAGTTCCTCGTGCTCACGCACGAGCAGGGACGGCCGCGCGTGGCGATCCCACCGAGATGAGCGAGACAGTGGAGGCCCC
The DNA here is from genome assembly GCA_963833255.1 of uncultured Actinomycetes bacterium. GTDB lineage: Bacteria > Actinomycetota > Thermoleophilia > Gaiellales > Gaiellaceae > 3-1-20CM-4-69-9. Next base: position 38,407 of record CAWHXK010000043.1, read on the forward strand.
GCTGATCGGGACCGTGGCGATCGTCGGCTTCCCGAACGTCGGCAAGTCGACGCTCGTGAACCGGCTCACCGGCTCGCGTGCTGCGGTGGTCCACGAGACGTCGGGCGTGACCCGCGACCGCAAGGAGCTCGTCGCCGACTGGAACGGTAAGCGCTTCCTGCTGATCGACACGGGCGGCGTCGACATCGCCGACCAGTCGCCGATGACGCAGTCGATCGCCGTGCAGGCGAAGGAGGCGGTCTCGCAGGCCGATCTCGTGCTCTTCGTCGTCGACGCCAAGGCAGGCGTGAGCCCCGGGGACGAAGAGGTCGCCGACATCCTTCGTCGCGCGCGCAAGCCGGTGCTCCTGATCGCCAACAAGATCGACGACCCGAGTCAGGAGAGCCTGGCCCTCGACCTGCACCGGCTCGGGCTCGGCGATCCGATTCCGATCTCGGCTCTGCACGGGCACAGCACCGGCGACTTGCTCGATCTGGTCGTCGACCGGCTGCCGGGAACGGGCCGAGCCGAGATTCCGGAGGAAGCGATCCGCGTCGCGATCCTCGGCCGGCCGAACGTCGGGAAGTCGTCGCTTCTGAACGCGATCCTCGGCCGCGAGCGCGTCATCGTCTCCGCGACTCCCGGTACGACACGCGATTCGATCGACACGATCTTCGAGCGCGGCGATCGAACCTTCGTCCTCGTCGACACGGCCGGCATCAGACGGAAGCGGCGACATCGCCAGGGCATCGAGTACTACTCGGAGCTGCGCGCGCGCGAAGCCGCGGAGCGCGCCGATGTCGCGCTCATCCTCATCGACACCTCGGAGGGCCTGGTCGACCACGACCTCGCGATCGCAGACATCGCGCGGAAGGCTCAGGACTCGACGATGGTCGTCCTCTCGAAGTGGGACGAGACGACGATCGGGATCGAGGACATCCGGCCCGAGCTCGAGCGCCGCCTGCGCCAGCGCCCGCCGCACGTCGCCGTGTCGTCGAAGACGGGCCGAGGAATCGAACGCCTGCTCGACGGAATCGAGAAGCTCTACGACAAGCACGTCGCGCGGGTCTCGACGTCCGAGCTGAACCGCTTCCTCGCGGAGCTGCGCGAAGCACGGCAGCCGCCGTCACGCAAGGACAAGCGGCTGAACCTGATGTACGGCGCCCAGGTGTCGGCGCGCCCACCGCGCTTCAGGTTCTCGGTGAACGATCCGACACTCGTGACACGCGACTACGGCTATTGGGTCGAGAACCAGCTCCGCGAGCGGTTCGAGCTCGAGGGCGTGCCCGTCACGATCGACTTCGTTCCTCGCTGAGCGAGATGTGCAGCACCTCACCGCAGTCGACGAAACCGGCGCGCCGGTAGATCCTCGCCTCGTCCGGGCCGCCGGCCATCAGAAAGACGAGCGTCATGCCTTTGTCGAGCGCCGCTCGCGTGAGCCAGCCCGCCATCGCCGCGGCGATTCCCCGGCGCCTGTACTTCTCGCGCACGCCGATGGCGGCGAGCTCGCTGACTCCGTCGTGCGGCGCGACGCACAGTCCGCCACCCGCTGCCTCGCCGGTCTCCGCGCTTCGCGCGAGAACGACGACACCGCCGCTGTCCGCAGTCCGCCGCAGCCCTGCGACAGCGCTGTCGAGCAGAGGATCGCTCTCGCCGTAGGCCTCCGACTGCGCCGCTGCAACGCCGCGGAAGTCATCCTCGGTCGAGGGTGACACCAGTTCGATGCCGACCGGTACCTCGAAGCGAGGGGTCGCGCAGGTCATGAGCGGGAGCCGTCCTTCGATCTCGAAGCCGGCTTCGAGTAACGCTGCCTCCACCGTCGGGGCAACGGAAGGGATGTACTCGAGTCGCGGCTTGCGCCCGCGTGCCCGGTAGGCGTCGACGAGGGCCAGGACGTCGTCCGGCGTGGCGGTGCCGCCGTCGTCCGGAATCGCATAGTTGAGGTAGGGGTTGGTCGTATCCCGCGAGAACGTCGCGAGAAACGGGCCGATCTGCTCCGTGTCACGACCCCGTGGGGCGTGATGCCTGAGTGCGTCCTGGATCCTGCGTTCCACGATCAGAGGCGTCAGGATGACGCGCGTGAAGATCGTAGTCGTGGGTGGAGGCTCGTGGGGAACAGGCTTCTCCTGTCTGCTGCGGGACCGCGGCCACGACGTGACGCTCGCGTGCCGTGATCCGGAGCGAGTGCGTGTCGTCAACGAGACCGGCCGCAACCCGAAGTACCTGACGAACGCCGACCTCCGGGGCGTGCGGGCCGCGACCATCGACGAGGCGCCCCTCGCGGAAGCGGAGGTGATCGTGCTCGCCGTGCCGAGCGTCGCGTTCGCGGCCGTCGCCGCCGCCCTGCCCGGGAAGGCACCGGTGCTGATCCTCACGAAGGGACTCGACCCCGCCACCGGCACCCGTCTCTCGACGCGCGTCGAGGGTCGCTCGGTCGCGGTGCTCTCGGGCCCGAACATGGCGGAGGAGATCGCCGACGGCCTCCCGACCGCGACGGTGATCGCGAGCGAGGACAGAGAGCTCGCGGAGCTTTTGCAGGAGGCGATCAACTCGCTGGTCTTCCGCGTCTATGTCAACGACGACCTCGTCGGTGTCGAGCTGTGCGCGGCGGCGAAGAACGTGATCGCCCTGGCGGCCGGCGGCGTGGACGGGCTCGGGCTCGGCGACAACGCGAAGGCCAGTCTGATCACGCGCGGTCTCGTGGAGATGTCGCGGCTCGGCGAGGCCTGCGGGGCACAGGCGGAGACGTTCTCGGGTCTCGCCGGCCTCGGCGATCTCACCGTGACCTGTTATTCCGGCTATGGGCGAAACCGCAAGGCGGGCGAGCTGATCGCCCGCGGCGCCACCGCAGACGAGGCCGCAGCCCAGATCGGGCAGGTCGTCGAAGGCCTCACGACTGCGCCCGTTCTCAGAGATCTCTCACATAGGGTCGGCGTGGAGCTTCCGATCACCGAAGGCGTCTGCCGCGTCCTCGGCGGCGAGAGTCTCGACGCGCTTCTCGCGAGTCTGATGGGTCGCCAGCCGACCGCGGAATGAAAGCTACGATGGGGAGCGATGCGCTCCGCAGCCGCAGCGCTCGCACTCGGCCTTCTGCTCATCGCTTCGGCCTGCGGTACTAGCAGCGCCGCAACCCAGACATCGTCGAGCACAGATGCGGCGAGTCTCGTTCCGGCGAGCGCTCTTGCTTACGTCAGCGCCGACGCAAATCTTCAATCGGAGCAGTGGCAGGTTCTCACCGACGTCTTCGGGCCCCTGCCGAGCAAGCTCGACTACAAGAACGACGTCCAGCCGGCGCTCGGCGACCGCTTGAACCTCGCGGTGCTCGGCATCGACAACGGCAAGCCCGAGGCGATTGCGCTGGTCCAGCCCACGGACCAAGCCAAGCTGAGCGCGCTCGCGAAGAAGTTCGACCAGGGAAGCGAGCACTACACCGTCCAGCAGATCGGCGGCTGGTCGGTCGTCGCGGATTCGGTGGAGGCGTTCCAGTCCGTGCGCAACGCCGACTCGGGGACCTCGCTTGCCGACAGCGCGAACTTCAAGAGCGCCATGTCGCAGGTCGGCGACGCCGGATTCGCAACCGTGTATGCGTCGGCCTCCGGTGCGCAACAACTCCCGGCGAAGTTGCAATCGCTTGTGCGGGTCGCGGGCTCGCCGCGCTGGGTCGCAGCGAGCATCAAGGCGGACAAGACTGCGCTGCAGATCAACGCTCGCGCCGCCGGAGGAACGTCGCCGGCGGCCTACCGGCCGGCCCTCCTCCGCGACGTTCCCTCGGGCGCGATTCTCGCGGTCTCGTTCAAGGATGTGAATCAGCTGCTCGCGCGCGTCCAGAGCGAGCCGTTGCTCCGGACGTCGCTGCCCCCGTTCGTCACCAGCCTGCGCTCCGTTGGCGGCGAAGGCGTGCTCTACCTCCTGCCGGGCACCCTCATCCCGGTCGTCGCCCTCGAAGTTCATCCGAGTGATCCTGCGGCGGCGGCAACGGTGCTTCGCGGAGTCGCCGCGAAGGCCGGGAACATGCTTCCGCTGCATGTCGAACGGCATGGGAAGGTCGTTCTCCTCACCAACGCAGCTCCCGGCACCAGCGTCGGCGGTGGGTCGATCACCAACGATCAGGCCTTCAAGGATGCGCTCGCCGCAGCCGATGTGCCCGCCAAGGTCACATGGCTGGCGTACGCAGACATCCAACGGCTCGCACCGATCCTGCAGGCCCTCGCCTCGCTGACCGGGAACGGACAGGCAAAGCCGGCGACAACCCCAAAGCTCGACAAGTTCCAGACGCTCGTCGCCTTCGGCGCCCGCTCCGGCTCCACGAGCAGCGTCGAGGCCAGGCTCACACTCCGCTAAAGCTCGCCGGACTGTTCGCCGTCGTCGCGCTCGCACTCGCCGGCTGCGGCGGTACGACGAACCCGAGCTCCGGCGCGGCCGATCTCGTTCCCGCCTCGGTTCCGCTGTTCGTGACGATCGACTCCGACCTTGGCTCGTCGCAATGGCAGCAGGTCGACGCATTGGCGAGCAAGTTCCCCGACAGGCAGAAGGCAATGGACTCGATCAACGCGCAGTTGCAGAAGAAGGGCCTCGACTGGGAGCGCGACGTGAAGCCTGCGCTCGGTCCGGAAATGGACGTGGTCATGCTCGACCTCGCGCACCCGAACGAGACAGTGGGGCTGCTGCAGCCGAAGGACCAGGGTGCGTTCGAGCGGCTCGTGAAGAAGGGCAACACGATCGACCCGTCGAGCAAGCTCCTCTACCACCAGTTCCACGGCTGGACGGTCGTCTCCGACAGGAAGGCCACGATCGACGCGTTCGAGCAGGCGAGTGACTCGGCGAAGCACACGCTCTCCGCGGACAAGACGTTCTCGTCGGCGATGGGCAGGGCGGGAAACGGCATCTTGCGCGCCTACGTCAATGGACCCCGTGTGATGGCGGCGGCGCGAAACGTCCTCGGTCCGGATTCCGCGTCCTACTTCAAGAAGCTCGGGACGCTCGACTGGCTGCTGATGAGCGTGCGCGCGAAGTCCGACGGGATCGCGTGGGACACGACGGTTCATGGCACACCCGGCAAGCAGGGCGTGACGGCGCACGGATCCGACGGCAGCCTGCAGAAGCTCGTGCCGAAGGATGCGTTGCTCTATCTCGCATTCCACGGCGCCAGGGGGATGCTCTCCGGGCTCGGCGCCAACCCGGTCCTGCAGCAGTCCGGCTTCAAGGGGCTCGGAACCGCGCTCGGGCGGTTCGACACGATTCTGCAGGGCGAGAACGCGCTCTACGTCCGCCCGGCCGGTGGTCACCTCCCGGTGGTCACGTTCATTGCGGCGCCTGGACACGGCGTCGACGGGGCAGCGGTGTTCGGCCGGCTCGTCAAGGGCTTTTCCCAGGGCCAGGGCCTGCACTACGCGAACGTGAACGGCAGGCTCGTCGTGAGCGACCTGCCGTCGGGAATCGCATTCGCAAAGGCCGGCGGCAAGAGCCTGGCGGAGAGCCCCGAGTACCAGAGCGCCGCCAAGAGCTCCGGTCTTCCGACCAAGCCTCAGGTGGTCCTGTACGTCGACATCCACAGCACGATCCCGGTCATCCAGCGGTTGGGCAACGGCAGGATTCCGGCCGGCATCGCGCGGAACCTGAAGCCGCTGCGCTCCGCGGTCGAGTACGCCGTGAGCCGCTCGCACGAGCTCCAGGTCTCGTTCTTCTTAAGCATCAAGTAGTCAGGCGTTCTGTGTAGCCTGTGGCCCCATGGCAGCCCGCGAGTTTCTGTTCACCTCGGAATCCGTCACCGAGGGGCATCCCGGACAAGGTCGCCGACCAGATCTCGGATTCCGTCCTCGATGCCGTTCTGTCCGAGGATCCGGAGGGCCGCGTCGCCTGCGAGACGTTGATCACGACCGGGCTCGTGGTCGTCGCGGGCGAGATCTCGACGGAAATCTACGTCGACATTCCCAAGCTCGTGCGCGAGCGGATCTCCGAGATCGGCTACACGCATTCCGAGTGGGGCTTCGACGCGACCACCTGCGGTGTCGTCGTTGCGCTCGACGAGCAGTCGCCCGACATCGCACAGGGCGTCGACTCCTCGTACGAGATGCAGCACGACCCCTCAGACCAGGATCCACTCGACCAGATCGGTGCCGGCGACCAGGGAATGATGTTCGGCTACGCGTCGAACGAGACGAAAGAGCTGATGCCGCTGCCGATCATGCTCGCGCACAAGATCTGCAAGCGGCTCGCCGAAGTGCGCAAGGCGGGCGAGCTCCCCTACCTGCGGCCGGACGGCAAGGCGCAAGTGACGGTGAGGTACGAGCTCGACGACGACGGCCGCCAGCGACCGGTCGAGATCGAGCGCGTGCTCGTGTCCACGCAGCACTCGGACGGCATCTCCTCGGAGGAGCTGATCAAGCCGGACATCGTCGAGCGCGTCCTGCGTCCGATCCTCCCGAGCGGCCTCTACGACGAGAAGCGGTTGATGGACGACCGGGACTTCGTGTTCGTCAATCCGACCGGCAAGTTCGTCATCGGCGGGCCGATGGGCGATACGGGCCTGACAGGGCGCAAGATCATCGTCGACACCTACGGCGGCGCCGCACGGCACGGAGGCGGCGCGTTTTCGGGCAAGGACCCGACGAAGGTCGATCGCTCGGCGGCGTATGCGGCTCGCTACGTCGCGAAGAACATCGTCGCGGCGGGACTGGCGGATCGTTGCGAAGTGAACGTCGCGTACGCGATCGGCGTGGCGCATCCGGTTTCGATCGCCGTGCAGACGTTCAACACGGAGCGCATTCCGGTCGACATGATCGAGCAGCTCGTCCGCGAGCACTTCGACCTCCGTCCGGGCGCGATCCTCCAGGATCTCGATCTGCGCCGTCCGATCTACGCCAAGACGGCGGCGTACGGCCACTTCGGCCGCGAGGACCGGGACTTCACGTGGGAGCGCGTCGACAAGGCCGACGCCCTGCGCGAGGCGGCTCGCGTCGGTTCAGCGGCGTCGGTGTAGCGCGTCGAACGTGCGCTTGCCCGTCACGTAACGCAGATCCCGAACCTTGAGCCCGAGCACCCGTCCGTCGAGCGGTGTCTCCGGCACGTCGATGTAGAGCCCGAGGGCTTCGGTCGGTGAGCCGCTGGCGGGGACGGTCAGGTGCATCACCTGGCCGGGGACGAAGGAGAACTTGCGGATCGACTTGCCGGCGAGTGTGAGCTCGACCTTGCGCGGCAGCTTGTCCTTCGGAAGGGCCAGCGTCAGCTCGTAGCGGCCGGGGTGCGCCGCAGCTCCGGGCCAGGCGCGGAACCGCATCTCGGTCCCGACCCAGCGGTCGGGGGCGAGGCCCCAGGTCAGTGAGCGGACGTGTGCGCCGGTGGGGATCCGGTAGGCGACGAGGTCGGTGCGTGGCCGGGCGACGATCTTGCCCTCGAGGTCGATCGCCGAGCCGGCGATGTTCACGACGAGCGTCTGGGCCTGGGCTGTGTGTCCGTCGATGTCGAGCGTGCCGTCGGTGCGGATGCGCGCGACGGCTTCCGGCAGGCGGTCCGGCGCGGCGGTGGCGAGGACGACGACGCCGGTGATGTCCCGGTTCCAGCTCTCGAGGCTGGCGCGCGCGAAGATGTTCGAGCGCGGCAGTGCGAGGTGGCGGGCGGGGCCGAGCTTCGACTCATCGAGCCAGTTCATCGGCGACGAGCCGTAGGTGCGCGCCGCCCAGCTCGTCGCGAGGCTGTCCGTTGCGTAGACGCCGATGCCGGTCGCGAGCGAGAGGCCGATCGCCAGAGCTGCGAAGAGCTCGGCGACGCCTTTGCGCCGAAGCGGGAGCACCCAGCGCGAGGAGAGCGAGCGCCAGTCGGGACGAGCTCGTACAGGAGCGCGGCGTTCGTGAGGCTCCGGATCAGGTAGGCGACGCGCGAGAAGCCGGTGAGCGTGATTCCGTCGAAGAAGTACGCCGTCGTGCCGGTCAGGCCCGGGAGTGAGAAGCGGGAGAGGGCGAGTGCGCCCGCGAGCCCGAGCGCGACGTACATGAACCGGCGCGGCGCTCCTCGCTCCACGTAGGCGAAGAAGGCGAGGAAGACGAGGGGCGTGCAATAGAAGAGGTAGCGCTCGAGCGGGCGGTTCGCCTCCGCGGTCGAGACCATTGCGGCCTGGCCGATGAAGAGGACCGTGCAGCCGATCGCCATCGCCGCCGTGGCACGCTCGAATTTCGTGCGCGGCTGCGCGAGCATGTAGCCGACGCCGAGGAGCGCGCCGGGGACGACGGCGAGCCCGAGTGCGTACGGGAAGAGCGTTGCGTTGATCAGCAGCCAATGAGCCAGGGGGCCGATCGCCGGGCGCAGGTGAGTGGCGCCGCCGTAGGTGCCGAGGGCGCCGGGGATCAGGAGTAGCGCGGCGACGAGCGCCGAGGCGAGCGCCGCCGGCAGCGCATGCCGGCGATAGGCGCCGCGGCCGCAGATCGCGATCGCCGCGAGGTACACGACCGGGAGGATCAGGAACTGCACGCGGGTCGCGACGGCGACGAGGCAGACGCGCGGAACGGCGAACGCCATCCGGCGCGAAGGCTCGGCGAGCGCGCTTGACGAGGACGGCGACGGCGACGAGGAACACCGGGTACGCGAGCGCCTCCGACATGAGGAACGAGTGGTAGACCATCGCCGGCGTCGCAACCGTCGCAGCCGCGGTGAGGAACGCGAAGGAGGGCCGAACGATGCGGCGGGCGATCCAGTAGGCGGGGAAGACGGCCGCCGACATGACGATCGCGTTCAGAATCTTGGCGGCGGTGTACGCGTCGGTCATCGAGCTGAGCAGCCAGGCGGGCGACTGGACGAGCGACGCGAGCGGGGCGGGGAAGAAGAACGGCTCGCCGCGGATCGAGAGCCCGTGTCCGGCCGCGATCGACTGCGACAGCTTCCCGTAGAGGAGCTCGTCGTCGAAGACATCGGCGTCAGCGTGGCCCGTGGACTGCCAGGCGTGGTAGCTCGCAGCGACGACGAAGAGGAGCGGCAGCGCGAAGCGGCCGCGCGAGCGTGCGCGCAGAGGGTGAGAGACCTGGCCGCATTTTGGGCAGCCGTCGTCGGCACGGCGCTCATGCCCCTCGTATCGGCTCGGAGCCGTCAGGCCGTTAGCGAGGGACTGTCCCTGGCACGTGGCTCCGTCGGCCCAGTCCGGTGCCAGGCACGTGACGTGTCCGCGAACGGCATGTGCCAGGGACTGTCCCTGGAACGCGCCGTTTCGGGCCCCGTCCGCTTCGGAGGCTGTTGCTACGCGGGGCGGACGAAGAGGCCCGCTGCGGCTTTCTCGCCGATCGCGCGCTCCTGGCCGTTCAGCTTCACCGTGACCTGGCCCGCGGCGGGCTGGGCTTCCCGGACTTCGATCTCGCTGCCCGGGACGAGGCCCTCGTCGTAGAACCAGTGCAGGAGCTCCCCGTCGTGCTCCGCCAGCCGGACGATCGTCGCCCGGTCGCCGGCGGCCAGGTCCGACAGCGGCGCCAGCTCACGGTTCTCCGCCTGCTCGAAGTCCGGGTCGACCGGCCAGCCGTGCGGACAGCGATCGGGATACCCGAGGCGCTCCTCGATCCGCTCGACCATGTCTTCCGTGAACGTGTCGCCGAGGAGGTCGGCCTGGACGTGCGCCTCGGCCGCCGTGTAGCCCATGAAGTCGGTGAGCAGCCGCTCGATGATCCTGTGCTTGCGGACGACCCGCTCGGCGCGCTTTCGCCCCGACTCCGTGAGCAGCGCCTCCTTGTGCTCTCCCCGCTCGATCAGCCCCTCGCCCTCGAGCCGCTTCAGCATCTCCCCGGCCGACGCCCGCGAGACGCCGAGCATCTCGGCCACGCGCGAGGCCAGGGTCGGCGATCCGCCTCCGAGCGGCCGGTACTCGCCGATCGGAAAGGCGAGGAAGTAAATCGTCTCGAGGTACTCGTCGACCGAGTGTCCTTGCGCCATGCCAGCGTGATCGTAGCCTGTAAGGTGACCCTTACATGAGCACCGCCCAGACCCTCGCCCTCGGAGCCATCGCGGGCTTCACGATCTTCCTCGGCCTCCCGATCGGCCGCATGCAGAACGTCACCGCGGCGACGAAGGCGTTCCTCGCCGCGACCGCCACCGGCGTCCTGATCTTCCTGTTCTGGGACGTCCTGAGCCAGGCGGTCGGGCCGGTCGAGACCGCACTCAAGGAAGGACACGACGGCCGCTTCGTGTGGCTCGCCTTCCTCCTCACCGCGGGCTTCCTCGTCGGGCTGATGACCCTCGTCTACTACGACGTCTGGATGAAGCGCCGCCGCCGCCGAGCCTTCCTCGGCCCAGGCGCGGCCTCGACCGCAGAGTTCGAGCACGAGCACCACTTCGTCGGGATGTCCCCGGCCAGATGGCTCGCGATCTTCATCGCCACCGGCATCGGACTGCACAACTTCTCCGAGGGCCTCGCGATCGGACAGTCCGCCGCTTCCGACCAGATCAGCCTCGCGATCGTGCTGATCATCGGCTTCGGCCTGCACAACGCGACGGAAGGCCTCGGAATCTGCGCACCGCTCGCCGGAGACAAGGAGCGGCCCAGCTGGCGCTTCCTCGGCCTCCTCGGCCTGATCGGCGGCGCACCGACGTTCTTCGGCACCGTCGTGGGCCAGGTCTGGGTCAGCGAGGCGGTGTCGATCGTCTTCTTCGCCCTCGCCGCCGGTTCGATCCTCTACGTGGTGATGGAGCTCCTGAACGTCGGGCGCGCGCTTGCGTCGAAGACGCTCGTCACCTGGGGCATCATGCTCGGGCTCTTCCTCGGCTTCGCAACAGACTTCATCCTCGTCGCCGCAGGGGCTTAGCGTCACACCCCGGCCGTAGGGTGGCCGGGTGACCCGCTACGCCTCGGTCTATCCGCTCGTGACGGCGCGCGCCCTCGCGCGCGAGTTCACGTACGAGATTCCGGACGACGTCGGCCCAGGTGCCGTCGTCGAGGTGCGTTTCGGCAACTCGAAGCAGCGCGGCGTCGTGACCGAGGTCGACGTGCAGCCGCCAAAGGGAATCGACACGTCGCCGGTCGAGCGTGTCGTCGAGGAGCTGCCGCGGCCGCTCGTCGAGCTCGCGCTCTGGGTCGCGGACTACTACGGCTCGACTCCCGGTCGCGCACTGACGCTCGTCGCACCGGTGCAGCGAAAGGCACGAGGAACGCGGCCGCAACCGGCCGAGCGGGACGCGTTGACCGGAGAGGCCGAGCCCGCGGAGCTGAGCGCGACACAACAGGCTGCGCTCGAGCGCATCACCGCTGCGCTCGACGCGGGCGAATCGGCGAACTTCCTCCTCTACGGCGCCACGGGCAGCGGAAAGACCGAGGTCTACCTCCAGGCGTGCGCGACCGCACTACAACGCAACCGCGGCGCCATCGTCCTCGTGCCCGAGATCGCGTTGACGCCGCAGACGCTCGGACGCTTTCGCGCACGCTTCGGTGAGCGCATCGCCGTTCTTCACTCCGCCTTGAGCGAGGCAGAGCGTCGCGACGAGCGCGCACGCATCGCAAGCGGCGAGGCGCCGATCGTCGTCGGAGCACGCTCCGCCGTGTTCGCACCGGTGCCGCGGCTCGGGATCATCTGCGTCGACGAGGAACACGACGCGTCGTACAAGCAGGAGTCCGATCCGCGGTACGACGCACGCACGGTCGCCGCGAAACGCGCCGCGCTCGAAGGTGCCGTCGCGGTCTTCGGAAGCGCGACGCCGCGCCCGGAGAGCTGGGGGACGCTCGAGCGCCTCAACCTGGGCGGTCGCCTCGCAGGCCCACTGCCGCCCGTGCGTGTCGTCGACCTGCGCCGGGAGGCCGGCTACCCGTTGTCGGCGCCGCTCCTTGCAGAGCTTGGCGCGATCGAGGAGCACGGCGGCAAGGCGATTCTGCTGCTCAACCGCCGCGGCGTCGCGCCCGCGCTCCACTGCCGCGCGTGCGGGACGACGGTGCGCTGCGACAACTGCGATGTCGCGCTCGTGCTCCACGGCGACCACCGGCTCCGCTGCCATCACTGCGGACACACCGAGCCCGAGCCGGAAACGTGCTCCACCTGCGGCTCCACGGAGATCGCGCGACTCGGCGCGGGAACGCAACGACTGGAACGTGAGCTCGAGGCGAAGCTGCCCGAGCTGGAACGCATCAGGCTCGACGCCGACGCGGTCGAGAAGCCCGGCGCGCTCGCCGCCGCGCTGACGCGTTTCGCGGAGGCCGACCGTGTCGTGCTCGTCGGCACGCAGATGGTCGCCAAGGGCCACCACTTCTCCGGCGTCGCGCTCGCCGCTGTGGTGGACGCCGACACCGGGCTCGGCATGCCGGACTTCCGAGCGGAGGAACGGACCTTCCAGTTGCTGACGCAACTCGCAGGCCGCAGCGGCCGCGACGCGCCCGGGCGCGTGCTCGTCCAGACCTTCCAGCCCGACTCGCGCGCGATCGAGCTCGCCGCCCGCCATGACGTCGAGCGCTTTCTGAACAGCGAGCTCGACCGGCGTCGCCTGCTCGGCTACCCGCCGTTCAGCCATCTCGTTCGCATCGTCGTCAGCGGGCCTGATCCTGATGCGCCGCTACAGGCGCTGAGCGAGGTCAAGGAAGGCCTTACCGGAGACGTGCTCGGGCCGGCACCGCTGCTTCGCCTCCGCGGCAAGTACCGCGCCCAGCTCGTGGCCAAGACGGAGCAACCACGCGCACTTGCCGCGCAGGCGAGCCGACTGCTCAGCGCGGCCGCTCCGGCGATGCGCCGCGCCGGCCTCGCGGCCGTCGTCGACGTGGATCCGCAGAGCCTCTAGTTCAGAGAAGGATCGAGCGGCATCCGGGAGACGAGCTCGTAGTGCCCGCCCTTGCGGCGGAGCACGTCGCTCCAGAGCCCGTCGGGATCGTCCGTGAAGATCGCGTCGATGCTCGCCGGCTCGATGATCCAGTCGTCGCGCTCCAGCTCGTCCTCGAGCTGCTCCGGTCCCCAGCCTGCGACACCCGCGAACACGCGCGCGCGCGAAAGGTCGGGCGCACGCACCTCGAGCGCCTCTTCGAGCGCGACGAAGCCGACGTCGTCGAGCACGACGATCCCGGCGTCGTCCGGATCCTCGAACTCCGCGAGGACGGCGACACCCTCCGGGTTCACCGGCCCGCCGACGAACACCGGGTCGGAGAGGTCGGTGACCGGAGCCAGCTGCGGCACCGCTTCGCCGACCGTCGCCTCCGAGCAGCGGTTGAGGATCAGGCCGACCGCCCCCTCGTCCGAGTGCGCGGTGATCAGGACCACGGCCCGGTGGAAATTCGGGTCGAGGATCTGGGGCGAGGCGATCAGGAAGTGTCCGGCGAGCGAGTCCATGGCCTAAGTCTGCACTTCCCCGGGGAAACGTTCCAGAATCCACGCCCCGTCCAGTGGCTCCCGCGTATAGGGCCGGCCGTTGATGAGGACGAAATCGCCGGTGCGGGGGTTCATGGGGAGCCTCGACTCCGCCGGGAAGTGGCGGTTGTGGCGCTCGATCAGGTCGTTCACGTCGCTGAAGTCCCAGCGCTCCGCGAGCGTCCGCCATTCCTCGCCGAACCGGGCCGGATCGCCCACTTCCTCCCGCAACCCGAGCCACGCCTCTGCGAGGGCCAGCTCGTGCGCGTCGATCGTGAGCTCGATCGCCCGCAGCCGTCGCATCCACGCTGTCGGCCCGGCGAGCGCGGAGATCGCAGCGCTCGCGTCCGGCCGGAAGTTCCTGAGGCGTTGCCGAATCGGCTCGCCGGCAAGTGGGTTGCCCTTCAGATCCTCCGCGAGCGCCTCGCGCTCCCTGCGGTCCCGCGGCGTCTCGGGTCGCGTCACGCCCTGCCGCATGATCGCCTCGCGCTCACGCCGTTCCACCTGGGTAGTGTGCCGGTCGGAATGGACCCTGTGATCACCTCAATTGGTTCGACCGGTCAGTTCAGACGGACGTGCGAGCACAGCTCACACGTCCTGATGACGGCACCGCTAGCGGTGCCTTAGGTGGCACAGGTCGAGGGAGAGGTCCGAACTGGAGAGCTGGACGCCGAGCACGAGGCTCGGCGGCAACTCGCGCTCGCCCAGATCCGGCAGTACCCGGACCCGGTCCTGCGCATGAAGGCACCGCCGGTGGAGAAGTTCGACGACGACCTCAAGCGGCTCGCGACGCGGATGGGCGCGCTGATGAAGGACGCGAACGGCGTCGGTCTCGCGGCGACGCAGGTCGGTGTTCTCCGGCGTGTCTTCGTCTTCGCACCGGAGGAGGACAAGGTCGCCGTGCTCGTGAACCCCGAGATCGTGCGGCGCGGCGACGAGTCGGACACGGACGACGAAGGCTGTCTTTCCATCCAGGGCGTCACGATGCCGGTCGAGCGCTCGACGTCGGTGCGGATCGAGGGTCGTGACGAGCGCGGCGACGAGGTCGGGTACGACTTCGAAGGGATCGTCGCGCGCATCGTGCAGCACGAGCTCGACCACCTCGACGGAACGCTGATCCTGGACCGCACGACGCCCGAAGCCCGCCGTGAAGCGCTCGGAACTTTGCGCCCGCGGCTCGTCATCCGCTGACGTGAAGTTGGCCGTCGCAGCGACGGCGCCCTTCGGAGCGGACGTCCTCGAGCGCCTCGCCGCGCACCACGAGATCACGGCACTGCTGACGCGACCCGACGCGCCGCGCGGTCGTGGACGCAAGACCGGCGCGCCGCCTGCGAAGGAGACGGCGGAACGGCTCGGCATTCCCGTGCTGCAGCCCACGCGGCCCGAGCCGGGCTCTCGACCTCGGGGCCGACACCGTCATCGTCGCGGCCTACGGGCTACTCATTCCGGAGGACGTGCTCTCCGAGCGGCTGTGGCTGAACGTTCATCCCTCGCTGCTCCCGCGCTGGCGCGGAGCGGCGCCCGTGGAGCGCGCGATCATGTCCGGCGACACCGAGACGGGCGTGACGATCCACCGCACCGTCAAGGAGCTCGATGCAGGCCCGATCGCCGCGCAGCGCTCGTTCCCGATCGGCGAGCAAGACGACGCCGGCGCGGTCTACGCGAAGTCGGCCGAGCTCGCGGTCGACCTGCTCGACGCCGTCCTGCCGGAGCCGGAGTTCACACCGCAGGACGACGAGGGCGCGACATACGCGGAGAAGATCACCGCAGCGGACCGCGAGCTCGACTGGAGCCGCCCGCCCGAAGAGCTGCTCAACCGTATCCGCGCGCTCTCGCCGCACATCGGCGCACGAGCCGACCTGCACGGACGCCCGGTGACGATCTGGAAGGCACGTATTGCCGGCGCGAGACTCGAGCCGCTCGAGGTGCAACCGGACGGCAAGCGACGCATGACGTACGACGAGTTCCAGCGCGGACTGCGATGACGGCGCGTCAAGCGGCCTACGAAGTCGTCCTTCGTGTGTTCGAAGAGGACGCATACGCGGACCGCGTGCTCCGCAGTGCCGCGAAGAATCTCGACAGTCGCGACCATGCACTCGCGCAACGACTTGCGTTCGGAACGGTGCAACGCATGCGCACGCTCGATCACGCGATCGAGCAGCTCGGCAAGCGCCCCGTTCGCAAGCTCGACCCACCAGTTCGCGCAGCACTGCGGCTGGGCGCGTACCAGCTCGGCTACTCCGAGGTCGCGCAGCATGCGGCGGTGAACGAGACGGTGGAGCTCGTCCGCCGCGCGCGGCTCGAACGGGCCGTGCCGTTCACGAACGCCGTCATGCGGAGGCTCTCGGAAGGGATCCATGGGCTGCTCGACGCGCTTCCCGAGGACACGGCCGAGGCCGCGGCGCTCAAGCATTCATACCCGGACTGGATCGCGGAGCTCTGGTGGGCGGAGCTCGGCCCGGAGCAGGCGCTTGCGCTCATGCGCGTACAGAACGAGCCCGCGGAGCGGGTCGTCCGGCTGAACCGCCGCAAGCCCGGGCACGTCGAGGGCCGGCCCGACCCGGATCTTCCCGACGCGCTGCACGTCGAGCGGATCGATGAGGAGGCGCTTCGTGCTGGGCTGATCTGGCCGCAGAGCCGCGGGTCACAGCTCGCCGGGCTCGTCGTCGGCGCGCAACCCGGTGAGCGGACGCTCGATCTCTGCGCCGCGCCCGGCGGCAAGGCGACCCAGTTGCAGGGCGACGTCGTCGCGGTCGAGCTCCATCCCGGACGTGCGCGGGAGCTGCAGGAGAACTGCCGCCTGCTCGGCGCGGACAACGTCACGGTCGTGAACGCCGACGCGACGAAGCTTCCGCCCGAGCTGGCCGGTTTCGACCGCGTGCTCGTCGACGCTCCGTGCTCCGGCCTCGGCGTGCTCGCGGCGCGGCCCGATCTGCGCTGGCGTGCCCGGCCGCTGCCGGAGCTCCAGCAGGAGCTGCTGCGGGTTGCAGCCGAGCGGGTGAAACCGGGCGGGCACGATCGTCTACTCGGTCTGCACGATGGACCCCGAGGAGAACGAAGCCGTCGTCGACGCCTCGGGCCTGCAGATCGAGCCGCTCGGTGACGAGTGGCCGCAGTTCCGCCACCCGAAGCGGCCTGAGTTCCTGCTCACCCTGCCGCACGTCCACGGAACCGCAGGCTTCTTCATCGCCCGGCTCAGAACCTAGACTCGCAGCGCGTGGGCTGGAACGACTGGATCAGAACGGTAGAGGTGGAGCCCTCGCTCTACGCGGCCGACTTCGCGCGGCTCGGCGAGCAGATCGAGGTGTTGCTCCGCGCGGGCGTGCGCATCTTTCACTTCGACGTCGGCGACGGCCACTTCATCGAGCCGATCACGATCGGCCCGATCGTCCTGCAGTGGATCTCGCCGATCATCCACGAGCGGCGGTGCGTTCGTCGACTGCCACCTGATGACCGAGACGCCGCGAGAAGCACTTCGCTGCGATCAAGCGGGCCGGCGGCGACAGTGTCACCGTCCACTACGAGGCCTGCCCGGATCTGCGCTCCGTCGTCCTCGACGCGCGCGCACTGGATCTCCAGATCGGCCTCGCCTTCAAGCCGGAGACGAGCCCCGCGTACGCCGCACACGCCGCGATCTCGGCGGCCGTCGACATGGTGCTCGTGATGAGCATCGAGCCCGGCTACTCGGGCCAGGAGTTCATGCCGGAGGCCTACGACCGGATCCGCACCGTCCGCTCCGTGTTGCCGCCGGAAGTCCACGTGCAAGTGGACGGCGGCATCGGCCCGGAGAACATCAAGGCCGTGCGCGATGCCGGTGCGTCGCTCTTCGTCGCCGGCTCGTCGATCTTCGGTCGCGAGGACTTGCCGCGCGCCTACCGCCGGCTGGTGCAGGAACTCGCGTGAGCCTCGAGCGTGCGCTCGAGCTCGCGGAGCGCGGGCGCGGGACGACGTACCCGAATCCCGTCGTCGGCGCCGTCGTCGTTCGTGACGGCGAGATCGTCGGCGAAGGCTGGCACGAACGGAAGGGCGAACCGCACGCCGAGGTGATCGCACTCCAGGCGGCCGGCGAACGTGCACGCGGCGCGACGCTCTTCGTGACGATGGAGCCCTGCGCGCATCACGGGACGACGCCGCCTTGCACGGAAGCCGTGCTCGCGGCGGGTGTCGACGAAGGTCGTCGCGGGCTCGCTCGACCCGAACCCGGAGGCCGGCGGCGGGCTCGAGGTCCTGCGTCGAGCCGGTGTCGAGGTCGAGCACGCGGACTCGTTCGCGGCGCGCGCCCAGAACGAGGCCTGGCGGACCTGGATCGAAGCGAAGCGGCCGTTCGTCATCCTCAAGCTCGGGCTGACGCTCGACGGGCGTGTCGCGATTCCCGGTGCGCGCTGGATCACCGGGGAGCAGTCGCGCCACCGTGTGCACGAGCTGCGCGCGCAGATGGACGCCGTCGCGGTCGGGATGGGAACGGTCCGGAACGACGACCCGCAGCTGACGGCGCGCGGCGTCGATGCGGTCAAGCAACCGCGGCGGCTCGCGTTCGGGCGCGGGCCGATGCCGCCGGGCGTGCGGCTCGAGCTGCGAACCGGCGCGCTCGCCGACGAGCTCGCCGCCCTCGCGGAGGAGGGTGTTCAGTCGCTGTTGCTCGAAGGCGGTGCCACGCTCGCGGAGTCGTTCCTGCGCGAGGATCTGGTCGACAAGGTGATGCTGTTCGTCGCACCGACGATCGGCCGCAACGGTCCTGCGTTCGCGCCGGAGCTGCTCGCTCCCGTGCAGCTGCGGCGTTTCACAGCGGAGCAGGTCGGTGACGACCTCCTGCTCGGCGGCTACGTCCACGAGCCCTGAGCGCCGGCTCGACTCCGGCTCAGAGCTCGAGCGTCCGCGTTGCGTGACGGCCGAGCTCGTCGAGCCGCGCGGTCTCGGGGCGTCCGAGTGCGAGCACGAGCGCAGACATCTCCGGCAGTTCCGTCGCGAAGAACTCGAGCAGCACGATCGAGTCGTCGTCGGCCGCCTGCAGGTCGTCGAACACGATCAGCAGCGGCTGCCGTGCGGCCTCCGCTCGCAAAGACTCGGTGACGGTTTCGAAGAAGCGGAACCGTGCCTCGGCGTCGGCCGGCTCTGGCGGCTCCAGCGTCTGCCCAGCGTCGCGCAGCGCCTGGCTCCACGGCCAGTACGCGGGTGCACCGCCGCCGTCCCAGCCGCGTCCCCACAGGATGCGGGCTCCGTGTTCCTTGGCGGTGCTCGCGACTTCGTCCGCGAGCCGGGTCTTGCCACTGCCGGTCGGCGCCGACGATCACGAAGAGACGTCCGCGGCCGGCCAGCGCGTCGTCGAGCCCGGCTCCCAAGCAACGCGAGCTGCTCGTCGCGGCCGGCCAGGGGTGTCGCGGCGGCACGGCCCGGCCGCCTCCCGAGCGTCGTCTGCCGGCGCGCGGCCTCGAGCGCGGGATCCTGCGCGAGGATCGCGCGCTCGAGCTCGTGCAGCGCGGGGCCGGGCTCGATCCCCAGCTCGGCGAGGAGCGTGCGCCGTGCGGCGCGGTAGGCCTCGAGCGCTTCGGCCTGCCGCCCCGCGCGATAGAGAGCCAGCATGAGCTGCCAGCGCAGGCGCTCACGCAGCGGATATCGCGTCACGAGCGACTCGAGCTCCGGCACGAGCTCGTCGTGGTGGCCGAGCGCGAGCTCCGCCTCGATCAGATCTTCCTGCGCCGCGACGTGCAGCTCATCGAGCCGAGCAACCTCTTCGTTCGCGAATGCCTCGTAGGCGAAGTCCGACAACGGCGCTCCCCGCCAGAGCGCAAGCGCTGCCCGGAGCTGCTCGGCCGCATCGGCGTGTTCGCCGGCGGCGAGTGCGGCGCGGCCCTCCGCGAGCAGGCGCTCGAAGCGGTCGCGGTCGAGCTCCTCGGGCTCGAGCGTGAGCGAGTAGGCGCCGGCGACCGTCCGGATCGTCTCGGGTGGTAGCTCCTTCCTGAGGGCCGAGACGCAGTTCTGGAGCACCTTGACCGCGGTCGGCGGCGCCTCCTCGCCCCAGAGCTCGTCCACGATCACGTCGCTGGTCAGGGTCTCGTTGCCGTGGAGGACCAGCAGAGCCAGGACGGCGCGCTGTCGTGCGCCGCCGAGCGAGATCGTTCGCTCGCCGTCGAACGCCTCGAGGGGCCCGAGGATGCGGTAGTCCATGGCGGCTCGCCTGAACCTACAACGGTGTCCCGTTCCTTACCAGGCGATGGGCGCCAGTGGGTCCCCCGTGAGGTTCTCGTTACCGGCAGGAGAGATGCTCGGCCGGTCAGCAAAGAGGGGAAGGAGCACCACGATGATCCGCAAGCATTTCCGTCTCAAGAGAATCGCTCTCGGTCTCGCGCTCGCCACCGCCGTCGTGGCGCCTACCGCACAGGCAGCCGTCTACGTCGACGGGCCGACCCCGGGAGTCCAGGCCGGATACATCCGGGCCGCGGCGTATCAGCTCAAGGTCGAAGGCATGCGCTGGCAGGCCATGGCCAAGCAGTACGAGAGCCAGCCTGGCATCACTGCCGCGGGCGCAATGCTCGCGAACCAGAAGCACTCGGCGCTGCCGGTCTCGGAGCTCAGTCCGGTCTCGCAGCTCAAGGTCGAAGGCATGCGCTGGCTGGCCATGGCCAATCAGTACAAGAACCAGCCTGGCATCACCGCCGCGGGCGCAGCGCTCGCGAACCAAAAGCACGACGCGCTGCCGGTTCCGATCACCCAGGCCTCGACGACGTCAGTGTCGGACGGCTTCAACTGGAGCGACGCCGGCATCGGCGCCTCGGTTTCCTTCGGCGCAGCGCTGTTGCTGCTCACCGCGGTCGGGCTCGGGCGGCGATCCCGTTCTCGAGGACTGGCAAGCGTCTAGCGCTTCGCCAGGAGGGGGATGATGCGAACGGGCCCGGAAGGGCCCGTTCCGCTTTGTAGCCTTAGGTCATGTTCACCGGGATCGTGCGGGAGAAGGGCCGGGTCGCCTCCTTCGACGGAGGCCGGCTCGTCGTCGAGAGCGGGATCGCCGCCGAGATCGGCGACTCCGTCGCGGTCGACGGCGTCTGCCTGACGCTCACCGGGTCCGAGAACGGACACCTCGCCTTCGACGTGATGGTCGAGACGCTCGACCGGGTCAAGCCCTTCGGGAACGAGGTGAACCTCGAACCGGCGCTTCGGGCAGGCGAACCACTCGGGGGTCACTACGTCCAGGGTCATGTCGACGGGGTCGGAACCGTGCGCTCGGTCGAGCCCGAGGGCGACGGCACGCGGGTCTGGATCGACGTCGAGCCCGGGCTGCTCCGCTATCTCGTGGAGAAGGGCTCGATCACCGTCGAGGGCGTTTCGCTGACCGTCGCGGACCTCGATGCCGCCGGATTCGCCGTCGCGCTCGTCCAGCACACCCTGGCGGTGACCACGCTCGGGGGCCTCGTGACCGGGAATCCGGTCAACCTCGAGGCCGACGTGCTCGCCAAGTACGTGGAGCGCCTCCTTCCGGGGCTACGATCTTCGGAGTGAAAGTCGAGGAAAAGAGCGCATTCGCGACCGTCGAGGAGGCGATCGAGGACATTCGCCAGGGGAAGTTCGTGGTCGTCGTCGACGCGGCCGACCGCGAGAACGAGGGTGACCTGACGATCGCGGCCCAGTTCGCGACCCCCGAGGCCGTGAACTTCATGACGAAGGAGGCGCGCGGGCTCATCTGCCTCTGCCTCTCCGAGGATCGTTGCGACGAGCTCGGGCTCCGTCAGATGACGGAGCGAAACGAAACGCCGTACGGCACCGCCTTCACGGTCTCCGTCGAGGCGCGCGAGGGCGTCACGACCGGGATCTCCGCGCCCGATCGCTCGCGGACGATCCAGGTCGCCGTCGATCCCGATGCGAAGCCCGAGGATCTCGTCCAGCCCGGCCACATCTTTCCGTTGCGCGCCCGCGACGGCGGCGTGCTCGCCCGCGCGGGCCAGACGGAGGCTGCGGTGGATCTCGCGCGGCTTGCAGGCCTGATTCCCGCGGGCGTCGTGTGCGAGATCATGAACGAGGACGGGACGATGTCGCGCGTCCCCGACCTGATCCCGTACTGCCGGCGTCACGGGCTGAAGCTCGTCACCGTCGCCGACCTGATCGAGTATCGGCGCCGGCACGAACAGCTCGTCGAGCGCGTTACGACCGTATCGATGCCGACCGTGTACGGCGACTTCACCGCGGTCGCATTCCGCGAGAAGCTCACCGGCAAGCATCACGTCGCGCTCGTCAAGGGCGACGTCGAGGGTGCGGAGAACGTCCTCGTCCGTGTGCATTCCGAGTGCCTGACCGGCGACGTCTTCCATTCGCTGCGCTGCGACTGCGGCGAGCAGCTCGAGCAGGCGTTGGGGCGAATCGCATCCGAGGAGCACGGCGTTCTGCTCTACATGGCGCAGGAGGGACGCGGCATCGGTCTGCTGAACAAGCTGCGCGCCTACGAGTTGCAGGAGAACGGTTACGACACGGTCGAGGCGAATCTCGAGCTCGGGTTCCAGCCCGACATGCGCGACTACGGCATCGGCAATCAGATCCTCGCCGAGCTCGGTCTGACGACGATCCGAATTTTGACGAACAATCCGAAGAAGATCACCGGGATCGAGGGCTTCGGGCTCGAGGTCGTCGAGCAGGTGCCGATCGAGACGAAGCCGAACGAGCAGAACGCCCGGTATCTCGCGACGAAACGTGACAAGCTCGGCCACAAGCTTCATCACCAGGATCTGAAGTACGAGCCCCTGGAGGGCGAATGAGCGAGAGTTGGCCGGGCGAACCCACGAAGCTGGACGAGCTCGACGAAGTCGAAGCGGACGAGGTCGAGGAAGCGGAGGAGCAGCCTTTGGCGGAGGAGGAGGACGAGGACGAAGAGCCGCTGCTGCGCGCACCCGGCGACCAGCAGCATGCCGAGGGCGAGCTCGACATCCCGGACGACATCAACGTCATCGAAGGCGAGCCCGACGGCACACGCCGCGGCGTCGCGATCGTTGCGTCGCGGTACAACGGCGAGATCACGAACAAGCTGCTTGCGTCGGCGCTCGAGGAGTTGGCAGATGCAGGTGTGCCCCGCGAGGCGATCACCGTCATGCCGGTACCCGGCGCGTTCGAGCTACCGCTCGCCGCGATGGCGCTCGCAAAGACGCGCCGTTTCGCGTGCGTCGTGGCGCTCGGGTGCGTCGTGCGCGGAGAGACGCCGCACTTCGAGTTCATCGCCTCGGAAGCGGCGAGTGGGTTGCAGTTGGCGGCGCTCGAGACGGGCGTCCCGGTCGCGTTCGGCGTCCTGACGGTCGACGTCGTCGAGCAGGCGGAAGCACGAGTCTCGAAGGGCGCCGAAGCCGTGCGAACGGCGCTCGAGATGGCCGACGCCTTCGCGCAGCTGCGCGCCTCGGCGTCCCGCTGATCCGTCCTTTCCCGGCACGTTCCAGGGACAGTCCCTCGGACGTGACCGTATCGGCCTCGTGCCAGGGACTGTCCCTGGCACATGGCCGGCCGGGACCCACGCGCAGGCTCTCGGCTACACTGCCCGGCCGATGTCCAAGGTCTGCGCAGTCTGCGGGAAGAAGCCCGGCTTCGGTCACAACCGGAGCCACTCGATGGTGGCCACGAAGCGCCGCTTCAACCCGAACCTCCAGCGCGTCCGCGTTCTCCTGAAGGGGAAGGCGACCCGGGCATACGTCTGCACCCGCTGCCTCAAGGGCGGCAAGGTGCAAAAGGCCATCTGAGCAGCAACTTCCAGCCTCGCGACACGGTCTAATCCGGCCGTGGAGGCCGCTCGAGCTCCCTCTCTGTCATCCCCGCTGGGGCGAATCTCGATCTCCAACGAGGCCGTGGCGCACATCGTCGGCCGCGTTGCCGCCGAGGCCTACGGCGTGGTGGGAATGGCCGCGCGCAACCCGCGCGAGAGGCTGCTGACCCGCGACCGGCTCCGGCAAGGGATCAGCATCGGCGGCAACGCCGAGGAAGGCGTGACGATCGAGCTCAGCGTCGTCGTCGAGTACGGCCTCAACCTCGCCGAGGTGGCGTCGACACTGCGGAACCGCGTGCTGTACGAGGTCGAGCGCCTGACGGGACTGCCGGTCGCCGAGGTCGAGGTCCGGATCCAGGACGTGAAAAGGTCAACCGCATGAGCGTCGCTCGCCTTCGGCTCGCTCCCGTGAGGGAAACCATGTTTCCCTCACGAGCTCCCTTCTTTAGGTGTGGCCTCGCCCCCCGCGCCGCTGAGATCGCCGCGTGGGCCGAGGAGAAAGAAGGGGAAACCTCCCGGTTTCCCCTCACGCCCCTTCCACAGCTCATCGGCATGAGACGTGCCGATGAGCGACCTCACCACGGTTCGCGAGCTTGCCCGCGGCGCGCTCCAATCGCTCGAACGCAACCGCCAGCGGATCGACGACCTCAACGTCTACCCGGTTCCCGACGGTGACACCGGCACCAACCTGACCCTCACCGCACGCTCCGTCGTCGACCAGCTCGAGCAGACGGACACCGAGGATCGACCCGGACTCGTCAAGGAAGTCACGCGCGCAGCGCTGATGGGTGCGCGCGGCAACTCCGGCGTCATCCTTTCGCAGATCATTCGCGGCGCTGCGGAGGTGCTCGGCAGCGAAGCTGCGATCGACGCGCGCGTCGTTGCACGCGCCTTTCAGGCCGCGCGCGACGCCGCCTATCGCGCGGTACGCGAGCCCGTGGAGGGAACGATGCTCTCCGTCATCCGTGAACTGGCCGAGGAGAGCGAGAGCGGTGACGACGACATTTCGGAGCTGCTCACGCGGCTCGTCCGGCGTGGGGAGGAGGCCGTCGAGCGGACGCCCGAGCAGCTAGCCGTCCTCCGCGAGGCCGGAGTCGTCGACGCGGGCGGCGCCGGTCTGTTCGAGATCGTGCGCGGCATTGCGGCAACTGTCACCGGCGAAGGTTTGCCGGACGCTCCGTTCGAGCGCGAAGAGCTGAACGTCGAGGCGATCCATCAGGAGCTGTCGAAGTACCGCTATTGCACGACGTTCCTGATCGAGGGCGACGATCTCGACGGCGATGCGGTCGAGGCGGAGATGCTGCAGCTCGGCGACTCGCTGCTCGTCGTCGGCGACCCAGAAGCGCTGAAGGTGCACGTCCACACGGACGATCCCGGGCGCGCGCTCGGTGTCGGGACGCGTCTCGGAACGATCGACCGCGTCGAGATCGCGAACATGCACGAGCAGACCCACCAGCGCGAGGAGCGCCTGCTCGAGGCCGTCCCCGACGCACCACCCACAGCGAGCGGCGTTGTCGCCGTCGTCGCGGGTGACGGCAACCGGCGGCTCTTCGAAAGCCTCGGTGCCGCGAAGATCGTCGAAGGCGGGCAGACGATGAACCCGTCGACCGCCGAGCTCGTCGCTGCGATCGAAGCAACGCCTGCGGACGAAGTGATCGTTCTGCCGAACAACTCGAACGTGATCCTGTCCGCGGACCAGGCTGCGGGGGTCACGTCGAAACATGTCCAGGTCGTGCCGACCGACTCGATTCCCGCCGGTCTCGCGGCGATGGTTGCGTTCGAGCCCGACCGGTCGGCCGCCGAGAACGCCGCGGACATGCGCGACCTGCTCGAGAGCGTCAAGACCGGCGAGGTGACGAAGGCCTCACGTGACGTCGAGATGAACGGGCTCGAGGTTCGCGAAGGCGCGTGGCTCGGGCTCGCAGGCGGCGAAGCGATCGCCGGCGGCCCGGACTTCGAGGAAGTGGCGGCCGCCGTGGCCGAACGCCTTCTGGCGGAGCCGCGCGGGCTGCTGACCCTCCTCAAGGGAGCCGACGAGCCTGACCTCAACGGGCTTGTGAAGCGGATCGAGGAGCTCCATCCCGGCCTCGAGCTGGACGTGCACGACGGCGGCCAGCCGCACTATCCGCTTCTCCTCTCTGCGGAATAGGCTCCGCGGGTGGCCGAGCGGATCCGCCTCGTCGTCGTCGAGGACAACCAGGGCTTCCGCGAGGCGCTCGAGTTGCTGCTCGGGCTGCAGGCCGACATGGAGGTCGTCGCCTCGGTCGCCGACGGCTCGTCCGCGGCGGCAGTCGTCCGCGAGCACCAGCCGGACGTCGTGCTGATGGACTACCGGCTGCCCGGGCTCGACGGCGTGCAGGCGACGCGGGCCGTGCGTGAAGCGGCGCCGGCCGTCGCGGTCGTCTGCCTCACCGCCTCCGCGAACCTGCGCGAGGTCGACGCGCTGTTCGAAGCCGGTGCCGTTGCGTGCCTCTCGAAGGACCAGGAGCTGGACGAGATCATCCAGGCGATCCGCGACGCCGCATGAACCTGACCGCGACCAACACGGCAATCGTCCTCGACTCGACGGCCGACTTCCCCGAAGCGCCGAAGCGGTTTCCGAACTGGCGCGTCGTTCCGCTCTACGTCCTCTTCGGCGACCAGAGCTACCGCGACTACGTCGAGCTCGCACCGGAGGAGTTCTACGCCCGGCTCCGCACCTCCGAGGGGCTGCCGACGACGTCGCAACCGACACCGGGCGACTTCCTCGAGACCTACGAGGAGCTCGGTGCGTATGAACGCATCTACTCGCTGCACCTCTCGTCCGTGCTTTCCGGCACGTACCAGAGCGCGACGACCGCGGCGGCCTCGCTCGGTGACGACAAAGTGCGCGTCATCGACTCGGAGACCGCCTCTGCGGCGATCGCCATGCTCGGGCTCGCGATCCAGCGCCGGCTCGACCGCAGCACGACAGACGACGAGATCGATGCGCTGATCCAGCGCTTCAAAGACGAGGCCCATCTGATCTTCACGGTGGACACGCTCGAGTTCCTCCGGCGCGGCGGACGCATCGGGCGCGCGAGTGCGTGGGCGGGCCAGCTGCTGCACGTCAAGCCGATCCTCACGATCGAGCGTGAGGTCATTCCGCTCAAGCGCGTCCGCGGCAACCAGAAGGCGATGCAGGAGTTCGTCAAGGCCTTCACGTCGACGACTGAGGATGTGCCGACGCTGAAGGTCGGGATCGCGCATGCGGATGCGCCCGAGCGTGCCGAGCAGCTGCGCAAGATGGTGCGCCACGAACGACCGCAGGCCGAGATCGAGCTGGTCACGACGCTCGGCGCGGTCGTGGGCACGCACGCCGGCCCCGGCACCGTCGGCTTCTTCTGGTTCGATGACAGGGAGTGACGAAGGTCGAAGTACTCCTGCCGGTGGGATTCGCCGGCGCAGACGCGGACGAATGGACGAGGCCGCGGGGTTTCCCGAGGCCTGACGCGCTCGACTCGCGCGGTCGACGTCTTGCCGGGCGTCGGGCCGGCGGTGAAGAAGAAGCTGCAGCGCCTGGGACTCGAGACGGTCGGCTGACCTGCTCACCCACCGCCCCTTCCGCTACGAAGAGCCGGTGCCCGAACGGCGCATCGCCGATCTCCAGGGAGACGAGGACGTGGCGATCTCCGGCGAGGTGCTGTCCGTCTCGAACCGGCGCCGCGGCCGCCTGCAGATGCTCACGGCACGGATCAGCGACGGCAGTGCGACGGTCTCGGCGACGTGGTTCAACCAGCCCTGGCTCCAGCAACAGCTGCAGGCGGGAACGGAAGTGCGGCTGCGCGGGCGGCAGGGCAAGTACGGCTTCGACGTCCGCAGTTTCGACATCGGCGACGTGGAGGCGACTGCGGACTTTGCGCCCGTCTACCCGGCAACCGAGGACCTCGCGGCGAAGAAGCTGCGCGAGATCGTCGGCGCGGCGCTGCCGGCGTCACTCCCGGACCCGCTCCCCGCGGACTTGAAGCAGGACGAAGCGCTGCCCACGCGCGTCGACGCGCTCTGGGCGCTGCACCGCCCGCGCTCGCTCGCCGAGGCCGAGGTGGGACGCCGCCGGCTTGCGTTCGACGAGCTTCTGCTGCTGCAGCTCTGGCTCGCGCGCCGGCGGCGGGAACGCGAGTCCGAGATCGCTCCGGCGCTCGGACCGCCGGGCGAGCTCGTCGAGCGCTACCGCGACGTCCTCCCGTTCCAACTCACAGAGCATCAGGAGCGCGCCATCGACGAGATCGACGGTGACCTCGAACGTACAGTGCCGATGCAGCGGCTGCTGCAGGGCGAGGTCGGGTCCGGCAAAACGGTCGTTGCGCTCTACGGCCTCCTGCGCGCCGTGGAGGCGGGAAGGCAAGGCGCGTTGATGGCGCCGACGGAGACACTCGCGGAGCAGCACTTCCTCACGCTCGAGGAGCCGTGCCGCCTGCTCGGCGTGACGTGCGCGCTGCTGACGAGCTCCACGGCGAAGCGCGAGCGCGACCTCGCCCCGCACGCAGACATCGTCGTCGGCACGCATGCCCTGATCCAGGAGGGCGTCGAGTTCCGCGATCTCGCGGTCGCGGTGGTGGACGAGCAGCACCGCTTCGGCGTCGAACAGCGCAAGGCCCTCACCGAGGGCCGCTCGCCGCACGTCCTGCACATGACGGCGACGCCGATCCCGCGCACGCTCGCGCTCACCGTCTACGGCGACCTCGCCGTGTCGGAGATCGTGCGCCCGCCCGCCGATCGCAAGCCGATCACGACCGCCTGGGTGGCGGAGGAGCGCAGCGGGGCTGCCTACAGCCGGTTGCGCAAGCATCTCGACGCCGGCCGCCAGGCCTACGTCGTCTGTCCGCTGATCGAGGAATCCGAGACGTCGCAGGCCAGAGCGGCAGAAGCCGAAGCGGAACGCCTGCAGAAGGGCGAGCTCCGCGGCTACCGCGTCGGCCTGCTGCACGGACGGCTTCGCCCCGCCGAGCGCCGTGAGCTGATGGCTCGCTTCAAGGCGGGCGAGCTCGACGTGCTCGTCGCGACGACGGTGATCGAAGTCGGCGTCGACGTCCCGAACGCGACGATCATGATCGTGCAGGAAGCAGACCGGTTCGGCCTCGCGCAGCTGCACCAGCTCCGGGGACGCGTCGGCCGTGGCTCGGAGCAGTCCTACTGCCTTCTGATTTCTCGCGCGCGCGAGGACCTGACAGAGCCCGCAATCGAGAGACTCGAGGCGCTCGTGCGCACGAACGACGGGTTCGAGCTCGCCGAGGTCGACCTCGACATCCGCGGCAGCGGCCAACTGCTCGGGACGCGCCAGTCGGGCCTGACCGATCTCCACTTCGCGCACCTGCGGAAGGACCGGCCACTGCTCGAGCGTGCTCGTGCGCTGGCCGACGAGCTCGTCGACGCCGAGGGCCCGCTCTCCGACGAGGTCGAGCGGGCCTTCTCCGAGGGGGACCTCTCCGCCGCCTGAGCCCGTATCCCGTCCATGAACCGCCGTGAGTTCGTCGTCGGCGCGGTAGCAACGCCTGCTTCGTGATGACCGCCTGATTCGCGCCTAAGGTTCGGGTCGTGACTGCGGCCCTCGTCAGCCTGCTCCTGGTTGCGAGCCCGCACGGCTGGACGCTCGCGCACGCCCGGCAGGTCCTCGCCTCCCGGCCCTACGAGGTGACGGATGCGAGCCAGCCCGACCGGCCCCAGTACGAGCTCAGGTTCACCGCGCGGACAGCGAGGTCCTTGCGCAAGGGATTCGTTTTCAGCGGTGCTGCGCGCGACACGCTGACCGACACCGACGTGCCCGTCCGCTTCACGTTCGCGCGCCCGGGTCGCATCACCCGCTTTCGCGGACCGCCCGCGGACACGTCGCAGCCCTCGTTCCCGATTCGCGCTGCGTTCTACTACGCGTGGTATCCCGAGGCGTGGTTCCGCGATCCGGTCTTTCCCTACAGCCTGTTCCACCCGTCGCTCGACTACTACAGCAACGCCGATGCGCGTGTCGTGCGCACGCACACGGACGCGCTGCTCTACGCGCGGCTCAATGCCGGCATCTACTCGTGGTGGGGGCCCGACGGCTATCCACCGACCGACCTCCGCTTCTGGCGCTACCTCGCCGCAGCGCGGACGACGCCGCTTCGCTGGGCGATCTACTACGAGCGCGAGGGCTACGAGAACCCGAGCGTCGAGAAGATCCGCTCCGATCTCGAGTACATCCGCGACCGTTATGCGACGCAGCCGGCGTACTTGAAGGTCGACGGGCGCTTCGTCGTGTACGTGTACGGCGGCGCCGACGACGGCTGCGACTCGACCGCGAGGCGCTGGCGCGAGGCGAACACGGTCGGCGCGTACATCGTCCTCAAGGCGTTCGCCGGTTTTCGCACCTGCGCCGCGCAGCCGGACGCCTGGCACCAGTACTCGGCCGCGCTGCCACAGTACGACCTCGCTCCGGATTCGTTCATGATCGCGCCCGGCTTCGACGAGGAGAGCGAGCCACGCCACGCCTGTCGAGGGACGTCGGACGCTGGCGAGGCGACATCGAGCGCGATGCTTGCCTCGAACGCCCGCTGGCAGCTCGTCCTCACGTTCAACGAGTGGCCTGAAGGGACGTCCGTCGAGAGCGCGCGGGAGTGGGCCTCGCCGTCGGGCTACGGCGCCTACCTCGATGCGCTCCACGAGCTTCTTCCTTGACATGTGACCGTTTAGTCACCTATCATCGGGAGGGTGACGGACGACGACCGCGTGTTCAAGGCACTCGCCGACCCGACTCGGCGTCTCCTGCTCGACCGGCTCTACGAGCGTGACGGCCGCTCGCTCACAGAGCTCGAGTCGGACCTGGAGATGACCCGTTTCGGCGTGATGAAGCATCTGCGGGTGCTCGAAGACGCGCAGCTCGTCGTAACGCGCCGGTCCGGCCGGGAGAAGTTGCACTTCCTGAACCCGATGCCCGTGCGCCTGATCCACGACCGCTGGATCGACAAGTACACCGAGCGCCGAGTGTCGGCGCTCGCGGACCTCAAGCACGAACTGGAGGACACAGCATGAGCACGATGACCGAGACGACCATTCAGGTGTACATGGTCTTCATCAAGGCGAGCCCGGAGGAGATCTGGGACGCGATCACGAAGCCGGAGTTCACGAGCCGGTATCTCCACGGCTCCAATGTCGAGTCGAGCTTCGAGCCCGGCACTCCCTACAAGGGCTGGTCTTCGGACCGATCGCAGCTCTTCGTCGACGGCGAGGTTCTCGAGTCGGACCCGCCGCGGCGCCTGAGCTTCACCTGGAGCGCTCTGTGGGAGGAGGAGCTCGTGTCCGAGGCGGCCAGCCGGGTGACCTGGGAGATCGACCCCCAAGAGGGCGGCTTCTCGAAGGTGACCGTCGTGCACGACCAGCTCGAGGGCGCCCCGAAGACCGCCGCGACCGTGGCGAGCGACATGGGCTGGAAGATCGTCCTGGACGGGATGAAGACGCTGTTGGAGACGGGCGAGCCGCTCGTTTCTTGACCGAGCGTACGGCGGGGCGGCAACGCCGTCCCGCCCTACACTCGCGCGTGTGAGGATCATCGCCGGCTCGCGCAAGGGGCACACGATCCAGGCGCCGAAAGGGCTCGATACGCGCCCCACGTCGGATCGCGTGCGCGAGAACGTCTTCAACATCGTCGCGCCGTGGGTCGAGGGGGCGCGGGTGCTCGACCTGTACGCCGGGTCCGGGGCGATGGGCCTCGAGGCGCTCTCGCGCGGAGCCGACCGCGCCGTCTTCGTCGAGTCGGATCCGGAGGCCGTGCGCGCGATCGAGCGTAACCTCGACAAGCTCGGCCTCACCGGCGCGCGCGTCGTGCGACGGGATGCCGTGACAGGTCTCGGGCAGGAAGCCGGTGCGGGCAGAAAGTACGATCTCGTGCTCGCAGATCCGCCCTACACGATGACCGACTACCAGCCCCTGTCCCGTTACCTGTCCGGCGTGCTCGCCGACGACGGGCTGCTGGTCCTCGAGACGTCGGCGAAGACCGAGCCCGAGCTCCCCGGGCTCGCAATACGAACCTCGCGAAAATACGGCTCCACGCGGGTGACGGTGTTCGAGCACGAATGATCACCGCGATCGCACCAGGCTCCTACGACCCGGTCACGAACGGGCACATCGACGTGATCGGCCGCGCGGCCGGAATCTTCGACCGCGTCGTCGTCGGAGTCGTCGGCAACCCGACCCACAAGACGCCGATGTTCGCGCTCGACGAGCGTGTCGGCTTCCTGACGGGACGCCCTCACGAATCTCCCCAACGTCGAAGTCGACGTCTTCTCGGAGCTCGTCGTCGACTTCGCCCACAAGTGGAACGCGAAGGTGATCGTCAAGGGCCTCAGGGTCATCTCGGACTTCGAGTGGGAGTTCCAGATGAACCAGCTGAACCGCACCCTGGCCCCCGAGATCGAGACCGTCTACGTCATGGCCAGCCCGGCCGTCAGCTTCGTCTCCTCGAGCGGAGTAAAGGAGATCGCGGCCTTCGGCGGGAAAGTGGACGAGCTCGTACCCGAAGCCGTTGCCCGCCGTTTCCAGGAGCTTTTCCCGGATGGTCGCCCCGGCACTCCGGAGAATCCGCAAGAATAAATCGGAGAAAGTGCTCCGCACTTTCTCCGAGGAGGGGTTAGTGACTTCGCTGCGCTCGTCAGACTTGAAAACGCCAACCGGTCGGCCAACCGAGGCGCCGGGGATAGACTCGGGAGGCTAGATGGACGTCCTGGTACTCATCGACAAGCTCGACGACCTCGTTCACAACGCCAAGGCCGTGCCCCTGACCGACCAGGTCCGGATCGACCGCGAGGAGATCTACGACATCCTCGACCAGATGCGCGCCACGATCCCGGAAGAGATCAAGCAGGCCCGCTGGATCGTCAAGGAACGCCAGGAGATGCTGGCCGAGGCCAAGCGCGAGACCGACCGGCTCCTGGGCGAGGCGCGCGAGCAGGCCGTTCGCGAGGCGTCGCAGACGGAGATCGTCAAGATCGCCGAGCGCCAGGCGCAGGACATCGTCGACGAGGCGCGGCGGCAGGCGAGGGAGACCAGGCTCGAGATGGAGGACTGGGCCGACTCGATCCTGTCGACGCTCGAGGTCAACCTCGAGAAGTTCCTCACTGCGGTCAAGCGGGGCCGCGAGCGGCTGCACGAGCGCTCGCAGGAATCGGTCGTCGCCGGAGTCGCCGCCGGCGTCCCGGACGACGAACCGTACGCCTAGCTAGGCAAAGACCGGCTCGTGCTCCAGTTCGGCGCAGACGGCCTGCGCCGTCTCGACGAACGCCCGCGCCGCGGGGGTGCGGTAGCGGTCGCGGTGCCACGCCAACGAAATGAGGCGTGGCCGGACCTTCGGGAGCTCGATCAACTCGGTCGTCTCGTCCTCGTCGTCCATCGTCAGCCGGGGCACAAGCGCACTGCCGACCCCGCTCGCGACGAGCGCCTGCACCGTCTGGTTGTGGTCCGAGCGAAAGACGAAGTTCAACGGGCGGCGGGCGTCGCTCTCGATCCGCTCCAGCAACCGGCAGTGCTTGTGACCGATCAGCTCGAGCTCCGCCATGTCCTTCCAGGTCGGCGCCGTCTCGCGATCGGCGAGCGGAGACCCTGCCGCGACGACGAGCACGTACGGGTCGCGCATCAGCTCGACCGACTCGAACGGCCCCTCGCAGAGCGGGAGGTCCGCGAACGTGACGTCGAGCTGGCCACGTTCGACGAGACTGAGGAGCTCCTCGTCGTCGGCGGACTCGGTCAGCGTGACTCTGACCTGCGGCCAGGCTTCGAGGAAGCGGCGCATCACCTCGGGCAGGATGCGCTGGCCGACGCTCTGGTAGACGCCGACCCGGAGCGTGCCGGCCTGGCCTTCCGCGAGGGAAGTGAGGTCGGCCTGGGCCGCGGCCACTCGCGCAGCGATGGCGTCGGCGTGGATGAGGAGGAGCCGGCCGGCTTCGGTGAGGGAGACGGGCTTCGGGCCGCCGGGCCGCTCGACCAGCCGGTAGCCGACGATGCGCTCGAGGGTCGCGATCTGCTGGCTGACCGCCGACTGGGTGTAGCCGAGCGAGGCGGCTGCCTTGCCGAAGGAGCCTTCCCTGGCGACGGCTTCCAGCGCCAGGAAATGCCGCAATTCGACGCCGAGCCAGCTATCAGGTTCCATAATCGATGTCCATCATAAATCGATTTGCGCTAATGGTGCGCGAATGCCGATCATGAGTGTATGACAGGGGTCGTCGTTCTTGTCTTCATCTTCGCAATCGTGCCGCTGGCTGTGCTCTTCGGCGCCGACTCGCGTCTTCCTGAAGACCGGCGCTCGCTCTAGTTTGTCGTGACCGCCGCATTCGCCCGCCGCTCCCCGGCAGCGGTCGTCGCCGCCTTGGCGACGGTCTATCTCGTCTGGGGCTCGACCTACCTCGCGATCCGGGTCACCGACCGGACGATGCCCCCGCTGCTGATGTCGTCCGTGCGGTTCCTGATCGCCGGGACGGCGCTGTACGCGTTCGCCTCGCGCGGACACGCCCGGCCCACGCTCCGGCAATGGGGATCGGCGGCGATCGTCGGCGCAGCTCTCCTTCTGATCGGCAACGGCGGTGTCGCCTGGGCCGAGACGCGCCTCGAATCGGGGCTCGCAGCGCTGATGGTGGCGATCATCCCGCTCTGGGTGGCGCTCATGGATCGTGCTTTCTTCGGCCGTCGGCTCTCGCCCGTCGCGATTGCGGGGCTCGTCGTCGGTTTCGCCGGTGTGGCTCTGCTCGTCAGGCCCGGCGGCGGCGGTGACGTCGTGGCCATGCTCGCCCTCGTTGGGACGACGGCGGCGTGGGCCGGCGGATCCCTCTACGCCCGCGGTGCAGCCCTACCCGAGAGCCCGCTGCTCTCGGCATCGATGCAGATGGTCGCCGCTGCCGTCTTCCTGGGCGTTGCCGGTCTCGCGTCCGGCGAGGCGAGCGGAATCCATGCCGACACCTTCTCGACGAAGCCGCTGATCGCGTTCGTCTACCTGGTCGTCGTCGGCTCGCTGATCGCCTTCTCCGCGTACGCCTGGCTGCTGAAGAACGTCCGGATCTCGATCGTCTCGACCTACGCCTTCGTCAACCCGGTCGTCGCGGTCGCGCTCGGCACGGTGTTCCTCAACGAGACCATCGGCTGGACGACGGTCATCGCGGGCGCCGCGATCGTCGTCGCGGTGGTCTCGATCGTGACGGCACGTGCGCCGAGGCAGAAGCCCGTGGTCGGCGAGGTCACTGAGCCGCTCAAAGCGGCTGCCTGACCGCGGTACCCTGGGCTCCATGAGGAGCTTCAATCTGCGACAGGTCAAGCTCCGCCCTGGGGAGGAGCATCGCGAGAAGATCGAGCTCGAGCTCGAGCCGTTCGAGCTCGGCGGCGAGCGTTATCTCCCCGTGCCGGGCACGTTGCCGGCCCTGCTCGCGATCACCAAGGCGACGAGCGGCCTGGTCTTCGACCTGCGCTTCACCACCCGGCTCCACGGGCCCTGCTATCGCTGCCTCGGGGACGCCGTGCTCGAGGTTCCGGTGGACGCCCGCGAGTACCAGGCGGCGTCGAATCCGGAGGGCATCGAGGAGCTTCGGATGGCCTACCTGGACGACGACAACCTCGATCTCGGAACATGGGCGCGCGACGCAATCGCCCTCGAGCTCCCCGACAAGATCCTCTGCCGCCTCGACTGCGCCGGGCTTTGCCCGGTCTGCGGCAAGAACCTGAACGACGAGCCGCACGAACATCCGGAGGAGACCGGCGACTCCCGCTGGTCGGCCCTGGAGAGCCTGCGCGAGCAGCTCTAGCTACACTCCGCCGTTCCCATGGCGGTCCCCAAGAAAAAAACCTCGAAGGCACGGAGAGACAAGCGCCGCGCGCAGCACAAGATCGAGTCGCCGAGGCTGAACCTCTGCCCACAGTGCGGCCAGCCCAAGCGGCCCCATCGCGTCTGCCCGACGTGCGAGACCTACCGCGGCCGCGAGATCGAGCCGCTCCGCACGCGCGTCCCGTAGGCCCATGATCCGCATTGCCGTGGACGCCATGGGCGGCGACCGCGGGCCGGAGGAGATCGTCGCCGGCGCATTCGCCGCGACCACGGACAGCGTCAAGCCGATCCTCGTCGGGCCGAAAGACCTCGACCCCCAAGGGCTGGCGCTGATCGAGGCGCCCGACGTGATCGCCATGGAGGAGAAGCCGACCGAGGCGGTGCGGTCGAAGCCGAACAGTTCGCTCGTGACCGCGTGCCGTGCGGTGGCGGAAGGGAGGGCCGATGCCGTCGTGTCGGCGGGCAACACCGGCGCGATGCTCGCGGCATGCCTCCTCGAGCTTCGCCGTATTCGGGGAGTCCGGCGGCCCGCGATCGCCGTCACGATCCCCGCCAGGGAGGGCCCTCGGTTCTGCTCGACGCCGGTGCGAACGCCGACGCGCGACCCGAGGACCTCGTCCAGTTCGCGCACATGGGAGTCGTCTTCGCCGAGCAGATCCTGGATGTCGCGAGGCCGCGAGTCCGGCTGCTCTCGATCGGTGAGGAGCCGGAGAAGGGGAACCACTTGACACTGCAGGCGCATGCGCTGCTCGCCGCCAGCGACCTCCCGTTCGCAGGCAATACGGAAGGCCGGGACCTCCTGACGGCAGGCGGGGACGTCGTCGTGACCGACGGCTTCACGGGCAACGTCGCCCTCAAGCTCCTCGAGGGAACGATCACGGGCCTCCTGGGAGCCCTGCGCGAGGAGATCACCGCGAGTTCGCTGGGAAAGCTCGGCGGGCTGCTGATCAGGCCGGGGGCGAGGAAGCTCCGCGAGCGCCTCGACCCGGACACGTACGGCGGCGCCTACCTGCTCGGCCTGCGAGGCCTCGCCGTGATCGCGCACGGAAACTCCTCCCGGCGCGCGATCACGAACGCGATCCGGCTCGCGGCCCGCGGCGTCGAGAACGACGTCGTCGGCAGGCTCACTGAGAATCTGGGCGGGAGCGTGTTAGCATCCGGCCCCTCAACAACCCCGACCCCCAACGTGAGGTGACATGGCAGCGTCGCGCGAGGAAGTGTACGAGCGGGTCAAGGAAGTTCTGACCGAACAGCTCGGCGTGGAAGAAAGTGCGATCACAGAAGAGGCCTCGTTCCAGGAGGACCTCGACGCGGACTCGCTGGATCTCGTCGAGCTGATCATGGAGCTCGAAGATCAGTTCGGAATCAAGATCTCGGACGAGGACGCCCAGAAGATTCAGACCGTCGGCCAGGCCGTCGACTACGTCTCCTCGCACCAGTAGCGGGCCCGCGGGGGACGTCGCCCCGCTTCGGAAGCTGATCGAAGATCTGCCCGACGCCCGGGCGGAGCAGGTCTACACGCACGCGTCGTGGGCAGTCGACCGGGCGGCCTCCTACGAGCGGCTGGAGTTCCTCGGCGACAGCGTTCTCGAGCTTGCAATGGCACGTGAGCTCTACGAGCGCTACCCCGACTTCAGCGAAGGGCGTCTCGCGAAGATCCGCTCGCACGTCGTTTCGCGTCAGAGCTGCGCCGTCGTTGCGCGCCAGCTCGAGCTCGGAAACGAGCTCGCCAGACGTGGCGTCGACATTCCCCCGGACGAGCTCGAGCGCCTCTCCCGCAATCGCAACGTCCTGGCCGCACTGCTCGAAGCCGCCCTGGCCGCGTTGTTCCTCGAGCACGGCTTCGAAAAGATCGAACAGCCGATCGTCGAGGCATTCGCCGGCCGTATCGACTACGCCCTGACGTCTCACGTGGACTACAAGACGGAGCTGCAGGAAGCCCTGGCCCGCCGGGGTCAGGCCGTGAACTACGCGGTGCTCGAGGTGGACGGGCCTCCACACGATCGCCGGTTCACGTGCGCGGCGATGATCGACGGCGAGCAGCTCGGGGTCGGCTCGGGCGAGTCGAAGAAGGCCGCAGAACAGGAGGCTGCCAAACAAACGCTCGAGAAGCTCGGGGTCGAAGTGTCCGCCGCATAGTCGCCGAGCGAAAGCTGCGCTTTCGCTCGGATCTTGTTACGGCGCTCTCGCGCTCAACGTACGCGGGCAGAGCCCGCGCACTCCAACGGTGGATGCGGCAGACGCTTGTCCCTTCCGTGCGGGCACGGGCGCATGGCGTCCGCGCCCGCATCAGTCTGCCTCCGGCTAAGCCCGGCTCCGCCTGGTCTTAGCCTCCGGCCTCGGTCGCCGCGTGGGGACTGCGTAAACTCCTGCCCGACGGAAGGGAGGATCATGGCTCAAGCAGTGGATTGCCCCTGCGGCGTGACAGTTCGCGGGGAGACAGACGATGAGCTCGTCACCAATGTCGAGCAGCACGTTCAGAGCGACCATCCCGACATGGTCGGGTCGATGACTCGCGACAAGATCCTCGAAATGGCCCACGACGCCTGACCTAATTGCCTGCCCGGCGGCGTCCGCGTCGCCGGGTAGGTTTCCTCGAGCGTGAACCTACGCGCCATCAAGCTGCGCGGCTTCAAGTCGTTCCCTGAACCGGTCGAGATCCGTCTCGAGCCGGGCGTTGCCGTCGTCGTCGGTCCGAACGGCTCCGGCAAGTCGAACGTCTCCGATGCGATCGTCTGGGCGGCCGGCTCGCTCGCCCCAACCGAGCTCCGCGCGGAGAAGCCGGACGACGTCCTCTTCGCAGGAGGCAGCGGCCGCCCGGCCGAAGACTTCTGCGAGGTCGAGCTGCTCTTCGACAACCCTGAAGGCGAAGGGCCTCTGCCGTACTCCGAGCTCTCGGTCGCGCGGCGCCTGCACCGCGGTGGCGAAGGTCAGTACCTCCTGAACCGCACGGCCGTGCGCCGCATCGACCTCGTCGAGCTCCTCGCCGATCTCGGCCTCGGCGGAGGGATGCACTCGATCATCGGACAGGGCCGGGTCGAGGAGATTCTCGGCTCGAAACCCGAGGAACGCCGCACGTTGCTCGAGGAGGCCGCCGGGCTCGGGCGCTTCAAGCGCCGCAAGCACCGCGCCGAGCTCAAACTCGCGCGCGTTGCAATCCAGGTCGAGCGGGCCTGCGACGTCGAGGCCGAGGTGAAGAAGCGACTGCGGCCGCTCGCGCTGCAGGCCACGGCGGCTGAGCGCGCAGAGAAGCTCCGCGGAGAGATCGCGTCGCTCCGTGCCCGCGTGGCCGAGCTCGACCTCGCCGGCTTTCGCGAGCGGCTCGAAGAGGGAGAGAGCCGGCGCACGGCGGCAGTCCTCGCGCGCAAGCACGCCGACGAGAAGCTGAACGCCCTGCTCGAGGAGCGACGCCGGGCAGAAGAGGAGCTCGCCGACGCCGCCGGCCGGAGGGAAGAGGCGACCGCCACTCTTTATCGCCTGCGCAGCGCGCGCGAGCGACTGGAGCTGCGGAAGGAAAGCGCGGAAGCATTGCTCGAACGGCTCCGCGCAGAGCTTGCGCGCCCGCGGCGCGTGCTCGACGCACGCGTACGCGCAGAACGCGAGGCGGCGCGGGAACAGGCGCGCGTCGCGCGCGAGCGGCTGCAGACACTCGAGCGAGCGCTCGCCGAACGTGAAGGATTGCCGCCCGCAGCACGCGCACTTGCCGAAGAGGGAGAGCGGCTCGCACTGTCTCTGCTCGACGTCGAGCCGGGCCACGAGCGAGCCGTCGCCGCCGCGCTGGGACATCGCGCCTCCGCGCTCGTCGCTCCCGACGCGCGTGCAGCTCTCGCGCTCGCCGACCGTGCCCGTGCGGCAGGGCTCGGAAGCGTCGTCGTCCTCACGAGCGATCCGAAGGAGCTCGTCCGCGAGCTGCCGGTCGTGCCGAAGGAGGAGCTGCTGCGCTCGCGAGTCCCAGCCGTCACGCCGGAGGGCTTCGGCTTCGATCCCGAAAAGGGCGAGATCTGGTTCGCCGGCGAGACCGCGGAAGCCGTCTGGCTCGAGCTCGAGGCCCGGCGGCGCGCGCTCGCCGCGGAGGTCGACGAGCTCGAGGCGAGAGCCGAGGCCCCGATCCCCGAAGCGGCGTACTCCGCGGCCCACGATCCCCTGACCGTCACGCTCGCACAGCTCGCGGAGCGGCTCGTGCAGGCACTCGAGGAAATCGGTGACGACCACTTCGAAGCACCGTTGCGCGCACGAGCCGACGCAGGCGCGTCGAGGACGGGCGCACTCGCCGACGAGCTCCGCCGTCTCGGGGCCGACGAGGTCGAGGTCCGTCGCCTGGCCTCGGAGGCAGGCGAGCGGCTCAGCGCGGTCGACGTGGAGCGCGCGCGCATCGAAGCGGAGGCAGACGAGGCGCGGCGCCGTCTCGAGGCGGCCGAGGCCGAGCCGGCGGAAGGCGACGACCGAGACGAGCTCGCGGACAAGATCGAACGCCACGAGCGCAGGCGCGAATCTCTCGGTCAGGTCAATCCGCTCGCGAAGCAGGAGTACGACCAGGAGAAGGAGCGCCTGGTCGAGCTCTCGACGCAGAGGGCGGACCTCGAAGCGAGCCTGAAGGAGCTCGAGACACTGCGCGACGATCTCGCACGCACCGTGGAAGAGCGCTTCGCGGAAACGTTCGCCGCAGTCCAGGCGAACTTCACCGAAGTCGCCGCGACGTTGTTCCCCGGCGGCGAGGGACGACTGCGTCTCACCGAACCGGAAGACGACGAGGAGCAACCGGGCATCGAAGTCGAGCTCCGGCCGGCGGGCAAGAAGGTGACGCGACTGTCGCTGCTCTCCGGCGGCGAGAAGGCGCTCGGGGCGATCTCGTTCCTCTTCGCGCTCTTCCTCGCGCGGCCATGTCCGTTCTATCTCCTCGACGAGGTCGAGGCCGCGCTCGACGACACGAACATCGGACGCTTCGTCGAGTTGCTGCGGCGCTATTCCGATCGCGCGCAGTTCATCGTCATCACCCACCAGAAGAGGACGATGGAGGCCGCGGATATCCTCTACGGCGTGACGATGGGCGCCGACGGGGTCTCGCAGATCGTTTCCCGGCGCCTGCCACGCGAGCAGGCCGCCGCGATTGCCTCGTAGCTGGGGGCAACTGCTTGGCGAGGAGGGCGCGGAGCCGGACACGGCGGCCGAGCGCGCGGGCCTCTTCTCGCGACTGCGCGACTCGCTCTCGAAGAGCCGACAGGCACTCACGGCCGAGTTGGCGTCTGCCGCGTTCGATCCCGGGGACGCAGAGGCGTGGGAGCGGCTCGAGGAGGCACTCATCCGCGCAGACGTCGGCGTCCCCGCGACGGCCGAGCTCGTGCAACGACTCGAGGCGCGTCCTGACCTGACCGATCTCAACGCGGCGCTTGCTGCCGAGATCGCGACGCTGCTCGGTGAGCCTGCGACACTCGACGTGCGCGCGGACCCGAGCGTGTTGCTCATCGTCGGCGTCAACGGCACGGGCAAGACGACCACGATCGGCAAGCTCGCCGAACGCTTGCGGCAGCACGGCCATTCCGTCGTGCTCGGCGCTGCGGACACCTTTCGCGCGGCCGCCGAGGAGCAACTGGAGATCTGGGCCGAGCGTGCGGAGGCGGAATTCGTCGGCGCCGAGCGCGGGGCGGACCCCGCGTCAGTCGCCTACGACGCGATCGAGGCCGCGACCCGCGACGGCCGCGACGTCGTGATCGTCGACACCGCCGGCCGTCTGCACACGCAGGCGAACCTGATGGAAGAGCTCTCCAAGGTGCGGCGTGTGATCCAGGGAAGGCTCGAGGGCGCGCCGCACGAGACGCTGCTGGTCGTCGATGCGACGACCGGGCAGAACGGTTTGCAGCAGGCGCGGCTGTTCGGCGAAGCGGTCGGCGTGACCGGCGTCGTGCTGACGAAACTCGACGGCAGCGCGAAAGGCGGCATTGCAGTCGCGATCGCGCACGAGCTCGGACTGCCGGTCAAGCTGATCGGCGTCGGGGAACGGCTCGAAGATCTCCGGCCGTTCGATCCGGACGATTTCGCCCGGGCGCTCGTCTCCGGCTAGGCCTCTAGCTGCGCTCCACCCCGAAAGCGATGTTCACGGTGGTGCGGTACACGCTGATGTGATCACCGTCGACCTCGGCGCTCATGGATACGACCTGCGCGCCGCTGATGTCACGTACGGTCTTGGCCGCCTCCTGAACTGCGGCGTCGGCCGCCTTCGCGAAGCTCTCGGGCGACGAGCCGATGATCGTGATCACCTTTGCGATATTCGCCATGACTTCCTTTCTCGTGGACGTCTTGCCCACGTACCCGCTGCGGGAGGTTCGACACCTTGAACTCTAAGTCGACGCGGAGTACGGTCGCACGATGAGCAGCGGGGCAGAACAGCCGCAATATCTTCGAAGGATCCTCAGGAGAGTCGCGGGAAGCGACCGTCTCCGGCAAATGCTGTCTGAACCCGACGGCGTGGAGCGCGTGCTGGACGATCCGGAGATTGCACCTGACGCCGCGCACTTGACTCCTGACGTGAGGGACGCCCTCCTCGCCGGTGACCTCTGCAAGATCCAGGAAGCGCTTGACCAGGAAGCTCACCGCGAGGATACGGACGCGGCTGCACGGACTTACTGGGCGCTCGTCCGGATCTAGGTCAACGCGTCTTGACCGGGTAAGAGCACCCTAGTACGGTCCCCCTTGCTGTGGCTGCAGAACCAACCAAGTCTCTCGCCGAGTTCCTGCGGGACGTTGGTCGGGACCACGACTTGCAGAGGAGGCTGTTCGACACAGACCTGTCGGAGGTCTGGACGGACAAGGGCATCCAGGGGCTCCTACATGCAAAGGGCGTGAGGAGACTCAGCCCGGAGAATCAGGAGCTCTTCTCGATGGACCGCCCGCCGACTCTGCAAGAGATCCAGGATGCGCTCGTCCGTGAAGGAGAGGTGGAGGCGTCGCAGACGTTCACCACCTGCTGGGCGCTTGTCAGGATCTAGCCGGCGGTCGTAACGATCGCCGACCGCGGCTCGCTCACCGTCGTCGGAACGGGAATTCGCGTCGGATCGCAACTCACTCCGGAGGCACGGACTGCCTTCGAACATGCCGACGCCGCGTTCTCGCTCGTAGCCGACCAGATCGGGGCCGGCTTGCTGGCGGAGATCAATCCGCAGGTTCGGTCGCTCAACGACCACTACGAGCCCGGAGTCCACCGCCAGGTCATCTACGACCGCATGACCGAGACGATCCTCGCCGAGGTCCGGCAAGGCCTTATCTGTCTGCGCGGCGTTCTACGGGCATCCAGGGATCTTCGTGTCGCCGTCACACGAAGCGATCCGCCGCGCACGTGCGGAAGGCTTCCCTGCACGCATGCTGCCTGCGGTTTCGGCGGAGGACTGTCTCTTCGCGGACCTCGGCGTCGATCCGGGCGCGACGGGTTGCCAGAGCTACGAAGCGACGGACTTTCTGCTCAGGCGGAGACAGGTCGACCCGACGGCGATGTTGATCCTCTGGCAGGTGAGCGTGATCGGCGAGCGGCTGTACTCGAGGGAGACGCCGCCGCGGCGGCTCTCGGTGCTCGTCGACTACCTCCTGCAGTGGTACGACCCCGAACATCTCGTGACGTTGTACGAGGCATCGCCGTATCCGATCGCCGCGGCGTCGATCCAGACCCTCACGCTCGAGCGGCTTCCTCACGTCGACCCGGCGCCGCTCGCGACGCTCTACGTACCCCCCGTGGACGATCGGCAGGCAGACGCCGAAATGGCGGCACTGCTCGGCGTGCCGAGCGGTTAGGTTCGAACAGCCGGATCCTGGGCGAGCTCGCGGGCGCGCGCGGCCGAGGTGACGTTGCCCTTGCGCTCGTAGAGCTCGACCGCGCGGTGATACGCCTTGCTCGCCAGTGCGGGATTCTGCTCGGCCGCGAGCACGCCTCCGAGCGCGACGAGCGCATCGCCCGTGAGGTTGAGGTCGTCGGTCTGCTCCGCGAGAGCCACGCTCTCGTCTGCAAGCACCCGTGCGTCGGCGAGATCGCCGGCGCGGCACAGGATTCGTGTCCGCGCATTGCGCCAGAGCACTTGCGACTGGATGTCTTCACGCAGTGCGGTGTCTTCACTCAGCAGCGCGTACTTGTCTGCCCCGTCGTCGTCACCCTGATCCGCCAGCGCTTCCGCAAGCAGTGCTGCGTAGGTCGAGAGATTCCCGCGCTCCCCGATCTCGACGAGTGTGTCGCAGGCCGAGCGGAGGATCGCCGACGCGGTGCCGGCGTTTCCCGCCAGCAACTCGACCGCACCGGCGTCTGCGCGAACGAAGGCCAGCGCGAGCGTACGGCCGAGATCGAGCAGGATGCGCTCGGCCTCCGCCGAGAGCGTGCGGGCCTCGTCGAATCGTCCACGCATGGCTTCGAGGACTGCCAGCTCGCCGCGAACGAAGGCGTCGAGGCCGAGGTCGCCGGCATCCAGCTCTCTGGCGGCCTCGCACCACTCCATCGCAGCCGTGACCGTCGTCGGGCCGCGAAGCGCGGCGCGTGCGCGGACATGGAGGAGGTCGGCCACGAGGCGCCGGCTGTCGGTGCGCTGCGCGTGTTCGATTGCGCGGTCGAGAATCTCCTCCGTCTCCGCGAGGCGGCAGCGGATGAAGGTGATGTACGCGTGAAGCATCAGGGCCCGGCTCAGGCCCACGTCGTCACCGGTTGCCTCGAAGACTGCGGCCGCTTCGTCGCTCAGCGGCACGAACATGTCGAGCGGGCCCTCCCAGGTGTGGAGCTGCGTGAAGGCGGCTTCGACATTCGCCCGGGCGCGCACCCGCTGGTCCCCGGCGGCCTCTGCCTCCGCGGCGGCCTCGTCGAGGACACGCTGCGCCTCTGCGAGGGCGCCGGTGCCCTGCAACGCTTCGCTGAGCTCGATCATGATCTCGAGCCGCACACCGTCGACACCGGGCTCGAGTCGGAGAGCGCGCTCGAGCAGGTTCGCAGCGGCCGGCGAGTCTCCGCGTCCCGTCGCGCGCCGTCCCGCCGTGGTGAGGATGTCGCAGGCGCGCCGCCCAAGCGCGCGTGCGTCTTCGTTGAGCGGTCCGAGCTCGGCGCGATAGCGGAAAGCCTGCTCCAGGTGGTAGCCGATGATCTCGTCGAGCTCGCCGGCTCGACCCGCGTTCGTGCGTTCGGCGAGGTTCGCGAACCGCTCGTGCAGCTGGGAACGCCGCTCTTTCGGGATGCCGGCATAGGCCGCATCCCGGATCAGCACGTGACGGAAGCGATACGCGTCGACTCGACCCGGACGAGGGGCCAGGAAGTCACGGCGCACGAGGTTGAGGAGGCGCACTTCGACGTCCGGGTGCTCATGCTCATCCGAGAGGCGGAGGACGGCGTTCCGCGTGAAGTCCTTCCCCGCGACCGCCGCGCGCTCGAGCACGCTGCGCTCTTCCGGCGGGAGGCGGTCGAGCCGTGCCGCGAGCAAGGCGTGGATCGTGGGCGGGATCGCGTCGAGCGTCCTGCCTTCGGCGAGCATCGCCGCCATCTGCTCGACGTAGAGCGGGTTCCCCTCGGCGGCCTCGGTTATCCGCGCCCGGGCGGCGGCGTCGAGCGGCCACTCCCGGCCGATCTCTTCGAGCAGCGCTTCCGACTCGGCGTCCGTCAGCGGACCGAGCACCAGGCTCGTCGCTTCCTGGGAGCTCAACCAGGCCGGTCGCTCGTCGAGGAGTTCGGGACGCGCGAGGCAGAGAAGGAGAATCGGCGCGTCGTCGGTCCACCCCGCGAGGTACTCGAGCAGATCGAGCAGCTTCGGCTCCGCCCAGTGGATGTCCTCGACCACGATGAGTAGCGGCTGTTCGCGAGCGAGCTCCTCGAACAGACGTCGCACTGCCCAGAACATCTCGCCGCCCGGCGCAACGGTCGGAGTCGGGCCGAC
Source organism: uncultured Actinomycetes bacterium (assembly GCA_963833255.1). Lineage (GTDB taxonomy): Bacteria > Actinomycetota > Thermoleophilia > Gaiellales > Gaiellaceae > 3-1-20CM-4-69-9. The sequence continues at coordinate 83,080 of CAWHXK010000043.1, forward strand.
GGCGCCGAGCACACGATCGGCGATGAGGTCGGCGTCGTCGGCACCTGCGAGCACTTCGCGAACTCGGTCGTCGCCGCCGAGCGCGCCCACGATCCGAACGAGCGGCCAGAACGTGATCCCGTCTCCGTAGGGCAGGCAGGGCCCCACAAGCACACGCGCATCGTCTTGCGCCGCGCGGCAGAGCTCTGCGGTGAGCCTCGACTTCCCGATGCCTGCGGGGCCGACGACAGTCACGAGCCGACAGGCTCGATCGGAGATCGCTGCGTCGAACGTCTCCCGGAGCATGCGGAGCTCGCGCTCGCGGCCGACCAGTGGGGCGTCGAGCCGCCGCGCATAGGCGGACGCGCCCTCGACGATCGCGAGTGCGTTCCACGCAACGACCGGTTCCGACTTTCCCTTCACGGTGAGCGGATCGCGTGGCTCGAGCACGACGGCGTTCTCGACGAGGCGCCTCGTGGCCTCACCGAGGAGGATCTCGCCGGTTCGCGCAGATTCCTCGAGCCGCTTCGCGGTCGTGACGGGATCTCCGGTGACGAGCCTCTGCCCACCGGTGCCGTCCCCGGCCACGACCTCGCCGGTATTGACGCCGACGCGGATCCCGAGCCGGACTCCGAGCTGCTGCTCGAGCTCTTCGTTCAACCCGGCCAGGGCAAGGCGAAGGTCGGTCGCGGCGCGGACGGCGCGCAACGCGTCGTCTTCGTGCAGCTCCGGGATCCCGAAGACGGCCATCACCGCATCACCGATGAACTTCTCGAGGGTGCCGCCGTGGCTCTCGAGGACCGCTCCCATCGCATCGAAGTACCGCGTCATGACCTGTCGCAGCGACTCGGGATCGAGTCGCTCGCCGAGCGGCGTCCAGTCGGCGATGTCGGCGAAGAGGACGGTAACGGTACGGCGGCTGACGGCCATGTCCTGAGTCTAGGACTCGGCCTTCGAGGGGCCTAGCCGAACGCCGCCGCATCGCCGGCGAGAAGGTCTGGCGCAGAAAGGGACGTAAGTACACTTCCCGGCCGTGTTCGACACCCTCTCAGATCGCCTCCAGAACGCCCTCGGCGACCTCCGCGGGCGGGGAAAGCTCGATGAGGAAGCGATCTCGCGTGCGATGCGCGAGATCCGGCTTGCGCTGCTCGAGGCCGACGTCAATTTCGAGGTGGTCAAGAGCTTCGTCGCCCAGGTGCGCGAGCGCGCCCTCGGCCAGGAGGTCCTGAAGAGCCTCACGCCGGGTCAGCAGGTCGTGAAGGTGGTGCACGAGGAGCTGACCGCGCTGATGGGCTCCGGCAGCTCGATGCTCGCGTTCACGGGCCGGCCGCCGACGGTGATCCTGCTTGCCGGCCTGCAGGGATCCGGCAAGACGACGACCGCGGCGAAGCTCGCCCTGCTTCTGCGGAAGGAAGGCCGGAAGCCGGGGCTCGTCGCCGCCGACCTCCAGCGTCCCGCAGCGATCGACCAGCTCGAGCAGCTCGGGCGGCAGATCCAGGTTCCGGTCTATCGCGGAGACAGCTCGGATCCCGTCGAGGTCGTGCGAGACGGGTTGAAGAAGCTTGCCGACGACGGCGCCGACACGATCATCCTCGACACCGCCGGCCGGCTGCACGTCGACGAGGAGCTGATGCAGGAGCTCGAGAACGTGCGCGACCAGGCGAAGCCGGCGAACGTGCTGCTCGTCCTCGACGCGATGACCGGACAGGAAGCGGTCAACGTCGCGCTGGCCTTCCAGGAGCGCATCGCCTTCGACGGCGTCGTGATGACGAAGCTCGACGGCGACGCGCGCGGAGGTGCCGCGCTTTCCGTCAAGGCCGTCACCGGCAGGCCGATCAAGCTCATCTCGGTCGGCGAGAAGGTCGACCAGCTCGAGTACTTCCACCCCGACCGGATGGCGTCGCGCATCCTCGGCATGGGCGACGTGCTGACGCTGATCGAGCGCGCCGAGGCGGCGGTCGAGGAGGACGAGCAGAAAGAACTCGAGGCCCGCATGCTCAAGGGCCAGTTCACCTTCGACGATTTTCTGAAGAGCTACAAGATGCTGCGCCGCATGGGGCCGATCCAGGGCGTCCTCAAGATGATCCCCGGGCTCGGCAAGCAGCTCGAGGGGATGGACGACGTCGACGAGAAGCAGCTCGGCAAGGTCGAGGCGATCATCCTCTCGATGACGCCGCAGGAACGTGGCGCGCCGAGAGTGATCGACGGCTCGCGGCGCAAGCGGATCGCTGGCGGATCCGGCACGACGGTCGAGGACGTCAACCGGCTGATCGAGGCGCGCAAGCAGATGGAGAAGCTGATGAAAGGCATGGGGAAGGGCAAGATGCCGGATCTCGGAGCTCTTGCCGGCGGCGCGCCCGCGGCCACTCCGCAGCCGGGACAGCGAAAAGCGACAAAATCCAACAAGCGCAAGAAACGACAGAAATCCAGGAGGTAGTGGTTTGGCAGTTCGCATGAGGTTGACGCGTGTCGGGTCGAAGAAGAACCCGGTGTACCGCGTCGTGGTCGCCGACTCGCGCTCGCCGCGCGACGGCAAGTTCATCGAGATCGTGGGGCGCTACAACCCGCAGCACGATCCCTCGCTGATCGAGTTCGACGAGGACAGGGTGAAGGACTGGCTCGGCAAGGGTGCGCAACCCTCCGAGGCGGTCAACAGGCTGCTGAAGATCAGGAACCTGAGCAAGTAGCGAATGGCCGAGCTGCTCGAGTATCTGGCGCGGCAGCTCGTCGACGAGCCCGACGAGGTGCGGGTGGAGCGCGTCGACGAAGACGACACGGTCGTTCTTCGCCTGCACGTCGCGCACGAGGATCTCGGCAAGGTGATCGGCCGGCAAGGACGCATCGCTCGCGCGTTGCGCACGATCGTCCGCGCCGGAAGCGCGCGCGAACAGCGCCGCGTGCAGCTCGAGATCGTCGACTAGAGGTTTGATGCGAAATTCGGCCGACGTCGGGGGCGCTCCAGACCAAGCCGGGCAGTGCGGTCGTTCGCGGTGCGTAGCGGCGCTACGTGCCGCGGGCGAACGTGCTGATCCGGCGCCGTGTCTGGTGCGTCATCCGGCCCGGCGGAATTTCACATCAGGCCTCTAGTTGCAATGAACGCGCCTGACACGGTCGCGGTCGGCCGGGTCGGCAAGTCGCACGGGCTCGACGGCTCGTTCGTCGTCGAGGACGCGAGTGAGACGCCGGCGCGCTTCGAAGTCGGCGCCGAGCTGATCGTCGCGGGCGAGCCGGCGAAGATCGTGTCGCGCAGGCAGGCCCGAGGACGCCCGGTCATCCTGCTCGATCGCCGCGTTCCCCGCGGTGCGCTGCTCGAAGTTCCGCGCTCGGAGCTCGAGCCGACCGGCGACGACGAGTACTACGTCTTCGAGCTGATCGGGCTGAAGGTGGAGGAAGAGGGGGGCGCCGAGCTCGGCACCGTGACCGATGTGCTGCCGGGCGTTGCGAACGACGTGCTCCAGCTCGACTCTGGTCTTTCGCTGCCCATGGTGGAGGACTGCGTTCGGGTGGTCGACCTGGCGGAAGGGCGCATCCTCATCGCGCCCGGCTTCGTGATGCCTAGCTAACCTGGGTCGCTCGCCCTTGCAACTCGATGTCTTCACGCTCGTTCCGCATGCTTTCGCCTGGCTGACGGAGCAAAAGCCGGTGGCAACCGTACTCGGGAGCGAGCTCGATCTCCGTTTGTTCTCCTACCGCGACAGCACGCCGCTCCGCGCCGCGCAGGTCGACGACGAACCGTACGGCGGCGGGGCCGGGATGGTCCTGCGAGTCGACGTCGTCGCGGGTGCGCTGGACGCGACCTACGGCGGCGTGCCTGACCATCGTGTCGTCGCGCTCACGCCGCAGGGTCGCCAGCTGACCCAGGACGTGGTCGAAGAGCTGGCCGAGGAAGAGAAGCTCACGCTGCTCTCGGCCCGCTTCGAGGGCTTCGACGAGCGCGTGGTCCAGCATCTCGCCTCCGATGCGATTTCGATCGGGCCGTACGTTCTCTCGAACGGCGACCTGCCCGCGATGGTTCTGGTCGACGCGATTGCGCGTCGTCTTCCGGGCGCGATCAACGAGGAGTCAGGTGCATTCGAAAGCTTCTCGGCCGAGCTCGAGGGCGGGCTCGAGTATCCGCACTACACCCGTCCCGCCGAGTTCCGCGGGTGGCATGTGCCGGAGGTTCTCCTCTCAGGCGACCACGGAAAGATCGAGGAATGGCGACGCGAACAGAGCCGCCGGCGAACGGTCCTGTGACCGATCACTACGCGACGCTCGGAGTCCGCTCCGACGCGTCGCCGCAGGAGATCGAGTCCGCGTACCGGCGCACTGCGCTCGAAGCCGGCTACCAGGACGACGGGTGGCGCCGGTTGCGTGACGCGTACGACACCCTGCGAGACCCGGAACAGCGGGCCCGCTACGACGCCGAGCGCGACGGCTTCGCGCAGCCGGCGACCGAGGGGAAGAAGTCGCACAACCCGATCGACCGCTTGTTCCCGAATTTGCCGCACGGCTGGCGCGTCGCGCTCGACTGGGTCGTCACCATCGCGGGCGCAATCGCGATCGTCCTCGCGATCAAGGCCTGGATCGTCAACCCATACCGGATTCCGTCGTCGTCGATGGAGCCGACGCTGCATTGCGCGCGGCCGGCAGCAGGGTGCGAGGCGAGCACGTCCGACCGCGTGCTCGCCAACCGGTTCATCTACCACTTCCGCTCGCCGAGGCGTGGCGAGATCGTCGTGTTCAAGACACCGAAGCTCGCGCTCGAGGCCTGCGGTTCCCAGGGAACGTTCGTCAAGCGGCTGATCGGCCTTCCCGGCGAGGTGTGGGAAGAGCGGAGCGGGTTCGTCTACATCAACGGCAAGAAGCTGAACGAGCCCTACGTCAAGGCCAACCGGCGCGACCACGACAGCTACGGGCTGATGGACATTCCGCCCCGGCATACCTACATCCGAATCCCGAAGAACTACTACCTGATGATGGGGGACAACCGGAGCTCGTCCTGCGACTCCCGCCGCTGGGGCCTCGTCCCCCGGAAGAACCTGATCGGCCCGGTCTTCGCGACCTACTGGCCTCCGAGCCGGATCTCCTTCCACTAACCGGATCAGGGTTCGCTAGCATTCCGCGGCGGCCTTGGGGCCGCCCTTCCTACGGCGCCGCCTGCGGTGCCGTTTGCAGGACGTGCGAGCTTTGCTCGTGCGTCCGTCTGAAATGACCAGTCGAGACCAAACCGGACTTCAAACGAACACGCTATGAGCAGAGTCATCGAGACACTCGAGCACGCCCAGTTGCGGGAGGTGCCCCGCTTCAAGGCGGGGGACACGGTTCGCGTCCACTTCAAGGTGATCGAGGGCCAGCGCCAGCGGATCCAGGTCTTCGAGGGCATCGTGATCAAGCGCCAGGGATCGGGAGCCCGCGAGACCTTCACCGTCCGCAAGCAGTCGTTCGGCGTGGGTGTCGAGCGGACGTTCCCGCTCCACACGCCCAAGATCGAGAAGATCGAGGTCGCGGCCGTCGGTGACGTGAACCGGGCCAAGCTCTACTACCTCCGCGGCAAGGTCGGCAAGAAGGCCCGGGTCCGGGAGCTCCGCCAGGACGTCGTGCGCAAGCCGAAAGGCGCTCAAGCCGAGGAACCCGCTGCGAGCGACGTTTCCGCCGAGACACCCGAAGAGCCCGCCGAGTAGCTCGGTATCCTCGCGGCCGTGGCGTCCCGCACCGGCCAGAAGCTCCTGAGGTTCGACCGGAGGCTCGGGGCACGACTCGTCGCAGGCACGGATGAGGCCGGACGGGGGTGCCTCGCCGGCCCGCTCGTGGTCGCGGGCGTCCTGCTCGACTACGGCTGTCTGCGAGACCACAAGGTGCGGCCGCTCGGCTTTCTGAACGACTCGAAGCAGTGCTCGGCGGAGCGGCGCGAGGAGCTCTTCCACGCCGTTCTCGGCTGCGCGGAACAGGTGGTGGTGCGCGTCATCCCGCACGGCGCGATCGACCGCAACGGCCTGCACAGATCGAATCTGGCTGCGATGCGGGAGATCCTGCACGCACTCTCGCCGCCGGCCGAGGCGTGTCTCGTCGACGGCTTCCGGCTCGGTCCGACGGCGCCCCCGCATCAGGCAATCGTCGACGGGGACGAGAAGAGCGCGGCGATCGCGGCCGCCTCGATCGTCGCCAAGGTGACGCGTGACCGGGTCATGCGGCGGATGGACGCGCTCTTCCCGCACTACGGCTTCTCGTCGCACGTCGGCTACATCACGCCCGGTCACTCGAAGATCGTGCGCGAGCGCGGTCCTTCGCGCATCCACCGCCGATCCTTCCAGGCTCTCTGTTACCGGAGCGAGGAGGAGTTGGCGGCGCTGTCCGCCTAGTCGTCCTGAGTTTCGTCACCGATTCGTTAACGCCAGGTGCGGTCAGTCTGCGTAGCGTCGCCTCATGGACAGACGGCGAGGCAAGCGTGCCGAGCGACGCGCGGTCTGGTGGTATCGCCTGCGCGGCTACCGCATCCTGGAGCGGAACGCATGGGTGGCCGGCTACGAGCTCGACATCATCGTCCGGCGCGGGCGCCGGCTGATCTTCTGCGAGGTCAAGGAGAAGCTCGGTCCCCGCTTCGGCGACCCGATCGAGATGGTGGACGACGAGAAGCAGCGGCGGATCCGGTGGGCCGCGGATGCCTGGCTCGTTCGGCATCCGGAGACTGCTGGGCTCGAGGTCTCCTTCGACGTGATTGCCGTCCGAAGCGGCCGGCTGGAGCGTCTCGCCCAGGCTTTCTGACCTCGGCGTCGAACTGGCGCGAGTGGCCCCGACCCAGGACGCTCTCTACGCCGACATCGATCTCGCCCTCTCGTGGTCCGAGCGGGACCTGCCCGAGCGCGAGCGCACGAAGCACGTGCACCGGCTTCATCCCTACCTTGGCAAGTTCATCCCGCAGCTCGTCGAGATCCTGCTCTCCCGCTACTTCCGGCCGGGTCAGCACGTGCTCGATCCGTTCGCCGGCTCCGGGACGACGCTCGTGCAGGCACTCGAGAGCGGGCACGATGCGACCGGTGTCGACGTGGCTGCGTTCAACTGTCTGCTCATGGAGGTCAAGACGCGGTCGTGCAACCCGTTCGTGTTGGAGCAAGAGCTGCGGGCAGCCCATGCGCGCATCGGCGAGACCACGAGCGCGCGGCCGTCTGCATACCTACGGCGGTGGTACGCACCTCAGGCGGCGCGGGAGCTCTTGGGTTTCCGCGCGATCGTCGACGATTACGAGCACGCCGATGTCCTGCGCGTCGTTCTCACCCGTGCGGCTCGTTCTGCCCGTCGCACGACGCACTTCGACCTGGAATTTCCGCAAGAGCCTCAGCTCGAGCCGTACTGGTGCTACAAGCACCGGCGCGAATGCCGTCCTGTCGAGACTGCCGCGCAGTTCCTTCGTCGCTACACCCTCGACACGCTGGCGCGGCTGAAGGAGTTCGCTCGTGTGCGAAGTCGCGGGCGCAAGGCGACGGTGATTCACGCGGACGTGCGCGCGGAACCGTTGCCGGGACGGTTCGACGGCATCCTCACGTCGCCCCCGTATCCGGGATTGATCGACTATCACGAGCAGCATCGGTATGCGTACGAGCTGCTCGGCCTCGACGACCGCCGCGAGCTCGAGGTGGGCGCCGCGGCTGCGGGGTCTTCGCGTGCGGCGCTGGCGGCGTATGCGGACGGGATGGTTCAGGTGTTGCTGAACGCCAAGGCAAGTCTGCGCGACGGGGCGCCCGTGTTGATCGTCGTCAACGACCGGCGCGATCTGTATCCGGAGATTCTCGACCGCGCGGGGCTCCAGTTGGATGAACGCCTGCGCCGTCACGTCAATCGCCGCACCGGGCGACGGGCGGGGGAGTTCTTCGAAGACGTGCTGATCGCGCGCTGAATCGGCACAGAGACGGCTCAGCTTCCCGCGTAGCTTCTCGAGGTGCTCGCGCGCGCGGTCACCTTTGCCCTCGTCGGACTCGAGCCGCGGCGGGTCGAGGTGGAGGCGCACATCCAGGGCGGTGCGCCTTCGCTGACGATCGTCGGCCTCGCCGACCGTGCCTGCCAGGAAGCGAAGCAACGCGTGAGGAGCGGCATCTTGTCGGCCGAGCTCGAGTTCCCCGGAAGTCGCGTCACCGTGAACCTCGCTCCTGCGGAGCTGAAGAAGGAGGGCTCCGGCTACGACCTGACGATCGCGCTCGCGCTGCTGGCCGCGTCCCACCAGATTCCACGTAACCGGCTGGCCGAGCACGCATCGTGCGGAGAGCTCGCGCTCGACGGGCGCCTGCGCAGGGTCGGCGGCGTTCTCGCGGTGGCGGAGGGTGCGCGGCGTGCCGAGCTCGAGCGGATCATCTGTCCGTACGACGCGTGCGCCGAGGCGGCGCTGGCCGGGGTCGAGCCGGTCGGGGTACGTCATCTCTCCGACGCCGTCGCGTACTTGAGGGGCGAGCTCGAGCCGCCGGAATTCCTTATCGGAAACGGAAAGCCCCGGCGCCGGCCGCTCGATCTTGCGGACGTGCGAGGCCAGGAGCGTGGCCGCCGTGCGCTCGAGCTCGCGGCAGCCGGACGGCACAACCTCCTGCTCGGCGGTCCGCCGGGCACGGGCAAGACGATGCTCGCGCGCAGGCTGCCGGGGATCCTGCCGCCGCTCGAGGAGGAGCAGGCGCTCGAGGTGACGCGCATCCATTCGGTGGCGGGGCTCGTCGATCCAGATCATCCCCTGATCGGGTACGCGCCGTTTCGCGCGCCGCACCACAGCGCGTCGACGGCGGCGATCATCGGCGGCGGGCCGCGGTTGCGCCCGGGTGAGGCAAGCCTCGCGCATCTCGGTGTGCTGCTGTTGGACGAGCTCGCGGAGTTCCAGCGTCCTGCCTTGGAGGCCTTGCGCCAGCCGCTCGAGGACGGTGAGCTCGTCGTGGCCCGTGCGGCCGGGAGCGTGCGCTTTCCGGCGCGTTTCCAGCTGATCGGGACGATGAATCTCTGCCCGTGCGGTGCGCGCGGCGATCCGGGGGCGCATTGCTCGTGCTCCGCACAGAGGCTGGCTCACTATCGCGACAAGCTCTCGCGGGCGCTCCTCGACCGGTTCGATCTCGTCGTCACCATTCCACGGGCTCGGGCACTCGAGCTTCAGGGCGGACCGGGGGAAGCGTCGGAGGGCGTTCGCGCGCGCGTCGTTGGTGCGCGCATGCGTCTTGCGGCCGCACGACCGAAGCGAACAGCCGCTGCCGACGAGCTTCTGACCCGCGCGGTCGAGCGGCTACCGCTCTCAGGGCGTGGTCGGGCGAAGGTCGCGGGGGTCGCGCGGACAATCGCCGCGCTCGCTGCAGCGGACGACGTGCTCCCGGAGCACGTTGCGGAGGCGCTTGCGTATCGCGCTCCGAACGAGCTCGCAACACCGTGATGTTTCTACGCAAGCGTGACCTGCCGCCCCTGCTTCGTGCGATCCACGATCCACCGGCTCGGCTCTACCTGCGAGGTGAAGGTGACGCGGCGCTGCTCGCGCGCCCGGCGGTCGCGATCGTCGGCGCGCGTGCCTGTTCGCCGTACGGCGCCCAGGTGGCGCGCATGCTCGGACGCGAGCTCGCAGCGGCGGGCGTGGTGGTCGTCAGCGGTCTCGCCCGCGGGATCGACGGCGAAGCGCATCGCGGTGCGCTCGAGGCGCGGGGTCACACCGTTGCGGTTCTCGGCTGCGGCATCGACCGTGACTATCCGGCGGCGCACATGTCGTTGGCCCGTTCGATCGCCGAGCGGTCGCTGATCGTGTCGGAATACGAGCCGGGCGTCGAGCCCGCGCCGTGGCGTTTCCCGGCTCGCAATCGGATCATTGCGGGTCTCTGCGCTGCGACGGTCGTCGTCGAGGCGCGTGAGCGAAGCGGCGCGCTGATCACTGCGGACTTCGCGCTCGAGGAGGGGAGAGAGGTGTTCGCCGTGCCGGGCGAGATCACGTCGGCCCTGTCTGCGGGAGCGAACGCGCTCCTACGTCTCGGGGCCACGCCTCTGACGGCGGTGGGTGACGTGCTCGAGTCGCTGGGCCTCGAGCCGCCGCCGCTTGCCGAGCCGGAACGCGGGCCCTTGCTCGACCTCCTGCCGGCGACGGCCGACGAGCTCGTCCGGAAGACCGGGCTGAGCGCCGGGGAGGTGACCGCGGCTCTCGCCGAGCTCGACGTGGCGGGCCTCGCGAAGGAGGGCGACGGGATCTATCGCAGACTCGCGTAGCGTCGCTCGGGTGGATACGCCCTTCTGGCTCGACGAGCCGGAAGCCGAGCCGATCGTCTCTTCGCACCAGCGCGACTCCTCGTGTCCGGCTGATTCACGGCGAGCCAGCCGCGGCCGTGTCCGGTACGGACGTCGCTTGGGGTCTGACCCCAGACAGTGGCCGAAGCGTACGACTGTGGAAAAGGGGCCTTCCGCACTTGTGTGTGCCGTTATGCGGCCAAGTTCGCGGGGTCTGACCCCAGGGCCGTGGCCGAAACGGTCGCCTGTGGGAAAGCCCGTTACGCTCACGTTCGTGCCGTCATTGGGCCGACTTTCATCTGAGAGGAGTTGACGATGGGATTCGAGCAATACCACGAGCCCGCTTCCGAGCTGAGTGCCGAGACGCGGACGTTTGCGCGGATGATCGCCTCCTTGACCGAGGAGGCCGAGGCGATCGGCTGGTACCAACAGCGGATCTCGCTCGAGCCGAATGCCGACGCACGGGCGATCATGGAGAACGCGCAGCTCGAGGAGTTCAAGCACTTCGGGATGGATCTCGAGTTCCTGATCCGGCAAAGCCCGAAGTGGCGCATCGCGCTCGAGCGGATTCTCTTCAAGCCGGGCGACATCGTCGAGCACGGCGAGGAGGCCGAGGAAGCGGAAGACGCTGCGAGCTGATCCGGCCGGGCACGGCATGGCGCTCTCCTTCCACTGGCGTGGCGACTTCGACAACGCCGAGGTAAACGAGCTACACGCCGAGGCGTTCGGGCATCGCGTCCTCGAAGACGACTGGCGGGCTCAAGTCCAGCAGCACAGCCTGGGCTGGGTCTGCGCGCGAGACGGCGTCCGACTCGTCGGCTTCGTCAACGTCGCGTGGGATGGAGGAGTACACGCCTTCGTCCTCGACACGATGGTCCGGGCCAGGGACGCCCGGCAGGGAATCGGAACCGAGCTCGTTGCCGTCTCGGTCGCCGAGTCGCGCGCGGTGGGCTGCGAATGGCTCCATGTCGACTTCGACGATCACCTGCGCGAGTTCTACTTCGACGCCTGTGGCTTCGAGCCGACCAATGCGGGCCTGATCAAGCTCTAAGGCTCGCCGGCGCGTACTTACGGTTGTCTTGTCGTTAAGCGTCGGTTGCGGCGCCGAAAAAGTGCGCGCGCACGCTTACCGTCCGTGCCAGATGCGCGCGCGCACGTGTGTGGTGATCCTGGTTGCAGTTCTCTGCACGGAAATCGCCGTGCATCCCGGACCCGCGACGAGCGCCGCACAGCGTCCGACCGTTCGCACGCTCGCCATCTCTTACCGAGCGCATGACGGCCGCCCACGACGGGCCTATCTGATCCTCCCTGCCTGGTATGGCCCGGGGGACGACCCACCGATCCCGCTCGTGATCTCGCCACATGGGCGCGGGGTCGGAGCACGGACGAACGTTCGGCGTTGGGGCGATCTGCCCGCGCTGGGTCCTTTCGCAGTCATCAATCCCGAAGGGCAGGGCCGGGCGCTGACGCTCTTCTCCTGGGGCGATCCGGGAGAGATCCGCGACCTCGCACGAATGCCGGACATCGTCCAGCGCGCGGTCCCGTGGCTGCGGATCGATCCTGGACGCGTCTACGCGGTCGGCGGCAGCATGGGGGGCCAGGAGACTCTTCTACTCGTCGCGAGGTTCCCACACTTGCTGGCGGGCGCCGCCGCGTTCGATGCTCCGACGAACATGGCCGCCCGCTACCGGGCCTTCGACACCTTGCCCTTCGGCGATGGCCTGCAGAGGTTGGCACGCCGCGAGATCGGAGGCACTCCCGCGACCGATCCCGAGGGCTATGAGATCCGGAGCCCGCTCGACTGGGCACGGAAGATCGCCTTCTCAGGCGTGCCGCTCCAGATCTGGTGGAGCAGTAGGGACACCACTGTCACCGATCAAACTCGAGAGTCGGGCCTCCTCTACCGCGACATCATGCGCCTCAATCCATTTGCGCCGGTCACGCAGTTCGTCGGCACCTGGGCGCACACGACGGAAATGAAGTCTCACGGGTATCTCCCGTTCGCCCTGTCCCGATTCGGGCTGCTGTCACCGCGCGCTGCTCCACCCTCCAACAACGATCGGGAACACCCCTCCGAGAAGTTCGTGGTCTAGAGAGGGATCGTCGGCAGGGCGAGCTCGTCAGCGCGCTCGAGCGCGGCGAGCGCAATAGCGAGGTCCTGAATCGCGAGCCCGGTCGAGTCGAAGACGGTGATCTCGTCGTCGGACTTCCGCCCCTCAGCCGTACCGATCAGCACGTCGCCGAGCTGCGACACGTCGTCGCGCGCGAGCGCACCTGCTTCAACCGCGTGCACGAGATCACCGTTGTGGCTCGCCTGCTCCCAGTCGTCACAGAAGACCCGCACGCGTTCCAGCTCCGAGACTGCGATCTCGGCTTTCCCCGGGCCGTCCGCGCCCATCAGGCTCGCATGCTGGCCGCGAAGCAGGGACCCCTCGTCGAGCACGACCTGCCGGCCCGGTGTGACCGTGACGAGAAGATCCGCGGCGAGCGCTTCCTCCCGGCCCGCCGCAACCTCAGCCCCGATTCGCTCGGCGACCTCCTCGGCCCGGGTGCGGTCGGTGTCCCACAGCTCGACGCGGCGCCCTCGAGCGATGAACGTCCGCGCGGCCGCCTCGCCGTTCACTCCTGCTCCGATCACCGCGGCGGTCTCCGCGTCGGGACGGCCGAGCGTCTCCGCCGCGAGCACGGCGGCTGCGCCGGTCCGCAGCGACGTCACCGCGCCCGCGTCGAGCACTCCCTTCAGCATCCCGTTCGACGCGTCCGACAGGAGCACGAGCCCGGTCACCGTGGGCAAGCCCTGCGCCGGATTGCCGGGAAAGGAGGTCACCCACTTGAGCAGCGCATGCCCGGCGCCGAGAGCGGGCATCGCGCGAAAGTCCCCCTCCGGATACGCGGGCACGTAGACCTTCGACGGCATCGTCCACTCGCCGCGCGCGTACGCGACGAATGCATCGCGAACCGCGTCGAGCGCCCGTTCCGGCGAGACCGCGGCACGCACGTTCTCGCCGTTGAAGAAGGGAATCAACCCGACCAACCTCCCGTCTCGCCCTTGTACGTCCCGGCGAAGAGCGCGCGCGGGGTCCGCGCGATGATCTTCAGGTCGAGCCACGGCGAGCGATGCTCGACGTACCAGACGTCGAGCTCGATGCGGTCCTCCCAGGGCAGGCGCGCTCTCCCGTGGATCTGCGCCCAGCCGGTGATGCCGGGCCGCACCTCGAGGCGCCGCCGCTGGCGCGGCGTGTAGCGCTCCACCTGATAGGCGAGCGTGGGGCGGGGACCGACGAGGCTCATGTCGCCGCGGACGACGTTCCAGAGCTGCGGCAGCTCGTCGAGCGACAGCCGCCGCAACATCCGTCCCGCACGCGTTATGCGCGAATCGCCTTCGTTGACCGCGAAGCCGGCGCCCTTCCGCTCCGCACCAACCTCCATCGTCCGCAGCTTCACCAGCTCGAACTCTTCGCCGTCCAGCCCGACGCGCCGTTGGCGATAGAGAACAGGACCGCCGTCGTCGAGCTTGATCGCCAGCGCCGCTACGGCCAGGAAGGGGCTCGCCACCGCCAGACCGAGACCGGCGGCGGTTGCGTCGAGCGCACGGTTCACCGCGTTCCCTCGGCCTTGGCCCACACGGCAGGCACGCCGAAGCGGAGATAACGAAAGAGCGAAACAACGGTCGCCCAGGTCACGAGCACGTAGTAGCGCGCAATCCCGACGCCGAGTGCTGCCGCGGCGAGCAGCCCGAGCTGTGCGCCGAGCACGACCTGATAGACGAGCCCCTCGCCCACGAGCGCGATCGACGAGCCGAGCAGGACGAGGTGCAGCAGCCCGCTCGCATAACGCAGGTGCCGGTGTGACAAGACCTCGACGAGGTACGTCGGCCCGAGCCCGCGCAGCATCTTGCCGCGCAGGACGATCAGCCAGCAGTGCTCGAACATGCGCACCTTGCGCCGGTACTCGTCCTCGATGTCGCGCGACGGCTTCTCCGACGCGAGCGCTTCGGTGTCGTAGACCGCGCGCCGCCCGCGCTGCACCATCAAGTAGGGCAACGCAAGATCGTGGCCGAACCGCGGATCGACGTCGACGTAGTCGGAACGCCGCACCGTGTAGATGGCGCCGATCCCTCCGGTGATCGACCCGAGCTCCGATTCGCTTTGCCGCAGCCAGCTTTCGAAGCGCCAGTACGTCCCTTCGCGGTTCGTCCCGTCGGCGCTCTCGTAGACGCTCGAGCCGCAGACATACGCGACGTCGGGATCCGCGAAGTTGCGCATGAGCTTCCGCAGCGCATCCGGCTGCCACTGCGCGTTGGCGTCCGAGAACGCGAGAATCTCGCCCGTCGTCTCGCGCACCGCCCGGTTCTGGGCCGCGACCTTGCCTTCACGCGGACAGCGCAGGAGCCGGACGCGCGGCTCGGTCGCGGCGACGCTCTCGACGAGCGCGTCCGTCCCATCCGTCGATGCATCCGACGCAACGAGGATCTCGAGCCGTTCCGGTGGATAGTCGAGCGCAAGGAGGTTCTCGAGCCGACGCGCGATCACGTCCTCCTCGTCGTGCGCGGCGACGATCAGGCTCACCGAGGGCGTGAAGTCTCCCTTGCGCACCGGCCGCGAGCGCAGGCGCGCCAGCCCCGCCGCGAAGACCGGATACCCCGCCTGCGTCCAGGCGAGCGCGCCCAGCGAGGACCAGAACAGAACCTTCGCGATCACCACGCGAATCGTAGTTTCAGAGGCCCTTGACGGCCCCGGCGAGCTTCTCGATCGAGTCCTTCGCGTCGCCGAACAGCATCACGGTCTTCGGGTTGAGGAAGAGCGGATTCTCGATCCCCGCGAACCCGGGGTTCATGCTCCGCTTGAGCACGACGACGGCCTGCGCGCTGTCCACGTTCAGGATCGGCATGCCGTAGATCGGGCTCCCGGCGTTGTTGCGCGCGTCCGGGTTGACGACGTCGTTCGCGCCGATCACGAGCGCGACGTCCGTTCGCGGGAACTCCGCGTTCGCATCCTCCATCTCCTTCAGCTGCGGATAGGGGACGTTGGCCTCGGCGAGCAGGACGTTCATGTGTCCCGGCATACGCCCGGCGACCGGATGGATCGCGTACGACACCTCGACGCCGCGCGACTCGAGCAGGTCCGCGAGCGCGCGCACATCGTGCTGAGCCTGAGCGACGGCCATGCCGTACCCGGGCACGAAAACGACCTTGTGCGCATAGCCCAGCATCACCGCCACGTCGTCGGTGGTCGCAGAGCGCACCTGGCCGCCGTTTGCGCTCGCAGCGGCCGCCGCGGCGGACGGAGCGATCTGCCCGAACGCGCCGAAGAGCACGTTCGCGATCGATCGGTTCATCGCCTTGCCCATCTTGATCGTGAGGAGCGTTCCCGAGGCGCCGACGAGCATCCCGCTCACGATCAGGACGTTGTTCTCCAGCTCGAAGCCGGTCGCGGCGGCGGCGAGGCCGGTGAAGGCATTCAGCAGAGAGATCACGACCGGCATGTCGGCGCCGCCGATCGGCAGCACGAACAGGACCCCGAAGAGCGACGCACCGGCGAGCAGGGCCCACATCAGCCACTGCTGCTCGGAGCCCGCGGCGATCGCGATTCCCGCGGCCAGCACGGCAGCGAAGAGCAGCGCGTTCACCGTCTTCTGGAAAGGGAAGACGATCGGCCGCCCACGCACGAGCTCCTGCAGCTTCGCGAACGCGACCATCGATCCGGAGAACGAGATGCTCCCGATGATCGCCGAGAGCATGATCGCGGTGCTGATGTCCGTCTGGAGCCCGCCGGGCTCGGGCGCCAGCCGGTGGAACTCCGCCAAGGAGATGAGTGCGGCAGCCCCGCCGCCGACGCCGTTGAAGAGCGCGACCATCTGCGGCATCGCCGTCATCCGCACCTTGCGCGCGGCGACCGCGCCGAACGCGCCGCCTATCACCATGCCGAGGATGATCTCCCAGTAGCTGACGATGCTCTTCTGCAGGAACGTCACGACGATCGCGACGAGCATCCCGACGGCGCCGATCTGATTTCCGCGGCGCGCGGTAGCCGGGTTCGACAGGAACCGCAACGCCAGGATGAACGTCACGATCGTGACCAGATAGAGAAGGTTCGTAACCTCGCGACTCAACCGTGACCCTTCCAGCAATACATGTCGGCTTCTGGCCCGCGATCACGCGGCGCCAGAGTCCACCCTCGCCCTTGCCAAGGCAACCAGCCTTGGCCGCGGACGAGTGCGGCCTCTGGCTTGGTGCTCGCGACCCAGAAGCGCGACGGCATTACTGGAAGGGTCACTCGGGCTTCTTCTCCCGCTTCTTGAACATCTCGAGCATGCGGTCCGTGACGACGAAGCCGCCGACGACGTTCGCCGACGCCAGCACGACGGCGACGAATCCGACGATCGTCGTCAGCGTGTCCTTGTCACCGAGCCCGGCGACGAGCATCGCACCCACGATCACGATTCCGTGGATCGCATTGGTGCCCGACATCAAGGGTGTGTGCAGCAAGGTCGGCACCTTGGAGATCACCTCGAAGCCGAGGAAGACCGCGAGCACCAGGATCGTGATCTCGAACGTCAGCAGGAGCCCGTGACTCATGCAGCCGCGACCTTCTCGCGTGTCACGCACGCACCCGAGGTGATCTCGTCGTCCCAGTCGAGCGTCAGCTGGCCTTCGGGCGCCAGGTGCTGCAACAGCGCGCTCACGTTGCGCGCGTACAGCTGGCTCGCATGGAACGGCATCGTGGAGGCGAGGTTGGTCAAGCCGACGAGCGTGACGCCGTCGCGCTCGACGATCTCGCCGGGCTGCGTCGGCTCGGCATTCCCGCCTGCCTCGGCGGCCAGGTCGACGATCACCGACCCCGGCCGCATGCGCTTGACCGCTGCTGCCGGAATCAGCTTCGGGGCGGGCCGGCCCGGGATGAGCGCGGTCGTGATCACGACGTCGTAGTCGGGGATGCGCTCGGCGAGCGCCTCCTGCTGCCTTCGCTGCTCATCCTCGGTGAGCTCGTGGGCGTAGCCGCCCGCGGTCTCCTCGCCGGTCACACCGAGGTCCAGGAAGGTCGCGCCGAGGCTCTCCACCTGCTCCCTCACGACCGGCCGCACGTCGAAGCCGGCGACGACGGCCCCGAGCCGGCGCGCGGTCGCGATCGCCTGCAGTCCGGCGACACCGGCACCGAGCACGAGCACCTTCGCCGGTGCGACAGTTCCCGCTGCGGTCATCAGCATCGGAAAGAAGCGGGGCAGGCGTTCTGCCGCCAGGAGCACGGCCTTGTACCCGGCGACGGTCGCCTGTGAGGAGAGCGCATCCATCGACTGTGCACGGGTGGTCCTCGGAATCGACTCCATTGCGAACGCCTGGACGCCGCGCTCGCTCAGTCGCTCGATTCCCACTGTGTCGGTCAGCGGCTCGAGGAACCCGATCAGAACCTGACCGCTGCGAAGTCTTTGAGCTTCGGCGTCGTTCGGCTTGCGGACCTTGACGATCGCCTCCGCTTGCCAGACGTCGTCGGCGAGCGTTCGCCCCGGCTTCCGCATACGCGGCGTCCGGAAACGAGGCGGCAACGCCGGCACCGCGCTCGACCAGGATTTCGAACCCGCTGCCTGCGAGCTTCGAAACGGCCTCGGGAACGAGAGCCACTCGGCGCTCGCCCTGCTCGAGCTCACGCGGGACGCCGATTAGCACGGAGCCGATCTTACGTACCCTGGCCGACCGGTGACCCACTTCATCCACCACTACGGTCTCTGGTTCGTCTTCGGCATCGTCTGCCTGGAGTCTGCGGGCCTCTGGCTTCCGGGCGAGACGGCGCTGATCGCGGCGGGTGTCTACGCCTCCAAAGGTCATCTCTCGATCACGGCCGTGATCGTGGTCGCCACCGTCGCTGCGATCATCGGCGACAACATCGGCTACTGGATCGGGCGCGAGGGCGGGCGCTGGCTGATCGAGCGCTACGCCTACCTGAAGCGGTTCGCCGATCGCGTCATGCCGCCGGCCGAACGCTTTTTCGAGAGGCACGGCGGCAAGGCGGTGTTCCTCGCGCGCTTCTTCGGAGGCGTGCGGGTGACGGGCGCGTGGATGGCGGGGATCACGAGGATGTCGTGGTGGAGGTTTTTCTTCTGGAACGCTCTGGGCGGGATCGTGTGGGCGACCGCCGTCGGGCTGCTCGCGTACTACGCCGGCCGGGCCGTTGCCGATACGGTCGCGCACTACGGCGTTTACGGCGGCATCGCCATCGCGACCCTCTTCGTCCTCGGTATCGGCGCGCTCCACGTTTGGCGTCGCCGCGCGGAGACAGCGTGAGGTACTTCATCGCCGCCCTCGCGACGACGCTGATCGTTGCAGCACCTGCCGCGTCGGTCGTCGTCCCGGTCCCTGCGCTCGACCACGTGGTCGTGGTCGTCTTCGAGAACAAGGAGACGAGCAATGTGCTCGGCAATCGCGCCGCTCCGACGTTCAACGCGTACGCGCGCCGCTACGCGAAGTTGACGCGCTACTACGGCGTCACGCACCCGAGCCTGCCGAACTATCTCGCTCTCGTCTCGGGATCGACCCACGGGATCACCTCCGACTGCACGACCTGCACCGTCGCGGCCTCGAGCCTCGCCGACACGCTCGAGGCGGCCGGAAAGACCTGGAAGACATACGCCGAGGGACTTCCCTCTCCCGGCTTTCTCGGCGGCTCGTACCGGCGCTACGCCAAGAAGCACAACCCGTTCGCCTACTTCCAGGACATCGCCGGGAATCCGAGCAGGCGGGCGAAGATCGTCCCGCTGACACGGCTTGCGCCGGATCTTCGAGCAGGCGCCCTGCCTGACTTCTCGCTCGTCGTCCCGGATCTCTGCCACTCGATGCACGACTGCTCGGTCGCGGTCGGCGACGCCTGGCTCCGGCGAACAGTCACCCCGCTGCTGCGGTTGCCGAGGACTGCAGTCCTGGTCCTGTTCGACGAAGGAAGCTCTTCGTTGCACGGCGGCGGCCACACGCCTGCCCTCGTCGTCGGCACCGCCGTACGTCCGGGCTCGGCTTTCACGGGCGTCACGAATCACTATGGCGCACTGCGCACGATCGAGCAGGCGTTCGGTCTTCCCGCGCTCGGCCGGTCGGCCGGAGCGAGACCGATCACGGGAATCTGGCGTTAGCGCAGCCTGCAGGGAAAGACGCGGTGGCCTGGAATTCCATCAGGCCGATGCTCACCGCACTCGCCGCAGCGCTCGCCGCGCGTGACCCCTCGACGGCGGCGCACTGCACCCGCGTAACCTTGCTCTCCGCGCGTGTCGCCGTGTGGATGGGCTGGGACGATGACCGGCTCCGGACGCTGGCGCTCGGCGGTCCGCTGCACGACCTCGGCAAGGTGATGATCTCGGAGACGATCCTCAACAAGCGCGGTCCGCTCGAGCCCGACGAGGTCGCGGAGATCCGGAAGCATCCCGCTGCGGGCGCGAGGTTGATCGGGCCCGTCTGGCCCGCTCAGGAAGCGCTGCCCTACGTGCTGTACCACCACGAGCGCTGGGACGGCGACGGGTATCCCACCGGTCGCTCCGGCGAGGACATTCCCGAAGAGGCGCGCCTGCTCGCAGTCGCCGATGCGTTCGACGCCATGACCTCGATGCGACCGTATCGACGTGCGCTTCCGATCGCCGCGGCAGTCCAAGAGGTGGAGCGCTGCGCCGGCTCGCAGTTCGACCCGACGGTGGCGCACGCGTTTCTCGCGGCCTGGAGCGCGGGTGCGCTCGAGGCCACCGCAGCGGCCTCGTAGAGCCCTAGAAGCGTCGCCCAGACTTCGAGCTTCGAGCGCGTCCGCCTGATCACCTCGTCGGTGAACTCGCTCGTGCCGGCGTGTCCGCCGAGATCGGCTGTCCGGAACCCCTGGCCGACCGCCTCGAGACAGGACTCGCGGATCGCCCGACCGGCCTGCTCCGCGCGGTCGTCGCCGTAGGAGAGCAACGCCGCGCTGGCGAGGATCATCGCCATCGGGTTAGCAACGTTCTTGCCTCGGAGCGACGGGGCGGTCCCATGCGCGGCCTCGGCCATCAGCGCGCGCGGCTCGTAGTCGTCTTCGAAGGCGACGAGCATGGACTCGGACCCGGCGATCGAGCCGAAGAGCGGCAGCACCAGGTCGGAGAGGATGTCGCCGTCGCGGTTGAGAGCAGGAATGACGAGCGGATCGCCGGCCGACGAGATCAACAGCGCGAACGTCGCATCGATCAACTGTGGCTCGTACGGGACGGCGGGGTGCCGCTCCGCTGCGGTGTCCATCTCCTCCTTCAGCATCCCCTCGTACGTCGGGCTGACCGTGTACTTCGGGCCGCCGAACACCTTCGCGCCGGCCTGCTCCGCCTGGCGGAACGAGAACTCGGCGACCGCGCGGCAGATTCGACGCTCGATCCGTTCCGTCCGGAACGCAACTTCGTCGTCCCCCTCGCCCTCACGCCACTCCTTCGCGCCGTAGGCGTCGCCGACCGCCATGCGCACGATCGAGATCGGCGCGTGCACGCCGCCGAACGGGGCGACCCCTGGAATCCGGCGCCCGGTGCGCACGATCACCTTCCCGCCGATCTCCTCGCGCAGGATGCGGTTCGGGGAGCCGACGCCGTCACGCTCCTCGGGCGTGATCGTCGCACCCTTCAGGCCGAAGCCGTGCTCGCGAATCGCCTGCGCGGCTTCGTGGACGACCTGGTTCTGGCTGGCCCGTCGGGACTCCAGCGAGAGGTCGAACCGCGGGAATTGGAGGTCGAGCCCGGTCACCTCGGGAGCCAGGACGCGGAGGCTCTCCTCGAGCAGTTCCTGCCCGGTTTCGTCGCCCTCGAGCACCACGATCGTTTTGGCGTCCAAGGCTCCGGACACTAGCGGTGGACGATGCCTCGAAAAGGCGGTTGGAGAAGAGAAGGCTCACGCGGACGGTTTCGCTACGTCGACGCACGCGGCAACCGGATCACAGACGAGGAGTCACTCGAGCGGATCAAGTCGCTTGTGATCCCGCCGGCATGGAAGGACGTCCGGATCTCCGCGAGCGCGTCGTCGAAGCTGCAGGCCACCGGTGTCGACGGAGCCGGCCGGAAGCAGTACCTCTACCACCCGAGCTTTCGCGCACAGCGCGAGCAGGAGAAGTTCGACAAGCTGATCCGGTTCGCCGAAGGACTCCCCGACCTGCGCGAGGCGATGGCCGAGCACATGGACCACGATCTGCTCGACCGCGACCGCGTCTCGGCGATCGCGACGCGGCTGATCAACCGGGGCTGGTTTCGGGTCGGCACTGAGCGCTACGCGAAAGAGTCGAGGACATTCGGGATCACGACGCTCCGCAAGAACCACGTGACGGTGCGTGGGCATCGGATCGCGTTTCACTTCCGTGGGAAGCACCGGTCTGAGATCCGCACGACTCTCGTCGACTCGGAGCTCGCGGAGTCGGTCAAGGAGCTAATCGCGTTACCCCGCGGTGCGCGTCTCTTCCGCTACGAGTGGGACGGTGGGCTGTCCGCGCTCACCGGAGCGAAGCTGAACGAGTACGTTCGCATGAATCTCGGCAAGGACTTCACGGCGAAGGACTTCCGGACGTGGGGAGGCACGTTGCTCGCGGCGATCGCCCTGGCCGAGCACGGGCCGGCGGAATCCGAGACCGAGGCGAAGCGGGCCGTCACTGCAGTAATGCGCCGGGTGGGCGAGCAGCTCGGAAACACGCCCGCCGTCGCGCGCGGGTCGTACGTCAGTCCGGCAGTCATCGACCAGTATCTCGACGGCACAACGATCGAGGATTTCCGGCCGCGGCATTTGCGAGTGGTCGGTGCGCGCGATTTAGGTCTCGACCTCGAGGAACGGGCCCTTTTGAGCCTGCTCCGTTCGTGGCGAATTAAGCAAGGACAGGCCGCCGCCTAATTCCCCGGATCTTTCCGGTAAGGTCGGCACAGTCGAAATCGTTTTTCGAGGGAGGAATTCGGTGGCACGCGTAACGAGACTTGTCTGCGACAATTGCGGCAAGGAGGTCGAGGAGGCGAAGGGCGCCGTCATGCGGATCAATTTCACCGACGCGCGGCGTGGCTCAAAGCAGGCGGATCTTTGCGACGCCTGCGCCGGCAAGATGCCGGGCCAGGCCGTCGCGAGGCGCGGCCGCCGGCCGAAGAACGCCGCGGCTTAAGGCTTTCCCGCTCCCGGCGTTCGGGCGTTCCGGGTCGTCTGACCGCCCGACTAGAGTAGGTCAGTTGGGTCTGAACCTCATCACCGGCCCGGCCAATGCCGGGAAGGTGGCGCTCCTGCTCCGCCGATACCTGGACGCGCTCCCTCAGGAGCCGTATCTCATCGTGCCGAACCGGTCGGACGTCGAAGAGCGCGAGCGTGAGCTGCTCGAGATTCAGCCGGCTCTCCTCGGCGGCTCGATCGTCACCTTCGACGATCTCTTCAAGCGCATCGCGCGTGGCGGGAGTGAGAGCCGACAGGTCGCGACCGAGGCGCAGCAGGCACTGATCGTCCGGCGCTCGCTCGCCGGGCAGTCGCTCAACGGCCTCGGCCGATCGGCTCGCTTCGGCGGCTTCGCAGACGCACTGCTCTCGACGGTGGGTGAGCTCGAGTCGGGCCTGCTCGATCCGAACGATCTCGAGGGCGAGCTCGCCGGGCTCTACGCCTCGTACCGCGCCGAGCTCGATCGGCTCAACCTCTGGGACCGCGACCTGCTTCGGCGGCACGCCGCCGACCGGGTTGCCGGCGAGCTCGACGCCTGGGGCGGCGAGCCGGTCTTCGCGTACGGCTTCGAGGACCTGACCGGAGCCGAGTGGGCGCTCCTGCAGGCGCTCGCCGGACGCAGCGACGTGACCGTGTCGATGCCGTACGAGCCGGGGCGTGCTGCGTTCGCATCGCTTCGCCGCACGATGGAGGATCTCGCCGCGCTCGCGGACGGGAGGATCGAGGAGCTTCCCCCGGCGTTCGACCAGGTCGCCGAGCCCGCGCTCGCGCATCTGGAGCGCACGCTCTTCGCGGAGACGCTGCCGGAGGCACCCCCGATCGACGGCGCCCTGCGGTTCTTCGAGAGCGCCGGCAAGCGCGGCGCGCTCGAGCTCGTCGGTGAGGAATTGCTGTCGCTGCTTCGGTCAGGCGTCGAGCCGGAGCAAATCGGCCTCATCTGTCCCTCGCTCGAACGGTGGCAGGCGCCGCTCGAGACCGCCTTCGGCACGCTCGGCGTTCCCTACGCGCTCGAGGCCTACGTTCGATTCGACAGGACGGCCTTCGGCCAGGCGCTCCTGAGCCTGCTCCGTTTCGGGTGGCTCGGAGGCGGCCGGGCCGACCTCTACGCGTTCCTGCGTTCGCCGTACTCGGGCCTCACGCGCCAGAACGTCGACTTCCTCGAGGGCCGCCTGCGCGGGCGCGCCGTGCAGACGCCGGAGCGCGTGGAGGAGGAGACGATGCGGCTCCGCGACGGCCAGCCGCTGCCGGTCCTCGAGGCTCTACGCGGCGCGCCGACACCGCTCGACGCAGTCGCAGGCCTGGCGGCGTTCATGCTGCGCTCCGCGTACGGTCTCGAGGCGCCGCCCGTCGGTGAGCTCTCGCGACAGGACATCCGCGCGCACGAGTCAGTGATGCGGCTCGTCGCAGAGCTCCGCGGTTGGAGTGAGCTCGACGGCTCGCTGTCCCCAGAGGAAGTCGTCGCAGCGCTCGAGCGTGCGGAGGTGCGCCGCTCGTCGCAGGGCGAGGCCGGGCGGATCGCGGTGATCGACTTGCTGCGCGCGCGCACACGCCGCTTCGAGATCGTGTTCGTGCTCGGGCTCGAAGAAGGAAGCCTCCCGCGCCGAGGGCACGAGTCGCCGTTCCTCGGCGACGACGCACGCCGTGACCTCGACGAGCGTTCGCGAGCACGACTGACGCGACCCGACCAGGTCGCACGCGACCGGTACCTCTTCTATGCGGCGTGCACGCGGGCGAGCCGCCGCCTCTATCTCGTTCGCGAGGCGGCGACCGACGAGGGGAGCCCGCGAGAGCCGAGTCCGTTCTGGGACGAAGTGCAGGCCGTCTTCCCGAAGGACGACGTCGCGCGCTGGACTCGCCGCCGTCCGCTCTCCGATCTGACGTGGCCGCTCGAGGATGCGCCCACGGAGCGAGAGCGACTGCGCTCTGTCGCGCTGCGCGCCGCCGGCGACGCGAGTGCGGCCGACGCGATCGCGACGGCGAACGGCTGGGAGCGACGGCTCGCCCGCGCGCTGCACGCCTTCGAGCGGCCGACCCGGCTGACGCATCCGCAGGTGCTCGCCGAATTGGCGCGCAAGACCACCTACGGAGTGACCGAGCTCGAGCGGTTCGCAGAGTGCTCGTCGATCTGGTTCTTCGACCGTGTGATCGACCCGAAGAGCATCGACGGCGAGGTCGACGCCCGGCTGCGCGGCTCGATCGCCCACCAGGTTCTGTATCGCTTCTACTCCGGACTGCCAAAGGAGCTCGGCACCGACCGCGTCGAGCCCGAGCGCGTCGAGGACGCGGTGGCGTTCCTCTCGCGGTGCCTCGACGAAGCAGTGGCGAAGGGTGTGCGCCTCGAGCTCACGGAGTTGGAAGCGCGCGAGCTTCGGCACGGCTTGTGGCGCGACCTCGAAGCCTTCGTGCGCGAAGAGGCGGCCGCGGACATGCCGCTTCTCCCTCGGCGCTTCGAGGTGCTGTTCGGCTCCGAGCGGTCGGCGCCCGAGCTGCAACGCGGGCTCGAGCTTGCTCCGGGCGTGACGCTCTCCGGGAAGATCGACCGAATCGACGTCGATCCGTTCAGCGCGCGCGGCATCGTCCAGGACTACAAGGCGGGCAAGCACGCCCATTCGGCCGTGCAGATCGAGCAGGAGAAGAAGCTCCAGATCCCGCTCTACATGCTCGTGCTGCGCGATCTCGTCGGGATCGAGCCGCTCGGCGGTCTCTACCGGCCGCTGTCCGGCGAGCGGAAGGCCCGCGGCCTGCTTCGCGCCGAGGCGCAGGACGACGGCATCCCCGGATTCGCGAAGAACGACTACCTCGACGAAGAGGCTTTCTGGGGTCAGGTCGAGCGCGCTCGCGAGCTCGCCGTCGACATCGTCGAACGAATGCGCAAGGGCGACGTCAAACACGACCCGAAGAGCGGCGACTGCCCGACCTGGTGCGAGCTCTGGTCGATGTGCCGCGTGAGGCGCGCGTGAAGCTCAACCCGGAACAGCAGCGCGCGGTCGACGCGCGTGGGCTCGTCTTCGTCTCGGCCGGAGCCGGGACGGGCAAGACGAAGGTGCTCGTGGAGCGTTTCGCGCGAGCCGTCTGCGACGAGGGCTTCGACGTCGAATCGATCCTCGTGATCACCTATACGGAGAAGGCGGCCGGCGAGCTGCGCAGCCGGATCCGCGCCGGGCTGGTCGAGCGTGGACGTCCCGACCTCGCGCGCGAGCTCGACGGGGCGTGGATCTCCACGATCCACGGCTTCTGTCACAGGTTGCTGCGCTCGCATCCGTTCGCGGCAGGGCGTCGACCCGCGCTTCCGCGTGCTCGACGACAGCCAGGGCCGCGTGCTCCGCAGCGAAGCCTTCGCGGAGGCATTGACGGTTTTCTGTGCCGCGGACGATCCCGCGCGGCTACGGCTCCTCGCCGTCTACGGGACGGACGGGCTGCGGCGCATGCTCACGGGCGTCTACGAGACACTCAGGTCGGCGGGCCGCGAGCTCGTCCTCGAGCTGGGCGAACGCCCGAGTCTCGGCGGTCGCGTCGACGAGTTTCGCGAGGCTGCCCGCTGCCTCGCCGAAGACGAAGGATCCGGGGACGCACAACGCGAGACCGCCCGGCAGGCCGTCGCGTATCTCCGAAGCCGACGCCCGCGCCGACCGGATCTTCGATCTCGGCGACCTTCGTCTGCGTGGCGAGCGCGCCGCCTCGTACGAAGAGGCGCGCAAGCTTGTGGAGCAGGCGGCGCTCGACGAGCTCGCCGCGGCCGACCGCGATCTGCTGCAGGAGCTGCTCGACGGCTTCGCTGCTGCGTATCAGGAGGGCAAGGACCGCGAGTCCGCGCTCGACTTCGAGGATCTGCAGCTGCGCGCGCGCGATCTCTTGCGAGACGACGAGGCGATCCGCGAGCGCGAACAGCTGCGCTTCAGGTCGATCATGGTCGACGAGTTCCAGGACACGAACCGGCTCCAGTGCGAGCTGATCGACCTGCTCTCCAGCGGGCCGACCGGTCACGAGCTCTTCTTCGTCGGCGACGAGTTCCAGTCGATCTACGGCTTCCGTCACGCAGACGTGCAGGTCTTCCGCGAACGGCGCGCCCAGGCCGGTGAAGGCGTGCTGCCGCTGACGATGAACTATCGGTCCCGGCCGGAGGTGCTCGCGGTCGTCAACCACCTGTTCGGCGCCGACTTCGGCGACGAGTTCCAGCCGCTTGCGGCCTCGGGCGACTTTCCCGACCCGGTCTTCGGCGCACCCGTCGAGCTGCTCGTAACCGACAAGTCGACGTACTCCGGCACGGACATGCACTGGCGGCGTGGCGAAGCACGTGCGATCGCACGGCGCATACGCGAGCTGATCGACGCCGGCGACGCCGTGGCGGGCGAGATCGTGCTCCTGTTCGCCGCCGGAACGGACGCAGAGTGGTACGAGGAGGAGCTGCGCGCGCTCGACGTGCCGACCTATCGCGGGACGGGGAGGGGCTACTTCGGCCAGCAGCAGGTCGTCGACCTGCTCGCCTACCTGCGCCTGCTGCGGAACCGCTACGACGACGAAGCGCTCGTCAGCGTGCTCGCCTCTCCCCTGGTCGGTGTCTCCAACGACGCGCTCGCTCTCCTGCGGCGCGCTGCACCAAAGCGGCCGCTCTTCGTCGCGCTCGAGCGCGAGCTGCCCGACACCCTGGCCCACCGAGACGTGCAGCTCCTACGGGCTTTCCGCCAGCGCTACGACCGGCTGACGGCCGCGCTCGCCCGGCTTTCACTCGAGCGCTTGTGCGAGCGCATCGTCGCAGAGCACGACTACGACCTCGCCGTGCTCGCACGCTGGGACGGACGGCGCCGCTACGCGAACCTGCGCAAGCTCGCCCGGCTCGCGCGGTCGTACGAAGAGCTGCGTGGGCCGGACGTCGAGGGCTTTGTCCGATTCGTCCGCGACCAGGAGTCGGTGGGCGCACGCGAGCTCGAGGCAGTCGCCGAGGAGGAAGGTGCCGACGCCGTCCGGCTTCTGACGATCCACGCTGCGAAAGGCCTCGAGTTCAAGGTCGTCGTCGTTGCCGACGCCGGCCGCGACAAGGCGCCGCCGTCGTCACACGAGATCCTCGCGCTCTCCGACGGCCGCTTCGGCTTCCGGGTGGCCGACCCGATCACGAGCAAGCCGCGCGGCGCCTACGCGTACGACGCCGTGCAGGAAGCGCGTAAGGAGGAGGAGCGTGCGGAGCGGCTGCGCCTCTACTACGTCGCCATGACCCGCGCGATCGACCGGCTGATCGTCTCCGGCTCGATCGACCCGACTCGCACGTCGGACGAGACGACGCCGATCGGCTGGGTGCTCGGCCGCCTCGACGCCAGGGGCGCGATCGAAGGCACCGGCCGTGAACCGGTTGAGCTCGAGCGCGAAGGCGCGCGCGTGATCTTGCGCGTCGACCGTCACGTCGAGGAAGCGGCGCCGCCCATCGTCGAGTTGCCGGCCGAAGTGGGCCAGCTCGCGTTGTTCGAAGACGGCGGCGCCGGTGGCGCGCTGCCCGCCCTGGTCCCGGCCCTGCTGCCGCTTGCAGAGGTTCCGGCTCCGCCGTTGCACAGAGTTCGGCGTCTGTCGTTCAGCGCACTCGCGCTCTTCGACCGCTGCTCGTACCGCTACTACGCGGAGCGTGTCGTGGGCATGCGCCCGACCGACGAGCGGCTCGCGGCCGGGGGCACGACCGGGTTGGCCGCCACTGAGATCGGCGACGCCGTCCACCGGTTGCTGGAGCTCGTGAACCTGCAGGAGCCGCTTCCGCCTGAAGATCTCACCGGCCTCGTTCGCGGCTGGTACCCGAAGGTGAGCGACGAGGAGCTCGAGCGAATCGCCGGGTTCGTGCAATCCTACTGCGAATCCGAGCTCGCACGGCGTGTGGCCACGCTGCCCAGTGCGCGACCGGAGCGGCCGTTCGCGTTCGAGCACGACGGCGTGCTTCTTCGCGGCCGCCTCGACATGCTCCAGCTCGACGGTGAGCAGGCCATCGTCATCGACTACAAGACGAACTCGCTCGCCGAGGGCACGCCCGAAGAGATCGTCGAGCACGACTACCGCCTGCAGCGGCTCGTCTACGCGCTCGCCTGCTTCCGAGCCGGTGCACGGGAAGTGGATGTCGTCTACCACTTCCTCGAGCGCTCCGACGCCGTCGTCTCGACCGTCTTTCGCATCGAGCAGATCGCCGAGCTCGAGGCGGAGCTCAGCGAAGCGATCGCAAAGATCAACGCGGGCGAGTTCCGCCCGACGCCGAGCGAGTACATCTGCACCGGGTGCCCGGCGCTCGACGTCGTCTGCGCCGGTCCCGGGCTCCGCGGAGCGAGCTACGCAGAACACGCACTCGCTACGGTCTGAGCATGCCGAGAAGCTTCGTCAAGGAGGCGCGGCGCCGCGTCGGTCCCAAGCGTGTCCGGATCCGGGAAATCATCGACCGCCTCGCCGCCGCCCACCCGGATGCGACCATCGCGCTCAAATCCAGGTCGCCGCTCGAGCTCCTGGTCGCGGTGATGCTCTCCGCGCAGACGACCGATGTAAACGTCAACCGCGTCACCGAGAAGCTGTTCGTCAAATACCGCAAGCCCGAGGACTATCTCGCGGTGCCGCCGGAGGAGCTGGAGCGAGACATCTTCGCGACCGGCTTCTACCGGCAGAAGGCGAAGGCGATTCGCGGCACGATGGCGATGCTCCTGACCGAGTTCGACGGGGAGGTGCCGCGAACGCTCGAGGAGCTCGTGCGGCTGCCCGGCGTCGCACGCAAGACCGCGAACGTCGTCGCAGCCGAGCTCGGCGAGCCACAGGGAATCGTCGTCGACACCCACGTCCGGCGCCTGTCGCAGCGGCTCGGCCTGACGAAACAGGAAGACCCGGTGAAGATCGAGCGCGACCTGATGAAGATCGTGCCGCAGCGAGGACTGGGGCCGGTTTCCGCACCTGCTGATCTGGCACGGCCGCCGGGTGTGCCTCGCGCGCCTGCCGCGCTGCGAGGAGTGTGTCCTGAACGACCTCTGTCCGTCGTCGCGTGTCTGAGCTCCAGCATCCCGACTCACGGAGCTTCGAGC
Source organism: uncultured Actinomycetes bacterium (assembly GCA_963833255.1). GTDB lineage: Bacteria > Actinomycetota > Thermoleophilia > Gaiellales > Gaiellaceae > 3-1-20CM-4-69-9. Next base: position 112,447 of record CAWHXK010000043.1, read on the forward strand.
TCGTGGCCGACGTCTACGAGCGCGCTCGTCCCGAATACCCCGCGGAAGCCGTCGACTGGATCGCCACCAAGCTCGATCTTCGGCCGGGGCGAACCGTCCTCGACCTCGGCGCCGGTACCGGCAAGCTGACGCGCGCATTGATCCCCACCGGCGCGCGAGTGATCGCGGTCGAACCGGGCGACGCGATGCGGGCCGAGCTGGAACGGGCGGTGCCCTCGGCCGTCGCGCTGCGCGGCTCGGCAGAGGCGATTCCGCTCGGCGACGACACGGTGGATGCGGTCACGGTCGGCCAGGCGTTTCACTGGTTTCGTCACGACGAGGCGATTCCCGAGCTCCACCGCGTACTGCGTCGGGGCCGGTCCATCGCACTGGTCTGGAACTCCCGCGACCATGACGCGCCGCTGCACCAGGAGGTCGGCGAGCTGATCGCGCCGTTCGTTCCAGCGGATCGACCGCCCGCCGAACAATGGCCGCTGGCACTGGAGGAGAGCCCGCTCTTCGGCGCACTCGAGGAGCGGCAGTTCCGGTTCTCGGAGACCCTCGATGCCGACGCGTTGGCGGAGCGAATCGCCTCGGTCAGCTTCGTCGCGGCCGCGCCGGCCGAGGCCCGGCAGCAACTCGATGCCGAGCTACGCGCCGTCGCCGCGCGGCTCGGCGGATTCGTCGACTTTTCGTACGTGACGAGGGTCTACGTCAGCCGCGCGGTGTGAGCGCGACGAGGAGTCCGCCGTCGTCGTCGTAGGCGGGGAAGAAGTCGCCGATCACCGGCTTCTGCTGACCCGCACGCGTTCGTAGCTCGAGCTTTTCTCCGAGTTTCCGCACGCCCCACTCGAGCGCAACGGCCGCCGGATTCTGCTCCCCTTCGAATCCGCCGAGCCCGAACCGGGTCACCATGTCCGCGCCGAGCAGCTCTTCCTCCCGGAAGCCGGAAAGCTCGAACACGCCGCGCCCGCTCGCGAGGATCCGGCCGTCCTTGTCGCAGACGACGAAGCCGGTATTCGGCGCAGGGTAGTAGTCGTCCATCAGCTCGAACAGGAAGCCGAAACCGCAACGCTCGCACGCCACCGGGACGTTGTCGATCTCCTGGAGCCGGTCGTGGTCGATCGATCGGTTCTTGCAGTTCGGGCAGATGAAGTACGGCACCGAATCAAGGTAGCTGGGCTAGATCCAGCCGCGCCGCCTGTAGAAGACGAGCTGCCCGATCGTCGTCACGACGATCAGGCCCCGAGGACCAGGCGTAGCCCCATTGCCAGCCGAGCTCCGGGAAATGGTGTTTGAAGTTCTGGCGGTAGAGACCGACGATGAACGTGGGGAGGAGGAGCACCGACGCGATCACCGTCAGCTTCTTCGTCACCTCGTTCTGATCGTTCGCGATCTTGGACTGCAGGTAGTCGCGGACGCCTGCCACAAGGTCGCGTGACAGCTCGAGCCCGTCCACGGCGCGCAGGAATTTGTCGTAAGCGGCGGCGAAGTTCAGCTCGACCTCTCTCGTCAGCACCGGCCCGCCGTCGTCGAGCTCGACCCTGTCGTCGACGACCCCTCGCACGGCGTCGCGCATCGGAGCCAGGGTTCGCCGGACGTGGAGGAGATCGTGCTTGAGCCCCACAACCGGGCACGCGTTTAGTAGATGCGATCCTCGTTCAGTACGAGCACGGGAACGAGAAACAGCCTGAAGATGTAGTTACCGTGCCCTTCGAGCTTGGGCCGCGGCTTGTCGTCGTGCTTCGCGTCTGCCAGCAGTTGCTCGAGCGCGCGGCGGTGGATGTCCTTCGGTAAGTGCCGTCGCAACTCCTCGGGCGAGGGGTCCAGCAGGTCGGTCCACTCCGGCATGCTCAGCTGCGAGGAGCTGCTTCGGCGGCCATCAGATGGCCTTCGAGTGCCGCGAGGTAGCGCTCGGCGTCCAGCGCGCCCATGCAGCCCGAGCCGGCGGCGGTAACTGCCTGGCGGTACACGTGGTCCTGCACGTCACCCACGGCGAAGACACCCTCCACGTTCGTCTCCGTGGAGCCCGGCTTCGTGATCAGGTAGCCGGCCTCGTCGTGATCGAGCTGGTCGAGGAAGAGACCCGTGTTGGGGTCGTGCCCGATCGCTGCGAACACGCCGTCGGCCTCGAGCTCCCAGGTCTCGTCGGTGTTGACGTCGCGCAGCCGGACACCGGTTACGCGATCGTCTCCAAGCACCTCGTCGACCACCGTGTTCGTAACCCATTCGATCTTGTCGTTCGCGCGGGCCCGGTCGATCATGATCTGCGAGGCACGGAATTCGTCGCGCCGGTGCACGATCGTCACCTTGGCGGCGAAGCGGGCGAGGAATGTGCCCTCCTCCATGGCCGAGTCGCCGCCGCCGACCACGACGACGTGTTTGTCAGGGAAGAAGGCTGCGTCACAGGTCGCGCAGTAGGAGACGCCGCGGCCCTGGAGCTTCCGCTCCGACTCGAGCCCGAGCTGGCGGGCGGTGGCGCCGGTCGCCACGATCACCGTTTCGGCGCGGTACTCGTCATCGCCGACCCAGACCCGGTGGGGGCGCGCCGAGAAATCGACCTTGGTCACGTCGTCGGTGACGAAGTCGGTGCCGAATCGTTCGGCCTGGCGGCGGAATTGCTGCATCATCTCGGGCCCCATCACCCCGTCGGCGTAGCCCGGATAGTTCTCCACGTCGCTCGTGATCATCAGCTGGCCGCCCCAGTTGAAGCCCTCGATCACGAGCGGCTTCAGGTTCGCGCGGGCAGCGTAAAGGGCGGCGGTGTACCCGGCCGGGCCCCCTCCGATGATGATCAGCTCGCGGATGTCGTTGTCAGTCATGGTCCTCCATAGTGGTTCCCTCTTTATCTGTATTAAACGATCTTGGTCGGCTGAACCTTCCTCGCCCGGATGGCCCGGAAGCGCTTCGCATGCTTAGAATCGCCGCGTCGATGGTAGGTAGGGGCGGGGTATGGCTGGAACCGTGACTTGGTCGCTCCTTCGGGAGCTCGCGGGCTTTCGGGCCGAGAAGGGCTGCGCGATCAGCCTCTACCTGAACCTCGACCCCTCCGATGTCCCGACCGCTGGCGACGCGCAGACCCGCATGAACTCCATGCTCCACGCGGCCGACCGGACCGATCGGACCGACCTGACCCACGAGCAGCGAATGGGACTGAAGGCCGACTTCGAGCGAATCGCGCAGTGGTTCGACGACGATTTCGAGCGAGACGGCTCTCAGGGCCTCGCCGTGTTCGCGGCCGGGCTCGACAACTCGTGGCGGACGCTCGCCTTGCCGGCGCCGGTCGACGACCGCGCGAAGGTCGGACGTGACTTCTTCCTTGCGCCGCTTGCGCCGCTGATCGGACGGGCTGACGGAACGATTGTGGCCGTCGTCAGTCGCGAGCAGGGTCAGCTCTACCGGCTGCGCGGCGGACGGCTGGAAGAGATCGCGGAGCACTACGACGAGACGCCGGGCCAGCACGACCAGGGCGGCTGGTCGCAGGCGAGGTATCAGCGGCATATCGAGAAGCTCGTGCACGAGCATCTGAAGGGCGTGGCCGAGGAGCTCGATCGCACCCGGCGGCACCTGCACGGACCCAAGATCGTCCTTGTCTGCTCCGAGGACATGCGGACAGAGTTCCTCGATGCACTCTCCGCCGAGGCGCGAACGTCGCTCGTCGGGTGGACCCCCGCGCAGTCGCACGCAAGCCCCGCCGAGTTGCTCGCGGCCGTCAACGCCGGTCCTCGAAGAGGCGGAAGCGAAGAGCGAGTCGGCAGCGATCGAGCGCTGGCGTGAAGAAGCGGGACGCAACGGCCGGGCCGCGTCGGGCTGGGAGCAGACGCTCGAGGCAGCGTCCGACGCACGCGTGGAGCTGCTGCTCTTCCAACGGGGCGTGGACCGCCCGGCCTTCTGCTGTCCCGCATGCGGTCGCGCAGCGATCTCGGAGGGAAACTGTCCGCTCGACGGCACACGGCTCGAACCGACCGACGCGGGGCTCGACCTCGCGGTGCACCAGACACTCGCGCACGGCGGCGCGGTGTGGGCCATCCGGCACCACGAGGATCTCGCGCCTGTCGAAGGCATCGGCGCTCTCCTGCGCTTTTAGCTAGGCAGCGTCGGCGGAAACGCCGGGAAGCTCGAGCACGGTCTCGCTCTCGATCTCGCCCTGCTCTTCCACCGCACGCTCGAGCTTCGTCCCGAACTTGTCGAGGCGCTTCCCGGCATCGTGGTACTTCGACTGCGCATGGCCGAGGTGCGTGCCGACCTTCTCGAAGTCGTCGGCGAAGCGGTCGAAGTCGCGGCGGAGATCGGCGACGTACGCCATCACCTCGTGTGCATGCTCCTCGATCTTCATGCCGCGCAGCCCGAGCGCGATCACCTGCAGGTACGCCGTGAACGTCGTCGGCGAAACCGGGAAGACGCGCCGGTCGTGCGCGTACGCGAGCAGCGCTCCGGTCTTGCCGCAGGCGAGCTCGTAGTACACCCCTTCGACGGGGATGTACATGAAGGCGAAGTCATAGGTGCCCTCGTCCGGCCTGATGTACTTGGCTGCGATCGCGTCGATGTGCTGCTTGACGTCCCGGCCGAACTGTCGCTCTGCAAGCTGTCGCTCGTCGTCCGTCTCGGCGTCGGAGAGGCGGATGTAGTTGTCGAGTGGGAACTTCGAGTCGACGGGGATCGTCCGGTCGGCTCGCACGATCGCGTCGACGCGCTCGCCCGAGTCGAAGGTGTACTGCATCTCGTAGGCGGAGGGTGGCAGGCGGTCGCGGAGCAGGTTCTCGAGCAGGAGCTCGCCGAAACCGCCGCGGGCCTTCGGGAGGACGCAGGGCCTGCTCGAGACGGGCGAGATCTTTCGCGCGCTCGAGCATCTGCGTCGTCGCCTCGTCCACCTTGCCGAGCCGCTCGTGGATCTTGTTCGTCGTCTGCGATGCGTTCTCGAGCCGGCGGTCGACCTTCGTGTCGAGCTCAGAGAGTCGCCGGTCCATCGTCTCGGTCACCCCGATGAGATGCCGATCAACCTCGGCGTTGCGATCCGACAGCTGGGTGCTCCAGTCGGCACGGAGCTCGCGGAGGGTCCGCGCGAGCCAGACGAGCGCGGCCGCGAGGCCCACGCCGAGAAGAAGGATGAGGAGTACCGCTGCCATAGAGCCGACAGACGGTAGTGGGGGGATCGGACGGAACGATCGGGGCGGCTCGGTGAAAAGAAAGCCGGGTCCACAAAAAACGCCGAAGCCGGCGAACCCGAGGGTTCATCGGCTTCGGCTCGCGGAGCTTATGCTGGCGCCTCTCGTCTAGTCAAGAGCCACGGCCGGGAAAAAAACGCGCACGTTGCGTACTTCCGTCCCCGGCGGCACGGCGGCGGGTACCCTTGCGCGCCGTGGCCAAGAAGGTCCGCACTCCACCGCCTCCGCGGCGTGTCCAGGCGCCCCAGAAACGCGATCCTCGGAAAAGCTCGACCGCCCCCCAGCGCTCGCCCTGGCTGTATGCGGGAGGCGGCGCCCTGGTCGCGGCCCTGATCGCGGCCGTGATCATTGGCGTCGTGATCAATCGGGACAACGGGGGCGGCAGCGGCAGCCCGACGACGCTGACCACTGCGACGAACTACAACGCGCTGCCGGGGATCCGGAAGACGAAGGCGCCTTGGGCGCCCGAGTACCGCTTCCTCGCCGACCGCCTGGTCCCGCTCGACCTGACGACCCTCAGCGGGCACAGCGGCCTCACCGAGCACTTCCACGCCCACTTCGACATCTTCGTGAACGGCAAGAAGGTCAAGATTCCGGCGCTCGTCGGCATCAACCCCGGGGCCGGTTACCTGACCGAGCTTCACACGCACGACGACACCGGGGTCATCCACATCGAGGCACAGAAGAGCCGCGAATTCACCGTGGGCCAGTTCTTCTCCGAGTGGGCCGTCCACCTCGATGCGAACTCGATCGGCGGCTACAAGGGGCTGAAGTGGTACGTGGACGGGAAGCGTCAGACGGGAAATCCCCAAACTCTGATCCTGAAGCCACACCAGGAGATCGCGTTCGTCGTCGGCAAACCGCCGGCCAAGATCCCTTCGAGCTACACGTTCCCGGCCGGCGAATAACGCGCTGACACGACGCTATTCTGAGCCGGCCGGGGTGGCGAAACTGGTGATACGCGCCCGACTTAAAATCGGGTGTCCCCTCGCGGGGCGTGCGGGTTCGAGTCCCGCCCCCGGCACTTCGCCCGGAGGCGTCGGGGCAGCGTGATGCGATTCTTAGCCCGTTCTTAAGGAGCATTCATCGGGCACTCATCTTCGGGTGCTGGAGTGTGTGCGTGTCCACTGAGCCTGGGTCCGGCGCCGCTGCACGCGACGCGGGCATTGCGCGTGTTCGGAGACTGACGCGGGGTGCTGTGCTCTGCGCCGCAGCCTTGAGCGGCGCCTTCGCCGGGTTGGCCGTGGCATCGACGCATATTCGGAAGACAGCTCATCCCCTGTCACGCGCTGCGCACAGGTCCGTGACGGCGGTGCCGGCGGCGGTGCCTGCACCACCACCCAGCTCGGCGGAGGTTCCGGTGCCCGCGGCGCCCACGCAGGCGCCGTCTCAATCAGTCGCGCCGCCGGTCGCTTCCTCGGGCGGCTCCTAAAATGGCGGCCGCGTGGGCTGATCTCGTCGCGCTGGGCTCGACGGCGTTGCTTTGGACCACCGATGATGCAGCGCTTGCAGACAGCATGGTGGAGCTCGTGCGCGAGCTCGAGGCGGTCGATCTCGCGTGCAGCAGGTTCCGTGACGACTCCGAGCTGGCTCGGTTGAATCGAGCCGGCGGCGAAGAGTTCGAGGCCGGGAGTTATCTCTTTGAGGCCGTACGCGTCGCGCTGCGCGCTGCCGCGGCAACCGGCGGGTTGGTCGATCCGACCATCGGCCGCGGGCTCCGACTGGCAGGCTACGACCGGACGTTCACGATCGTCAGCGAGCGAGACCGGGGCGGCACAGTGCGATTCGCGCCTGCTGCCGGCTGGCGACTCGTCGAGCTTGACGAGGATCGCCGGTCGATCCGGATCCCCTCTGGTGTAGAGCTTGATCTCGGTGCGACGGCGAAGGCGCTCGCCGCTGACCGCGCCGCACTCGCCGCGGCGGAGAGGACGGGCGCGGGCATCTTCGTCTCGCTGGGCGGTGACATCGCCATCGCCGGGGCCGCGCCGCTCGGTGGCTGGCCGGTGCGGATCGCCGACGATCACCGCGCGTCACTCGACGGACCCGGCCCGGTGGTCAGTCTCGAGTCTGGAGGGCTTGCGACTTCGAGTGTCACGGTGCGCCGGTGGCGCGTGGGAGGCCAAGAGCTGCACCACATCCTCGACTCAGCCACGGGCCAGCCCGCACGATCTTGCTGGCGGACAGTCAGCGTCGCCGCGGCATCCTGTGTGGATGCGAACACGGCAACTACCGCCGGGTTGTTACTGGGTGAGGCCGCACCGGCGTGGCTCGCAGAGCGGGAACTGCCTGCACGACTCGTTGGCGTCTCGGGCGAGGTCGTCTGCACCGGCGGTTGGCCTGCCGAGCCCGGCATGGCGGCGTGAGCGGACCGAGCGCCTACTGGTACCTGACCCGCGGGACCGGCGTGGTCGCGCTGCTGCTGCTCACCGTTGGTCTCGTGCTCGGCGTGATGGGACCGACGCGCTTCCGCACAATCCGAATACCGCGCTTTGCCGTTTCCGCACTGCACAGGAACGTGACGCTCCTCGCGCTCGCGTTCGTCGTCGTGCATGTTGTGACGACGATTCTCGACGGCTATACGCCCATCGGCTTGCGGGACGCGGTTGTCCCATTCGTCGCTTCTTACCGCCCGTTCTGGCTGGGACTCGGTGCGGTCGCGTTCGATCTGCTTCTGGCCCTGATCGCGACGAGCTTGCTTCGGAGCCGGCTCGGCCTTCGCGCCTGGCGCGCGGTGCACTGGCTCGCGTACGCATCGTGGCCCGTCGCGCTGTTGCACTCCCTCGGGACCGGCAGTGATGCACGATCGGTCTGGCTGGTCTTGCTCGCATCTGTGTGCACGATTGCGGTCGTTGCAGCAGCGCTCTGGCGCGTCGCCACGGCCCCGCACGTTGGTGTCGCGCTACGAGTCGGCGTCGGAGCGGCAACAGTGGCCTTGGCGCTGGGCGGCCTCGCCTGGTATCGCGGGGGACCGGATCGTGCGGGCTGGTCCAGGCGCGCTGGAACGCCGACAGCGCTGCTTGCTTCGGCGCGGACCGCATCGACCACGACCCTTGCGGCCGCCGCGCTGCCGGAGGCACCGTTCACGGCGCCGCTCGATGGGCGGTTCGCACAGTCAGGGCCGGATGAGAACGGTCTCGTCTCGGTCGCCGTGACCGGACTGACTCGCGGCGGGGTCGACGGCGAGCTGCACCTCGATCTCTGGGGTCAACCGCTCGCCGGTGGCGGCGTGTCCATGAGCGCGAGCAGGGTGAGATTCGGTCCGACGAGCGCGCCGTCCGAATACGCGGGAAGCATCGTCGCGCTCAGCGGGCAGCGTGTCGTCGCCTCAGTGCAGGACGCGTCCGGGCGGCCTCTGACGCTGGCGCTCGATCTGCGAATCGACCCCGCGACGGGCACCGTCGGCGGCAACGTGCGAGCAGTCGCATCATCGACAGAGAGCGGGAACGGATGAGCCGCATGGCCGTGTCCGAGGTTGCGCCCCGTGCGCAGTTGCCGCGCCTGCTCGCCACTGTCCACGCCGACGGTTCACCGGTTCCGTTCGGCGAGCATCTAGGCGTCTACGGCGCGCCACCCGTGCAGCTCGCCGGAGAGCTGATCGACCTCGTCGAGGCGAGCGGGCTCAGCGGACGCGGCGGCGCAGGGTTCCCGATGGGCGCGAAACTGCGTGCGGTCGCCGCCCGCGGCGGAAAGAAGTTCGTCGTCGCAAACGGCATCGAAGGCGAACCACTCAGCCGCAAGGACAAGGCGTTGCTCGGTTGCGTGCCTCATCTCGTGCTCGACGGAGCTGTCCTCGCTGCCGCAGCCGTCGGCGCGGACGAGATCGTCGTGGCGGTCTCCGAAGGAGCGGTACGTGAGCGGAGCGCGTTGACGCGCGCACTTGCGGAGCGTGCCCGCCGCGGTCTGGACCGCGTCCGGTTCCAGGTCGCCGCCGCGCCGGACGGTTTTGTCGTCGGCGAGGAAACGGCGCTCCTCTCCTGGCTTTCCGGACGCGCGGCCAAACCGACGTTGGTTCCGCCGCGTCCGGCCGAGCGCGGCATGCGTGGTCGTCCGACGCTCATTCAGAACGTCGAAACTCTCGCGCAACTCTCGCTCGTGGCGCGCTACGGACCGGAGTGGTTCCGCGAGCTTGGTACGGACGACGAGCCGGGCTCTGCTTTGGTGACGGTCGTCGGTGCGGTCGACCGGCCGGGCGTGTACGAGGTCGGGCTTGGTATGCCGATTCGGGAGCTGATCGAGTGGGCCGGCGGGACGTCCGAGCCCGTCAGCGCATATTTGATCGGAGGTTACTTTGGCAGCTGGGTCGCTGCGGGCGACGCGGAGCGAGCAGCCTTGCTCGATTCGGAGCTCATGCCATTCGGTGCGTCCCTTGGTGCACGCACGATGTTTGCGCTGCCGGCAGGCGCCTGTGGGATCGTCGAGACCGCGCGCCTCGCTCGCTACCTCGCGAGCGAGAGCGCGGGACAGTGTGGTCCCTGTGTCCACGGGCTCGATGCGATCGCGGGCGGTCTCGAGCGGCTCGCGCGTCTGGAGCACACGGACCTGGCGCGGCTCGAGCGCTGGCTCGAGCAGGTACGCGGCCGTGGTGCGTGTCGCCACCCCGACGGAGCAGTTCGGCTGGTAGCAAGCGCGCTTGACGTATTCGCTTCCGAGGTTGAGCTCCACACGGCCGGGCGGTGCAGCGGCGAGGGGCAAGTCGTCCTGCCGGCAGGAACGGCGCGGTGAGCGAGGTGCTCCGCGTCAACCCGATCGCATGTGACGGGCACGGACTTTGCGCGGAGCTGTTGCCGGAACTGATTCGGCTGGACGACTGGGGCTACCCGATCGTCGACGGGCGACCCGTGCCGAAGGAGCTGCTGTCGCATGCTCGGCGCGCGGTCGACGCGTGCCCAACACTCGCACTCGCTCTTGGCCGTGCTGAACGGGCAACTAGCGATCGTACGATCCAATCGCGCTGATCCATCGTGCCCGGGTGCGCTGCGGGTTCGAGCTCCGCTCTCGGCGTCTCTCGCGCCTAGACTCCGAGCGTGACCGAGGTCGAAGAGCTTTCCGCACAGGAAGCGCGGCTCGAATGGGACACGCCGCTCTTTCGGACAGCGCTGCAGCAGTTCGAGCTGGCGCTTCCATACGCGGACGTCAACGAGTCGATCGCCGAGCGGCTTCGCTACCCCGAGCGGGCCGTCATGGTCACGGTCCCGATCCGGCGCGACGAGGGTCACGTCGATGTCTTCCCCGCGTACCGGGTTCAGCACTCGAGTGTGCTCGGGCCGACCAAAGGTGGGATTCGGTACGACCCCCACGTGACGATGGGCGAGTGCGCGGCGCTCGCCGTGTGGATGACCTGGAAATGTGCGCTGCTCCGGTTGCCTTACGGCGGCGCGAAAGGTGGTGTTCGCTGCAATCCGCGTGAGCTGTCGCTTCGTGAGCTCGAGCGGTTGACGAGGCGCTACACGAGCGAGTTGCGCGGAGTGATCGGGCCGCAGGAGGACATCCCTGCCCCGGACATGGCGACGAACGAGCAGACGATGGCCTGGATCATGGACACCTACTCGATGCAGGTGGGTCATGCGGTTCCGGAGATCGTCACCGGGAAACCCGTCGCGCTCGGTGGTTCACTCTTCCGGCACGAGGCGACCGGCGCCGGTGTCGTGATGGTGATCGAACGGGCGTGCCAGCGACTCGGGTGGAAACTCGCCGAGCAGAGTTGTGTCGTCCAGGGCTTCGGCAACGTCGGCGGGATCGCTGCGCAGGAGCTCGTCTCGAAGGGCGCGACCGTGCTCGGCGTCTCGGACATCTCCGGTGGGATCTACTCGGAGAACGGTCTCGACCTCGAAGCGGTGCGCGCGTGGGTGGCCGACCACGCGACGCTGCAGGGCTACCCCGACGTCCGGCACGTCTCGAACCTGGAGTTGCTCGAGCTGCCGTGCGACATCCTCGTGCTCGCGGCGCTCGAGGGACAACTCACGGCGGAGAACACGCCGCGCGTTGACACAAAGCTTGTCGTGGAAGGAGCCAACGGCCCGACGACGATCGAGGGCGATGCCATCCTCGCCGAGCGCGGCATTCTCGTCCTGCCGGACGTGCTGACGAACGCGGGTGGCGTGACCGTGTCGTACTTCGAATGGGTTCAGGACCTGGGGCGGCTGTTCTGGACGCGCGACGAGATCCGGGCACGGCTCGCGGAGAAGCTCGCCGATGCGTTCGACCGTGTATGGAGCCTCTCGGAAGAGAAGGGGATCTCGTTACGGCAGTCAGCGCTTGTCGCGGGCATCAACGAGGTGGCCTCCGCACTGAAAGCGCGGGGGATCTATCCATGACATCGATGGCGCAGCACGTGCGCGACGCGATGGTGCCGGAGCCGGGAGCCCTCGACGTGACCGCGAGCGCGCAGGAGGCGGGCGAGCGCCTGTCCGATCCCGCGGTTCGAGCGATCCTCGTCTGCGACGACGGCCAGCTCGTCGGCGTGATCACGCGCAAGACGCTCGTGTCCCAGGTGGTTGCACCAGGGCGAGATCCACGCGACACGAGGGTGGGGGAGATCGCGGAGCCGCCGTTGTTCACGCTCGATGCCTCGATGGATCTCGAGGCCGCATTTCACGCTCTCGAGGAGCAGGATTTCGAGCGGGTACCCGTCGTCGAGGACGGGAGGCTCGTCGGGATCCTGTCGCGGACGGTTCTGCAGCGAAGGCTGGCGGAGGACGAGCCGCCGCCGGTACCGGAATAGGCTCGAACCGTGAACCGGGTGGGCACCCTGGCCGGCGAGAAGTACATCAGCCTGACGACGTTCAAGAGGGACGGGACAGCGGTCGCGACGCCTGTGTGGGTCGTCAGCGACGACGGTCGCCGGCTGCTCGTGTGGACCGGCCCCGACACTTGGAAGGTGAAGCGGCTTCGCCGCGATCCGCGCGTGGTCGTCGCCGCGTCGGATTACCGCGGCCGGACGCGGGGCGAGTCAGTCGAGGGAGTCGGGCGGTTGCTCGACATCCCGCAGGGAAGCCTCGTCGAGCCGCTACTCGATCGGAAGTACGGTCTCATGCGCCGCTTGCTCGGCGTCTTCAACGGCCTCGTTCGGGTCGTGACTCGGAAGCAGCCGAAGCCGGCCGCCTACATCGAGATCGTCGATCGCGTCGGCTAGCTCGAGGTAGTCTGCCCGGCTTCGCCGCCGCGGCGCTCCTGGAGCTCGGCCCAGCCGCGATCGACGAGTTCGCGCAGTCGCTGCAGGTTGGCGTCAGATTGAAGCTGCCACTCGCGCTCCTGCGCAATCTCCTCAGCCGTTCTCTTCTTCCTCTTCTTCGCCATCGTCGTCTTGAAGTGTGCAGCGAATCCGTTGCAACTCCCAGCGGATGTCGCCTAGTACGCCCATGATAGTCAGGACTTCTTCGCGGTAAACGACCGGCTCCACGCTCAGAGAATGGCGCACAGTACTGCGTTCGACAAGACGGCCGTTGCGGACACTTCAGCAGCACGTGTAGGCGCCGGGCGGCGCTGCGCCTTCCTCCTCGTCCGGTAGCTCCGCCGCAGCGAGCGCGGCGCCGTCGAGGATGTCCCGCTCGCTGATCTCCAGCTCGTCGAGCCCGAAGAAGTTGAGCACCTCGCGGGCGATCACCGCGCCGCCGACGATCACCGGTGCGCGGTCCGGATCGAGGGGACGCAGCTTCCGTCGCTCGGCCACCGGTACCGACGCCAATCGCCGCAGTTGGTCCTCGAGTGCCTCTGCGCTGAGCTCGAATCCGTGCACTTGGTCGCGGTCGTACTCCTCGAGACCGAGGGCGAGCCCTGCAATGCTCGTGAGCGTTCCGGCAACGCCGATCGCGGAGCGCGTGTCTTTGCGGACCTCGTCGGGCACGCGTTCCCACAGCAGTACGCGCACCGCGGCCGCAGCATCGTCCAGCTCGGCTTCCGTCGGCGGGTCCGAGTGGAGGAAGCGCTCGGTGATACGAACCGAGCCGATGTCGAGGCTGTCGTGCCAGCGCAGCCCATCCGAGGCTCCCGCGACGAGCTCGGTCGAGCCGCCGCCGATGTCGACGATCACCGTCCCGTCGCGTAGTCCCCGCTCCGCCGTGACACCGCGAAACATCAGCATCGCCTCGTCGTGTCCGGAGAGAAGCCGGGTCTTGAACCCGTAGCTCCACTCGATCTCGCCGAGGAACGCCTCGCCGTTCTCAGCGTCGCGCACTGCGCTCGTCGCGACCAGCAGCGTTCGCTCGGCGCCGAGCGACTCCAGTGTTTTTCTGTAGTCGGACAGGACGTTCCGCACCCGCGCGATGGGGACGGGGAGGAGGCGCCGGCGTGCATCTACGCCCTCGCCGAGACGCGTGATGCGCGTCTCGCGGTCGACGTCGGAAATGCGTCCGTCCTCGATGTCCGCGACGAGCAAACGCGTGGAATTGGTGCCGAGATCGACGGCTGCAACACGGCTCACAAGGGTGTGACTGTACCCCCGACCCGTGGGTAGAGTCAGGCCCGTGAGTCGAGCCCGCCGCCAGCTTTACCGACTCGACCCGATCTTCCAAATCGGCCTGGTTATCGGCCTCGCAGAGGTCTACCGGCTTCTACGCAGGCTCATCCCGACCGACTGGCCGCAGGCGATCGCGAACGCGCAGCACGTCGAGCGGCTCGAGCGCGTGGCCCACTTTTCCTGGGAGCAGGGGATCCAGGCGTGGTTCCTGCGCTTTCCCGACGTTGTGAAGGGGATGAACTGGTTCTACCTCTCGAGTCACTTCGTGGTAACCGGGGCGTTCTTTGTCTGGCTGTACTGGCGAAACCGTGAGGGCTTCTCCATCTTCCGCGACGGGTTCTTGCTCGCGACGGCGATCGCGCTCGTCATCCACTGGCGCTATCCGACCGCGCCGCCGCGGCTCGCGAACATGGGCATCAAGGACACGATCGATCTGTACTCGGGCGTGAACATCGGCAAGCCGCACCATGAGCGCTTCTCGAACCCGGTCGCCGCGGTACCGAGCCTGCATGCGGGGTGGGCCCTTGCTCTGGGGACCGGGCTCATCCTGTACGCGCGGAGCTGGCTGCTGCGAATCGCCGGAGTGCTGTATCCGGCTGCGGTGCTGCTGACGATCGTGGTCACCGGGAACCACTACATCTTCGACGCCGTCGCCGGCGCGCTCGTGATGGCCGTCGGCTTCGCTGCGACCGCTCCGTTCCGGGTGAGCGTGCGCGAGCCGGCGTACGCACGTTCTCGCTGAATCCGCTGTAACGCGAGGAGGTCTCGCGGGACGTTAGCTGCGACAACGGGAGACGAAGGGAGATTCCAATGACGCAGCAAGCAGATGGATTCGTGTACGTGCAGACGAACGACGCCGACCACAACGAGGTCGTCGTGTTCGCCCGCCGGGCCGGCGGCGAGCTCGAGCGGCGTAACTCGTATCTCACGGGCGGCAAGGGCTCAGGCGAGCCGCACCTGCCGTCGCAGAGCTCGGTCGTCGTCGACGGCAACCGGCTGTTCGTTACGAACGCAGGCAGCGACGACGTGACAGTCTTCTCGATCGACGGCGATCGGCTCGAGGTGCTCGACCGGATTGCTTCGGGAGGCTCCGCTCCGCGCAGCATTGCGGTGCACGCCGGTCACGTCTACGTGCTCAACACGGGTGGCGAGCCGAACATCACCGGCTTCGAGCTGGAGGGCGACCGGCTCGTCGCGATCGAGGAGTCGACGCAACCCGCAGGGACCGATCCTGCGCAGGTGGCGTTCAGCCGCGACGGCCGGACACTCCTCGTGAGCGACCGCGCGGACAGCATTCACGCGTTCTCCGTCGACGGCGACGGACGGGCACAGCAGCAGGTCACGTACCAGTCGTCCGGGGCGACGCCCTACGGCTTCGACCTGACGGGGGATGGCGTCTTGGTCGTGACGGAAGCGGCGGGCGCGCAGGCCGGCAAGGCCTCGGCCTCGTCATACAGGCTCGGTGGGCCGGCGCAGCTCGCTCCAATCAGCGGTCCGGTCGGCAACACACGCAGTGAGGTGTGCTGGGCGGCGATCAGCAAGGACGGCCGGACCGTGTTCGTGACCAACTTCGGCGACGGCACGATCTCGACGTACGCCATCGGCGGGGACGGCAGCATCGAGCTCCGCGAAGCCGTCGCGGCAACGACGGTCGACGGCAAGCCGGGCATCCGTGACGAGGCGCTCAGCTCCGATGGGGAGTACCTCTACGCGCTGCATGCCGACAGCGGCCGAGTCTTCGGCTGGCGCATCGGCGAGGACGGCAGGCTCGACGCAGTCGGCTCTACGAACGGCCTGCCGCTGACCGCCGCAGGGCTGGCGGCGACGTAGCAGCTCTCGGGCCCGGCGAGCTATAATTCCGCCCAGCGACGCGGGGTGGAGCAGTCAGGTAGCTCGCCGGGCTCATAACCCGGAGGTCGCAGGTTCAAATCCTGCCCCCGCTACTGGAAAGGCCCTGGAAACAGGGCCTTTCTCTTTAGACCGCGCAAGGTGCAGGTGGTGGGCGGCGGGTCAGCTCGCTGTCAGCCGACTGCCGGGTCGGGTCCCGCCGTGCGTCGCCGGCCGGAGTGGAGGCGGCGCTGGACGCTCGCGCTCGAGCCGCTTGTGGAACGCCTTCCACTGCTTGCCGGAGAGCCGGGCGTATGCGGCCGGGAACTGCGCTCGCAGCTCGATCATCGACTGCCGGTAGCGCTCGGCGACCTCGCCCATCGCGAAGATCGTCCCGGGGTCGAGGTCGTCGCCGCGCGTGACGGCGAGGTGCCGGAGACGGTCGATCGCGACGTCGGCGTCCTGGTGCAGACCGAGGATGTCCTGGACCGTCGACGAGCCGTCTGATCAGCGGTCGCGTCTCGCCCGGGTAGAGGTCTGCCAGGAACTCGAGCGCGTAGCGGAGGCGCTTGCAGCGGATCCTGAGCCGGTGGTAGTCGGTTGCCGGCGAGGCGGGGCCGATCCGGGCGCCGGCCTTGCGAACGGAGCGGAAGCGGCTCTCGATCAGATCGGGGGCGAGGGCGCGAGCCGGCCGCGAGGCCGGGCCCGAGCGGGCGAGGTGGCGGGCGCGCAGCGTGCGGCCGAAGCGGCTGACGAAGGCCTCGTAGCGGCGCGAGTCGAGCATCTCGAGCATCGCCGCCCGCGCGGATTCGCGTTGCTCGTGGAGCAGCGACGCGGAGCATCGTGAGCGCGTCGCGGTCTGCTTCCTCGAGCGCGTCGAGCCAGGTGTCGAGCTGCTCGATCTGGACGTCGAGGTCGCGGACGGCGCCGAGCATCTGGCCGACCCAGCCGAGGTCGTCGCCGTCCTTCAGCGCGGTCTCCGGCAGCACCTCGGCGAACAGCGACAGCGCGGCCCGGAGCCGGCGGGTTGCGACGCGCATGTCGTGCAGCTCCTCGATGTCGTCTCCGAGCCGCGTGCCGGGCTCCTTCGCGAGCATGGCCGAGAAGTGCCGGCGCAGGACGGCCAGGGCAACCGCGCCGCTCGTCATCTCCGGGTCGATCGCGCTCACGCCGAATCGCTCCGGCGGCGAAGGACGGAGATCGGAGGACAGGATCCCGGCCTCGAACTTGCTCAGGCCGGCGGGCTGCAACGCACACGCTTCGCGCAGCTCGTCGAACGAACGGCTCGAGCCTCTGCAGGGCGGCCTCCGGCACCTCGATCTCGACCCGCCGCAGGCGTGCCGGGGGTCCGCCGCCCGGCTGGTGGATCGCGGTCTCGTCGAGCGCGATCTCGCCCGGCGGCAGGCCTTCGGCCTTGAGGAAGAAGGTGCGGCGGCGGGTGCGCACCTCGAACAACGGCAGCAGCGGCTTCCTTCCTGCAACGGCGCGCACGCGCCCGCCGACAGGTCCGGTGGCACGCAGGAGCGTCGGCACGTCGGCGGCTCCGAGCGGTTCGCTCACCTCGCGCCGGCTGCGCAATCCCGGTACGTCGGCCGATGCCGCGTCGAGACCCTTGAGCGTCGCCTCGGCTTCTCGGCGGCGGCCGACGCGGCGAACCCGAAGCGCGTAGCCCGCCCGGTGAAAACGCCAGTCGTCGGTCTCGAAGTACCGATCGACCTGGGTCACGCCGTTGCCGTTCGCGACCACGTCGACGCCGTGGGCGGCCGTCCACGCCTCGGGGTTGTCGAGCCAGCGCAGCACCGGACGCAGGTCGAGCGCGTCGAACTGCCATTCGATCTCGTGGGCGTCAAGCGTCATCCCGGGGTGCTGCGGAGGCAGCAGGTTCACCGTAAACCAAGCGGCCTTAGAGACCGAACGTCGGTGCTAGCGCCTCGCGCGGACGCCCCGGCTGTCGGCTACGTCGGAATGACGGCGAGCTCCGGCTCCGGTCGTGTCGGCCCGGGCTGGGCGGTCTTCGTGCGCGAGGAAAGGAGGAAGGCACCGCTGATCACCGCGGCGAACGCGACAATCCGCGTTGCGCCTATCCAGCCGCCAGGGAAGGGCTCGTGGAAGACGAGCATGCCGGCGGCGATCGGGAGCGCGTTTGTGAGCAAGGTCGCCAGGCCGGCGATCGTCAGCGCGCTGCCGCGCTGGAAGCCGGCCTGGAGCACCGCCGTTCCAGTCGCATAGAAGACGATCAGACACGCTAGGAACGCGACGTTCGCGGCGCTGCCGCTGACCGCCATCTTCGTCGCGACATCGCCGCCGGCAAAGAGGATTCCGGCAGCGAACCCCCACGCAGCACCGCCGCCAATCAGTCGCGAGAGGCGGATCGAGACCGCGGCGGCAATCGCTGAGGCGACCAGCCAGACGGTGATCCAGACGTACCCGGATGGCGACCCCTCATTGTGGCTCCCGAGAAGGCTGACGCCTAGGAGGGCGAGGCCGAGCACCGACAGCAGCGCGCCCATCCGCTCGCGGCCGCTGAGTGGCACATGGGTCACGCGCGCGACCATGATCGCGAGGATCCCGATGCCGCCGGCGGCGGTGGCCTGCACGAGCGACAGCGGTGCGAGGGCGAGCGCTGCGACGTAGAGCATCCAGCCCGCCGCTTCGGTCGTTAGACCTAACAACCAGCGCCGGTTGCCAAGAAGCGAGCGCACCGATGCGACGGGTTGACGAAGCGACAGCGGCGGAGCTTGCGAGGCGACGCTGTGCTGCAGCAGATACCCGACGTTGAGCAGGCACGCCGAGATGAGCGTGATCAGCAATGCGAATGCGATCTGCATCGACTTCAGCCTTTCTGAGCACGAAGGCTACGCGAGTGCTGCGCGCCTGACGGTTACTGTCGGGGGAGATGCCGCGACTGCGTCGCTGGGCAAAGAAGCTCGTCTTGTGCTGTTGGAGTTGTTCGTGGTGGTGACCGTTGCGTCGGTCGCCTACAACCTGGCGACGGCGGATCGCGTGAAGCCGGCGAGCGCCACGATCTGCTTGGTGGACTCATCCACCAATACCGCGCCGCCGCATGAACCCAGCTTTTGGAACCCCACACGGCCACCGCGCGACGTACATCCGGCCGGACGTCGCGAGCGTCTGGCCCCAGGCGCGGCGGCGGGCAAGGCGCAGTGGCGCCGTCGGGCGCCAGGCTGTCCGGGAGAGCAGGAAGAGGACGACGAGGACGAGACCCCGAGCATGAGGCTGAACTCGAGGGGGTTCGCCACGAGTTGGACGAGCGACCGCGACCCGTGCGCCATCGCACCGCAGAAGAAGCTGGTCGCGCCCGGCCCGATCGCACAGCCCGGGAACGACAATCAGGCGTCCTGCGGGCATCGCTCTGCTCGTCGTCCTGACAGCGACCATCGCGTTCCTCATCCGGCAAGGGGGCGAGAACGAGCGACACGCTCGCCAGGTCGCCGCTGCGAAGTACGCGCGCGTGACGGTCGGTATGACGCCCGCGCAGGTACGTGCGCTGTTCGGCAGCCCTCATGAATACACGACGAGGACATCCCAGCGAGGGTCGGAGGGTGGGGCTTGCCTAGCCGTCACGCTCGATCTTCTTTCCTACGGGAGCGAGCGCGTCCCAGCCTGCACCGAACAGTTGGGAGCCTTCGCCACTGGTCTGACCCGGCTTGGTGTCAAGGATGTATCGGTACAGCGGATGACCCGCGTAGGTGACCTGTCGAGCTCCGTTTGCCCGCCGGATCGTGCCGAGCAGTGAGCTCCTCGCACCCCGACCCGCGATCGGCTTCCCGCGCGTGATCACTGGCGGCCAGTAGGTCGCGCAGGCACCCGAGCAGGCGCTGTGGCCGCGCTTGTCCTTCTCGAAGAGATAGAGCGTGCGACCACGGCCGTCGACGATGATCTTTCCGAAAGACGAACTGGCCGCCGAAACTCGCGCGCCGGTCTGAGAATCGGTCGCTGCCAGCGCTCCGTTAAGCACAGCGAGTGAGACCAGCGCAGCGATTGCCGAGATGATGAGGAGAACTCTTTTCACGATCGCATTCCTTTCCTTTTGATAGTGACTCTTGCCGGTAGTACAGACGCTCCCCGGAATCGGATTGGTTGGCGACTTCTCCGGCAGTCCGCGATCGTCAGGGCGACGGCGACGCGGCAGACGCTGCACCTCGTCACGCGGCGCGATTATGCGCTCATCCGGGCGGCCTTCCCCTGGGAGACGAAGCGGGCGAAGCAGCTCGCCCCGTCGGTGCGCGCACTCACAGCCCGGGTACCGAACACGTCGGCGGAGGCGCTCGCCCACCTGGAGAGCGAGTGCCACATCGACGGCCGAGGTCCGGCTTCGTCTGGAGGATCGCTCGCGCCTATGACTCGCGCGTCTTGCGCGAAGTCTCGGAAGCGGACATTGGCGCGACCGTCGTGCTCGTGTTCAAAGTCGTCGGTCGCGGCGGCACCGCGCTTCGCTTCGCGCTCACCCGCGGAGACGCAACACCGAAGGCGGTCGAATCCGCGACCCACAAGGTCCACTCCCTTTAGTGCTGTGTCGCTTACCCCGACCTGGGGCATGTTCAGCTAGCCGAGACTCACAGCAAGAGAGCCTGCAAGAAGTCTTGGAGTCTGCGTACGCCAGCGAACTGCATGGGAAGTCTCGCTGCTCCGTCGCGACCGTTCTACTTACCGTGCTACCAAACTGAGAGAACCTCGCCGAACTGACCATCTGGAACAGCTTAAACAAGCGGCACAAGCGCCAGCGCACGGCCTTGCGCCGTTATCGCACCCAGGAGGTCGCAAACAAGAGGTCGCGCCAATCGGGTCGAGTGGCGCCCCCGCGCGGGTCGAGTGGCGCCCCGGCGCCCGCTGAGTTGGGATGGTCAATCCCTTGACTCGCCGGAACGAGGCGTACCTGACGCAGAGGTACACACGATCTGGTATTTGCGCGCGCGCGTCAACAACTTACTTTCCCATCGGAGGAGAGGAGCAGCCGATGCGTGATCCACCATCACATTCGCCATGAGCGCCTGGCGCCGACGCCGACTGAGGCGGCGCAAGCGCTTGGCTGCAGATCAAGACTGGTTGCGCCGGAGCGCGGCGCTGATCCTTGTTGGCGCCCGGTGAGCGCCGGTTCCGGTAATCGAGACTCGAGAGAAAGGGCTGCGATCGGAGGGCTGCGTGCCAGTTGTGCGCCAGTTCGGCGAGTAACCCGCCGCGGTAGCTCTTCCTGAGCGAGAGTTGAGGTAACGCACCAGAGTGTTGGCTGGAACTGGTCGAGCGCGGCGGTTTCGTCGATGGCGAGGGTGTGACCGAGCCAATCGTCTTCGACGAAGTGGTCGGTGTCCGAGCCGCTGTCAACGAAGAGGTTCGGTCGAAAGCGGCGCCGATCGATGAGAGCGGTTCCGCCTTGGAGCTGGAGGAAGTGCTCCACCGATCCGCTTGACAATACGAAGACCGGCCCGATTTCGAAAAAGCTGTTCTTCATGCGCTGGAAGTAGTCGGGCATTCCCCGCACCCCCGCGAGAAGGCTTGGTTACGGAGGGCCCAATCCGGGGCTCGGCCTGGAGCACGTCGGTGACCCAAATCCGGCGCTGAGCCCGGCGATCGGATTTCCCTCCGGCGGTCGGCCCCCCGTACCCCCGCGCTTGAATTGGAGGCGAAGGGTCCCTCCTCGGGCTCGACGAGCCGGACGGGACCCAAATCCCCGGCCGCGTGAGTGGCATGCTGCCGGTGGTTCCTCGAAGGGAGCGCATGAGGCAGACCCCAACGCTCCTCCCGCCGGATCTCCAGCTGGAGCGGGATCCGCTGGCGACGATCGCCGTCTCGGCTGCACCGGTCGTGCTCGAGGGCCGCTATCGGCTGCTGATGCGAGCGCTCTGGCAGCTTCGACACTCGCGGAGGACGCGCTGGGGACTCGGTGTCGGGTCGGCTGCCGTCATGCTCGTCCTCGCGTTCCTCGCTGTCCGTCACTTCGCGACCACTTCGTGGCCGCTCTCGCACGGCCAGCCAGGCTTGCTCGTGGCAGCCGGGCTGCTGCTTCTCCTTGCCCAGGCGCTCAAGGCGTTCGGGTGGGCGCGGCTGTTCACGAACCGCGAGCGGCCCTCTCCGCTTGCGCTTGTAGCCGGCAACGGCGGCGCGGCGGTGATCGGTGTCGTGCTTCCCGGCCGCTTTGACGATGCGATGCGGATCGCGGTCGTGCGCCGCTACCCAGGTTGTCCTGCCGGTCTGCGGGCAATCAGCCTCTCGCTGGTCATGCTCGGTCTGATCGACAGCGCCGCGCTAGCGCCGCTCGCCGCCGTCGCCGTCGCCTTCCCAGGAGCCGGGCTCGCTGCGCGTGCAGCGCTCGCGGTCGTAACCGGCCGCCGGGATCGCAGCCGCCGCGGTGATCGTGGCCCTGCCACGCCTCGCCGGAAGCAAACGCGCGCTGCGCTTCCGGCTCGGCCGCTGGTTGAGCCCGCGCACGACTTCGCTGTACCGCGCAACACAGGCGTGGGCGTTCGTCTTCGGCTGCTGGCTCGTCCGCGGAGTGGCGTGCTTCATCCTCCTCGGCACGCTCGGACTGGGCTACTCGTTCCCACTCGCGCTTCTGTTTCTCTGCGCCGGCGCCGCAGCCGCAGCGCTGCCGATCGGGCCAGCGGGCGCAGCCACCCAGGCGGGCGCCGGAACCGCCGCGCTCGCCGCCTCGGGCGTCGGAGCATCGCAGGCGCTTGCTGCCTCTGTCTCCGTGGGCGCGCTGGGAGTCTTCTCCGGAGCAGCCGTCCTGCTCTTCGCCCTTGCGTGGCGCACCGGACGGTCGCTGCTGCCCGCTCGGACCGCCGCCTGATCGCGCCGCACCACAGCGAACGAGGATCCGGGGGCGACGGCTCGATACCAGCGAGCCATGCCGTTTATCTGCGAATGCCCGGGGGCCCAGTCGCCCTCGCGGCTGGCGCGCAGCCTTCCAGGGCTTGCCCTCTCTCATAGCCTTGCGGTTCGCGACGAAACTATGAGTCTTGGCCGGATCAGTGCTTCAAGTCTTTCGCGCACGTCGGTCTTCGATAAACAAGCGAGGGCGCCCGGCGCGACGGCGTCTGCCGCTCGCTGCGGGTCTGTGAAACCGGTCACGGCGAGAAGGGTCGTGTTCGGTGAGGTTCGGCTGATCTGCGGAAGCTGCAACTCAGGGCGCGGCGCCCGCGGGCCCTGACAGACGGAGGCCGCCTGATGGCGGCCTCCGTCGTCATTCGGAGGAAATCGTCGCTAAACGAGTTCCTTCCAGAAGACCTTGATGTCCTCCGCCGGGAACGTCTCGGCCTCAAACACCTCAAGCTTCGCGATCTTGCTGAGGACGCGGAATGCCGTCTCGAGATCGGGATACTCGAAGATGCCGAGGTACTCCCACGGGCCCATCACTGCGAGGAACCGCTCGACGGTCCCACCCTCGCTCCTCGACGATCTTGTAGATCTTGTCGAAGTACTCGGCGGGTTTCTCGAGGTGCTCCCGCGCGATCGGCGCGACCCTGAACAGGCCGACATAGGTAAACATAAGAACCTCCCACTGCCTAGGGGCATCGCTAAGAGCCCCATCAACATGTCAGCATCTCTCCCATCGCATCCAGACGCATCAGCGAGCCCGCGGACCCAACTTAGTCAAAACTACTGATGCTTTCTTGCCGGGCGACGCGCGGCCACCCGCCACTGCGCTGCGCCGCAGAGGTCCCACGGCTGGACGAAGAGTGTCACGCCCGTCGACCGGGCGACTTAGCGAAGTTCGATCTGCTCGCCTCGAACCGCGTAGCTGTCGCGTTCTGGCGGAGAAGCGACGATCGTGCCCGCGTCGGACTACGTTTCAATGTTCGGGGCGATGGGCGTCAGAGCGCGATGTCGTTTCCTGCCGGTCGGAGAACGTTTCAACGTTTCGGCCCAATGGGCGTCGGAGCGCGATGTTGCCCTGCCGGTCGGACAACGTTTCAACGTTATGCGCCGACGAAGTTGGTGGCCGGGCGGCATCTGGTGGCGATTGCGTTTTGACGCCCTCTCAGTCGAATAGGGCTGACCGCCAAGCCGAGCGCTTGCTGTTGGCTTGGACTGGTCTAAGGTGCCGACATGGCAGAGCGACTGAGGGTGTGGCTTGTGGGCGGCCACGAGTGCGATCTCGACCTTGGAGAAGGCTCAGCCCAAGAATTGATGGAGAAGATCGAGAACGCCGGCGATCGCGGTTGGTTTTCGACGGCCGACGGGCGCTCTCGTGTTCGCGCGAGCGCGATCGTCAGGATTGAGGTCGAAGGTCGGCCTGATACGCCGCGCGACCCTGTCGAGCGGCGAAGCTCATAGAGAGGGGCACACATGCCCGAGAGCGGACTACCGATCCGGGTCTATAAGGAACACGACATGTGGCACGTCGACTACGGCGAAGGCGAGACCGAAGACCACACCAGCCGGGAGGAGGCCGAGGCCGCAGCCGACGCGGTCGCACAGGCCGAAGAGCGCACCGTAGTCGTCGAGGAATAACGACCGGCGGGCCGAGATCTCTGTCGCACTACCGCCAAAGAGCGACACCGGTTACGTCCGCGAGAACAAGGTTGACGACGTGAGCGCCGGTGCGGTGCGGGGTCGTGTCGACGACGAGTGCGCCCTCGCGCACGGCCGGGACGACGCCGTACCCTAGAGTCGTGGAATGAAGCGCCACCCCGCCCTGATCCCGCTCTCGCGCGACCATCACGATGGACTCGTGCAGGCATCGCGGCTGCGCCGTGCTGCCGCGGACGGAGATGCTTCGGCTCGGCTCGCGGCGGCCAGGGAATTCGTGGAGTTCTTCAGGAACGAAGAGCGTGTCCACCTTCGGGATGAGGAAGAAGAGCTCTTCCCGCTTTTGCTCAGGCACGTCCCGTCGCAGCCTGCTCCCCTCCGCGAGGCACGCGTCCAACACGTGCAGCTCGAGGGGTTCGCTCGCAAACTCGAAATCGCCGTGGCGGCCGGCATCGTCGATCGAGAGACGTTGGATGCGGCGGGGGAACTGCTTGACGCACACATCCGGCTTGAGGAGCGACAGCTCTTTCCGCTGATCGAGGAACTCGTGCCAGACGACGAGCTCCGGAGGCTCGGGCTCGCCAGCAGGGACATGACCTGCGCCGTTCGGCGCCCGCCCCTCACGAGCTAGTAGTCGGGGTTCCGAACGAAACCGCGCTGTCGCCGGGGCGTGGCCGGCGCTGCTTGTCCGGAAGAGGCGAAAGACGACACCGCTCCGGCGAAAGTCCCGCGCGTCGGCTTTCAGAGACACCGGGGCAGGCGCGCCTAAGACGCCACGAGACCAACCAGCGCAACGGCATCTGAACGAGCGAAACCGCGACGACCGCGCCGGCGCGTGCGAAACAGCGCTCCTGCTTCCTCCTGACGACGGTGGCGCTGTTGCTGGAGAGACGGCAGAAGGCCGGCGCTCCGGCCGGCGTTCTAGTTGAACAGCGTTTTCTCTGTTC
>CAWHXK010000044.1:0-31110 GCA_963833255.1 uncultured Actinomycetes bacterium
GGCAACCTCACAGATGCTTGGCCTCGCACACACTGATGACCGGCGCCATCGCGGCGTTGTAGGCCCGCTCGTCGCCGCCGACCATCGCGGCGGTCTCCGCCGCGTCGGACGTGCAGCCCAGAAAGCGGAGCAGCGCGAACTGGTGGACATTGCGGACGTCGTCCGAACCGCATCCCATCGCCTCGGCGAGCGCGGTCGCGATCGTGCAGGTGCGCAGGGCATGGCCGAGAGGCTGCCCCGTCCCGAGGTCCGTGGCGAGCGACACCGAGCCGAGAAGCTCGGCCAGACGGAGCGGGCCTGGTGACGGAGACTCGCCCGAACGGCCATGAACGCTATCCCGGCACGATGCCTGCCCGGGCGTCCCTGAACTACTTGGTGACCGACCCTTTTGGCGACCGACCCTTAGCACCGACGCAGATGCAGTGACCCCTCACTACAGAAATAGGGTCGGCGCTCAAATCGAGACCGCGAGGGCCGTGGAATCCGGCTTCAGCTCAGGGATTCCGGCCCACGGGTATGGAGCGTTTATGGAGCCTAGCGGTCGCAACCAGTGGCAACCCGTGGCAAATGCACGAGCCCCGAAAACGGCTCTAACAAGCCAAAACCGTTGCCACCGGTAGCGACCAGTTGCCGATCGGAGCGCATGGTAAGGAGGGGGTCTCCGGTTCGAGTCCGGAAGAGGGCTCTGCAAGAGCCCCGCAAAATGAGGCTTCTTCTTTTGTCTGCACTTGCAGAATCTCCAGAGTGCGGGGGTATGGAGCCCTTTATGGAGCCTTCAGCTCCAAAACGCCGCCATCAAGGGACCGTTTCCGCACGGCAGGGGGGTTACCGCCACAGCGACGACAAAGCCTTCCCGATCCGGACGAGCAGCAGGTTGAGATCGCCCGTACTGTGAGCTTGCGCATGTCAGTGCTCCTTTTCGATTGGTCGTGTCATCCTTGGCTCTACGACCCGCCCCTATAAGGCGGGGCAAAGAGCCGGTAGGGCTTCGCAAGCAGGAGACCAAGATTGGAAGACGCCGCTCCCGCTGCGCCTCGGGGGGTCGGTAGCTTGCCGCAGCAGGCATGGGCGCATCCCCCGATGGCGAAGACGAGGCTCTGCTTGAGGCTAGAGCGATGCGGCGACTCAGGCCGAGAAGCTGGCGCCGAGCGCTCCTCTGGGGGAGCGTCGGGGCGCTCGCGCTGTTCGCCTTGATCCAGGCCGTCCCGTATGGCCGCAGCCACTCGAACCCCCCGGTCATGATGGAGCCGAACTGGGACTCACCGCGCACACGGGCACTCGCGCAGCGCGCCTGCTTCGACTGCCACAGCAACCAGACGAAGTGGCGCTGGTACTCGAACGTCGCGCCGGTGTCCTGGCTCGTCCAGCGCGACGTCGACGGAGGCCGCTCAGCGTTCAACTTCTCCGCGTGGAACCGGCCGCAGGACATCGGTGCGGGCGACCTCGCGGAGGCGATCCGAGGCGGCTCGATGCCGCCCTGGTTCTACGTCCTCGTTCACCCGAACGCCAGCCTGAGTAGCGCCGACAAGGACGCGCTCATCCGCGGCCTCAATGCGACGCTCACCGCCTCCCCACCCAAGGGCGGCGGCTGAGCGCGCACCTCGCCCCACCGGTCGGGCACGCATGGCGCCGCTCAGCAACTGCTCGATGCCGCCTCCTTTCAGTCTGTGAGCGCGCGCAGCGCGTTCACGATGACGGCGACGTCAATCGCCCTTGCAGCAGGGCTCCTTGCACGGGTGGGAGGTAGCCGGCTGCGGCGAAGCCCATGGCGATCAGCGAAAGAGCGATGCCGGCGAGGACGCTCTGGCGGGCGATGTGGAGCGAGCGCCGCCCGATTCTGATCGCGGTCGACGCGGTCGACGCGATCGACGAGGATGATGGCGTCGGCGCATGCTCAGCGTCGTCTTCGTCCTGGCCGCGACGCTGACCTTTCTGCCGGCCGTGCTCGCCAGGCTCGGCCCGAGGGTGGACGCGTTGCCGCTCAGATGGGTGCACTCGGGCGAGCACCGCTCGTCGCGCTTCGCCCGCTGGGGCGAGCGGCTCTGGCGACACCCCCACCTCTACGGACCCGCGGCGACCCTGATCCTCGTGCTGCTCGCACTGCCACTAATCGGCCTGAAGACGGGAATGCCCTCGATCAAGGTCGTCCCCACCCAGGACGGCTCCAGGATCGGTTACACGCAGGTGCAGCAGGCGTTCGGCGTTGGCGCGCCGGGTGCGCTCCAGATCGTCATGCCGAAGCGCGACGCGACCGTCGGGCATCTCCGAGGGTCTCGTCGCCGACGCGAACCTGCACGCGGGCCGCGTAGGCGAACGGGTGCTCGAAGAGATCGAGCGGATTGTCGTCGGGCTGCACGAGCAGCTCGAAGTGCTCGCCGGTCGCGGGGTCGTCGACGGACACGGCCGCGCGATGCGTACGCCTCTCCATAAAGAGGGCGACGTCCGCCGTCCCCGAGTGCCGCAGCGCGAGCAGCTTGGGCGTGTGATCGAAGCTGAGCCTTCTCGTCATCGACACCTCCCCTCCATGCGTTCTGCTGCCAGTGGGGGGACAACATGGAGAAGAGATCACCAAGAAACGGACAAGATTCGGCCCCACCGCCCGGCGCCCCGGCATGAGAGGCTCGCACTCTGAATACGCTCGTGCGGTGTCGACACCGACGACTCCCGTTCGACGTGTGGCGCCCAGCCTCTTCCAGGCGAAGCCGCGGCCGCTGAGCGCGGTCGCGGGCTACGTCAGGGGAAGCGCGCATCCGCCGGCCGTGGTCTGCGAGGTCGGGTGGGTGAACGGGCTCGGCGCAATCCGTTCGCTGGGGCGCGCGGGGGTGCCCGTCGTGGCACTCGACCATCGGCCCTGGGCGCTCGGGTTTCGCTCCCGGTACGCGCTGCCGGTCCTGGCACCGGACCCGCTAGCGGACGTAGACGGATTCATCTCGACACTCCTCGCACTCGCCGAGGAGCTGGGCCGGCCGGCACCAATCTTCCCGACGCACGACGAGCACCTGAACGCCTTGGCTCAACGCCGTGACGACCTGGGCGACCGCTTCCTGTATCCCTTCCCCAGCTGGGACGTGCTGGAGCCCCTCCAGAGCAAGCGGCACCAACTCGAGGCCGCGAGCAGGCTCGACCTCGGCACCCCCGCGACCGCGCATCCCCGGTCACTAGACGAGGCGCAGAGAGCAGCAGCCGAAATCGGCTTCCCCGTTTTCGTCAAGCCGTCACAGAACATCGCGTTCAAGCGGCTGCACCGGCGGCAGGGCTTCATGTGCCAGGACGCCGAGGACCTCGACCGGGCATACGGGCTCACTGCCGAGCACGAGCCGATGGTGCAGGAGTTCGTGCCCGGCGGCGACGATTGCCTGTGGACGCTCGGGACCTACGTCGCGGCGGACGGCAGGCCGGTCGCGCTGTTCTCTGGGAGAAAGCTCCGGCAGACGGCGGAGAACATGGGGAGTGCGCGAGTCGGCAAGGCGGTCTGGGACGACGAGGTCGTCGATTCGGGTTTGCGCCTTCTGTGGGAACTCGGGTTCCACGGGATCGCACAGGTCGAATGGAAGCGGGACCCGCGGGACGGTCGGCTGAAGCTCATCGAGGTAAACCCGCGACTGTGGCAATGGCACACCCTGATGGGCGCGTGCGGAGCGGACGTCACCCGAATCGCATATAGCGACCTGATCGGCGCGCAGGTCTCCACGACACGCGCGAACTGCAACGGCAAGCGCTGGGCAATCAGCGTGATGAGCGGACAGGGGTTTGCGCTCCAATGGCCGCCCTACGTGGACGGCGTCTTCGCGTTCGACGATCCGAAGCCGGGGCTCGTGCACGCGGGACGGTTCCTGCTGAATCCGCTACGCCGCTAGAGCTCGTTGTAGATCGCAACGAGGCGATCGGCCATCCGGTCGACATCGTGCACGTGCTCGACGTAGGCGCGGCCGGCGGCCCCGCGGCGCTTGCGCTCCTCGGGTCGCTCGATCAGCCACGCAAGCTTCTCGACGAGGTCCTCCCTCGTCGCCGCAAGGATCGGGAGCTCTCGACCGAAGGCCTGCTCCGTCTGCCTCACCGCCTCGGCGTCGAGCGACGTGACGACCGGCTTTCCGAGCGCCATCGCCTCGATCGTGAAGACGCCGTGCCAGTCGCGAAGCAGCTGGTCGACCACGATGTCGGCGCGGCGGTAGCGCTCGAGCGCCAGCTCGTTGCGCACGCCGTGCACGACGTCGAGCTCCACCGGATACCTCTTCTTCAGCTCATCGACGGCCGCGACGACGAACTCGGTCCCTTTCCGCTCCGTGTTCGAGGGGGCGTGCACGATCCTGATCGTCTCGCCTCCGTTCGGCGGCGCCGGCTCGTATCGATCCAGCTCGAGGCCCGGTGGAACGACGTGCGCGTCGAATGGAAGGAAGCTCAGCGCGGAGTAGGAGCCGACGATGCGGGCGTCGGCCTTCAAGCCGTAGCGCAGCTTCTCGCGCGGGGTCTCGCGGATGTCTGCACCGAGGAAGTGGAACACGGACTTCCGACGCGTCGCACGCAGGATCGGGAACTGGATCCTCCGGGGCACGAGCGTCAGCCCGAAATAGAAGTGGAAGATGTCGGTCTCGGGGAGGACGGCAGCGAGCGTCCGCAGCTGGACGAGTTGGCGCCGCCAGAGCCCTTTCGGGCGCTCGACGTAGACGTCGAACTGGTCCGGCCGAGAGGGAATCCGCGCGTAGAGCAGCAGCCGGGCGTCGACGCCCTTCCGCCGCAGGGCTTGCACATTCGTCCAGCCGACGCCGGCGAGGTTCACTGGGCAGTGCAGCACTCGGAGAGCCATCGAACGGTCGCTCAGTATCGGCGAAGTGCACCGTCACGGCTCGATGATCGTACGGGCGCCGACGCGCCAGCACTGCGGCCGCCGGCGACACCGGGGAGAAGAAGCCGCCGCATGCCACCGAGA
Organism: uncultured Actinomycetes bacterium; assembly: GCA_963833255.1. Classification (GTDB taxonomy): domain Bacteria; phylum Actinomycetota; class Thermoleophilia; order Gaiellales; family Gaiellaceae; genus 3-1-20CM-4-69-9. Next base: position 4,928 of record CAWHXK010000044.1, read on the forward strand.
GTAGCCCGCCCCGGCCACAGCTTCGAGGGAACACCACCTCGCATTTGCGTACGGCCTCGCCCACCGCACTGGGGCAGGTAGGCCACGGGACATCGGGATCCGGCTAGCCAAGGCCAACACTCAAGTGCCCCCCGGGCTTCTGTGCTCATAATGAGACGGTCGTGCTGCCCGCTGTAATCGGGGACTCCACCGAGCGACGATCAGCAATCCCGAGAGTCATCAAACCAAACCGCACGAACGAGCCGGGACCGGAAGATCTAGGACGACGGGCACTTGCCTTGCTTATAGGCGGTGTAGTCGGCGGGCGACAGGATCCAACGCCATGTGCCGTTGAGTGTGACGGCGTGCATGGTCGCGGTCGTCACCCCGTCATCCGAGGTGACCTGAACGGAGACCGCGGTCGAGGGCTTTGCCTTGCCTGCGATCTCGACCGTGTCGGCGTACGTCTCGAGGATCTTGAATTTCCTCAGGTCGAAGCCCGAGTTGCTCTGGCACGCCGTGTAGCGGGCGCGGCTGACGACTGCCTGATCGGCGGGATGGAGCGTGTCCCACAAGCGTCCGGACTGGCCCCGCGAGAACTGTGTCGTGACCTGCCGGATGAAGTCGCCGGCCGATTGCGCCGATGGCCCACCGCCTCTCGCGCCGCCGCCGCCTCCGCCGCCTGAGCAACCGGTCGAGACAGCTACGACGAGCGCCGCCATGACGAGCGCCGCTCTGTGCCTCCGTACGAATGCGTCGTGGATGCGGGTCTTCACCGCCATGCGAAACGCCCTATCTGCGTGGTGACGACGAGCGGCGCTCGCGGTCTCTCGCAAGCCATGGGAACACGGCCAATCGAGATGGGCTCACCCAGGAGCAGGATGAGCAGCGCGGCGACGTCGGGGCGAGAGGCGAGCTGGTCGCGCGCGTCGCCGACGTCCCCGATCGCGAGCGCGGTCGCGTACGCCTCGGCCTCCGTGGCGCTCGCGGCCACGACCGTGACCGAGAGCGGACCGGCGACTGCGGGCGCCCCGGTCGTAGGGTCGATGAGATGGTGGAGCCTACGCTGGGGGCCGAAGCGCCGCGTGTCACGTCCGGACGTCGCGACCCCCCCGCTCGTGAGCTCGAGCGTTCCAGCCACGCGCGCTGGCGCTCTCGGGTCTGCGATGTCCACGCGCCAGGGGCCGCCCTCGGGTGGCGTGCCCCAGACCGCGATGTCGCCGCCCAGATCGACGAGCGCTCCGGTCAGCGGGGGCCAGGCGGCCCGCATCGCGTGCAGTGCGCGCGTCGCGGTGAAACCCTTGCCGATCCCTCCGAGGTCGACGGCGGCGCCCCGTTCGACGCGCGCCCTCCGCGAGCTCGAGTCCACCTCGATGTGCGCGCCCGCACGCCACCCGTCAAGCGGCATGGCCGCCCGCTCCGTGAGCAGCTCAAAGGAGCGGTCGTAGCCAGCGGCAGCGAGCGCCGGGAGGATCGTTGGGTCGAACCGCCCCCGCGTGTCCGTGCGCGCGCGCAGCGCGGCTGCGAGCGCGTCGACCAGCCGCTTGTCGACGTCGATCCAGGCACCGTCGGCGCGGTTGAGCCGCGACAAGTCGCTGCGTGCGTCGAAGCGCGAGAGGGCGCGCTCGCAGGCTGCGACCTCGCCCTCCGCCGCGTCGAGCGCTCGGCGAGCGGGGATAACGTCGCGCGATCCCGCGGTCGCAGCGGCCGAGCAGATCGTGCCCATTGCACGAAACGACTCGCGCTGCAGCGCGCCTGTCACGCCGGCACCGCGGCCCGGCGGCGCTCGGGGGGCGGCGCCTGCTCGGTCGTCGGGAGTCCTAGCGGTACGGGGCGGGCGGGGGCCGGCCGTGCTCCCGGGCGCGGCATCAGGATGCGCGCGTAGACGAGCCACACAACCGGAGCGGCGACGACCCCCGCAAAGACCAGTCCGCGCGTTCCGGTGAGGTCAGTGCCGACGTTGAGGGCGTGGTAGAGGCCGATCGAGAAGGCCGCGAAGCTGGCGTAGTGCATTAGGCGCCAACGGCGCTGACCGATGCGGCGACGGACGTGGAAAGAGGCCGCGAGGGCGAGCATGAGCCATCCGGTGAGGATGCCGGCGGCGACCGGCACGGGCCGCCAAGGTGCCGCGCCGGGCACGAGCACGCCGACGAGCCCGAAGCGCATGAGCGGGTCGAGGGCGAGCGCACCCATGTGCAGGACGACCATCGCCAGGGCGGTCCACATCAGCGTCTGGTGCCAGCCCAGGAGCGTCTTGCCGCGCCGGTTGCCCAGCAGCCTGGTGCTGAGGGCTAGGCCGAGCGTGACGGAGACCGTGAGGAGACCGAAGGCAACCAGGCCGGCGGCACGCGCGACGAGCCAGACCACCGGCACCCCGGCTGTCTGAGCAGCGATCATCCCGCTGGGACCGGCGAGGTTCGCGTCGTTCCATGCGGGGTCGAGGCGCCGCTCTTCACGACGACGAGATGGCTCTTGCCGCTCTTGTCCGTGACGACGACTGCTCCAGGGATGGGCTGCGGCGCCGTCGCCGGCTGCGGGCGCGTCCAGGCCAGCATGGCGAGCACGGCGAAGAGCGCCCAGGTAGCGAGAACGGTTGCCCAGAGCTTGCGAATCTCAGTCTCCTGGCTCAACCCGCCGCGGCGGAGCCGGCGTGACGGGAGTGATGATCTGGCCGACCCGGGGCGCCGTAGGCACCGCGGGAACGCTTTGCTTCAGCCCAGCGATGGCTGCAGCACCGGTCAACGCGGTCGCCGCCAGGACCGCTGCGAACGCGAACAGTTCGGGCCGCCTCACTCCCCCTGGACCTGGCCGATCGCGTGCGACCGCAGCCACGTTGATCCTTTCGATTGCTTCCCTTTCCGCGCCAACGCGCGTTCTCGCTCGTCGATGATCGCTCGGCCGGGTGCTTGCGGCATCCGTAGCCGTACGCAGATCGAATACGGGATTTCCCGCGCGGGTGGCGGATCTCCGGGCGCGCCGACCACGTCTGCGGGTTTCCCGAGGGCCGATCGGCGTGCACCCCGACGCGAGCGCCCTCCCGACGCGCTCTGATTCGTGTGTGAGCGATTCGGTCGTGGTTGTCGGCAACGGTGTTTCCGGATACGCCTGCGCCGCTCGGCTCGCAGAGCGAGAGGTCCGTGTGACGATGATCGGACCGGGCCTGCCGCACGATCGGCCGCCTCTCTCCAAACGCGCACTCCTGACCGGTCGCGTGCCGCTGCTCGCCGACGCGGAGCAACTCGCCAAGCAAGGCATCGAGCACGTCGACGGGGTCGTGACGGAGTGCGACCTCGACCGCCGCCGCCTCGTCGTCAGCCGCTCAGCAGGTGGCGCGCTCGCCGAGATCGAGGCCCCGACACTCGTCTGGGCCACAGGCCTGCGCTACCCGAAGCCGCCGGTGCCCGGGTTCGAGCAGGCCGAGGAGAACACGACGGGCGTCGGTCTCCTCTCGCTCGTCCGCCACCTGGCCCTCCCGCACAGGCGCGTCGTCATTGTGGGCGCCGGGCTGATCGGCACCGAAACCGCCGCGACGCTCTCCGCCGCACACGACGTTACCCTCGTCGACATGCTCGACCGCCCCCTTGCACGCTTCCTCCCGCACGTATCCGACGCCGCCCTCGCCGCGCTCGATGGACTCGGCGTGCACTTCCTCGGCCTGTGCAAGATCGACTCCGCGAGCTTCGGCCCCAAGGCCGCCGTCGTGCACACGTCGACCCACGGCGACCTTCGCTGCGACGTTGTCGTCTCGGCGGCCGGCTTCCGCTCGAGCCTGCCGCCCGAGTTCGCCGGCCCCGACGCGAGAGCACTAACCCTGCCGGCCGACGAGCGCCTCCGCGTGATCGACCGTGAACGGGTCTGGGCGTGCGGCGACTGCGTCTCGTTCCCGCACCCACGCTGGGGCCGCATCGGCATCCCGCACTGGGATCACGCACTCTGGAGCGGCCGCCACGCGGCCGAGTCGATCCTCGGCTCGACCGCGCCCTACGCGCGCCAGCCGTACTTCTTTAGCCACATCGGCCGTCTCCGCATCCAGCAGGTCGGTGTGAGTGACGCCGCCGTCGACTGGCAGGACGACGACGGGCTCGTCGTTGGTCGCGACCTGGAAGGCGCACCTGCATGCGTGCTCCTACTCAACGCACCGGCGCGCCTGCGCGAGGCTCGCGAGCTCGTCGCCTCTACCGACCCCCGATCACCAGCCACCACCCACGCTTGAGGAGGACACCATGACGCTCGTACGCGTGATTGTCGACCCGGACGTCTGCATCGGCTCATCCGAATGCGTCGCACTCGACCCCGAAGCGGTCGAACTGGACGAGCACGGCACCGCCCACGTATTGATTCCCGAACTCGAAGAACAACGTGCGAAAGAGATTTGCGACACGTGCCCCGTCGGCGCCCTCTCAATCGCCATCCCGGTCACGCAAACCTAGCTCGGCTCCGCGGTTGGGCCGTCCGTGAGAGGAGGTGAGCATGGCCGGAGGCAAGGCGCGTCTACCACCGCGATGGTTCATCAAGACCTTCTGGCATGTACACCGACGGATCGTGCGAGCGAGCCGTGGCCGTAGGGGGCTGTGGGCTCCGCGCCCGGGTAAGTGGGGCGCCTTGCGGCTCACCACGACGGGCCGACGCAGCGGCGAGCCGCGGAGCGTGATCATCGGCTACTACGAGGACGGGCCCAACCTGGTCTCGATGGCGATGAATGGGTGGGGTGCGGCCGAGCCGGCCTGGTGGCTGAACCTACAGGCCGATCCGCAGGCGGTCGTCGAGCTGGCAGGCGGGGTTCGACACGAGGTGCTCGGCAGGCCCGCAGTCGACGGGGAACGTGAACGGCTGTGGCAGCGCTGGCGTGAGCTGGACAAGAACCTCGACAGTTACGCGGCAAGACGCCCGCACGAGACAGCGGTCGTCGTCCTCGAGCCGCGCGCGGCGGCTGAATGAGTCTTGGGTGAGCGAGTGTGCGGGATTGTCCCTCGAGCGATCGTGCGTGACGAAACTGAAGGAACGACGTGAAGCGCACGCCCGAGCAAGACGCTGTGTCGCGGGCAGCTGCGCTCTTGCCTGAAAGTGCTTCCCAGGGATGGAAGATCAGCTAGAGCCAGAGACAGTCCGTAGTTCCGGCTACAGCAGGTCAGCGGTAGCCCGGATGCCGATCTCGCGGAAACGCGGCATGGTTCTGGCGTGACCTCGCACGCCGGTCTTAGCGCCGCCGAGTCGCCACTCGGTCATTCCACGATCTTCCGTCACTTCACGACCGAGCTGGCGATCGTACTCGTCGTCCTCGGCGGACTCATCACCGGCTCGGTACTCCATATCCTCGGTGCCGACACGTCGGCAGACGTTGTCTGGGCCGGCGCGGCTCTCGTCGTTCTCGGGCCACTCGTCTGGTCGGTCGTTCGCAGCTTGGCGCATGGTGATGTGGGCGTTGATGCGATCGCGCTCCTCGCAATCGCAGTTGCACTCGTGCTCGGCGAATACCTCACCGCAGTGATCGTTTCCCTCATGCTCGCCGGCGGCAACGCTCTTGAGGCGTCCGCCAACGCCCGCGCACGCCGCGAACTGCGTCTCCTCGTCGAGCGCGCGCCGCGAATCGCGCACCGGCGTAGTGGTGCGCTCGTGGAAGAGGTCATCGTTGAAGCGCTCCTGCCAGGAGACGTGGTAATCGTCCGCGCCGGTGAGGTCGTCCCAGCGGACGGCGTGACTGCGGATGGGGCCGAGGCGGTCATCGACACCTCTGCGCTCACCGGCGAGCCGCTCCCCGTAACAGTGCGGCCCGGTGGTGAGATCCTTAGCGGTACGGCGAATGCGGCCGATGCATTCGAGCTCGTTGTCACGCGCCCATCAGCGGAGAGCGCCTACGCGGGAATCGTCCGGCTCGTCGAGGGCGCTACCGACCAGCGTGCGCCCTTCGTACGCCTCGCCGACCGCTACGCGGCGTTCTTTCTCCCGGTGACGATTCTCGTCGCGGGCGGGGCATGGATCGCTTCCGGGGATCCAACCCGCATGCTCGCCGTGCTTGTGGTGGCTACACCCTGCCCGCTCATCCTCGCCGCACCGATCGCGCTCGTGTCCGGGCTCTCTCGTGCCGCTCGCGTCGGAGTGATCGTCAAGGGTGCCGGCGTCATCGAGCAGCTCGGCCGGGCGCGCACAGTGCTCTTCGACAAGACCGGGACACTTACACTTGGCTCGCCCGAAATCGAGCGGATTGTTTCCCTTGATGGCGTCGAGCCGATGGAGGCACTTCGTCTCGCAGCTTCACTCGACCAGCTCTCGGCGCACGTCATGGCGGAAGCTCTTGTGCACGACGCCGAGCATCGCGGCTTCCGCTTGATGACACCGACTGACGTGCGCGAGCAACCCGGCTCTGGGATCGCCGGCACCGTCGATGGCCGCGCTGTCGTGGTCGGCGCCGCCGGCTGGCTCGAAGAGGTTGGCTTTGCCGGCGCTCTAGCGGCGGCGAGCGCCTCGGACGGTGCGCACGAGGTCGGCCGCACGAGGGTGTTCGTCGGCATCGACGGCCGACTCGCGGCGATGATTGTGATGGCCGACCACCTGCGCGAGGACGCTGTTGGTTTGACGGCGTCACTACGGGAGGTAGGTATCCGGCACGTCGCGCTCGTGACGGGCGACCGCGCGTCCGTAGGCGAGGAGATCGGGCGCCTGGCAGGCGTCGACCGCGTCTACTCGGAGCAGAGCCCTGAAGACAAGCTCGAGGTGGTCAAGGCGCTTCGAGCCCGAGAGGAGCTCCGGCCAGTGGTCATGGTCGGTGACGGGATCAACGACGCCCCAGCGCTCGCTCTCGCCGACGTCGGAATCGCACTCGGTGCACAGGGAGCGACAGTCTCCTCCGAAACGGCAGATGTCGTGATCACCGTCGACCGCGTGGACCGGGTCGCGCACGCCCTCCGCATCGGACGCCGGTCGCTCCAGATCGCGCGCCAGAGCGTGCTCGTCGGAATGGGCCTGAGCCTTGGAGCGATGGCGTTCGCGGCGGCCGGTTACCTCCCACCCGTCTACGGCGCTCTCCTGCAGGAAGGAATCGACGTCGTCGTGATCGTCAACGCCCTGCGCGCACTGCAAGGCTGAGCACACCACACCGACAACGTCTGCGACACCACGCTCGACCGCGCGAGTGTTCAGGAGTGCCTTGAGGCCGAGGTGGGCTAGCGAGTCCGTGCGTCGAGTTCGGCAAGGCCGCCGACCGCGCGGGCAAAGAGCTGGTAAGGCTTCGCAAGCAGGAGACCAAGATTGGAAGACTCCGCTCCCGCTGCGCCTGGGGGGTCGGTAGCTTCCCGCAGCAGGCATGGCGGATCCCCCGATGGCGAAGACGAGGCTCTGCTTGAGGCTAGGGCGATGCGGCGACTCAGGCCGAGAAGCTGGCGCCGAGCGCTCCTCTGGGGGAGCGTCGGGGCGCTCGCGCTGTTCGCGTTGATCCAGGCCGTCCCGTATGGCCGCAGCCACTCGAACCCCCCGGTCATGATGGAGCCGAACTGGGACTCGCCGCGCACACGGGCACTCGCGCAGCGCGCCTGCTTCGACTGCCACAGCAACCAGACGAAGTGGCGCTGGTACTCGAACGTCGCGCCGGTGTCCTGGCTCGTCCAGCGCGACGTCGACGGAGGCCGCTCGGCGTTCAACTTCTCCGCGTGGAACCGGCCGCAGGACATCGGTGCGGGCGACCTCGCGGAGGCGATCCGAGGCGGCTCGATGCCGCCCTGGTTCTACGTCCTCGTTCACTCGAACGCCAGCCTGAGCAGCGCCGACAAGGAGGCACTCATCCGCGGCCTCAATGCGACGCTCGCCGCCTCCCCACCCAAGGGCGGCGGCTGACGCGCACACTCGCCCCATCCTTGGGCAGACGTCGCGCCGCCGTTGCTCAGCAACTGCTCGATGCGCCTCCATTCAGTCTTTGAGGGCGCGCGGCGCGTTCACGATGACGCCGACGTCGATCGCCTCTTGCAGCAGCGCTCCTTGCACGGGTAGGACGTCGCCGGCGGCGGCGAAGCGCCATGGCGAGCAGCGAGAGCGCGATGCCTGCAGGGACGCCCGGCGGGCGATGTAGAGCGAGCGCCGTCCGATTCTGATCGCGTCCGCGACGCGGTCGACGCGAATGATCGACGAGGATGAAGGCGTCGGCGCTCTCCGAGGAGACGGTGACGCTGGACGATCTCAGGGCGACGCCGATTGCTCGTGGAAGACAAGCACGGTGCAGTACGCCTGGTGTGCGACTCGCTCACTGACGCTTCCGAGGGCGCTGACACCATGGACACCGCGTGAGCCGACGACCACGAGGTCGGCCTCGCGCGACCGCTCGAGGAGTGCATGAACCGGGTTCGCCGGGATCCCAGCTCTGAACTCGGTCCGCCCACGTCGCGTCGCGATCGATCGATTTCCCGCCCATTGCAGACACCACCTCTACCGAACCGTCGAGTCTGCCGGCCAGCTCGTCTGCCGCATGTAGCGCCGCCGTGGCGTGGCTCGAGCCGTCGAGCCCGACCACGATTCTGCGAGGTCGCCACGATCCCTCATGCGCACGACGTGCCAGGAGCACGGAGCACACAGCGTCATGCACCAGTTCGGTGCTCGTGTCACCGAGCATGATCCCCAGAAAGCGGCTGCTCCGTCTTGCGCCGAGTGCAACGACCGTGGCACGCAGCTCCTCGCGCGCCCGCCGAAGCACGTCGACCGTCTTGCCACGCACGACGCGGGCGCTTCCCGAGCGGCCGCCGATGATCTTCTCCGCGGCGTCGCGCGCTTCCTCCGCTTCGTTCGTGAGCAACTCGGTGAAATAGCCGGCCTGGAAACCGGCGCGGATCGCAGGAGCAGTGTCGAGCGCTGTCACCGCCTGAACAACCGAAGCTTCCGCGCGAGAAACAAGGAGCGCCTGGCGCAGGGCCTCAAGACCCCAGTCGGTCCCGTCGACGCCTACGAGGATGCGTGCGAATGCGCTCACGTCTCAAACCGTCGGCGGGGCAGGCCGGAGACGTGGTCTGCTTGCACGTGCGTCTCGAAGACCGCCACGAGCGGCGCGCCCAGCGCAGCCGCGGTGGCGAAATAGTCGTCGGCGAGATCGGCGTGCGGGTCGACGACCGCGAGCCTGGCGTGCGTCCCGCAACCGAACAGGTAGCTGGCGCAAGACGTTGCGTCGTTCAGAAACGGGCGTAGCAGCATCGGGGGTTTCCTCCTCCTCAGCTCGTTTCGACCGGCAAGCCCGCCCGCCGCCACTCCGGAAGGCCGACGTCCAGGCGGCGGGCGTTCAACCCGCATGGAGCGACATCACGGCGTTAGCGGCGCAGCCGGATTGCGTTCAAGTCGTTGTCGCGGATCTCCGCTGCACGGCGGATCAAATCCTCGATGTCGTCGTGCTCGGCGTGGATGTAGCGGCCAGCAAGCTCGTCGGCACGGCCCGAGGCGAGCACCCGGACGAGACGCGGCGCGAGCTCGGGTGGCGTCCAGGGCGCATCGTCCGAGAAGTGGCCGGTGGTCATCGCCGTCTGCACGAGGCCGGGACTGATCAGGAACACGCGCACCGCTGTATCTTGGAGCGACTCGGCCAACGTCTCGGCGAAGCGGTTCAGGGCCGCCTTGCTCGACGTGTAGTCCGTATTCCTCGCGCCCGGGAGGTAGCCTGCTCCGCTGCCGGTGACGATCATGCGGCCACGGCCGCGCTCGAGCATGCCGGGAATGACTGCGCGGGCGCTGAGGTAGACACCGAGAACGTTCACCTCGAACGTGCGCCACCAGTCGGCGGGTTCACCCTCCCACACTTCCGAGCGGCTTCCGATGCCGGCGTTGGCGACGAGGATGTCGATCGGGCCGAGCTCGCTCTCGGTCTCATCCACCATGCGCTCGACCGCGGCTGGGTCGGTCACGTCGACCTCAACCGCGACCCCCTCGATCTCGTGCGCGACTTGCTCGATCTGCTTCCGCGTCCGCGCCGCGACGGCGACGCGGGCGCCGGCGCTCGCCAACTCGCGCGCGATGGCCGCCCCGATCCCGCGTCCTCCACCGGTCACGAGCGCCACCTGACCAGTCAGATCATCGAACGGCATGGCGTGAGAATACTCAGCGCTCCCAACCAGACAGCACGGGCTGTCGAAGGGGGCGGAATCCACCGTCGCGTTTGCTGCACCCGATCTCCCGAAAGGAGAGAGCGCTGTGTTGCCAGAATAGGCAAATTTACGATGTGGGGGTCGACGACGAGCGAGAGATGGGCGCGCTTCGGCCGGACCGCTACTACCTGCTCGGCGACGCCGGCAGCTTCTTCTTCGACCCCGCCGGCGACAACGAGGGCTTCGGAGTCGCCCGAGGCCGCGGCCGAGTGGGCCACGAACCGCGTGTATTAGTCGGGAAGCTCGTTGAGAGGGGCGGGCGCGATCTTGCGGGTCATGATGGGATCGTCGTCAGTTACGTTCGTGACCGGGTCGTCGAGACCGTGCTCGAGTTCGACGTCCCGCTGCGGAACTGCTCGAGGTCAAAGGGCGGCGAGTCCCAGTCGATGCCGATCTCAGCCGGCCCGCCGGGCATCGTCAGGGGGAGAAGTGGGTGCGTGTGGACATGCTGCGCTTAGGTGAAGATGACCTGGCCGCTGGCGGCCTTCTCGTAGAATTCGCCGACGCTGATGATGTCTTCGACCTGGGGGACGAAGTCGTCGATCGTTAGCCCGAACATGTCGACGCTCGCCTTGCAGGCGTACAGCTGGACGCCCGAGTCGGCGACGAGTTCGATGAACTCCGGGATGGGCGGGATGTCGATTTTCTCGATCTGCCGTTGCATCATCCGGGTCGCAAGTGCGGACACGCCGGGAATCGCGCCCAGCCACGTCGCCATGTGCATGCCGGGATTGCCGACGGTCGCGACCTTGATCTTGTCGTAGCGGTCCTTGCGGATCGCGTCGAGCCCGAAGAACGTGAAGAAGAGGTCTGCCTCGATGCCCTCCATGCGGGCGCCGTTGGCCATGATCAGGCCGGGGTAGATGCCGTCGAGGGATCCCTTCGAGATCACGATCGCGACCTTCTCGATCGTGTTCGGCTCCGCCGTTTCTAGTTGCGGTTGTTCAAGCGTGGTGGTCATCGCATGCGCTCCCTTTCTAGATGCAGCCCTTGGGCTTGGGGATGCCGCCGATCTTGGCGGCGAGCTTGGCTGGGCCTTTGGGGAAGAGCTGGTAGAGCTCCTTGATCGGGACGCCGGATTCCTTGCCGAGCGAGCGGATCGATGGGGCGGTGCCGGTGGCGAGGTACCGCTCGCGCATGAACTTGACGACCAGCCAGTGCCGTTCGGTCAGCTCGGATACGCCGTTCGCGGTTGCGATCGCCTGGGCGATCTGCTCGTTCCATTGCTCGGGGTTGGTCATGAAGCCCTCGGCGTCGACGTCGATCGGGGCATCTGCGATCAGTGTCATGGCCATCGTCTGTCTCCTTTCAGGCTGCGGGGGCGGGAACACGTTTCTTGCCGGCGGTCGGCATCGCCGGGCCTATGCCGGGGATCTCGCGGCCGGGCAGGAGCGCGTGCCAGTAGACCCACTGGAACATGAGCTTGCCGAGGTGGTTGAGCCGGGACTCGCGTAGCAGCGGCAGACCAAAGGCGGTGGGGAAGTGGCCGGGCAGCGGCTCGGTCTCGTAGTTGAAGTCGATCAGCAGCGCCTTGTGGAAGCCGGTCTCGATGAAGCAGTTGGCGTGCCCGTCGTAGCGGGCGTCGAGCTCCTGGCCGGCGAAGTAGCGGACGACATTCTCGGCGAGCACCTCGGCTTCGAAGTGGGTGACCGATCCGGCCTTCGAGGTTGGCAGATCGGTTGCGTCGCCGAGCGCGAACACGTTCGGCTTCACCGGCGTCTGCAGTGTCCCCTTGTCGGTCGGCACGAACCCGAGCGAGTCGCCGAGCCCGGGTGAACGCTCGACGTACGCGGCGCCGCCGTGCAGCGGAACCGTCACGAGCAGGTCGAACTCAACCTCGCGCTGGTCGTACGAGACGAGCTTCCCGCCTACCCCGTCGATCTCGCCCGCGCTGAACTCGGTCACGAGCTCGATCTCCTTCTCGCCGAGCAGGTAGGTCAGGTGCTCGGAGGCGATCGGCTTCGTAAAGCACCCGTCGAGCGGTGTCGCGAGTACGACCTCGCTGCGCGCGCGGACTCCGCGCTCGCGCAAATACCAGTCGGCGAGGAAGGCGAACTCGATCGGGGCGACGGGGCACTTGATCGGCATGTCGGCGATGTTCACGACGAGGCGGCCGCCGTCGAAGCGCCTCAGCGCCTGCTCGAGCGCCGCGGCCCCCGGGAGATCGTAGAAGGTGAAGACGCGCTCGTTCCAGCCCGGGCCGGTCAACCCCTCGGTCTCCTCGGGCTGCAAGCGCACGCCGGTCGCAACGACGAGCACGTCGTATGGCAGCGTCGTCCCATCGTCGAGCAGCACCTCGTCCTTGTCGAGTGCGACCGACTCGACCTCGTTCTCGTGAAACATCACGCCGTTGTGGAACTGGCGCCGGCGCGGCCGCACGATCTCCTCGACTTGCGCCAATCCGAAGGGGACGAAGAGCAGCCCCGGCTGGTAGACGTGCCGGTCGTCGCGGTCGACGACGTGAATCTCCGCCTCGTCCGAGTCGAAGCGGCAGCGCAGCCGGTTGGCGGTCATCGTGCCGCCGGTCCCGCCGCCGAGAATCACGATCTGCTTCCTCCCCATCTGCAGTCACCTCCTGTCGGTGCTCACAGCCTTCCAGCACCGGGCTCAGACGCCATCCGCGCCTACCCGGAATGGGATGCGGACAACTACTCAGCTGCGTAGTTGTCCGTAACGGGATCAGCGCGGCCGCGGATGTGACGCCTGCCGCGCCAGGCGACGATCGGTACCACCGAAATGGAGGCAAGAGTATGGGTGTCTCGCACTCGCTTCCCGATGAACTCGTCGCCCTGATCGCGGAGCGCTTCCGCGCGCTGAGCGAGCCGACGAGGATCAAACTGCTCGACCGCCTCCGGGAGGGCGAGGCGACCGTCCTCGACCTGACCGAAGCGATCGGCACGACCCAGCAGAACGTCTCCAAGCACCTCGGCGTGCTCCACCGAGCCGGCGTCATCACTCGCCGCAGGCAGGGCAACTTCGTCTACTACTCGATCCTCGACGCCGGCGTCTTCGAGCTCTGCGACACCGTCTGCGGCGGCCTGCAACAGCGGGTCGAGTCGCTACGACGAGTTGTCGCAGGCGCAAGGGCAAGCTGACCATGCTCGAGCTGTTCCAAACGGAATGGTGTCCCGGCTCACGGCGAATCCGCCAGCGCCTGACCGAACTCGGGCTCGATTACGTCAACCATCAAGTGCCGGTCGAGCGCGAGCAGCGAACGCTTCTGTTCGAGCTGACCGGCTCCGACACCGTCCCGACGCTGCTGCGGGAGGACGGCTCGGTGCTTGTCGGTGAGGACGCGATCCTGGCCTATCTCGCGCGCCACTACGAGGAGCCCGAGCAGGCCGAGGCCCATCGAGCCAAGGCGGCCAAAATGCGCCGCCGCTACCTGGAGGAGGAATGCGGATGCTCGCCACTAGTTACACACTGACCCGTACGACGCAGCTCCCATATGAGGAGGCCGTCGAGCGCGTCCGAACCGAGCTCAAGATGGAGGGGGCTTCGGCGTGCTGTGCGAGATCGACGTGCAGGCGACGCTGCGCGAGAAGCTCGGCGTCGAGGGAGAGCCCTACCTGATCCTCGGTGCTTGCAACCCACCACTCGCCCACCAGGCGCTGCAGGCCGAACCCGAGCTCGGCGTGCTGCTGCCCTGCAATGTGATCGTCTACGAGCGGAACGGTGAAACCCGGATCTCCGCGATCGACCCGGAGCGGATGCTCTCGATCGTCGGCAACGATCAGCTTGTCCCCGTCGCCGCCGAGGTGAAGGAGCGCCTGGGCGCCGCCGTCGAGCGCGCCTCCATCGCCTGAGGCCTGTCCGCTCAGATCGACAGCAGATGCGCTCCTGGCACCAGGAGCAGCGCCCCGCTCACGGCTCAGAGCACCCGGCCGCCGGGCGGGTCGAGCGGCAGACGCGCGCGGGCCCAGGCCTTCATGCCGCCGTCGAGGTCCTCGACCCGATAGCCTGCGCGCCGCAACCAGCGGGCGGCGAGGCCGCTGCGGTGGCCGCTGCGGCAGACCGTGACGATGGTTGTGTCGCGGGGAAGTTTGCGTCCTTGAAACGGGACCTGCGCGAGCGGAATGTGCAGCGCGCCCGGGATCCGGCCCGCCTTCCACTCGACGTTCTCACGCACGTCGAGCACGACCGCCTCGCCGCGCTCGAGCAGCTCCGCCGCTCGGGTGGCGTCGACCCGGTTCGGACGGCTGAAGAGCCGCACTCGCCTCCCTCCCTAGGCGCTGGGCGTCGACTCTGGGGCCTGCCCGAGCTCGACACGCCCGGCGCCTCCCTGGCCGTGCCCGAAGCTGATGTCGGGGAGGATGCGGTCGAGCCAGCGCGGTAGCGCCCAGGCGTAGCGTCCGAAGACGCGCAGCAGCGTCGGGATCAGGACGAGCCGGACGAGCATGGCGTCGAGCAGGACGGCGATGCCGAGGATGACGCCCATCTCTTTGGGTGGCAGCGGCCCGGAGAGGGCGAAGGTGAAGAAGACCGCGACCATCACCGCGGCGGCGGCGAAGATCACCCGGCCCGAATGGGCCAGCCCGCCGATCGACGCTTCGCGCGGATCGCCGGAGCGGTCGTAGTGTTCCTTGGCGGAAGAGAGCAGGAACAGGGTGTAGTCCATCGAGATCGCGAAGATCATCGCGAAGAAGAAGACCGGGCCCCAAGCATCGAGGAAGCCTTGCGACTCGAAGCCGAGCAGGCCGGCGCCGTGGCCGTTCTGGAAGATCAAGCGGGCGACTCCGAAAGCTGCGCCGGTCGCGAGCAAGTTGGTCAGCACCCCGAGTGCTGCGATCAGCGGCGCCCGCAGGGCGATGAGTAGGAGCAGGAAGCCGAGCGCGAGCACGACGCCGATCACGAGCGGCGTTTTCGCGGCGAGAGCCTGTTCGAGGTCGTGGTTTTCGGCGGCGGCGCCGCCGACGAGCGCGCCGGCCGGAAGTGCGGAACGGAGGTGGTCGATCGTGCGACCGGTCGCCGAACTCGAAGGATCCGTCGCCGGAACTGCCTGGATCAGCGCGAGCCGGTTCCCGCCGGACTGGGCGGATGAGACGCGGGCGATGCCGAGGTCGCGCTTGGCGACGGCCGACACGGCGGAGGCGTCACGGGTGGGCGCGACAATCTGGAGCGCGCCCGGCGCGCCTGCGCCGAACGCTTGCTGCACCTGGGTGTAACCGATCCTGGAGCCGTCTTGGGCGGGGACGACCTTGATCGAGGGCATTCCCGTCTTCAGTCCGATGATCGGGAGCGCGAGCAAAACGAGGATCAGGGTTGCGGCAGGCCCGTAAAGGTGCGGGTGGCGCCAGAGCCGCTCGCCCCAGCGGGCGAAGCGGGCGGAGCGGTGCTCACCCGAGTGAACCCATCTGAGCGGAAGTGCATCTACCTTCGGGCCGAGTTTCGCTAGCACCGCTGGCAGGAGGGTCAGCGTCGCGGCGAGCACGAAGATGACGCTGAGCATGATCCCGAGCGCCATCGAGCGGAAGGCCGGGCTGGGGACGAGCATCACCGCCGAGAGCGAGATCAAGACGGTCAGGCCGGAGAAGAGCACGGCCTTGCCGGCGGTGTCCATCGTCACCCCCACCGCGTCGCGCGCAGAGAGTTTCGAGCCGAAGAAGGCGCCGCGGAAGCGGTGGACGATGAAGAGCGCGTAGTCGATCCCGAGCGCGAGCGCGAACATAAGCGCGAAGTTCATCGCCCAGATCGAGATCTCGATGCCATGCGTGAGCAACGCAAGCAGTCCGGCGGAGGCGACGAGGCCGAGGATCGTCAGCAGCAGCGGCAGCCCGGCTGCGACGAGCGCGCCGAATGCGAGCACGAGGATCGCCATCGTCACCGGCCAGGAGAGGAGTTCCGACTTCAGCATCGCGTTGCGGTTGGCGGTGTTGAAGTCGCTCCACATTCCGGAGGCACCGGTGAGCGAGACGGCGACCGCGGACGTGCCGGCGTCTTTGAGCCTCGACTTGAGCGTGTCGGCGGCGGCGACCATCGCGGTCGGATCCCCATTGGCGCCTGCCATCACCACCGCGGTGTGTCCGTCGGCGGAGATGCTCGAGCCTGCGTGCGGTGGCACGACCGAGCGCACGTGGGAGTCCGCGCGCAGGACCCGCTCGACACGAGCGACCGTTTGGCGGAAGCCAGCGTCGCTCGTGGTGAGCTGTTGAGAGTGGACGACGGTCATCAGCGCGGAGCTGGAGAGGCCGGCGAAGTTCCGCTGGATTAGCGTCCGTGCTTGGACGGACTCGGATCCGTTCGCCTGCCAGCCGGCCCCTGAGAGGGCGCTCTCGACCTTCGGCGCGAAGAAGCCGAGTGCGACGGCGAGGACCGCCCAGGCGATCGCCACGGCGCGGACGTGATCGGCCGCCCAGCGGCCCAGCGTGCCGATCGGGCCGACTGCCTCCGGGTGCTCGGGCGCGGGCGCGGAGACGCGGATGCGCGTGTCGACGACAGTCACCGGCTCGCACCGCCGACGAGCTCGTTCAGGCTGCGGAGTTGCTGCTGGACGGAGCCGCAGACGTCTTCGCAGAGCGCGAGCACGCCTTGGTCGACGATCCGGTAGTAGACGTGGTTGCCGTCCTTGCGTCGGCCGAGGATGCCGGCGTCGGCGAGCACCGAAAGGTGCTTGGAGACGTTCTGCTGGGAGGCGCCGACCGCCTCGGAGAGCTCGCCGACGGTGGCCTCGCCGTCGCGGAGTCGGTCGAGCAGCTTGATCCGCATCGGCTCGGCGATCGCGCGGAAGCGGCGGGCGATCAGCTCGACCAAGTCATCGGGGAGCGGATGAGGAAGCGTCATTTTCATCTCCTTGCGGAATAAACGAAATAGTTGTAGAGTTGTATAGCACGAAGGAGCTTCTACCGCAAGGAGGTCGGAGATGTCCCGCAACATGAGCAACCTGGATCGCGGCCTGCGCAGCTTCGTGATCGCACCAGTGGCGATCGTCCTCGCCGTCGTCTTCGGCGCCGGCTCGATCGGCGGCATCGTCCTGTTCGCGCTCGCTGCGATCATGCTCGCGACGAGCGCGGTCGGCTTCTGCCCGCTGTACACGCTGTTCCACCTCGACACGCGCGGCCGCACGCCGCTGCCGCACTGACGCACGTAAAGGAGGATCGAGAAAACGATGGATGTGACAACCGAGAGCTTCGAGCGCGACGTTCTCGAACGCTCGCACGAGCTGCCGGTCGTGGTCGACTTCTGGGCCGGCTGGTGCGGACCCTGCCGCATGCTCGGCCCCGTGCTCGAGCGCGAGGCCGCCACGCGCGCGGGCGAGTTCGAGCTCGCCAAAGTCGACGTCGACGCCAACCCCGAGCTCGCGCTTCGGTACCAGATCCAGGGAATCCCGGCGGTGAAAGCGTTCCGCGACGGCCAGGTCGTGGCCGAGTTCGTCGGCGCCCAGCCGCCGGCCGCGGTAGCGCGGTTCCTCGACGAGCTCACCGGGCCGACCGCGGCCGAGCAGCTGGTTGCCGAGCTGACCGCGGCGGGCGAGCTGCCGGAGCTGGTGGCGGCGCTCGAGCAGGACGAGCACGAACGGTCCTTCGAGCTGCTGCTAGAAGCGATCCGTGCCGCCGAAGGCGACCGGCGCGAGTACCTGATCAATCTGACCGTCCGGCTCTTCGGCCAACTCGGTAACGAACACCCGCTGACGATGCGCTACCGACGCCAACTCGCTGCCAACCTCTACTGATGGCCACCAGCGCCGCCACGAGCACAACGGTCCGCGCGAAGGAGTTTCATTTCCCGGTCAGGGTCGAATGGCTCGGCGAGCGGCGGGTTGCCGCACGCGTCGCGGGCAAACCGGCGCTCGAGGTCGCGCCGCCGCCGGTCTTTCAGGGCACCGATCCCTCAACTTGGAGTCCGGAAGACTTCTTCGTCGCCGCCGCCGCCTCCTGTCTCGCTGTCACCTTCACCGGCCTCGCGGCCCGCGCCGGCCTGGCCTACACAAGGCTGGAGGTCGACGGCGACGGCATCGCCGGCAAGCGCAGCGACGGCCGCTTCGGCTTCACTCGGCTGCTGCTGCGCGTCCAAGTCGAGACCGACGCAGCCGAGGAGGCGCAGGCGCGCCAGCTCGCCGAGCAGGCCGAGCAGACCTGCCTCGTCTCCGCCTCGCTCGACCTTCCGGTCGAGACGATGGTCGAGGTGACAGCCGCAACAGGGCAAGAGCACAATCAGTAGGCATTGAGCGTGGCCCGGTGACAGAGCCAGCACTTCCAGGCGCTCGGCAGGAGGCGCCTCCGCAGACAGCCGAGGAGACGTTCCTCGCTGCGCACTCCGGCGGCGGCGGCACGGCCATCGACGAGTTACGGCGCAGCGACTTCGCCCGCCTGGACGCGGCCGGCCACGTCTATCTCGACTACACCGGCGCCGGCCTCTACGCCGACTCGCAGCTGAATGATCACATCGAGCTGCTGCGCTCGAACGTGTTCGGCAATCCACACTCGTTGAACCCGACCTCGGCGGCGATGACCGAGCTGGTCGAGCAGGCGCGCACGGCCGTGCTCGACTTCTTCCGCGCCTCACCCGAGGAGTACGTGGCGATCTTCACGCCGAACGCGACCGGAGCGCTGCGCCTGGTCGGAGAGGCCTATCCATTCCGTTCCGGCGATCGCTTCCTGCTCAGCTTCGACAACCACAACTCGGTCAACGGCATCCGCGAGTTCGCCCGCGCCCGCGGCGCCGAAACGATCTACGTGCCGAGCGAGGCACCCGAGTTGCGCGTCGACGAGGAGCTGCTGCCGCGTTACCTGACCGAGGTCTGCGGGCGAGCATCACAACCTGTTCGCCTATCCCGCCCAGTCGAACTTCTCCGGCGTTCAGCACCCACTGGCCTGGATCGACCAAGCGCACGCCCAGGGTTGGGACGTGCTGCTCGACGCCGCCGCCTACGTCCCCAGCAATCGGCTCGACCTCTCCCGCTGGCATCCCGACTTCGTCGCGCTCTCCTTCTACAAGATGTTCGGCTGGCCAACCGGCGTCGGCGCCTTGCTCGCCCGCCGCGACGCCCTCGCCAAGCTCGAGCGCCCCTGGTTCTCCGGGGGCACGATCGTCGCCGCCTTCGTCCAGCGCGAGTGGTACCAGTCGGCCCCGGGAGCGGCGCACTTCGAAGACGGCACCGTCAACTTCCTCAACCTGCCCGCCGTCGAGATCGGCCTGCGCCTACTCGACCGAGTCGGCATCGAGACGATCCACGCTCGCGTCGAAGCGCTCGGGAGCCGGCTGCTCGACGCGCTGGACTCGCTCCGCCATTCGGACGGCTCGCCGGCCGCCACCATCTACGGGCCCCGCGGCTTCGAACGGCGCGGCGCCACGATCGCGTTCAACTTCCTCCACCCCGATGGGCGCGTCGTCGACGAGCGCTACGTCGACCTCCTGGCCCACCAGCACAACATCTCGCTCCGCACCGGCTGCTTCTGCAACCCCGGCGCCGGAGAGGTCGCCTTCACCATCTCCGGCGAGACCCTGGTCGGCGGCGAGTTCGGCGAAGGGATGGCACTCGACGACTATCTCAACGCGATCGGCCTCCCCTCCGGTGGGGCCGTCCGCGCCTCGCTCGGGCTGGCCTCGAACCTTGCGGACATCGACAGCTTCTCCGCATTCGCACGCGAGTTCGTCGACCTCGCCGGCGTGCCCGACGATCTCCCGCCGCGCGTCGGCTGCTGAACCCGCATCCCCCGCTCGAAAGCCGGATTGGGGCTCAACCGCATCGTCACCGGGAGATGCTGCAGATCCCTGCCTTCGCCTCATCGTCGCCAGCGCCGCGCTCCTCCGTGATCTGGTCCCAGCTAGGCCCCCGCGCAGACCTCGGGGTCGCCTCTGTCCGTTACAGCCCCAACCCGCTTGTCGTCCGCGCGTCCGGCGATTCCGTGGTGTTCGATCAGGCGGTTGAGGCGGCGGTTTTTGGCTTTCGCGGTCGCTCGGCTCCTCTATCTACGGACGCGCAGATACGCATTCTGCTATTCGCGCGCACGCGCGCATGGACCTGTGTTCATCCACCGCGCAGAGTGTGCCGAACGTCGGACAAGAGAGCGAGGTTTACGCGCGCCGGTCTGGTCGAGTGCGTTTGAGCGGCTGCTGTATCGAGGCGGCGACGGCCTCACGGCCCTATCCGTAGAAGCGGGAACTGGGAGAGCGGGGATTCCCCGATGTGGGCTGCTCCGGTCTGGGGGACGCTTGCTGTAGCTCATCTCGGAGGGTTATGTCCTCTTATACGCATCCTGTGCAGCGTGCCGTGCCGCAGGCCATTCGGCAGCTCGTCTGGTTCGCCGTCGTCTGCGCCGTCGCGTTCCTCGTTCCGTATCTCGGCGTGTCGGTGCTCGACATGCAGCACGACGTCTTCTACCTGGTCTACTTCGCTGTCACGATCGCGCTGCTTGCCAGCTACGTCCGGGTCGAGCAGGTCGATGTGGCGGAGGTCTTCCGCTGCCGTTGGAGGTGGAGCCTTGGCCTTGGGGTTGTCCTCGCCGTCTTCCTCGTGTTCAACGTCTTCAACACGGAAGATGCGACGGCACGACCGCACGGCGCCTATTTCGTCTTTGAGCTGCTCTGGCGTGGTGTGGGCTACGGCCTTGTCGACACGCTCCTGCTGACGGTCTTTCCCTGTCTCGTCGCCTACCGGCTCCTGCATGGGCACGTCGGCGGCCTGAAAGGCAAGCTCCGGTTCACGGCGCTGATGCTGCCGCTCGTGATCATCGTCACGGCGACCTACCACCTGGGCTACCCCCAGTATCGCCAGGACGGCCTCAGTCGCCCCGAGATCGGGAACATCCTGATCTCGATCCCGACGTTCGCCACCGCGAACCCCGTCGGCTCGATCGTCGCGCACGTCTCGCAGCACGTCGCAGCCGTAACGCACGCCTACGAGTCGCGGATCTTCGTCCCACCCGTGACGAAGGCATGACGCCTACCGTGAAAACCGGTCGAAGGGCGAAACCGCTGCTCGGAGTTCGTCGGCAGCCTGGACGTCTCGCACTGGCCGTGTTTCGTCTGCCTCTCCCGCTGTATCAGCGGGGATGGGGCTGGCTCCTCGGCCACACCTTCCTGTTGGTGACGCACGCGGGTCGGAAGACCGGGAAGCGCCGCGAGACGGTTGCGATGGTGTTGACGTATGACCCTCAGACGCAGGAGGCGGTCATCTGCTCGGGCTGGGGCCTGAACACCGACTGGATTCGCAACATCCGTGCCCACCCGGCACTGCAGATCCAGATCGGACGAGAGTCGTACGCACCGGAGCAACGCTTCCTCTCCGAGGACGAGAGCGTCGCGGTGGTGGTCGAGTTCCGACGCCAGCATCCTCGGCGAGTACGCCTCGTCACCCGGATCTTCGGCTGGGGCGATTTCAGCTCCGACACAGCCGTGAGGGACTTCGTTCGCAGCCATCCATTCGTGTCGTTTCGCCCAGCGCACCCCGCCCCGCTATAAAGCAGCGCCTTCCAAGCTCGACCTCTACGCGCGTACACGCCGTCAGTCGCCGGACCATTCGAGTAGGCACCCGCGTTCTCGTCCTAGGTCAGGTCAGGCGATCATTCCCGAACTGTGAGTGTGTGCGAGTCCCGTCTGGGGCTCTCGTCAGGGTGGTGCCGTGCTCTTTGCCTGTGGCTCGATTTTCGAATGACCCCGGTTGGCGGGTGTCTTTCCAGTGATCTGTCCGGGCGGAGAGGCCGGTGCCGGCCTGGCGTCCGCTTGCTGGCCTGATCAGAAGCCTGTCCGCGTTGTGAGCGCGTGACCCGTCACAGTTCTGCCGCCCGCGGTTTCCACCCCAGACCGACACCGGATGTGTCCCCCAACGCTGGGCTGGAGGTCGGTCACGGATGCTCGCAGATCAGTTGGACTACGTCGTTGGTGTCGACCCGCACCGCGACTCGCACGCGCTCGCGGTCGTGCACGTCGTCAGCGGGGCGGTCGTGCTCGAGTCGACGGTCGTCGCGAACAGCGACGGCTACACGCAGGCTTTGCAGCTCGTCGAGGAGCACGCTCCCGGTCGGCGAGCGTTCGCGGTTGAAGGCACCGGCTCCTTCGGTGCCGGCCTGACGCGCTTCCTCGCCGGCAGCGGCGAGCGGGTGTTCGAGGTGGGCCGATTGCGGCGGGAGCGCCGTTCGGGCGGCAAGACCGACGCGCTCGACGCGGTGCGTGCTGCCCGCAGCGTGCTCGCCGACGAGCGGGCTGCGACGCCACGGGCAGGCGGTGAGCGCCAGGCACTGCAGGCACTGGTGGCCGCACGGGAAGGCGCGGTCAACGCTAAGAGGGCCGGTTTCTGCCAGTTGCGAGACCTGCTGATCACGACCCCGGAGCCGCTGCGGGCGGAGTTGCGGCCGCTGACACGCGCGCGGCTGCTGCAGCGGCTCGCGGCAACGCGGCCAGACGGCAGACGCGATCCAGAGCTGCGCGGCAGCTTGCTCGCGCTCCGCTCGATCGCGCGGCGCGTCCTGCAGCTGACCGCCGAGGAGCGCGAGCTCGCACGCGAGATCGAAACGTTGACGCGCAAGCTCGCGCCGCAGCTACTCGACCAACCCGGCGTCGGTCCGCACGCGGCAGCACAACTCGTGCTCTCCTGGTCACACCACGGACGCATCACCTCTGAAGCGGCGTTCGCGCGGCTCGCCGGCGCAGCACCGATCCCGGCGTCTTCCGGCCAGACCATCCGCTACCGCCTCGACAGATCAGGCGACCGCAAACTCAACCGCGCACTGCACATGATCCTCGTCACACGAAAACGCTCACACCCCGCCACGATCGCCTACATCGAACGACGGATGCAAGAAGGCAAGACACGACGCGAAGCGAACCGCTGCCTCAAGCGCTACCTCGCCCGCAGCCTCTACCGACTCCTCGAACACGGAGCGCCACTGCCGACTTGACAGACATAGAAGCATCACTGGCGCAGGCCAAGCTCGCCCAGCCACAGGAAGGGCCGAATCCGGTTCGGTGGCGCTTCTGCCACGAAGCGTGTCGGACCTGCGGCACACCTCTGCGGCCTTCGGCTTTCAGGCGTGCCCGCGCGCCGGTAGAGGAACGGGCGCTCGTCGAGCCGGCGGCGGCGTCCGGCGTGGATAAGCACAAGGTTGAGGAATACGACCGACGTATCGAGGTTGAGTACGGCCGTCACTGCGGCGACGAGGCCGAGCAACGCAAGGAGGAGGCCGCGGGCGCCCAGCCGTGTCCGGGCGAGCCGTGCCCCAAATGCCTCGAACAGCCCGTCGGCGGCGGCTACCGCGCCGATAAGGAGCAGGCCGGCGACCAGTACAAACGGTGGCCAGGCTTGCCCAGCAGCTTGACCGATCGCGGTTCTCACCATCACGACCGTACCTAGGGCGAAGCGCCCGCCCTGACGTGCTTCTAGGCGAGCGTGGGCTCGAGCAGCCGCCCGTCCTGCATCCGGATCGAACGGTGCGCTTTCTGCGCGATCTCGGCATCGTGCGTGACGAGGATCACCGTGTGTCTCCGCTCCTCCGAGAGCGAAGTGAGCAGGTCGACGACCTCCGTGCCTGTGCGCGAGTCGAGATTCCCGGTTGGCTCGTCTGCAAGCACGACGCGCGGCTCGGTGGACAATGCACGCGCGATTGCGACACGCTGCTGTTCTCCACCCGAGAGCTGCGAAGGGAGATGGTCGGCGCGGTCGCTCAATCCCACTTCCTCGAGCAGTGCAAGCGAGCGGGCTGCGGAGCTCGTCTTCGGGTATTCCCGTGGGCGCGAGCTTCGCTTCGACGTTCTGCAGCGCGTTCAACGTCGGAATGAGATTGAACGTCTGGAAGACGAAGCCGAACGCGCGCAAGCGGAGGTCCGCGAGCTCGTTGTCGCCGAGAGTGTTCAGGTCGCGGCCCTCGAAGAAGATCTGCCCCGACGTCGGACGGTCGAGCGCGCCCAGCAGCTGTAGCAGCGTCGTCTTGCCGGAGCCGCTCGGGCCGACGAGCGCGAGGATCTCTCCGTGCTCGATCGTCAGGTCGACGCCGCCGAGCGCGTTGATCGTCGCGTCGCCCGCGCCGGAAGCTTCGGGTCGCGTTGCGGACGTCGTAGAGGAGATCACCCGTCATTCCATCTGCCTCAACGCATCGGCGGGACGCAGTCGCGCGGCACGCAGCGCTCCGGCCCCGCCGGCGATCAGTCCGCCTGCGAGCGCAAGCGCGAAACCGAAGAGGAGCAGGGAAAGGCTCAAAGGCGCCGTTAAGGAAACGGACGTCGACGCCGTGCGAGCAAGCGCTTGGCCGAGTCCGAGGACGTCGTTGGCGCCGGCCGCGCCGGTCGTAGAGCTCGCCGAGAGGCCTGGGCCGAACGCGCCGATAGCAGCGGCCGCGAGCACGCCGAGGACAACGCCGAGCGAGGCCGCCGGCGACCCCGGTGGCGAGGCACTCGCCGAGAACCTGTCGGACGACGAGCCGCTGCGACCAGCCGAGCGCCTTCAGCGTCCCGATCTCACGAACGCGCTTGCCGATCGACGACAGCGTCAACAGCGCTGCAACAGGAACGCCGCGACAGCGGCGATGATCGCGAGCACGAGCCCAAGGTCGTGCGAGAGGTTCGCCGCGTCCACGAGCGAGCCGTTGATCGACGCAGCGACCTGCTTAGCGCTCGCGACCTGCGCCCCCGAGCCGAGCGCCTGCTCGATCTCCTTCTGCACGTTGGCGACGTCGGAGCTGCTCGTCGCGCGGACGAGGACGACGTTCGCAAGCCCGTTCTGGCTCGCCAGCTTCTGCAGCTGCGCGAGCGGGATGTAGACGTCCGCGGTCTGACCGCCGAGGGGCGGACTTACGAGTCCGATGATCTTGAACCTCGTTCCGTTCAGGTCGAGCGTCGAGTCGAGCTTCAAGCGACTTGCGTTTCGCGTACGCGGCCGAGACGAGCGCCTCATGTCCACCGGACTTCGAGAAGAAGCGGCCGCGTGACAACTGCGACGGCGTGACGAGCCCGATCGACTGCTGCGCGGGATCGATGCCCCCGATCGTGTACGAGGAGCTCTTGATGTTCGTCTGCGGCGGGCTGACGACCTGCTTCAGTGTCTGCTCGGGCGTCGTGAATCGGGCGCGGAACTCGCGCATCCGTGCAGGCAGGCACTTCCGCGCGGCCGGCGAGCTGAAGAAACCACCGCCGCCTGCGCCCCCGCCGCCGCCGAATCCCTGCTGCCCGGCCGCGTTGCGCCGCCGGACTGCGCACCGCCGCCGACGCCGAGCTTCTGGAAGCACGCTTGAATAGCCGCTGCTTCCGCTGCGGTCGGCGGCTTGATCTGGCGCCGGATGTCGAGCTGCTGTCCGCCGGCCTTGATCTTCGCGACGATCTTCGGCACGACGCCCTCCTGGTGGACGGCGGAGAGCACGAGCGCCGTTCGAGATGGATGCGACGCCGGGAAGCGACGAGATCTTCGCCGTTTGCTTCTGCGGGAATGTCAGTTGCGTCCCCGGCAGGAAGAAGTCGTGCACGAACTGCGTGCCCGGCTTGCCGAGCTTGGAGAGGTCGGTGACGGCAGACTGGTTCGCCTGGACGACCTCGCCGCCGCCTCCGCGGCCAAAGCCGCCGGTGTCCTGTTGCGGCGATAGCGTCACGGTGAGGTCGGTTCCGATCGTGGAGAGCGGGTTGAGCGCGGTTTTCTGGGCTCGGTCGAGCCCACGGGCGAGGCCGCTGATCGTGATCACGAGCGCGACGCCGAGGGCAAGCCCGACGAGCGTGAGGACCGTTCGCGTTCTGCGGCCGACGAGCTCGCTACGCAAGTAGCGGAAGTAGAACACCGACCGCAGCTAACAGCAGTGACTTAAGACACAGCTAAGTCTTGAGTAAGACTTTCTCTCAGAGCTGCCTGGCTAGGCGTCTACCATGCAAACCATGGAGAGCGCCTGCTCGGCGAGGTCGGCTCCGAGTCGGAGCATCAGCCGGTCGCCGACGATGCCGCAGCACATGTTCCCGTCGAGCATGAGGGCGAGACCGGCGAACATCTTGCGCTCGCTCAGCGAGTCGCGCTTTCGGCGAAGACCGTGGCTCTTCGCAGTTCTTCACTGAGCGCTGACGACCTCAGCAAGGCACGCGCGTTCGACTGATCACGGCAATGAACCTCTGCGCGTGCATCGGGCGCTCAGAGGGAGAGTTTCCTGACCGGGGTCGAGGCGTCAGTGTTCTTCAAGAGAAACCCCG
>CAWHXK010000045.1:0-19340 GCA_963833255.1 uncultured Actinomycetes bacterium
GCCCGGCAACCTTCGGCGGCTTGACACTAGCCGAAGAATGTCTTGGCCACGTCGAACCAGTCCGGCGGAACGAGCTTTAACTCGGCGGTTGCCTCGGCCAGCGCTACGTCCACGATCTCGTCGCCGTGCAGCGCCGCCATCCGACCGTACCGGCCCTCGTGCGCGAGGTCGGCTGCTTTGAGCCCGAAGCGGGTTGCGAGCACTCGGTCCCGCGGGGTAGGCGAGCCGCCGCGCTGCACGTGGCCGAGCACGGTCACGCGCGTTTCGAAGCCGGTGCGGGCCTCGATCTGCCGTGCAAGCGTATCCCCAACGCCCCGCAGACCCAGCCGCACGTGCCCGAACTGGTCCACCTCGCGTTCGTCCTCGAGCCCCTCGAGCTCGTAGCCCTCGGCGACGACGATGATCGAGAAGTCCTTGCCACCGCTGTGCCGGTGCTCGAGCAGGGCGCACACCTCGTCCAGCGGCATCGGCAGCTCGGGGATCAGGATCACGTCCGCCCCTCCGGCGATCCCGCTCATCACGGCGACCCATCCTGTATGCCTCCCCATCACCTCCAACACCATCACGCGGTTGTGCGACTCGGCGGTCGTGTGCAGCCGGTCGATCGCCTCGGTGGCGATGAACACGGCGGTGTCGAAGCCGACGGTGTAGTCAGTCGCCGAGAGGTCGTTGTCGATCGTCTTCGGTACGCCGACGACCGGGAAATCGTGCTCCGCGTGCAGTCGCGCCGCGACGCCGAGCGTGTCCTCACCGCCGACGGCGACGAGCGCGTCGAGCCCGGCCTGCTCGAAGTGGCTGAGCACCTTCTGCACACCGTCCTCGAGTCTGTACGGGTTCGTGCGCGTCGTGCCGAGGATCGTGCCGCCGCGCGGCAGGATTCCCGAGATCTCCTGCGGCCCGAGTGAATGCGTGATCCCGTCCACGAGCCCGCGCCAACCCTCACGGATGCCGACGACGTCCCAGCCGCGCTCGAAGGAGCGCCGGGCGACCGCCCGGATCACCGCGTTCAAGCCGGGACAGTCGCCACCGCCGACCAGGACTCCGACGCGCTTCGTCACCACATGCCGCGGAGAAGCTTGCGGGGCTTCCTCAGTCGTCGCCATGGCCGTTTCTGCTCGCGACGACGTGTGCGTTGGCGCAGCCATCAGCCGGCCAGGCCTCTGACTCGAGCGCCCCGACGTACAGGTCTTCTTCTCTACTCAGGTGCACCTTGATGAGGGCGTGCACGCCGTAGAGCAGCCTCTGGAGTTCGCTTGTGTCTGTGATCTCGGCCCGGGCGATCTCGTCGGTCCACCAGCGGATCGCTCGGTGGTCGTAGTTCATCGGCGCGGCCGCGAGCGGGTCGCCGAGTCGTTCGGCGATCTTCGGGTAAAGCACACGCTGGTCCGCGCGCATGTGCTCGCCGACGTCGTGTCGCAGGAAGCTAAGGACGCGCGCGCGGAACTCCTCCCTCTGCTGCGCGGACAGGGTGGGCAGCTCGCGTGCTCCCTCGCTCAAGCACTCGGCCCGCTCTTCCAGCCTCGCATCGAGACTACGAAGCGATGGCGTATCGATACTCATCGGACACCTCCGTGTGTCGCGGTTCCAGGCCGATCCTCACTCGCAGCGCTCGCCGGCGCATCGGTTGAGGCACTGATCGCTCCGCGGCGAAGTACGCATCACGCGCGCCGCTGCGTCCGGAGGGCGGTTTGCGGCTACGGAGGCGTCAAATGCCGATCGAGCCAACGCCGGCTAGAGTTGAGCAGGAGATCGATACGCCTGCCTGCGGCGTGATGCCTTCTCAAGTCTTGCCAGCGGTGCCTGGTTTTCGGCCGCGACCTGCGATAGCGCTCGCAAAGCGGTGTGGTGAACACGTATCTGCTGATGATCACGTTCCGACGCGCGTCGACCAGCGGACACCCTGCGACTCTCACACAGAACGGTGTCTTGCGCGGAGCTTCGGCTGGAGGCTTCGCCGAAGGGCATGCGGCACAGATCCTCCATGTCGGTCCCTACGCGGCCGAGGCGCACACGATCGAGCAGTTGCACGCCTTCTCGCCGCCCACGGCCTGGAGCGGCGAACCGGGCACGACGAGACCTACTGGGCGACCCTCGACGCGCCGCACGCGAACACTTGAAGACGATCATCCGCCAGCCCGCCAGGGGCCGAGGTGCGGCTTTGCCGCACGCGAGTCAGTAGGTGGACTGATGCGCCAGGCGGATGAGCGAGAGATGCTGATCGTGTCTTCTTGAAGGAAAAGGCGCACTGCTTCTCGTCTTGTGCGTCAGAAGGGAGGGGCAATGACCGTCGCCCCAACATCAGTGCAGTCCCAACGAGAACATCACCGGCTCCGCTGGGTGCTGGTCGGGATCCTCGCCTTCCTTCTCGGTGGCCTCGCGGTCGCGCTGCTCTATCAATTCGACGTGTTCGGAAGCTCGTCCAGCTCGAGCAGCGAGGGATCGGGCGTCGCCGCGACGCAAACCCGCGACGTCGCCGCGTTCAACAGCGTCGAACTCGCCGGGGGCAACAACCTCGTCATTCGCGTCGGTGAGAGCCAGTCGGTCGTCGTCAAGGCCGACGACAACCTCCTGAACCGTGTCACGACCGATGTGAAGTCCGGCGCGCTCCTTATCGGGAACACCCCCGGCAGCCTCACAGCCAGGAGTCCGATGAGCGTCGAGGTCAACGTCCCATCGCTCAACGCCTTGGCGCTCACTGGCAGCGGCAACATCATGGTTAGCGGCATCAAGACGCAGAGCCTGAGGGTGACCTTGTCGGGCAGTGGCAACCTCTTTGGTAGCGGAACCGCCACCTCGCTTGACATCACGGTCAGCGGCTTTGGGAATGCGCGGTTCACACAGCTTGACGCCAACAACGTGCACGCTGTCGTGAGTGGCTCTGGAACGATCTTCGTCACCGCGACCAAGAGCCTCGATGCCTCGGTCCCCGGATCGGGCACGATTATCTACGCGGGCAATCCGCAGGATGTGACAAAGAGCGTCACCGGCTCGGGCACGATCACTGGCAGATAGGAGGGCGAACTCGGGTGGAGCAACCTCGTTTGTGCGGGGTCCGCTCCACTGGTCCAGGAGTCGCAATTCGGTGAGTCGTCGCCGTGCGCGCGTCAGTCACACGGCCCGACAAACCGCCACGTGCGCGACTGGTTGGCCGTCCAATGACTCTCCGCAGGCCATCGAGCGAACCGACAAGAGCCCTCTCGCTGCGGTCTCTCCTCTCGTGGATCGCTCCACGGTGCCGTCGCGGGAACTGCGGGCCCCCTCACGCCTCGTTCAAGCCGCTCGGCGGCTGGCGCCGGAGACGCTCCAGTGCGGCGGTTGCGGGCGCAGCGACGCAGACGAGGAGGATTCCGGCGACGATGTCGGACAAGTAGTGGTTGCCGGTGACGACGAGGGAGAAGGCGACCCACGGCGGCCACAACACCCAGAGCACGCGGAGCCAGGGCCGTCGGACGAGGAGGGCGAGCGCGACGCCGATGATCAACGCGTCTGCGGTGTGCAGGCTTGGCATCGCCGCGTAGGGGTTCTCGGCGAGCCTGACGATTCCGCTGCCGTGGTTGAGCACCGCGGACGTTGTCAATGTGTCCTTGAACCCCATCCCGGTCAGAAGCCGCGGCGGTGCCGTCGGCACGACGACGTACCCGACCAAAGCGATCGTGTTCGTAACGATGATCGTGTCGCGAATGCGTAGGTACCAGGGATAGCGACGGAGGTAGATCCACAGCAGAGCGGCTCCCACGACCGCGAACTGGGACAGCCAGTAGGTCAGGTTCGCGGCGGTAATCAGCGGCTCGACACTGCTTAGCGCGCGCTGCAGACGTAGCTCGAGCATCATGTGAAGCCCTCGCTCGAAGCGAACGACCGCTCGCGCATTCCCGTGCGCCAGTTCGGGCCCACGGTTCGCGAACCCTCGGACAAGCTGATAGACGACGGCAAACCCGAACCAGATGATCAGCTGTCGAACCAGGTCACCGCGCCCACGCGGGAGGCTCAGCGTGCCGTCGCTCATGTAATCCGCCAGCCTTTTACTGGTTCGAATCAGGCCGTTCGAAATCTCGGCCGTGTCGAGTTGTCACTCGCTCTACTCCCGCGTGGGTGGTGGAAACGCGCCGAGGCGCCCGGCGCATCCGCCCCAGCTAGGTCTTGATCTCGATTGTGCGGCTTCGAGGTTGGGAGCTTCGGCGTGTGGACCTCGAGAACGCCCTTGCTGAACTTCGCCTTCACGTGCTCCGTGTGGGAGTCCGAGGACAGATAGAAGCGGCGCTCGAACGCCTGCTCGAGGCGGGTCGCGGAGCCGGAACTGTCTGTCCTTCTCATCCTCGTTCGCCTCGGTCCGCTCACCTGCACGACGAGGGGGTGGTCCGTAACCTCGATCGCGAGCTCCTTCTGTTCGAAGCCCGGCAATTCGATCTCGACCACGAACTCGTCCTTCGTCTCATAGACATCGGCTGCAGGAGCAGGCGATAGGTCAAGGCGAACACCGTGAGTCGGACGGCCCCGCCGTCGCCGCAGCCAACGTCTGAGCTCGTCGGCGCCCCAGACGATCAGGGGGAAGGGAAGCAGGAAGGCGATTTCGATGATACCGAGCGCGGCGGTTCCGAACGCCCTCTGCAACGGCGGCGCGTAGATCAGGAGCGAGGCGAAGGCGATCTCCGAGGCGATGCCCCAGAGCAGCAGACGGTTCGTGAAGAACCCGACCGAGCGTAATGACGTCCTTTCGGTACGAGCGGCGACCGCGGTTCCGATCTGGCAGGCGACGATGCCGGCAAAGGTCATCGTGGTCGCCTGCAGGTAGGCGTTGTGGAGTGGGTGGCCGCTCGAGACGGCATCGCCGGGGCTCCAGCCAGCTCGGAGGAGGACGAAGAAGAAGCCGCCGAGGACGAGTGTGGCCTCGATCAGGCCGAGGAAGATCCAGGCGCGGTACAGCAGCGAGCGGTCGATCACACCCTCGCTGCGGGCGCGCGGCGGCCGGTCCATCAAGCCCGGCTCGGCCGGCTCGCGTCCGAGCGCGAGGGCGGGCAGGACTTCAGTGCCGAGGTCGATGGCGAGGATCTGCAGGACCGTGAGCGGCAGCGGGATCCGGCCGCCGGAGAGGGCGAAGAGGAGGAAGGGAACGACCTCGGGCGTGGCGTGGGCGAAGATGTAGAGGATGAACTTGCGGACGTTGTCGAAGACCTGACGTCCTGCCTCGACTGCAGCGACGATCGTGGCGAAGTTGTCGTCTGTGAGCACCATCGTCGCCGCCTCGCGAGCGACTTCGGTGCCGGTCAGGCCCATGGCGACGCCGATGTCGGCGCGTCGGAGCGCAGGCGCGTCGTTCACGCCGTCTCCGGTCATGGCCACGGTGTGCGCCTCCGCGCGGAGCGCGTCGGCAATGCGCAGCTTCGCCTCCGGCGAGCTACGGGCAAAGATCAGCTCCCTGCCCTGGCGGAGCAGCTCATCCAGCTCGCGCTCGCTCAGCGCCTCCAGCTCGGCGCCGGTCACGACCTGGCCGCCGTCACTAGCGATGCCGACCCGGCGCGCGATCTCCGCCGCGGTCGGCCCGTAGTCCCCCGTCACGACGATGATGCGAATCCCCGCTGCATGGCAGCGGGCGACTGCATCG
The DNA here is from genome assembly GCA_963833255.1 of uncultured Actinomycetes bacterium. Lineage (GTDB taxonomy): Bacteria > Actinomycetota > Thermoleophilia > Gaiellales > Gaiellaceae > 3-1-20CM-4-69-9. Next base: position 5,603 of record CAWHXK010000045.1, read on the forward strand.
GTGACCTTTTCGCGCGGCGGGTCAAACAGCGCCACCAGGCCGAGCAGGCAGAGCTCTGCTTCGGCATCCTCGCGTCGAGCAGGTGGCTCGGCGCCGTCGGGCAGGCGCCGCCGGGCAACGGCGAGCACGCGCAGCCCCTGCGACGCGTACCGCTCAAACACGGCCAGCACCTCGCGCCTGTCGCTCTCCTCGAGCGGCCGGTGGTTGTCGAGGCCGCCGATGCGCGTGGCCCGGCGGAGAATCTCTTCCGGCGCGCCCTTCGCGTGGACGGTGAGCGTTCCGTCCTCGCGCGCGTCGACCGTGGACATCAGCCGCAGCGTCGGGTCGAAACGGTACAGCTTCTGCCGCCGCCGCTCTCGCCGCCGTAATGCGACGTCGATGCCTATCTTGCGGGCGGCCTCGAGAATCCCGATCTCGGTCGCTTCCCCACGCGACTTGCTCTTTCGGGCGGGATCGACCTCGGCGTTGCTGCACGAGGCGGCCGCGCGACCGAGCAGCTCCAGCACCGGATTCTCGGCTGCCGCCGCCGCGAGGTTGCCGTCACCCTCGAGGTCGAGTTCTCCCAGCGGCGTCCAAAACTTGACCGCCTGCATTCGGTTTTCCGTCAGCGTGCCGGTTTTGTCGGTACAGATGACGTCGGCTGAGCCGAGCGTCTCGACCGCGCTCAGCCGCTTGACGAGGGCGCCGCGGCGGGCCAGCATCGCCACCCCGACGGCGAGCGCCAGCGTGATCGTCGGCAGCAGCCCCTCTGGAACGTTGGCAACGATTAGGCCGATCGCGAAGTTGAAGGCGTCCTTGAGCGGGAGACCAGCAACGAGCCAGCCGATCGGAAGGAACGCCAGTCCGACAAGCACGGCGACCAGGGCGATCAGCCACGCCACGCGGCGTACCTGGCGCTCGAGGGGGCTCAGTTCGGTCTCGACCCGCTCCGTCAGGGCTGCGATCCGGCCCAGCTCCGTCTGCATTCCGGTTTTGACGACGAGCGCGCTCGCTTCGCCGCCGACACAGGACGAGCCGCTGAACACGAGATCTCGCGCCTCGATCAACGGCCCGGTCGTGTCACGGAGCTCGGCCGAGCGGTAGACCGGCTGCGACTCCCCGGTCAGCGTCGAAAGATCGATGTCAAGTGCCCCCTCGAGCAGCCGTCCGTCCGCCGAGATCCGGTCACCCTCCGAGAGCAGCAGCACGTCGCCGGGGACAAGCGTGCCCGCATCAACCATCGCTCGCTGCCCCTCCCTAAGCACCAGCGCCTGCGGCGGGAGGAAGCGCCGCAAGGCCTCGATCGCACGCTCGGCCTGGCGCTCCTGCGCGAATGCGAACACGGCGTTGAGGGCAATCACGGCCAAGATCGCGGCGCCGAGTACAGGCGTACCACCGACGAAGGCGAGAGCGGCCGCGAGCCAGAGCAGAAGCGCCAACGGGTGGGTGAACTGCTTCGCCAGCTGCCGCGGCCAGCGGACGCCGCCGCGCCGGACGATTTCGTTTCGCCCGTAGACGACCAGGCGGCGCTCGGCCTCGCGGTTCGAGAGCCCATCGCGACGCGCTTGCAGTTCACGCAACAGCAGTTCGACTGCTTCGCGCGGGTCGCCGACATTGGTCGGCGTATCCAGCAGCAGAGTCACCCCCTGAGGGTCGCTGAGCGGAGCGCGGCTACAGATCGGACCTCGTGCGCCCCCGGCGGAGCGTACAGACAGCCCGCTCCAGCGCTCCCGGCTACTCGGCATAGGGGGCGGGAACCCGGTAGAGGCTCGGAGCAACACCCTACGGACGCACATGAACATGCTCGGTGCGTGAAACACTGGATGAGCGCGCGCCAACCGGCGATCCCGCACTCTTTCTCAACACAGCCGACGACCCGCTCGTCGAGCGGATCCTCACTCCGAGGATCGCGCCGACAGTCGCCGAGCATCTCGCGTTCGAGCGCGGCCGGCACGTCCTCGTCGTGATGGCGGACATGACGAGCTATTGCGAGGCGGTGCGCGAGGTTTCCGCGGCGCACGGCGAGATCCCAAGCAGGCGCGGCTATCCCGGCCACCTCGACAGTGACCTCGCCTCGCTCTACGAACGCGCCGGCCGCATCAAAGGACGAGTCGGGTCGATCACGCAGCTCCCGATTCTCACGATGCCGTTGGGAGACATCACGCATCCCGTGCCCGACCTGACCGGATACATCACCGACGGACAGCTCGTCCTCTCGGACGAGGCACACACACGCGGTATCTACCCGCCCTTCGAGCCGCTGCGATCCCTCTCGCGATTGATGCGGCTCGGCGCTGGCCGGGGCCAGACACGAGACGACCATCTCGAGCTCGCCGCAGAGCTGTATGCGCTTGTCTCGGAGGCGCAGCACGCGGCGGGCCTCGCCGACGTGGTCGGAGCCGACGCGCTGGGAGATTCGAGCGCGCCTATCTGACCTTCCGCTCCGCGTTCGAGTCCGAGCTCGTCGCTCAAGGGCGGACGGAATCGCGCACGCTCGACGAGACGCTCGACCGAGGCTGGAAAGTGGCGTCGACGCGCTCGCTCGACTCGAGCTCACCCTCGACGAGCTCGAGCGCGAGGAATCGGGTCGTGTGCGCTGGTTCCAGGATCGGCAATCCTCGCGGCGTGCGCCGGGGGCAGCGGCGCCCGCGCACGAACATCCGGCGCGCCCCCGATAGCCGATCAGTGGCGACGCGGATGGCTGACTCGAGCATCCGTGCGACCATCGGTCCCGTCCGATCAGGAGGCAACGCCATCAACCAGTCACAAAAACGGTTTCAGGCCGACGTCGGTGACGTGGTTGCAGTCCATGGCCACCATTTGGGCGAGTCCGAGCGCTTGGGCGAGATCCTCGAGGTCCTCGGACCGCCCGATCATGTCCATTTCCGCGTCCGCTGGGAGGACGAGCACGAGAGCATCTTCTACCCCGGCAATGATGCGAGCATCCGCGTTCGGCGCGGAGAGAAAGGGGTGAAGAAGCCATGACCCTCATCCGCGACCTGAGGCATGAGCTCGATCGCGCAGACGTCGACTACGACTTGATCGAGCACCGACGGACGGAGACGGCCGGCGACGAGGCGAGGGCGATCGGGGTAGCGCCCGACGAGGTGGCAAAGACGATCGTGCTCACCGTCGGCGAACGCTACGTTCGTGCGGTCATTCCTGCATGCGACCACCTTGACCTGCGAAAGGTGCGGCAGCACCTTGCAGACAAGCGCGCGCGGCTCGCGAGCGAAGCCGAGCTCGCACTCGCGTTTCCGATGTACGAGCTCGGAGCAGTCCCGCCCTTCGGCGTCCCTGCCGGGGACCGCGTGCTCTTCGACCGCCGGCTCGCGGAGCGCGACTCCGTGGTGCTCGAGGCGGGCTCCCACACCGAGTCGCTACGGATGAAGACAGCCGACCTGCTCAGTCTCAGCGGCGCAGAGATCGCAGAGATCGCAGAGATCGCTGGGAACGGATCGACGAAGCCGAATTGAGCAAGCGGTGGGACGGCTTCGGGCGAAGGAGGAGGGTGGTGTGTCGGCAAGATCGTTCACGCCACCGGTCCAGCGGCTTGATCAGCTCTTGGCGCGAGCGGACCGGCTCACGAGGTGGGTTCGTGTGCAGGCGTACGCGATGGGGCGCGGCCGTCGGCGAAGAGGCGGCGCCGCGCTCAAGGCGCAAGCCTTGATCTCGTAAATCCACAACGGACTGTCGTCCCGTTTCCTTTGCAACACCGTAAGGCTTATTCGGGCGTGCTGTTGACATCTCAAGCCTGGGAGTCTGGCGCGCGCGAGAACATCTCCGAAACCGTTTGCGCCCACCATACGGCGAGTTCGCGAAAACGCAAGGGATTGACGGGTCCCTCGCAGAGTCAGGCCGTTCGCACGATCTCCTGGATGCGACAACGCAAGACCAGGTGCGGCCCGCGCTGCCTCTCTCAGAGTTTCATGCGCGCGCGCAAATACCAGACGGTGGAAAGCTTCGCAACCGGCCGACTGCGAGCCAGGCGCTAATTGTCACCGTGGCCGTTTCGTCTCTTGATCGAGCCGGCCTCGTTCGCGTCGAGGAGCGGCTGGTAGAGCTCCTCCTCCTTGCGGAAGTGGAGGACGATCAGCGCGTGCAGCCCATATAGGAGCTCTTGCAGCAGTGGTACCTCGCGCACGCTCGTTTCTTTCAATGAAACGGTGAGGCGCCGGATCGCGTCGTGGTCGTATGTCATCGGCGCGGTCGCTCGTGGATCGCCGAGAAGGTCGGCGATCCAGGGATAGAGGGTGAGTTCCTCGTGTTCCGCATGCGTCGCGAGCTTGCCCTGGAGGAAGTCGAGGATGCGGTCGAGAAGCTCTCGCCGCTCCTCTGGTGAGAGCGACGGTAGTTCCAGGGCAGCGATGCGGATGTGCTCCACGTGATCCAGCAGCGGCTCGTGCTCGGCGAGCAGTGATGCGACTCCTGGTTCGGTCATCGGCGGTCTCGGCGGCGGCATCTCGACCGGCTATTTCCGTGCGGCGTGACTTCCGGCCGCAACGAGAATCAGGAAGGCGAACAACAGCAGAGCCCACCAGGCGACGCTGAGCGTGTCGTTCTGCCATTTGAGTATGTCCCACATTGCAACGAAATGATGCGATGGGGGCGCTTCCGCTGCATCGGGGCGGAAGCGGAGAGACTCCGCGGGTTTCCCGCAACTTGGCCGGACCGAGCCGGTTCAGTGGGGCCCGGCTGTTGTCCAGGAGACGAGGCGGACGACGTCGGTCATCGACAGTAGGCCTTCGAATCTGCCGTCGTCCAGCACGAGCGCGCGGTTCACGCCGGTGTCGACGAGCATGTGGATGGGTCATGGAAAACACGCAGTAAGCGCGACTCGGACTTCGCTCCCGGAGCCCCGGAGGAGGGTGCTGGCGCGACCGAATAGCCCTCCTCGTCAACCGCGGCTACGATCCGAGTCGCGTGACGCTGCAATCTCGTCGCATGTCCGTCCAGGTCATGTGCGGACGACCGGACTTGTTGAAACTGACCCAGACGCCCCTACCCCTACCGCAACCGAATCGCGCGCTGTGACGACGAGTGGAATCCTTTGCTCGGTCTGGCTCGCGGCGGGGTCGATCCGCCAGAGCTGCTACGCGGCACCCCTCGAGCCTCGGCGGTCATCCTCCATGCGGTTATCGTCGCGCAGCCCGAACCGAGCCGGACAGAGGCACAAAAGCGTGGAGGCGTGATGGAAACGATCCTCGTGGGAGTCGATGGGTCAGTGTGCGCCCGGGCGGCGCTCGAGTACGCAGCCCGCGAGGCGGCACTGCGGGGAGCGTGGCTTCGAGTCGTCTGCGCCTGGGAGATTCCGCCGATCGTCTACGCCGGTGGCTTCGCTCCCGCGCTCGACCAGCCCACACTCGACGGTTTCAGGGACGGTGCAGAGACTGTCGTGCGCGAGGCGGTTGCAGCGGCTAAAGGGTTGCAGCCCGCGATCGAGTGTGAGGGCAAGGCGGTGCAAGGGCAACCGGCCGAGGTGCTGCTCGAGGAGGCGCGGGGCGCCGATCTGATCGTGGTCGGTAACCGGGGTCACGGCGGGTTCGCCAGTCTCCTCCTCGGCTCTGTCAGTCACCAGGTCGTCCATCACGCGTCCTGTCCTGTGACTGTCGTCCGCGAGGGGGACAGCTAGCGACGCTGTGCTATCCACTACGGCGCATCAAGGGAACGCGACGCTATGGCCCGAATAAGTGGCGAGCTCGTGATCGGGTGACCGGTCAGGACGTCTTCGATTTCGTTGTCGACGAGCGCAATGCGCAGCTCCTCGTCAAAGAACGGCGCGAGTTCGCCCAGTTCATCCTGCGCGCCGTGATGCAGCCGTTTCTCTTCGTGTTCGTCTTCCTCTACGTCTTCCCGCACATCGGCGCTGGCATCCACGGCCCGGGCCGTGCCAGCTTCGGCACTATCCTGCTGCCCGGGCTGGTCGCGGTCGCTGTCCTCTTCCAAGGCATTCAGGCGGTCGCGCTACCGCTCGTGAACGAGATCAACCGAACCCGCGAGATCGAAGACCGGGTGATGGCACCGCTGCCGACCAACCTGGTCGCCTTCGAGAAGATTCTCTTCGGCGGGACGCAGAGCGCGCTCGCTGCCCTGATCGTCTTCCCGATGGTGCTCGCCTTCCCAAACAGCCACGTCCACACCCAGATCAATCCGGCGCTGCTCGTTGCCGAGATCATTGTCGCCTGCCTGGCGGCTGGACTCGCACGGCGCGTCGCGCAGCTTCGGCCGCTCGGCGTCGTCAAAGGCTGACTGCGGTTCGGCGATCTTGTCTGCACCTGCGGAAATCCCGTAGGTCGATTGGGCGAGTCACCGGATGGCGGCCAGCCTCGCCTGGGACACAGTGTTTGTTTCGCTACCACCTACCGCTGGAGGCATGCGATGAGTGCCGTCACTGCACCAACCTTTCCCTCTCGGACTGCCGGCCCGACGGCGGCGGTCGACGATGAGTACTGGCTCGAGCACTGCGAAGGCTTTCGCGTCGAGTGCGACCGCGGACGGCTCGGGTTTGTCGAGGAGGTGCGAGAACCCTCCACTCCTTTCGACTGTGGTGTCCTCGGCGTTCGAGCGGGCGTGCTCGGCAGTCGGCTCTTGCTCGTCCCCGTCGACGAAGTTGCCCACATCGTCCCGCGCGCGGAGACAATCTGGCTGAAGTCCTCGGCTCGGGTCGCCGGAAGCGAGCCCCGCCGATGACGAAGCGCGTGCCTGCCCAACCGTGCTTGCCGCCCAAGAACGCGGAGCCGGCGGCAGTCGAATCGACCCGGCGACGGGAGTTTCGGTGCGCGGCCTGCGGCTACGGCGCCGTCGGCCTCATGGCGCCCGAGCGCTGCCCGATGTGTGGCAGAGCTGAGTGGATTGCGGGCCGGTTCAGCAACTCGAGATCCGCTCACGACGTAGTGAGGAGAAGACGATGATTGGGGAGGTTGCGGTCATTCCCGCAAGCCGACGGTTCCCGCGCGCGAGGTCGTGCTCGCCGACAGTCTCGTGGGCCGTGACGGTCGGTGCGCCCATGTGGGTTTCCCGCGGAGGTCACCCGGTCCGGCCCCGATGGCGGCTGATTGGTTGCGTGCAACATCTTTTGTTCGTAGGAAGGAAGCACTGTGCGCGGTTTGCGGGTGTGCCGAGGACTTGCAGATAAGGCTGGAGCGTCGTTGGATATGTCCTCGAGGGGACGATCTGCCGCGCGCCGATTGGGCTTCATCTTCGCCGTCGTCCTCGTAGTCGCGCCCGCAAGTTTCGCTGGGTCTGCCCCCGGCCAAGCGGTCGAGTCAGCGGCACCACGCGGGCTGACGGCGACCCCGCCGCTGGCAGGAACCTGGCGGCGCCTGCCTGGTGCGCCGATCGCGGCGCACTGGGCAGTGAGTGCGTGGACCGGGAGGCAGATGCTGATTTTTGGCCGTGCCCAGCCGAATCCTCCGTGGTCCGTCGATGCTGCCGCTGCCTATGACCCGGCGACGGACAAGTGGCGCCGTCTGGCGCCTTTCCCGGGTCCCACCGGCAACTATGAGGGCCGCTACTGGGCTATCTGGACGGGCAAGGAGATGGTGGTCTTCGGCCCTTTCGACTTCCAGGCGTTCAACCCGGTTACGAACCATTGGCGGCGGCTGCCAAACAATGCTGCCCCGCCAGGGGGCATTGTCGTCTGGACCGGTCGCGAGCTGATCGGCTGGGGTGGTGGCTGCTGCGGTGATGCTTCCTCCGCGGGCGCGGCGTACAACCCGGTCACTAACACGAGGCGCAAGCTGGCTCGCTCGCCGCTCGCGCCCGAGCAGCGGCCGATCGGAGCTTGGACCGGCCGTGAGCTTGTCTTGTTTGTCAGCGGGATCAGGCCCACAACCACGAAGCCCTGGCCAGCGCGGCTCGCCCGAGCCGCGGCCTACAACCCGGTCACCGATACGTGGAGGCGGATCGCACCCCTGCCCGCTAGGCGCACGAACGCGAACGCCGTCTGGGACGGACGCGAAGTGCTGATCGTCGGCGGCACGGGGGCGCCTCGCGGAGGCAACCCGCCGGCTCCGGCTGCAGTCGGGTTCGCGTACAACCCGGTGACGACCCGCTGGCGGCGACTTGCCCCTATGAAGTCAGGCCGTTCAGGAGCTGCGGCGGTGTGGACCGGGAAGCGACTGCTCATCTGGGGAGGGACGACGAGCTCGCTTGCCGGCTTCAAGCTCGTGACTCCGAGCCAAGGGCTGGCGTATGACCCGAACGCTAACCGCTGGTCGCCGCTCCCCTGGGCGCCGCTGCTGGGGCGACTCGACCCCACCGCGGTGTGGACCGGGCACGCGATGATCGTCTGGGGCGGCCAGAGACCAGCGACCCCGGTCGGTACCGGCGACAGGTTCTTCGCAGATGGGGCCGCCTTCAGACCGGCCAGCCCGTAGCCCGGAGAATTCCGGGAGCCGGCGTGGCTTCAACGTGGAGGTGCGGACTTCCCCCACCCGAGGTCGGCGTATCTCCGGATGCGCTTGCTCCCTGCCGGTGAGATACCAGGAGGTACCGATCGGAGGTGCATCGCTTGGCGCCTGAGCAGCAGCCGTCTTCGCAGCCGCGGCACCCGGGAGAAGGTTCTCGCGGCCGCTTTCCCGTCTGGCTGCTGCTCGTCGTGGTGCTCTCGTGGCTGGTCGTGGTCCCGCTGATCGTGTCGGGCGCAGGGGGGAGCTCGATCCCCTACTCCCGCTTCCTCGCCCTCGTTCGCCAGGACCGGGTGGTGAAGGTGGAGATCGGCTCGGACACGATCAGCGGTGTCTACCGCAACAACGCAAAGCGCGTCGACTTTGTGACGACGCGGCCGCCCGGCGTGGACGAGCCGCAGCTCTTGCACGAGCTGGCGGCACACAGCGTTGAGTTCAGCGGCAGCCGACCCAGTGGTCTGTCGCATTTCCTCAGCTCGCTACTGGCCTGGGTTCTCCCGGTTCTGCTTTTTGTCGGTATCTGGTTGTTCCTGATGCGCCGCATCGGCGGCGGCATGGGGGCGGGGCCGATGAGTCTCGGCAAGTCGCAGCACAAGGTGGTCGATCGGCGCGACCTGCTGACCACCTTCAAGGACGTGGCAGGACTCGACGAGGCCGTCGACGAGCTGCGCGAGGTCGTCGACTTTCTCAAGGAGCCGAAGCGCTACCAGCGACTCGGCGGCCGCATTCCAAAAGGTGCACTGCTCGTTGGACCGCCCGGCACCGGCAAGACCCTGCTCGCCCGAGCCGTGGCGGGCGAGGCGAACGTGCCCTTCTTCTACTTGTCCGGCTCTAACTTCGTGCAGATGTTCGTTGGCCTCGGCGCCGCACGCGTGCGCGACCTGTTCGACGAGGCGAAGGCAAGAGCTCCTTGCATCGTCTTCATCGACGAGCTCGATACGATCGGTCGCTCCCGCGCGGGCGCGTTCGGCGGCCTGAACGTGCACGAGGAGCGCGAGCAGACGCTGAACCAGTTGCTCTCCGAGATGGACGGCTTCGATCCTTCGCGCGGCGTGATCATCATGGCGGCGACGAACCGGCCAGAGGTGCTCGATCCCGCGCTGCTGCGGCCGGGGCGCTTCGACCGTCAGATCGTCGTCGATCTGCCCGACCGTCGTGGGAGGGCGGCAATCCTTGGCATCCATGCACGCGGCGTCGTTCTGGCACCGGATGTCAACCTCGACGTACTGGCGGCCCGCACGCCGGGAGCGGCGGGAGCCGAGCTGGCGAACATCGTCAACGAAGCAGCCCTGCTCGCTGCCCGCCGCGGGAAGGACCGGGTCGAGATGGCCGAGTTCGAGGAGGCGGTCGACAGGGTGTCGATGGGCCTCGAGCGACGCTCCCGCGTGCTCAGCGAGCGGGAACGCGAGCGGGTCGCCTACCACGAGCTCGGGCATGCCCTGACGGCGCTCGCCTGCCCGCACGCCGATCCCGTGCACCGAGTCTCGATCGTGCCGCGCGGTGTCGCGGCGATCGGCGTCACCCAACAGCTCCCGGCGGAGGACCGCTACCTGATCACCAAGCCGGAGCTCGACGACCGGCTGACCGTGCTCATGGGCGGCCGCGCCGCCGAGCAGCTCGTTTACGGGGAACTCTCCACCGGCGCCCAGAACGACCTCCAGCAGGCGACCGCGCTCGCACGCCGGATGGTCGAGGAGTTCGGCATGAGCGACATTGTCGGCCCTGTGACGCTCGCTAGGCCGAGCCTCTTCCTGCCGACGGAAACAGGCCGCGCGGAATCCTTGTCGTCGCAGGTGGCTGCGGACGCCGACACCGAGATCCGCCGCTTCATCGAGGAGGCCGAGGAACGAGCGGTGACGATCTTGACCGCGCGGCGGACGGACCTCGACCGGCTCGCCCGGCTCCTGCTCGAGCGCGAAACGCTCGAACGGAGCGAGCTGGAGGCCGCGATCTCCCTGCATTCCGAACCGAGAACGCATACTCGGCAGCGTGTCGCAGGACGCAAGACGCGCAGCCCCAAGTCGATCGCCTGAGTCAGCATCCCCTCATCGGGCGGATTCATCCGAGCTTCGGTACTTGCCCGCACCAGGCTTCGGGGCCTCCTCCGATGCGCGAGGACGAGCCTTCATTCGTCATGACAATCACCGTGCTCAGCACTGTTGCCGCCACGCTCGTTGCCCGCCCGCGAAATGAACGCGTTTGATGTGTTGAGCGTGTGGTCTACGATCTCGCGTGTGAGACAACTGCTGCCGCTGCTGCTCGCGGCGGGGATCGCAACGGCAGATTGGTCGGCGACCGGCGTTTCCGGCGCGCCGGAGGTAGCTTCGCCTGCGGGCCGGCAGATCCAGAATCGGCTCCTGTTCCGGGCTCGTTTGAGTGCGCAGACACATACGCCGAAGGTCAACACTCGCTGGCGTTATGAGGTCCGAGTGCTGGACCTTGCGGGTCATCCGATCCGGGCGCGGATCACCGCGCAGATCGTCGACTCGTTCGGGGGCGTGCATGCGGTGCAGTTCGGGAAAAGTGATCGTGACGTCACTAACTGGCCGATCAAAGGCGTCTTCCGCGACTTCGCGATCTGGCCACCGGAGTCGCGCGGCTTCCGGCTCGTCTTCCGCGTCACTGTCTCGGCCAAAGGTCAGAAGACGAGGCTCCGCTACTGGGTGAAGTCCCGTTGAGCGGCACCGAGGTCGTTGTCGACGGGGTCTCGAAGTCGTTCGAGAACGGCGGCGTCGTCGCCCTCCGGGGCGTCTCGCTCCGGCTCGACCCGGGAGAGTTCGTTTCACTGGTCGGGCCGTCCGGCTGCGGCAAGAGCACCCTGTTGAACCTGATCGGGGCGCTCGACCGCCCTGACTCGGGCACCATCAGCGTGGCCGGGAAAAACCTGCAGGACCTCGGAGACCCGTCACAGTACCGCGCCTTGATCGTCGGCTTCGTCTTCCAGTTCCACAATCTGGTCCCTACGCTCTCGGCGAGCGAGAACGTCCAGCTACCGATGATCGGGCAACGGTCTTCGCGCGCAGTCCGCGAGCGCAATGCGCACCAGTTGCTTCGAGAGGTCGGGCTCTCGCAGCGTGCGCGAGCACGCCCGCCGACACTCTCCGGCGGTGAGCGCCAGCGAGTCGCGATCGCCCGTGCGCTCGCCAACGGGCCTCGACTGCTGCTTGCCGACGAGCCCACGGGATCCCTCGACTCGGAGACGAGCGATCAGATCATCTCCCTGTTCGAAAGCGTCTCTTCCTCACATGGGACGACGATCCTCGTCGTCACCAACGACGACGGGGTCGCGGGCCGGACCGAGCGTAAGCTCCGCATGCGTGACGGGCGGCTGCTCGTGGATCCGATAGTCCAGGCGCCGCCGGCCACCGACGCCGTGTCCTGATCCTTATTCGCGCCGGAGCGCTTCGATCGGTATGAGCCGCACTGCTCGCCAAGCGGGGTAGAGAGCGCCGATTAGGCCGACACCGAGCGCGTACGCGAGACCCCAGGCGAACACCTCGGCGGTGAAGTTCGGCACGACGATGCTCGACAGTTGACCGCGGCTGACGAAGAGCTTCGCGGCGGCGAGACCGAGCAGGAGGCCGACCCCGAGTGCGAGCAGGCAGATCCCGATGGCCTCGCTGATGATGAGCCCGGCCACGAGGCGGGTTCGCCAGCCGATTGCCCGCAGAATGCCGATCTCACGCATCCGCTCGAACACCGACATCGCCATTGTGTTCGTGACGCCGATCCCGCCGACGATCAGCGCGATAAGGGAGAAGATCCAGCCGGCGTTGACGATCAGCCGGCTCGAGGCGTCGATCTTGACGGCCTGACCTGGCTCCGAGACTGCGGCAAGCCCGGGGAAGTCGCGCTCGAGCCGCTTCGCAACCGTTGCGGGGCGGGAGCCGAGGTCGACTTCGACCGCGAATGTCGTCACTTCGCCTGGTCGCTGCGCGAGACCTTGAACCGCGCTCAGCGGCAAGACGGTACCGATGTCCACGAACCGGTTGCCGCTGTGGTACACGCCCGCAATGCGAAAGCTCCGTCCGCCGACGTGCATGCGCTGCCCCGGCCGCAGCCTCAGGATCTTCGCCTCCCTGTCGCCCAGCAGCGCCTCGTTCCCGTCGGGACGGCGGCCCGAGGTGATCACGAGGCGGCGCTCGGGGAACTCCGTCGGTACATAACCGAACACGAGTGACGAGCCGCGGCCCTCGACGCGTCCGACAAACAGGTAAATACGCGCCACACGCGCGACGCCGGGCTCACTCGCGATCTTTTCGGCGAGCGATGCCGGCAATACCGAGCGCGTCAGGTCTGAAGCGCCTGCCTGGAAGAGTCCGAAGTCGGCACGGCCAACGTGGATCAAATCGCCCGCTGTCCGCTTGACCCCGGCCGAGATCGAGAGTAGGGCGACGATCAGGCCGACCCCGATCGCCACACCGGCTGCGGTCAGCGCCGTTCGTGCGGGGCGGCGCATCAAATTTTTGGAGACCAGGTCGAGCCAGGTCACGGCAACGGTTTCCTTTCACGATAGATGTCCACTCTCATCGTCGGCTCGTTCGAGTTGTTGCGCATCCGCAGCAACCCTGACAGCTCTGCCGGGCGAATCGGTAGTTCGCCACAGAGAGGATCGGCGGACCTCCCGATGCCTGTCGGCAGCCTCTGCTCGGAGAATCAATCTTGAAATGCACGACAAGGGAGGCTGTTTGTCCGTAATCGACGGGCTGCAGGCCGTGGGCTTCCGCATCGACCTCAAGGTCACCTTGGTAGTCCACTTGACATCGACGGCTTCGCCGTCGGGGAGGAGATGACATGACCGCTCGAACGAGATCCAGCGTAGTTCTCGGCCTAAACGAGCAAGAGTTGCGCGAAGGGTTGGAGCAGGAGCTCATACGGGCAATGCGCGCGGAAGGGAACGCGCCGACCTTGCATGCGATCGCGCACAGTGTCGCGCGAATCATGGCCGACGACCACCTTCGGATGATCGAGCAGCTCGAGCGAGCCGGCGTGGAGCTGGATTCAGCGAGCTAACGACCCAAGATCCGAGGGGAAGATGAACGGAGATGAACAGAGGGGAGGAACAAACCGAAGCCGGCCGGTGTCTCGACCGACGCTTCTGGTCATTCGACCGGCCGGGAATGTCCGCATCCGAGGCATCGCTCCTCCTTCGCTGGTGGCGACTTCGAGATGGATTGTCGCCTTGCATGAAACGCGGAGCATGGGGGTGAACACCGAGCTGACACCCCGAGACGCGAACCTTCTTGTCGTCGGCAGCCCTGGTCGAGGAGGCTTTGCGAGCCTTCTACCGGGCTCGGTCAGCCGGCAAGTCGTCCACCACGCCCCTTGCCCGGTGATCGTCGTTCGGGAAC
>CAWHXK010000046.1:0-58100 GCA_963833255.1 uncultured Actinomycetes bacterium
TTGGAGAGCGTCCCGAAAGCGGTCGGCCCCATGCTTCTGTGCGGTTACCGACGAGAGAGTTACTCGCGCTCAGGGCCGCCTACAGGGAGATCAGAGCCAAGAGGAACAGGGCGAACGCCGCCCAGGTCACCCCAACTGGATCCAGTTGATCGTGAAATAGCGCCGCCGTACTGCCTCCCAGCTCCCCGGCAGGGCCTCGGGATCCCAGGCCAAGATCACGTTGTAGGTCGGGGTCTTCCACACGTTGGAGACTATGAGCACACCGACGATCACGATGCCCAGGCCGATCGCGGTGAGCACGAACGACGTGGAGCCGCGATCGTCCCAGAGGAGCACGAGCGCGACGACCGGCCCGATGGTCATCCCGAGCGACCAGGCGAAGTTGAACACCTTTCCCCAGGAATGCCCCGCGTATCGAAGAAACGCTTCCATGACAGGCGTAATAGCGGCCTTGTGGTTACTTGCCACGGCGCAGAATCGGCACAGATCCGCGCGCCGCCGCTCGATATCGTCGACCGCGAGGGTGGTGGGCGTTTCACCCCACCCGGGTGGGGGTGTGGGACTAGGGTCGTGTCATGACGCGGGATGAGCGCGCACCCGGCCTTCGTCTTGCGGCTTCCGGCCGGGATCAGCGAGACCGACCGGCTTGCGGTCGAGGAGCCGCTCGAGATCCGGATCGACGGGCGTGCCGTCGCGGTCACGATGCGCACGCCCGGCCAGTACGAGGAGCTGGCGGCCGGCTTCTGCCTCTCCGAGGGGATCTCCGCACGCCGCGCACGTCTGCCGAACGACTTCGCTGCGAACACCGTGGAGGTCGACGTCGACGGTCCTTTCGACCGCGAGCTGGTGCAGCGGAACTTCTACACATCATCGTCCTGCGGCGTGTGCGGCAAGGGCGCGCTCGAGGCTGTCGCGGTTACGGCTCCTCTCGTCGAGAGTGAGCTGCGCGTTCCGTTCAGCCTCGTTGCATCCCTGCCGGACCGGCTTCGCGCGGAGCAGGCTGCATTCGCTGCGACCGGCGGGCTCCACGCGACAGGCCTCTTCGACGCCGCGGGCTCACTGCTCTGTGTGCGCGAGGACGTCGGCCGGCACAACGCAATGGGCAAAGTGATCGGGTGGGCACATGCGACCGGCCTGCTGCAGTTGCGCGACCACGTTCTCTGCGTCAGCGGCCGCCTGTCGTTCGAGCTCGTGCAGAAAGCCGCCGTAGTGGGTTGCCCACTGGTCGTCGCAGTCGGCGCACCCTCGAGTCTCGCCGTCGAGCTCGCACGGGACCGAGGCATCACGCCCTGCGGCTTCGTGCGCGACGGCCATGCGAACGTCTACACCGAGCCTTGGCGCCTCGAGACCTGACCGGGATCCTGCTCGTCGGCGGAGCAAGCCGCCGCTTCGGCTCGCCGAAGGCGCTCGCCGAGCTCGAAGGCGAGACGCTCGCGGCGCGTGCCTGGCGAACGCTCGGCAAGGTTTGTTCGGAGCGGCTCGCCCTCGGCAAGCGTGAGGACGGCCTTGCACTTCCTTTCGAAATCCTCGACGACGGGAGCGAGGTACGCGCGCCGATGGTCGGACTCGTGGCCGGCCTGCGCGCTGCGTCGAACGACGTCTGCATCGTGCTGCCCGTCGACGTTCCGTTCATCCGTGCAGCGCACCTCCGTGAGCTTGCAACGGCGTGTGCCGACGCAGCCGTTCCGCAGACGGGGCCGTTGCCCGGCGCGTACCGCCAGTCCGCGTTGCCCGTTCTCGAACGTCGCCTCGCCTCCGGGGAGCTTGCGCTCCGCAATGCGCTCACCGACCTGGACGCAAACGTCGTCGACCTGGAAGCTGGTGCGCTCGTCAACGTCAACGAGCCTGCGGAGCTCGAACGGTTCCAGACTCGCATCGTCCCTTTCGAGCCGGCGCACGAAGCCGGCTTTCGCACGCTCGTCTCGGAGACGCTGCGCGAGTTCGGGTTCGAGCCCGACCCCGAGATCGATCCCGATCTCGCCGATCCGGCCGGCGCCTACGAGTCACTTTGGGTCGCAGTGGCCAACGGTGAGGTCGTCGGCTCAGTCGCGCTGCGCGAGCTCACTCCGGCCGAGCGTCAGTTGAAGCGCATGTACCTGCGTCCCGAGCAGCGCGGCCGCGGGCTCGGCCGACGGCTGCTCGAGACAGCACTCGAGCACGCGCGTGCCGCCGGTGTCTCGGTGGTCAGTCTCGACACGAGCGAGCGCATGGAGGCTGCTCGCTCGCTCTACGAGGCGTACGGCTTCCGCCGCGTCTCGGGCAGTGCGCCGCGGCAAGGTCAGAACCGGCTGCTCTACGAGCTCGAGCTCTAACGCAGCGCGACGACGCTCTCGCGCTCGGCGCCCGTTCCCACGAGCGAGATCTCCACTCCGAGTGCGCGCTCGATGAACTCGACGTACGCGCGCGCCCCCGCCGGGAGGTCTTCGGTCAAGGGCGCCTCCCAGCCGGGCAGCGTCTCGTAGACGGGCCGGCAGTGGTGGAAGTCACTCTGGTGGGCGGGGAACTCTGAGATCTCTCTGCCGTCGCGCAGGCGGTAGGCGACGCAGACCGGGAGCTGCGAGAAGTTCGTGAGGACATCGAGCTTCGTCAGCGCGAGCGACGTGATCCCATTCACGCGGACTGCGTAGCGAAGCGCGACGAGGTCGAGCCACCCGCAGCGGCGCTCGCGTCCGGTCACCGTTCCGAACTCTCCCCCGAGGTCGCGCATGCGTTCCTGGTCTGGGCCTTCGATCTCGGTCGGGAACGGCCCCTCACCGACTCTCGTCACGTACGCCTTCGTGACGCCGAGGACTCGGTCGATCCGGTTGGGGCCGATCCCGATCCCGGTGGCCGCGTTGCCGGCGACGGTGTTCGACGACGTGACGAACGGATACGTGCCGTGGTCGAGATCGAGGAGCGTCCCCTGCGCACCTTCCAGCAGAACCTCGCGCCCCTCGTGTAGGGCGCGATCGACGAGCAGCGACGTGTCGGACACGTACGGGCGAATCCGTTGGGCGAACGACTCGAGGTTGCCTGCGATCTCCTCCAGGTTCAGAGGAGGAACGCCGTAGACCCGTTCGAGCCACACGTTCTTCTCCGCGAGTGCGACCTCGATCTTCTGGCGGAGGATCTTCGGGTCGAGGAGGTCCTGCACGCGGATTCCGAGCCGCGCGGCTTTGTCCGCGTAGCAAGGCCCGATGCCGCGCTTCGTCGTGCCGATCTGCAGATTGCCGAGTCGCCGTTCGCTCGCCTGGTCGATCGCGACGTGCCACGGCATGATCAGGTGCGCCTCCCCCGAGAGATGCACCGGGCGCGTCGACAGTCCTCGGGACTCGAGCTCGTCGACCTCGGTCAGGAAGACCTCGGGATCGACGACGCAGCCCGCGCCGATCACACACGTCTTGCCGCGGAGCACACCACTCGGGATCTGCCGGATCTTGAAGGTCTCGCCGTCGACGACGATCGTGTGGCCCGCGTTCGGGCCGCCCTGGTAGCGGCAGACGAGGTCTGAGTCCTGCGCGAGTAGGTCGACGATCTTGCCCTTGCCCTCGTCTCCCCACTGCGCGCCGACGATCACGGTCGCAGGCATGCACCCGAGTGTGACAAATCATCCGGCTAGGCTCCTCCGATGCACGAGGTGACGCACTACGGCGCGATCGTCCTGCTCGTTTCGAGCGCCTTCCTCGTCGCTCTCCTCGTCAACAAGCTCAGTGAGCGGCTGCGCGTGCCCGCGGCAGCATTCTTCCTGCTGGCGGCTGCGCTGGCGTCCGACATCTGGCCCAGGCTCGGCGACGCGCTCTCGATTCGTGACGTCGAACGAGTCGCGGTCCTGGCGCTGATCGTGATCCTGTTCGACGGCGGCATGCGGGTCGGCTGGCGGCGGTTTCGCGAATCCGCGCTGCCGATCGTCTCCCTGGGTCTGGTCGGAACCTTCGTGACCGCCGGGCTGATGATGCTCGCCGCTCGCTACCTGCTGGACTTCTCCTGGCAGACGTCGGGCCTGCTCGGCGCCGCGCTGGCTCCCACCGATCCTGCGGTGATGTTCTCCGTCTTCGGGAGGAAGGAGATCGCCGGCCGCACCGGGACGATCCTCGAGGGTGAGTCGGGTGCGAACGACCCGGTCGGGATCGCGCTCATGCTCGCGGCGGTCAGCCTCGCCCAGACCGACTCGACGTCGGTCGCGCATGCCGTGGGTGAGTTCGTGCTCGAGCTCGGGCTCGGAGTCGTCTTCGGAGTCGTTGGCGCGTACCTGCTGCTTCAGCTGGTGAGGCGCATCGTTCTACCGAACCCTGCGCTCTATCCCCTGCGCACGCTCGCGTTCGCTGGGGTGATCTACGGCGCGGCGACGGTCGCGCACGGCTCGGGCTTTCTCGCCGTCTACATCGGCGGCATCCTCATCGGCGACGCCGACATCCCCGCGAAGCGCGGGATCGAACGCTTCCACACCTCGCTGGCGAGCCTCGCCGAGATCGTCGTCTTCGTCGCCATGGGCTTGACCGTGGACCTGACGGCGCTGGGGCAGAACAATCGCTGGCTCGACGGGCTCGTTCTTGCCGCCGTCCTCGCATTCGTCGCGCGTCCCCTCGCAGTCGGCCCCCTACTCGTGCCGGCGCGGCTGACGAGGAATGAGCGGCTGTTCGTCATGTGGAGCGGCTTGAAGGGAGCGGTGCCGATCCTGCTTGCGTCCTTCGTGGTGCTCGGTGGCGTCACCGACGCAAACCGCATCTACGGGATCGTCTTCGTCGTTGTTGCGTTCTCAGTCGGGTTGCAGGGCGCGACCATTCCGTGGGCTGCGGCCCGTCTCGGGATACCGATGCGCTCGACGACTCCGGGCTAGCGGCCGTCGCGCTCGATGCGAAGGTCGTGTCCGCGCGGGCACGAGATCGTGCCGCGCGCGCGGTCGAGCGACAGCGTTCCCTGCACGGACGGGAACAGCTCGCCAAGCTCGGCGCAGCGCTCGCACACGACCGTGAAACCGGTGGCGAGCTGCGAGATCCAGACGACCTGCTCGTTGAGGACCGCCCAAGACGCCATTACGACGCCGCCGCCAAATCAGCGAACTTCGCGTAGCGCTTCAGGAACGAGAGCTTCTCGATCCCGGTCGGGCCGTTGCGGTGCTTGGAGAGGATGATCTCGGCGAGGCCCTGCTGGTCGCTGTCCTCGTTGTAGTACTCGTCGCGGTACACGAACATGACCAGGTCGGCGTCCTGCTCGATCGAGCCCGACTCACGAAGGTCGGAGAGGATCGGCCGCTTGTCGTGTCGCTGCTCGACCGCGCGGGAGAGCTGTGACATGGCGAGGATCGGCACGTCGAGATCGCGCGCGAGCACTTTCAGGTTCCGCGAGATCTGAGACACCTCCTGCACACGGTTCTCCGCGGTCGTTCCGGAGGTCATCAGCTGGAGGTAGTCGACGATGATCAGTCCGAGCTTCGGCTCGCGCGTCTTGAGCCGGCGTGCCTTCGACCGAATTTCCATCATCGTGATCGAGCCGGTGTCGTCGACATAGATCGGGGCCTTCATCAGCTTGTCGCCGGCAGCGACGAGCCGTGGCCAGTCGTCCTGGGCGAGCTTGCCGTTGCGCAGACGTTGCGACTCGACCTTCGCCTCGCTGCAGAGCAACCGCTGGGTAACTTCGGACTTCGACATCTCCAGCGTGAAGAGCGCCACTGGGATGTCGTTGCGCAACGCGAGGTTCGCCGCCACGCACAGGCCGAGCGCGGACTTTCCCATGCTGGGCCTTGCCGCGACGATGATCAGGTTCCCGGGCTGGAACCCTGAGGTCAGCCGGTCGAGGTCGCGGAACCCGGAAGGTGCTCCCGTCACGTCGGCGCCGGCCTCGTACAGAGCCGTGATGCGTTCGAAGCTCTCCTTCAGCAGCTCCTCGATGTGGCTGAACTCGGTCGAGACGCGGCTCTGCGAGAGGTCGAAGACGACTTGCTCCGCGCGGTCGACGAGCATCTGTGTCTCGCCGGGACGTTCCCACCCGAGCTGCGCGATCTGCTGGCCTGCCGCGATCAGCCCACGCAGGGTCGCCATCTCGCGGACGATGCGCGCATAGTGCGCGGCGTTCGCCGTCGCCGGCACGAGTGCAGCGAGCTCGTGCAGCCGCACGCGACCTCCGACTCCCTCGAGCTCTCCGCGCTCTTCGAGCTCGTCCACGATCGTGATCGCATCGACGGGCTCGCCCTTGGCGTAGAGCGCGAGCCCTGCGCGGTAGATCTTCGCGTGACTGTCTCGGTAGAAGTCCGAGGCGTCGAGGACTTCGCTCACCGCTCCGATCGCGCCTGGGGAGAGCAGCATCGCCCCGAGGACGGATTCCTCGGCCTCGAGGTTCTGGGGCGGGGCGATCGGAGCGGCTTGAGCGAGCTGGGCGACGGTTGTCACGTCGCCGGAGTAGACCACTGCGGGCGCTGCGTTTCCAGGTCTGGACGAGTTGGTTTTCGACATGTCAAAAGGCGCGATTTGCAGGCAGGAAGGAACACATGTTCGCAGACCCGCCGGACGGATCTGTGGATAGAACACTCGCTCCGAGCGGGAACTTCCTCGGCGAATTCACAGGAGGTGGAAAGCCCTGTGAAAGCTTGTCCCCAGCTTCTCCACAGGAACGCCCTGGGGCCGCTTGAAAACAGGGACAGGATTGTGGACATGACAGGCGTCGTCGAGGTCCTCGACGAGGACCGTCATGTCACTCGGCGGTTGCCGTTCTAGCTCTGCTCTTCGGTGCTGCCGGCGTCGACCGCGCGGTCGAACTCGTCGTCCGAGAGCTCGCCCTCGACGTCGCTCTTCGACGGCTGAAGCTCGCCGGCGTCGATCAGGCGCGCTTCCTGTGCGAGTGCCGCGGCATCGAGAGCGTCGAGATCGAGCTCGGGCTTCTCGGCCTCCGGGGCTTCAGTGGACTGCTCGGCCTGCTCCGCGGCTTCCATCGCCTCGAGCTCCTCTTCGGGCGGAAGCTCGCCACCCTCGGGGACGACGAGCGTTCGCACTTCGACGGTGACGTCCTGGAACAGCTCGATCGGAACCTGATAGCGGCCGATCCGCTTGATCGGGTCGCCGCCGATCTTGCGCCGGTCGACACGCACCTTGTGCTTCTCCCACAGCTCGTCCGCGACGTCGGTTGGTGTCACGGAGCCGAAGAGCGAGCCGGTCGGTCCCGCCTTCACGTCGAAGCGAAGCTCCACCTTGGCGAGCCGATCGGCGACCGCCTGTGCGTCTTCGAAGGTCTTCGCCTCGTTCTGCGCGCGCCGATCTTCGACTTTGCGCACCTCCGCGACCCGTGCCGGCGTCGCCTCGTCGGCAAGACGGCGCGGAAAGAGGAAGTTCCGCGCGTAGCCGCGCGGCACGCTGACGACCTCCCCGCGGAGACCGACTTTGTCGATGTCCTGACGGAGGATGACTTCCACTACTTGTCCGCGACGTAGGGCAGCAACGCCATCTCGCGCGCCCGCTTCACCGCGACCGCGACCTGACGCTGGTGCCGCCGGCAGGCGCCGGAGATCCGGCGTGACCGGATCTTTCCGCGCTCCGAGATGTACCTGCGCAGCTGGTTGACGTTCTTGTAGTCGATCTCGTCGACCTTGTCCTTGCAGAAGAAGCAGGACTTGCGCCGGATCGGGCCCGAGGACTGGCCTGGGCGCTTGCGGCCCGGCTGCCGGTCTCGGTCTCTGTCTCCTCCTCCACGTGGCGGCATCAGAACGGGATGTCGTCGTCTGTCGAGGAGGCGGTGAAGTCTTCGTTGCCGGCCGTTGCCGCTGCCGGGACGAACTGCCGCTCGCCGTCGCCCGCATTACCGCCGCTCCCGCCACCACCGTCACGGCTGCCGAGGAACTGCACCGAGTCGGCGATGATCTCGACCGCCTGGCGCTTGGTGCCGTCCTGGGCGTCCCACTCGCGCCAGTCGAGGCGTCCGTCGACGCCGACCGGGCGACCCTTCGAGAGGTACTGCGCGCAACTCTCGCCCTGGTTACCCCAGACGGTCACGTCGAAGTAGTTGGGCTTGTCGCCCCAGTTGCCCTGAGGGTCCTTCTGCCGTGTGTTGACGGCGAGCCGCAGCTTGCAGACGGCCGTGCCGCTCGGGGTATGTCGCAGCTCGGGGTCCTTGGTCAGGTTCCCGACGAGCACGACGCGATTGATGTTCGCCATGTCTTCTACTCCTCTTCCGAACTGGTGTTCGATTCAGCATAGGCGGGCTCGGGGACGGAACGCGCCGGCACGGGATCCGGCTCGGGCGGCGGCGGGCCGGGCGCGGAGCCCTCGACGCGGCGCACCGCGAGGTGTCGCATGACGCCGTCCGTGATCCGCATGATCCGCGAGAGCTCGGCGAGCGTCTCCGCGTCGGCGTCGAAGTTGAGCAGGTGGTACGAGCCCTCGCCCTTGTGGCCGATCTCGTATGCGAGGCGTCGCCGCCCCCAGACGTCGTGCCGCACCCACGTGCCGTTCGCCTTTTCGACGAGCTCGCGTGCGCGCTTGATGATCTCCTCCTGCCGTCCTTCGGGCAGGTCTGGATCGAGCATGAGCAAGATTTCGTACGCAACCACGTTTCCCGAGACCTCCCTTCCTCTGGTCTGAATCGGCCTCACCGGCTGGCGCCACTCGGGAAAGGGCAGCGCGATGGCAAGGCAGGAAGGCGGCCAGTGTAGCATCGCCGCGATGAAGCACCCGATCGCCTGGCTGCTCGGCGGATTCGCGGTCTTCGGGTTCCTTCGCCGCCGTCGTGAAGCTCCCGCGGTGTCGCCCGATCCTCGCGCCGAGGAGCTCCGTCGCAAGCTTGCCGAGTCTCGTTCGATCCTCGCCGAGCGGGACGAGTTCGAAGGCGGAGAGGTGACCGTGGACCTCGCGGAGCCGGCTCCCGAAGACCCGGAGACGCGGCGCCGCGCCGTGCACGAAACGGCGCGCGACACCGTGCAGCGGATGCGCGCGCGCTAGCCGCGCACCGCCGACCAGGACTCCGCGAGCAGCACCGTCGCAGCGGCGACGAGCACGGTCGTTCCGCCGGGAGGAAGGTCGGCGTAGTACGCGATCGCGATCCCGGCGAGCACCGACCCGAGCCCGATTCCCATGCCGAGCAGGATCGTCGAGCGCATGCTCCAGGCGATCCGCGACGCCGCGATCACCGGCAGCACCATGAGCGCCGCGATCAGCAGGATCCCCACGATGCGCATCGAGAGCGCGATCGTCACCGCCGCCAGCACGACCGTGAGCGAGTTCAGTGCTCCGACCGGCAGACCCGCGACGCGTGCTCCCTCCTCGTCCACGACCACGGCGACGAGCGGCCGGTAGAGCAACGTGATCACGACGAGCGCGCCCGCACCCAGTGCGGCGATGACGGCAAGGTCGCTGCGGGTCACAGTCAGTATGGAGCCGAAGAGGAACTGGAAGAGGTTGACGTTCAACGCTCCAGCAGCCGACACGAGCACCACTCCTCCCGCGATGCCGGTGTAGAAGATCAATGCGAGCGCCTGGTCCCCGGCATTTTGACGCCGGGCGCGGATCCATTCGATCGACAGACCGCCGACGACCGAGACGACGAGGGCCGTGAGCACGAGCGACAGGTTCAGCAGATACCCGAGTGCAACGCCGGCGAACGCAACGTGCCCGATTCCGTCGCCGACGAGGCTGAGCCGGCGCTGGACCAGGAAGAAGCCGACCGCGGGTGCAAGGAGGCCGACGACGATCCCGGCGCCGAAGGCGAGCCGCATGAACTCGAGATCAAGCATGCGTGTGGGACGGGTCGTGCCAGACACCGGGCAGGGCCGAAGGCGGACCGTCGAACACGATCTCTCCGCGCACGAGCACGATGCGTTCCACGAAGTCCTCAACGGCGCCGAACTCGTGCGAGACGTACAGGATCGTCATCGCGAGCTCGCTGCGAAGCCGCTGGAGCAACGCTGCGATCGCTTCCTGCGCTTCAACGTCGACACCGGTCGTGGGCTCGTCAAGGACAAGAAGCTCCGGTTCGCCCGCGAGAGCCTTTGCGATGAAGGCACGCTGCTGCTGGCCGCCGGAGAGAGTCGAGAGACGCCGGTCCGCCTGCGGCGCCAGCCCGACCCGGTCGACGGCGGCGCGCACGGCCTCCCGGTCGACACTGCCGAGCGGACCGATCAGGCGTGTGCGGGAGGCCCGCCCTGCTGTGACGAGCTCGCGCACGGTCAGCGGCGCGTCGATTCCTGCCTGCGCCCGTTGCGGCAGGTAGCCGACGTTGTCGACGTCGAGCTCGACGCGGCCGGAGGTCGGGTGCTCGAGCCCGACGATCAACCGCACCAGAGTCGTCTTGCCGCCGCCGTTCGGTCCTGCGATCGCGACGAACTCACCCCGCTGCACGTCGAGAGCGATGTTCCGCAGCACGGGAGGCGCGTGGCCGTATGCGAACGTCACGTCTTGGAGGCGAAGGGCTAGCGACATGCGAGCGCCTTCCGCAACGCAACGAGATTGCGCCGCATCAGCGTGAGGTAGTCGTCGCCTTGCTTCTGTTCGTCCGGTGTCAGGCCTTCGATGGGATCGAGCACCGCTGTGCGCGCGCCGACCTCGCGCGCGACTGTCTCTGCGAGGCGCGGTGAGACGAGCGTCTCGAAGAAGACGGTCGTCGCATGCGTCCGACGCACGGTGTCGACGACGTGTGCGAGTTGCTGCGGAGACGGTTCGGACTCGGGCGCGAGCCCGGTGATCGCCACCTGCTGGAGCCCGTAGCGGGCGGCGAGATACCCAAACGCCGCATGGCTCGTCACGATCTCGCGCCGCTTGCAGTCGCGCAGGCCGTTGCGATACGCCTGGTCGAGCTTCCGCATCTCGGCGACGAAGGGAGACGAAGGGCGATGCAGGGCGGCGCCGATCTTCGTCCCGATGCGCGCGAAGAGAAGGGGGTCGAGCCAGACGTGTGGGTCGTCACCGTGCAGCGGGAGCCCTGCGAGCACGTCCACCTTGCGCCCGCGCGCCTGCTCCACCGCCGTGCTGACCGCCGGCTGGAACCCGTGGCTCAGGTAGAGGACGACCGACGCGTTGACGATCCGGCCGACCTCCCGAGGCGTGAGCTCCAGATCGTGTGGCTCCGCGCCGGGCGGCGTCAGGTTCTCGACGTGGAAGCTTGGCCCGCCGATTCGCTCGGCCGCGTAGGCGAGGGGATAGAACGCCGCAACCACCGAGTTCTCCCCGCCCGAGCCTCCGGGCCCGCAGCCGACGAGCAAGAGCGCGGAGACGAGAATGAGAACAATTCTCGAAATCACGTTCCCGAAGATACACTTCGAGGGTGGCCTGGACGGCTCATGCTCTGGACACGCTCGATTCCGCGGGCTTTCGCAGCGGTGGTGCGCGCAGGGCCGTCGTCGAGCTCCTCGGCCGGCAGAACTGCTGCATGAGCGCCCAGGAGATCTTCGACAGCCTGCGCCGCGCACGCCGGCCGGTGGGCATCGCCTCGGTGTACAGGGCACTCGAAACCCTCGCGGATCTCCGGCTCGTCAAGCGCATCGACGCCGGAGACGGGATCGCACGCTACGAACCGTCACGTCCCGACGGCGATCATCATCACCACCTCGTCTGCCGAGACTGCGGCAAGGTCGAGGCCTTTAGCGACGCGCGTCTGGAGCGGGCGATCGACAAGGTCGCGGGCGGGCTCGGCTACTCAGTCGAGGAGCACGAGGTCGTGCTCACCGGCGCATGCGCCGACTGCGCCGCCTAGAGGGGCGCGAAAGCTTCCGCGCCGGCGGTGAGGCCGCGCGCGATCTTCAACTGGTACGCGTTCGAGCGCAAGAGACGCGCTTCGGCGGGATTCGTCATGAACCCGCACTCGACGAGGACGGCCGGAACGTTGGCCCAGTTGAATCCCGTGAGGTCCGAGCGCTGCACCAGACCGAGATCGAGCGCACGCGTCTGCCGCACGACGGCGGACTGCACCTTGCGCGCAGCTCGAACGCTCGACGCATAGATGTCGTCGGTCCAGCCGCGGTGCAACGCCGGGACGAGTGTCTTGACGCCGTGCAGGGACCTGTCGGTCGAGCCGTCTGCGTGGATCCGGATCATCAGCGCGGCGTGACGAACGTTGCAGAACCGCGCGCGCTCGATGTTCCCGCCCGCGTAGGTCCGGCCCGTGCGGGTCATCGCTACTCGGTAGCCGTCGCCCTTCAGCAGGGCTCGAGTCTTGAGTGCGATCGCAAGCGCAACAGGTGCCTCGCCGGCGGTTCCCCCGCCGTCCTTGATCTTCAGCTGAGAGGAGCCCGGTCCGATCGGCTCCGTCTGGCGGCCGATGGCAGGGATCGTCCCGTGTCCGGGGTCGATGCAGATCAGCGGGGTTGGCGGAGCGGCGAGCATGGGCAGGAAGTCTGCCTATGACTGACGGTTAGTTCTTCCAAGCACGGGCAACAGGGGGCGATGGCAACTCGCCGAGAGCCCCGTCCGCGTGCCGCGCATAACCGGGCTCGCGCAGACTCCGCTGCTGAACCGGCCGACGGCCGACCAGTCGAAGGACGGCCTCGTCGTCGAGGAGCAGCCGCACGCCGGCTCGAGCATCCCCGGCGGTTCGCAGGTCACGATCTTCGTCGGCCGCTTCACCGGCTGAGCTTCTGAAGGGAGCCGGGCGCGCCTCCAGCCGGCGAACCGGCCGCCACAGTTAGAGCGCGCCAGGCTCCGGTGAAAGAGACCCGCCTGGCTGCGGAAACTTGCTCATCTATTCAAGAAGTTCGCGACGACGTTGATCGCGACCGCGATGATCGCCGTCCCGAAGACGAACGAAAGGAGCGCGTGCTTGATCACCGTGTGCCGGATCTCCCTGCGGCTGATCTGAGTGTCCGACACCTGGTACGTCATTCCGACCGTGAACGCCATGTAGGCAAGATCGCGGTAGTCCGGTTCGCTTTCGAAGTCGATGCCCCCGATGGGCGGCTCGTAGTAGAGCTTTGCGTAGCCGAGCGTGAAGGTCGTGTGGATCGCGGCCCAGCCGAGCGCAATGCTGACCACGGCGACGATGGTCAAAAGCAAGGCGTGCGCGCCGCTTGCCTTGCTCGCGTCGTGGAGGGTGAGACCGACGGCGATCAGGCTGGCGATACTCGCGCTGAGCAGGGTCGTGTCCGCCGCCGCTCGGGAGTCGTCTTCGGAGAGCGCAAACCGCGAGGTTGACCCGGAGTCCATGGGCCCGATCATCACCCAGACCCAGGTGAGAAAGACCAGCGTGGCCGCACTCCAACCGATGAGCACGGCCGCAGACCAGGGAGCGCCCGCCAGCCACGCGATAACCAACGCGACCGCTCCGACGGCACCGGCGACGTACAAACGGCGAAGAGCGAGGCCCTGGATGTTGGAGGCGTCGGACTTACTCATCTCAGACCATGTTCGAGCAGTTTGCCCGGGCACCTACGGACCGATTAGTGAGCGGTTAGCACCGTGGTGGAGGCTGCTCGCGATCGACCGTTCCAGAAAGGACCGAGTTCTGCCCTAGAAGCATCGAGTCTCATCGCGGGCGTCTCTCCCCTTGATCTGGGAGCCGATCTCATCCTTCGCCGGGGCTTCGAGGGGGACGGAGTCCCGGCGAGCTTCGATGCGATGCGGCGGCGCGAGGTGCGATCAGTTCGAGGACGAACAGGGTTAGCTCAACCGTCCTGCTTCGTCGAGGTGGGGCGAGGCTCGGCCAAGCGTGCATAGCGAAGCGCTTCCCAGAGCAGGTCGATCGTCGCCGTCAGGCTGCGGACTTCATCCGTCATGCCCGAGCGCCAGAGGTCCTGCCTTTGCTCGACGCACGACTCGATGGCGGTCGTGATGGCCGCGACGTCGTCGCCGCAGCCGCCGAGCAGATGATCCGCCCACACTGTTCGGAGTCGAGCGGCGTCGGTCGTCTCGGCGATGAATCCGCAGACCGGGCACGCGATGCTTTCCATCGCTTGCATGCTAGGGGCCGCACCTGGCCGTACGACGACTACGGATCGAACGAGTCGAGCTCGGCCGCGGCGTCGTCGGCTTCCCGCCTGCTCTTGTCTGCGGCCCTTCGTGCCTTGCCTGCTTCGGTCTCGGCGAGCTCGGCCTTCTTTGCGTCTTCCTTGGCGCGTGCGGTCAGCTCGCGGGCGCGCTTCTCGAGCTCCCGCCGTTTGGACTCACGCTCGTCCTTCTTTCGTCGCCGCTCGGCGAGCTCGTCGTCCTTGGCCGGCGAGCTTCGTCGGCTTGCTTTTGCCGGAATCTCGAGCCCGGCGAACACGTCGAAGCCCGAGGACTTCACTTCTCCGGTCAGACGCCCAGCCTTCAAGGCGGCACGGCCGGCATCGTCGACGGCGGCTGCGCGCAACGTCGACGCGATCTTGTCGCGGATCGTGCTGCCTGCAGGCCGTCCCGAGCGCTCGAGAATCCCCTGCGCCTGCTGGGTGAGCTCGCGCAGAGCCTTGCGTTCGTCGGCCTGCGCGCGCCGTAGTGCATCTCCTGTGCCGCCGCCCTTGAGCGCATTCTCCTGAGCTTTCTTCAATCTCGCAGCCGACTCCAGCAGCAACTTGACTGCGCTCTGCTGTTCCCGCGCCAGTTGATTGATCGCCCAGGTGGCGATGCTCGGCTTGCTGAGCTGTTTGACTTCAGCGGCTGCGGAAGCGTCTCCGTCGTCCTTCAACCGGCGTGCCAGCTCGTTGCGCGCAGCGGTGAACTCCTCGGGTGGAAGCTCGAAGAGGTGATCGACTTCCTGTTTGCTCATCTGTCCTTAGGGCGAGGCGCGTAGCACTGGACCGACAGTCCGTTGCTCTCGGTCGTGCTCGACCGTTGGAAGTTCCAGACCTTCAGAAGCGGTAGAGGGATCATCGGCGGGCAGATGTCGCCGCCGGTGTCGCCGAGATCGCGCCAGACACCGGCCGTTGGTCGTCTGAAGACTTCCGGTTGGTCCTGCGTGCCGAGCCGTGGAATCGAGAAGACGGCGACCGCGTACTCGCGGCCTTGGTAGCTGCCGTAATAGGTACGGCCGCGAAGAGGCCCGCGGATCGAGCGCGGCTGTCAGTTTCGAGTGCGTCCGGATGAAGGTCGCGCGTAGCGCGGCCTTCACCTTCGGCGTCGCAACGAGGTTGCTTGCGCCGCCTGAACTCCACGCAGCCGGCACCGCGACGGACCCGAGTGCGGCAACGACTGCGATCGCGGTCCAGGACTCTCACCCCAGGTGCTGCCGCAGGAACTCGACCGTGCGCGTGTAGGCGAGCTCCGCGGCCGCGGCGTCGTACTCGGGTCGATCGTCCTCCATGAACCAGTGCTTCGTGCCGGGGTAGACGTGGGCCTCGCCGCGATCGGTAGCGGTCTGCAGTTCGGCCTCGGAGTTGACGAACTCGTCGTTCTCGGCGAAATGGCCGAGGTAGGCAACGCCCTCAGGCCCTTCGAAGACGTCGCCGTAGATGGAGACGAGGGCAGTGACCCGCGGCCTGGCCTCGGCCACTTGCCTCGCATACCAGGCGCCGAAGCTGAGAGCGACGATTGCGGCCTGGTCCCCGCGCGCATCCGGGTGGGCGAGCAGGTCGTCCAGCGCGGATCCCACAAGCCCCAGGATCCGCTCGTACTCGCTGTCCATCTTCTGGCCGTGCGCGTCCGCGTCCTCGATCGTCGTCAGGACGGTCCCGTCGAAAAGGTCGGGGGCCAGGACCGTGAACCCGTCCCCCGCAAGACGGTCGGCGAGGTCCTTGATCGGCTGGTTGAGCCCCCACC
Organism: uncultured Actinomycetes bacterium; assembly: GCA_963833255.1. Classification (GTDB taxonomy): domain Bacteria; phylum Actinomycetota; class Thermoleophilia; order Gaiellales; family Gaiellaceae; genus 3-1-20CM-4-69-9. Next base: position 15,621 of record CAWHXK010000046.1, read on the forward strand.
AGGTGTGCAGCAGCAAGACCGGTGGGCCCGTTCCCGTCGGCGGTGAGTCGATGTATGCACGAGTTTCGTTGGTCATCGGCTCGATTCATAGCAATACGCCGAAATTTGGGAGTCACTGCGGCTGATTGCGCGCCAGTTCTCGCGGTAAATTTCGGTCATGCAGGACTTCGAGGTGATCGCTCAGGAACTGAGCGCGCTCGGGCACAAGCTCGATGACCTCGACAAGCGTCTCGCCGCTGTCGAGAAGGTGAACACGCGGTTAGAGGAGGCTGCGCTGACGACCGCTCGTGCACTTGGAGAGATTTCCGGCCACTGGGACGCCGTCTATGAGGCCATGCGCCGAAGGGACGAGTCTCAAGAAGCCGCCGAGGACTGAATCCGCCGGGCCTCGGCCCCGGCATGTTGCAAGGACTAACCGCGAGGTGGACCCTTTCGCGCGAGCGCCGGACTGAGCCGCGCGACCATCGACAGCTCGCTCTGAAGCTGAGCTCTCGTTAGACCCGAACGGTTGGCAGGTCGAGTCGGCATAAGCGCCCGGGTGCTCTGCAACACGACCGCGAAGACGAGGACAGCGGTTCCGGTGAGGACACCAAGGGTCGCGATCGAGACCGCGAAACTGAGTGCCTGGGAGGCTCCTACGCCCGAGGCGATCAGGGCCGCAGTCCCGGCCCCGACCTGCGTGGCGGCGCCGCCCGGACCGATCGGGAGCGCGGCCGCTGCTGCGCCGGCGCAAAGGAAGACGAGTGCGAGTGGGAGGGAGTAGCCGATCCCGAGCGCACCCAAGAGCAAGAAGACTGCACCTGCGCGGACGACCCAGCAGGCGAGCACGAGGGCGCACGCCTGCGACGCGCGCCGTAGCGAGGTTGTCCGCGGGGTCAGCCAGCGGCCGAGCCGGAAGCGCAAGCACTGCCTGCTTGCGACCACGCGTGGCAATGCGACGATAACTGCGGCGGCCGCGACACCGGCCACCGCAACCACCGCCAGTCCTGCTCGCACGGCGTTTCCCGCGTCTCCGGACATGGCGGCAGCAAAAGCAAGCGGCGCAAGTGCGACGCTGTCGATCAGGCCAAGCATGACGAGCGAGAGGCAGAGCACGCGCACGCCGGTAGGACAGGGTTTGTAGCGGCGAACGACGGCGACTCGCATGGCGTCGTCGAAGCGGCCAGGAAGTGCAACGCCGATCAGGGCTGCGCCGCCGTTGGCGGCCGCGAGCGCGAGGGGCTTGGGCCGCTCCTCCTTTGTGAATAGCTGTCCCCACCCGTAGGCCTTCAGCCACTGCGCAAAGACGAGAAGTAGCCCTACGGCGACTAGCAAAGCCGGGTGTCCGGTCGACAGCGGCCAGGACGTCGTCGCGAAATGACGAGCCGCCAGCAACACCAGGACGATCACAATTGCGAACGACCCCACTCCGAGTGCCCACTTGACCCGCCGCGAACGATGCAAGCGCACCAACGCTTGGACCAACAGGCGATACCTGCCGTCGATACGTGACGCTTCCACTGCTGCTTCAACCTCCGCACGAAAGCGGGAGGACGCAGGAGCGTCACCGACTTCGTCTAGCTACCGCACATAGTAACACTTGAACTGCGAAAGCAGCGTCTGGTCCGCGGCGGAACGAGATCGTGGCTATGGTGGGTGAGCGCGTAGGCCTAGCGCGGAAGCCGCTGAGGCTTCGAAAGTTCCTCTTCGACTTGCGAAACCTGGCCTGAGCGCATCAGGAGAACTCGACCCGAGTTCTCCAACCCTGAACAGAGAGAGTTAGGAGCAAACAGATGTTTGCGACCGTGAGACGTTACGAAGGTATCGACGTCAGCCAGAAGGACGAACTGACGAAGAAGGTCGGCGAGAGCTTGGCGCCGCGTCTGAGCAAGCTGCCCGGCTTCAAGGACTACTTCCTCATCGACACTGGTAACGGTGTCATGAGCTCGATCGGCCTTTTCGACACTTCGACTCAGGCCGACGAGTCGACTCGTGTCGCATCCGAGTGGGTGCGCGACGAGAAGCTCGAGAAGATCCTCCCGAATGCCCCGAAGGTGACGGACGGCGAGGTCATCGTTCACAAGACCGACGGAGCCGTTCGGGCGTAAGCCCCGGCTCGACGCAGCGGAAGGTCCGCACCTCGCGGGCCTTCCCATGCTGCGAGAGGCGCCGTGGCCTGTCGTTCGGTAGTCGCGCAGCGGTCGTCTTGCGCGCATTCTTGTTTACGGCCCGCGCTGCTCTCAACCGGGCAGATTGTGCTGAACGGAGCGGCACAGGAGTCGAACCTGCCTAGCGTTGGTTTACAACGCCGTACTGGTTTTGAAGTCGAGCCTAAGTCGCTCGCTCCGCTTGTCTATGCGGCTTCTCGATGGGGTCGTAGAGAGACGCCATTCCGAGAACCGGATCTCCCGCCGGGCGGGCGACTGACATACCCGGCGTCCGCTACTTGCCATGCAGCGGCGTCGAGACTAGCCGCGAGCGCGGACTTGTCTCGAACAGCCATCTCGACGGGAGCGTCGCGACGGCGTACGTTGCTCGACGGGCCGGGCGTCCCGTGTCGGGGGAATGCGCGAGGTACATAGTCAGCAGAAGGGGAACGAGCCGGAGAGGAACTGATCCCCGACGTCGTGACCCCTGGCCGCTTGTGACTCCTCTCGTTGAGGCCGTAGGCGCAAGTTGTCGCGTTTTGCATGACCGTGCGACCTCGGTGCGACCTCTGTCGGTGGTCGCTCGCGGCCCTGCGTAAAAGTCGGAAGCGAGATACAGGGGGTTCCCCGATGCGTTCGCGCTCTGCGCGGGGGAAGGTTGACGTAGCTCACCTAGGAGGCGGATATGTCGACGTACACACACCCAGTGTCGGGGACGGTTCCCCACGCGGTCCGCCAAGTCGCGTGGTTCGCCGCCGTGTGCGGCATCGCGTTCCTGGTTCCGTACCTCGGCGTCTCGGTGCTGGCTCTCCAGCACGACGTCTATTACCTCGTCTACTTCGCCGTCACGATCGCCCTCGTCGCTACGTACGTTCGGGTCGAGCAGGTCGACGTGGCCGAGATCTTCCGGCAGCGCTGGCGGTGGAGCCTCGCCGCTGGAGTCGTTCTCGCGGCCTTCCTCGTCTTCAACGTCTTCAAGACATCCGACGCGACGGCGCGCCCGCACGGCGCCTACTTCGTCTTCGAGCTGCTCTGGCGCGGTGTCGGCTACGGAATCGTCGACACGCTGCTGCTGACGATCTTCCCCTGCTTCGTCGCCTACAAGCTCCTGCACGGGCACGCCGCCGGCTTGAAGGGGAAGCTGCGGTTCACGGCGCTGATGCTGCCCCTGGTGCTCCTCGTCACGGCGACCTACCACCTCGGCTACCCGCAGTACCGCCAAGACGGGCTCAGCCGACCGGAGACGGGAAACGTACTGATCTCGATTCCGACCTTCGCGACCGTGAACCCGGTCGGCTCAATCGTCGCGCATGTCTCGCAACACATCACCGCGGTCACGCACGCCTACGAGTCGCGGATCTTCAACCCGCCGGTGACCAAGTCATGACGACAACCGCACACGAACACGTGCGCAACACGAGACCGTTATTCGGACTACGCCGGCAGCCGGGACGCCTCGCGCTCGTCTTCATGCGGACGCCGCGTCCGCTCTACCGCCATGGCTGGGGCTGGCTGCTCGGCCACACCTTCCTGCTGATCACCCACAAGGGACGCAAGACCGGCAAACGCCGCGAGACGGTCGCGATGGCGCTGACATACGATCCGGACACTCGCGAGGCCGTCATTTTCTCGGCCTGGGGACCGAACACGGAGTGGATGCGAAACCTGCGCGCGCATCCTGCGCTGCAGATCCAGATTGGACGCGACACCTACTTGCCGGAGCAGCACTTCCTCTCCGAGGACGAGGCCGTCGCCGTGGCCCTCGAGTTTCGAAGACGACATCCCTGGCGGCTGCGCCTCTTCGCCGTCATTCTCAGCTGGGGTGACCTCAGCACCGAGCCGGCCATGCGCGACTTCGTGCGCAGCCGACCCTTCGTCTCGTTTCGCCCGGCGCCAGCTCTGCCGACGGATTACTAGCGCATGACCGTCGTGCTCACGCTGGTGATCATGCGGATCCGCCTCCGGCGCGCCGTTCGCTTCAAGCCGGGCGAGGCGATCCGCTATGCGTAGGCTCGCATCCAGGAGCGAGTCGCTGCTGTTTGCCGCCGCGACGGCGGTCGTCGCGGCGCACGCCGCCGTCGACTCGTTCATCGCCCCTGAACCGGGCACTGGGCCGGGCGACCATCTCGTACGCGGTCTCATCACGCTGGCGCTGCTCGGCCTCGCGGTCGCGGCTTACCCGCAGCTCCGGGCCGGGGCTCGGGCAGCGATCGCAGCGGCACTCGGAGCGCTCGCACTCGAGGGAGCGGGGCTCGCCATCCGCGACGCCCAGACGACCGGGGCGCGTGGCGAGGACTGGACCGGGTTCCTGCTCGGCCCCGTCGGCCTCATCTTGCTCGGCCTGACGGTCGCGCTCGTCTGGCGCTCGCGCAAACCGGGCCGGTTGCGCTGGCTCCGCCGCACCGGGCTCGCGGCCCTGACCCTCGTCGGCGCGTACTTGCTGGTGGTGCCGGTCGCGATAGCGATCTTGGCCACACACCGCCCCCGCGCTGACGTGACGCCGGCCGACCTCGGTCGCCAGTACGAGGAGGTGACGGTGCGAACTGCCGACGGCCTACGGCTCGCCGGCTGGTACGTCCGCTCGCACAACGGCGCCGCCGTAATCTCGTACCCGACCCGTGAGGGGAAGCTGCCGCAGGCGCGGATGTTGGCGCGCCACGGCTACGGCGTCCTGCTGCTCGACGCGCGCGGCTACGACGGCAGCCAGGGCGACCCGAACCTGTTCGGCTGGGACGACACCAAAGACATCGACGCGGCCGTCGCCTGGCTGCGCAAACAGCCGGACGTTAGGGGCGGACGGATCGGCGGGATCGGCTTCTCCGTCGGCGGCGAGATGATGCTGCAAGCAGCGGCCGAGAACACCGGCCTGCGAGCAGTCGTCTCGGACGGCGCCGGCTTCCGCTCAGTCCGCGAAGAACTGCTACGCGGACCGCGCGGCTGGTTCACCTCGCTCCCGGAGCAGGCGGTGCAGAGCACGGCGCTCGCAGTGATGGGCGGTACCGCGCCACCGCCTTCGCTCAAGGACCTCGTGCCGCGCATCGCCCCGCGCCACGTCTTTTTCATCTACGCGGGCCACGGCGCCGGCGGCGAGGAATACAACCGCGACTACCACGCCGCCGCCGGAGCGCCGAAAGCGCTCTGGAAAATCTCCGAGGCAGACCACACCGGCGGCTACCAGGCCCGACCGCGCGAATACGAACGGCGCGTCTCCGGTTTCTTCGACACGGCGCTGCTCGAAAAGAAGTGACGATCATGCAAACGCCCTATCCACATCGCGTCGCGTAGGAGCCGGCTCACGATGGCCATGGGTTCCTCCGCCACCTCCTCGAGATGGGGCTCGCGATGATCATCGGGATGATGGTCAGCGCGACGATCTTCCTCAGCGCGGTCGGGATGACGGCGGCCGAGGCGATGCGCGAGCACGCGGTGCTGTTCGTGGTTCTGCAGGCAGTCGGGATGACGACAACGATGGTCGCCTGGATGCGCCACCGGCGAAACAGCTGGAGAAGCTCCTCGGAGATGGCACTGGTGATGGTCGTTCCCGCGGTTCCCCTTATCTGCCTGCGCCTCCTCGACGTCGTCAGCGGACCGATTTGCGGCCTCTACTGCTTTGCAACGATCGTGGCGGTGGTCGCCGTCATGCTCTACCGGCGAAGCGACTACGGGGCGACGGCTTCGGCCTAGCGTCTCCCGCCCGGTCGAATCCGTTTCTTCCGCGCATCTGTCTGTTTGTCGGGCGCGCGCGAATATCAGATGCGGCAGCGAGTCGTACGCCCTCCTAGGTGAAGATGATCTGGCCCCCGCCCGCCTTCTCGTAGAACTCTCCGACTGAGATGATGTCCTCGACCTGGGGGACGAAGTCGTCCATGGTGAGGCCGAACATGTCGACTGTCGCCTTGCAGGCGTAGAGACGCACACCGGAGTCGCCGACGAGCTCGATGAACTCGGGGATCGGCGGGATGTCGATCTTCTCCATCTGCCGCTTCATCATTCGGGTGGCGAGCGCTGAGAAGCCGGGGATCGCCCCGATCCAGGTCGGCATGTGCATGCCCGGGTTGCCTACGGTCGCGACCTTGATCTTCTCGTAGCGCTCCTTGCGGATCGCGTCGAGGCCGAAGAAGGTGAAGAAGAGGTCGGCTTCGATGCCTTCCATGCGGGCGCCGTTGGCCATGATCAGTCCGGGGTAGATCCCCTCGAGCGATCCCTTCGAGATCACGATGGAGACCTTCTCGATCGTCTGCGGCTCGGCCGCGTTCGTCTGTGGGTGTTCGAGTAGTTCGGTCATCGCGTGCTCCCTTCTAGATGCAGCCCTTGGGCTTGGGGATGCCGCCGATCTTGGCAGCCAGCTTGGCCGGCCCTTTGGGGAAGAGCTGATAGAGCTCTTTGATCGGGACGCCGGATTCTTTGCCGAGCGAGCGGATCGAGGGCGCGTTGCCGGTCGCGAGGTAGCGCTCGCGCATGAACCTGACGACGAGCCAGTGGCGCTCGGTCAGCTCCGGGATGCCGTTGGCCTCGGCGATCGCCTCGGCGATCTGCTCGTTCCACTGCTCGGCGTTCGTCATGAAGCCCTCCGCGTCGACGTCGACGGGGGCTTCGGCGATCAGGGTCGTGGTCATCTCTCCTCCTTAGCTCGCGTGGGCCGCGACCCGTTTCTTGCCGGCGGTCGGCATCGCCGGCGTGACGCCGGGGATGTCGCGGCCGGGTAGGAGTGCGTGCCAGTAGATCCACTGGAACGCGAGCTTGCCGAGGTGGTTGAGGCGCGACTCGCGCAGCAGTGGTAGGCCGACCGCCGTGGGGTAGTGGCCGGGGAGCGGCTCCGTGTCGTAGTTGAAGTCGATCAGCAGCGCTTTGTGGAAGCCGGTCTCGATGAAGCAGTTGGCGTGCCCGTCGTAGCTGGTGTCGAGCTCCCTGTCGGCGAAGTAGCGGGCGACGTTCTCGGCCAGCACCTCGGCCTCGAAGTGGGTGACCGAGCCGGCCTTTGAGGTGGGCAGGTCGGTTGCGTCGCCGAGCGCGAACACGTTTGGCTTCGCCGGCGTTTGGAGTGTGTGCTTGTCGGTGGGGACGAAGCCGAGCGCGTCGCCGAGCCCGGGTGAGCGCTCGACGTAGGCCGCGCCGCCGTGCAACGGGACGGTGACGAGCAGGTCGAAGTCGAGCTCGCGGCCGTCGTAGGAGGTGAGCTTGCCGCCGACCCCGTCGATCTCACCCGCGCTGAACTCGGTCACCAGCTCGATCTCTTTCTCGCCGAGCAGATAGGTCAGATGCTCGGAGGCGACCGGCTTGGTGAAGCAGCCGTCCAGTGGTGTCGCGAGCACGACCTCGCTGCGTGCACGGATTCCGCGTTCGCGCAGGTACCAGTCGGCGAGGAAGGCAAACTCGATCGGCGCGACCGGGCACTTGATCGGCATGTCGGCGATGTTCACGACCAGCCGGCCGCCGCCGAAGCGCTCCAGCGTTCGCGCGAGCGCCGCGGCCCCCGGCAGGTCGTAGAAGGTGAAGACGCGCTCGTTCCAGCCGGGACCGGTCATGCCCTCGGTCTCCTCCGGCTGCAAACGCACGCCGCTCGCGACGACGAGCACGTCGTACGGCAGCACAGTCCCGTCGTCGAGCAGCAACTCGTCGCGCTCGATCCAGACCTCTTCGACCTCGTTCTCGTGGAAGACGATGCCGTCGCGCAGCTGACGTCGGCGCGGCCGCACGATCTCGTCTTCGTGTGCGAGCCCGAAGGGGACGAACAGCAGGCCGGGCTGGTAGACGTGCCGGTCGTCGAGGTCGACGACGTGGATCTCGGCCTCATCCGCGTCGAAGCGGCGGCGCAGCCGGTTGGCGGTCATCGTGCCGCCGGTGCCACCGCCGAGGATCACGATTCGTTTCCTCGTCATGACCGCAGCTTCGCGCGCACCCGCGGCGGGGCCATCGGGGGGAGCGCGGAACCGGGCTGCGGGCAACTACGCGGTTGAGTAGATGTCCGCAGCCGGGATCAGCGCCGCTGCGGATGTGGCGTCACCGGGTCGGGACGAGGATCCAGGGAGAAGGAGGTCATAGAGACCGGTGAGGGCATTCCCGCACGAGGAGACCAGGATGAGCGTCTCGCATCCGCTTTCGGCCGACCTGGTCGAGTTGATCGCAGAGCGCTTTGGCGCACTCAGCGAGCCGGCGCGGATCAGGCTGCTCGACCGGCTCCGTGAGGGTGAGGCGAGCGTGCTCGACCTCACGGCGGCGATCGGGACGACGCCGCAAAACGTCTCCAAGCACCTCGCGGTGCTCCGCCGCGCAGGCATCGTTGCGCGCCGCAAACAGGGCAACTTCGCCTACTACTCGATCGTCGACGAGCGCGTCTTCGAACTCTGCGAGACGGTTTGCGGCAGCCTCGAGCGGCAACTCGAATCGCTCGGCCAGGTCGTCGCAGGTGCGCGGAGCGACTGATCATGCTCGAGCTGTTCCAGACCGAATGGTGTCCCGCTTCACGGCGGATCCGCCAGCGGCTGACCGAACTCGGGCTCGACTACCTCAACCACCAGGTGCCGGTCGAGCGGGAGAAGCGAACGGTCCTGCTCGACATGAGCGGCTCCGACAGCGTGCCGACGCTGCTGACCGAGGACGGCGCGGTGCTTGTCGGCGAGAGCGAGATTCTCGCCTACCTCGAGCGCCACTACGGCGAGTCCGAGCAGGCCGAGGCGCATCGAGCCAAGGCGGCCAAAGCGCGCCGCCGCTACCTGGAGGAGGAATGCGGATGCTCGCCACTGGCTACACACTGACGCGCACGACGCCGCTCCCATTCGGCGAGGCCGTCGAGCACGTCCGAGCCGAGCTCAAGGCGGAGGGGTTCGGGGTGCTGTGCGAGATCGACGTGCAAGCGACGATGCAAGAGAAGCTGGGCGTGGAGGGAGACCCGTACGTGATCCTCGGTGCCTGCAACCCTGCGCTCGCTCACCAAGCGCTGCAGGCCGAGCCCGACCTCGGCGTGCTGCTGCCCTGCAACGTCGTCGTCTACGAGCGGGAGGGTGAGACTCAGATCTCCGCGATCGACCCGGAGCGGATGCTCTCGATCGCCGGCAACGATCAACTCGCCCCGGTCGCCGCCGAGGTGAAGGAGCGCCTGGGCGCTGTCGTCGAGCGCGCCGGCAACGCCTGAGCCTGGGTCCTCAACAGCGGTGGCCGCGTTCTTGGCGACGAGGAAGACCGCGATCGCGAGAAGCAGGAGGGCCGATGAGTTGAGCCGCCGCCGCCGATGAGGCCGAGCAGCAACCCGATTCCGAGGCCGAAGGGCAGGGCGAGAAGTGCCCCGCTCACGGGCTCAAAGCACCCGGCCGCCGGGCGGGTCGAGCGGCAGGCGCGCGCGGGCCCAGGCCTTCATGCCGCCGTCGAGGTTCTCGACCCGGTAGCCGGCGTGTCGCAGCCCGCGGGCTGCGAGGCCGCTGCGGTGGCCGCTGCGGCAGACGGTGACGATCGTCTGATCACGGGGAAGCTCGCGCCGTCGAGAGGGGAGGTGCGCGAGCGGGATGTGCAGCGCCCCGGGGATCCGCCCCGCCTTCCACTCGATCGTCTCGCGCACGTCGAGCACGACCACCTGGCCGCGCTCGAGCTGCGCCGCCGCGCGCCTCGGCTCAACCTGGTTCGGGCGCTTGAAGAGTCGCACTGGCGGCCTCCTTAGGGATTGGGCGTCTGCTCACGTGCCGGCACGAGCTCGGCGCCGAGCCTCGCCGCTGCCTGGCCGTGGCCGAACCTGACGTCGGGCAGGATCCGGTCGAGCCAGCGCGGCAGCGCCCAGGCGTGGCGGCCGAAGACGCGAAGCAGGGTGGGGATCAGGATCAACCGGACGAGCATCGCGTCGAGGAAGACGGCGATGCCGAGGATGACGCCCATCTCCTTGGGTGGGAGCGGTCCGGAGAGGGCGAAGGTGAAGAAGACGGCGACCATGACGGCGGCGGCGGCGAAGATGACGCGGCCGGAGTGGGCGAGCCCGCCGATCGTTGCCTCGCGGGGATCGCCGGAGCGGTCGAAGTGTTCCTTGGCCGAGGAGAGCAGGAAGACGGTGTAGTCCATCGAGATCGCGAAGATCATCGCGAAGAAGAAGACCGGCCCCCAGGCGTCGAGGAAGCCCTGGGACTCGAAGCCGAGCAGCCCTGCGCCGTGGCCGTCTTGGAAGATCAGCCGCGCGATCCCGAAGGCAGCGCCGGTCGCGAGCAGGTTGGTGAGGACGCCGAGCGCCGCGATCAGCGGCGCCTGCAGCGCGACCAGGAGGAGCAGGAAGCCGAGCGCGAGCACGACCGCCGATCACGAGCGGCGTCCTGGCGGCGAGCGCACGCTCGAGGTCGTGGTTCTCGGCGGCGGCGCCGCCGACGAGCGCGCCGGCCGGCAAGTGCGGCACGGAGGTCGGTCGATCGTGTGCCCGGTCGCCGAGCTCGAAGGATCCGTCGTCGGAACTGCCTGGATCAGCGCGAGCCGGTTCCCGCCGGGCTGGGCGGGTGAGACGCGGGCGATGCCGGGATCGCGGCGGGCGAGCGGCCGACACGGCGGCCGCGTCGCGCTGTGGGGCGACGATCTGGAGCGCGCCGGGGGCGCCCGCGCCGAAGGCCTGCTGCACCTGGGTGTAGCCGACCCTGGAGCCGTCATGGCTGGGGACGACCTTGATCGAGGGCATGCCGGTCTTGAGTCCGATGATCGGGAGCGCGAGCAGCACCAGGATCAGGGTTGCGGCGGGCCCGTAGAGGTGGGGGTGGCGCCAGAGCCGCTCGCCCCAGCGGGCGAAGCGGGCGGAGCGGTGCTCGCCCGAGTGCACCCAGCGGAGCGGGAGCGCGTCGACCTTCGGGCCGAGCTTCGCCAGCACCGCCGGCAGCAGGGTCAAGGTTGCGGCGAGCACGAAGAGGACGCTGAGCATGATCCCGAGCGCCATCGAGCGGAAGGCGGGGCTGGGCACGAGCATCACCGCCGAGAGCGAGATCAAGACGGTCAGGCCGGAGAAGAGGACGGCCTTGCCGGCGGTGTCCATCGTCACCGCGACCGCGTCGCGCGCAGAGAGTTTGGAGCCGAAGAAGGCGCCGCGGAAGCGGTGGACGATGAAGAGCGCGTAGTCGATCCCGAGCGCGAGCGCGAACATGAGCGCGAAGTTCATCGCCCAGATCGAGATCTCGAAGCCGTGCGTGAGCAACGCGAGCAGTCCGGCGGAGGCGACGAGGCCGAGGATCGTCAGCAGCAGCGGCAGCCCGGCGGCGACGAGCGAGCCGAAGGCGAGCACGAGGATCGCCATCGTCACCGGCCAGGAGAAGAGCTCCGACTTCAGCATCGCGTTGCGGTTGGCGGTGTTGAAGTCGCTCCACATCCCGGAGGCGCCGGTGAGCGAGACGCTGACGGCGGGGGTGCCGGCGTCCTTCAGCTTCGACTTGAGCGTGTCGGCGGCGGCGACCATCGCGGTCGGATCCCCGTTGGCGCCTGCCATCACGACCGCGGTGTGCCCGTCGGCAGAGATGCTCGAGCCCGCGTGCGGCGGCACGACCGAGCGGACGTGGGAGTTCGCGCGCAGAACCCGCTCGACGCGAGCGACCGTCGTGCGGAAGCCGGCGTCGCTCGTGGTGAGCTGCTGCGAGTGGACGACGACCATCAGCGCCGAGCTGGAGAGGCCGGCGAAGTTCCGCTGGATGAGCGCCCGTGCTTGGACGGACTCGGAGCCGTTCGCCTGCCAGCCGGCCCCCGAGAGGGCGCTCTCGACCTTCGGCGCGAAGAGGCCGAGCGCGAGGGCGAGGACGGCCCAGGCGATCGCGACGGCGCGGACGTGGTCGGCGGCCCAGCGGCCCAGCCTGCCGATCGGGCCGACCGCCTCCGGCTGCTCGAGCGCCGGCGCAGAGACGCGGATCGGCCTGTCGACGACCGTCACGCGTTCACACTGCTGACGAGCTCGTTCAGGCTGCGCAGCTGCTGCTGGACGGAGCCGCAGACCTCTTCGCAGAGCGCGAAGACGCCCTCGTCGACGATCCGGTAGTAGACGTGGTTGCCCTCCTTGCGGCGGCCGAGGATGCCGACATCGGCGAGCACGGACAGGTGCTTGGAGACGTTCTGCTGCGAGGCCGAGAGCGCCGCCGACAGCTCGCCCACCGTTGCTTCGCCCTCGCGGAGTTGGTCGAGCAGCTTGATCCGCATCGGCTCGCCGATCACACGGAAGCGGCGGGCGATCAGCTCGACCAGGTCATCGGGGAGGGGGTGCGGGAGGTTCATACTGTTACTCCTTGAGGAATAAACGAAATAGTTGTAGAGTTGTATAGCACAGAGAGGCACACCACGGCAAGGAGGCCGAGATGTCCAGGAACATGAACACCACCGACCGAGCCCTCCGCGCGTTCCTCGTTGCACCGGCGGCGATCGTCGTCGCCTTCGTCGTCGGCGCCGGCTCGATCGCCGGGATCCTGTTGTTCGCACTTGCGGCGATCATGCTCGCGACGAGCGCGGTCGGCTTCTGCCCTCTCTACAAGCTGCTTCACCTGAATACGCGCGGTCGGACACCGCTGCCGCACTGAAAGGAGAAACGAACATATGGACGTGACAAGCGAGAGCTTCGAGCGCGAGGTGCTCGAGCGCTCCCACGAGCTGCCGGTCGTGGTCGACTTCTGGGCCGCCTGGTGCGGCCCCTGCCGGATGCTCGGCCCCGTGCTCGAGCGCGAGGCCGAGTCGCGACCGGGCGAGTTCGCGCTGGTCAAGGTCGACGTCGACGCCAACCAGGAGCTTGCGCTCCGCTACGAGATCCAGGGCATCCCGGCCGTGAAGGCCTTCCGCGAAGGCGAGGTGGTGCGCGAGTTCGTCGGCGCGCTGGCGCCGGCGGCGGTCGCCCAGTTCCTCGACGAGCTGACCGGCCCCACAGCGACCGAGAAGCTCGTCGCCGAGCTCCAGGCATCCGGCGAGCTCCCCGAGGTCGTCGAGGCGCTCGAACAGGACGAGCCCGAACAGGCACTCGAGTTGCTGCTCGAGGCAATCAGCGCCGCGGAGGGCGAGTCGCGGGAACGTCTGATCACCCTGACCGTCGGCCTGTTCGGCGAGCTCGGCCACGAACACCCGCTGACGATGCGCTACCGGCGACAGCTCGCCGCCACCCTCTACTAATGGCCGCCACGAGCAGCGTGCGTCCGAAGGAGTTCCACTTCCCGGTCAAGGTCGAGTGGCTCGGGGAGCGGCGCGTCGCCGCCCGGGTGGAGGGCAAGCCGGCGATCGAGATCACCGCACCGCCGGTGTTCCGGGGCAGCGACCCCACGACCTGGAGCCCCGAGGACTTCTTCGTCGCCGCCGCGGCCTCGTGTCTGGCCGTCACCTTCACCGGCCTCGCCGCCCGCGCCGGCCTCGCCTACACCAGCCTGACCATCGAGGCCGACGGCGTCGCCGGCAAACGCGCCGACGGCCGCTTCGGCTTCACGCGCCTGTCGCTGCGCCTCGCGGTCGAGACCGACCCAGCCGACGAGCCACAGGCGCGCCGGCTGGCCGAGCAGGCCGAGCAGACCTGCCTCGTCTCCGCCTCGCTCGACCTCCCGATCGAGACCGTGATCGAGGCCAACCAAACGTCGATGCCGTGAGCCCCGCACGCCCAGCTCTACACAGCACCCTTCTGCGCCGACTGCGACCGCGCGCGGGCGCTGCTCGAGCGGGCCGGGATCACCTTCGAGGAGATCGACCTCAGCCGCGACCTCGAGCGCTGCTGCCAGCTGGAGGCGCTCACCGGCGGTCGGAGCGTGCCGCAGCTCGTGCACGACGGCCGCCCGATCGGCGGCCTCGCCGAACTCGCCGCGCTCGCACGAAACGGCGGCCTGCGCCCGCCGGTGAGGGCAGAATCGGCAGCGGCGCCACGGTGACACAGCCGACACCTCTCGACACGAAGCTCGCAGCCTCGGTAGATGAGCGGGAGGCGGCGTTCGCTCGCGCGCACCCACGCTACGCCGACACCGCGATCCTCGACGAGCTCCGCCGCAGCGACTTCGCCCGCCTCGACGCGGGCGGCCACGTCTACCTCGACTACACCGGCGCCGGCCTCTACGCCGACTCGCAGCTCGAGCGAGCACCTCGAGCTGCTGCGGACGGGCGTCTTCGGCAATCCGCACTCGCTCAATCCGACCTCGGCGGCGATGACCGAGCTGGTCGAGCGGGCGCGCGCGGCGGTGCTCGAGTTCTTCCGCGCCTCGCCCGAGGAGTACGTCGCCATCTTCACCCCGAACGCGACCGGCGCGCTCCGCCTCGTCGGCGAGGCCTACCCGTTCCGGCCCGGCGACCGCTTCCTGCTCAGCTTCGACAACCACAACTCGGTCAACGGGATCCGCGAGTTCGCCCGCGCCCGCGGCGCCGAGACGACCTACGTCCCGAGCGAGCCGCCCGAGCTCCGCGTCGACGAGCAGCTGCTGCCGCGCTACCTGACCGAGGTCTCGGGCGAGCACCACAACCTGTTCGCCTACCCCGCCCAGTCGAACTTCTCCGGCGTCCAGCACCCACTCGACTGGATCGAGCAGGCGCACGCCCAGGGCTGGGACGTGCTGCTCGACGCCGCCGCCTACGTCCCGACCAACCGGCTCGACCTCTCCCAGTGGCACCCCGACTTCGTCGCGCTCTCCTTCTACAAGATGTTCGGCTGGCCAACCGGCGTCGGCTGCCTGCTCGCCCGCCGCGAGGCGCTCGCCAAGCTCGAGCGGCCCTGGTTCTCGGGCGGCACGATCGTCGCCGCCTTCGTGCAGCGCGAGTGGTACCAGTCCGCCCCCGGCGCTGCCCACTTCGAGGACGGCACCGTCAACTTCCTCAACCTGCCCGCCGTCGAGATCGGCCTGCGCCTGCTCGAGCGAGTCGGGATCGAGACGATCCACGCTCGCGTCGAGGCGCTCGGCAGCTGGCTGCTCGAGGCGCTCGGCTCGCTCCAGCATGCAAACGGCACACCGGCGGCCGCGATCTACGGGCCGCGCGACTTCGATCGCCGCGGCGCCACGATCGCCTTCAACTTCCTCCACCCCGACGGTCGCGTCGTCGACGAGCGCTACGTCGACCGCGTCGCCCGCCGGCACGGCATCTCCCTGCGCACCGGCTGCTTCTGCAACCCCGGCGCCGGCGAGGTCGCCTTCACCATCTCCCGCGAGACCCTCGTCGGCGGCGAGTTCGGCGAAGGGATGACGATCGACGACTATGTCGAGGCGATCGGGCTGCCCTCGGGCGGCGCGTCCGTGCCTCGCTCGGACTATGTCGAGGCGATCGGGCTGCCCTCTGGTGGCGCCGTCCGTGCCTCGCTCGGGCTCGCCTCCAATCTCGCCGACATCGAGCGCTTCACGGCGTTCGCTCGCGAGTTCGTCGACCTGCCCGCGGTACCCGACGATCTGCCCGCACGCACCGGCTGCTGAACGACCGCGGAGGGCCGGAGCGTAACCGCATCGTCACCGGCCGACACGTATCGTCGGAAACGCCTGCCGACCGTGATCAACGCTGAGCTTCTCGCCGACAACCGCCGTCCTGCTCGCGCTGCTCGGCTTCGCCGTCGGAGTGTTCGGGACCATCGTCGGCTCGGGCGGCGGCTTCATCCTCACCCCGATCCTGCTCCTTCTCTATCCGCACGAACGGGCGACGACGCTGACCGCGATCAGCCTGACCGCGGTCTTCTTCAACGCCGCCTCCGGCTCGGCCGCCTACGCCCGTCAGCGTCGGATCGACTACCGCAGCGGCCTCGCCTTCGCCGCCGCCGCGCTGCCCGGCTCGATCGCCGGCGCGCTCGTCGTCGGCAGCGTCTCCCGCACCGCCTTCGATCTCGTCATGGCCGCCGTCCTGCTCGCGCTCGCGGTCTGGCTCCTCCGCGGCGAGCCGGGTCGACGGCGGGCGCCCAAGGGTCATCTCGTTCGACGGGAGCTGACCGACCGGTCCGGGCAGACCTTCGCGTACGACGTGCCGATCCGTCGCGGTGTCGCCTACAGCGTCGTCGTCGGCTTCGTCTCCAGCTTCCTCGGCATCGGTGGCGGCGTCATGCACGTGCCGCTGCTCGTCCGTGCGCTCGGCTTCCCGACCCACCTCGCAACGGCGACCTCGCATTTCGTGCTCGCGATCATCGCCGGCAGCGGCGCGCTCACACACGTGATCGCGGGTAGCTTCGCTCACGGACACGGGGTCAGACGAGCGATCTCGCTCTCGCTCGGCGTCGTCCTCGGAGCCCAACTCGGCGCACGCCTCTCACTGCGGGCAAGCGGCCGCCTCGTCGAGAGCCTCCTCGGCGTCGCCCTCCTCGCGCTCGCCGCCAGACTCATCTTCTCGGCAATCTAAGCCCGCAACCCATGCCGCGAGGAGCGCACGCTTGACTGCGATCACGGCGAAGTGTCAGCGTCGCCCGGTCACGTCCTGTGGGCCCTCGGATTCGCAGGACTTGGGCGTATTTCGAGCAATTCGACCTCCTTCCCCGCAGAAGAGCGACCTCCCGCAACGGGTGGCAGCCCACGGCAGACACGCTGCCGAACGAGCTGTGGAGGTCGATATGATCCGAGCTGTAGCAGGCGGGGTGGGGCCCCCGATCAACCGCTCGTACTGAGCCAATGGCCTCTACCAACGTAATGGAGGTAGAGGCATGAGCGACATCGCGGTTGCAGCACTCCTAGCGGGAACGATTCTTCTCGCATCAACGGTCTCGATTGAGCTCGGGATCTCGGTCGCGCTGATCGAGCTGCTTCTCGGCGTCGTCGTCGGCAACGCATTCCACCTCGATGTGCCGAGCTGGCTCAGCTTCGTCGGCTCGTTCGCAGGGATCGTGCTGACGTTCTTGGCGGGCGCCGAGGTGGACGTGCCGCAGTTTCGACGCGAGTGGCAAGCGTCGCTCTCGATTGGGCTGGTGAGCTTTTTTGCCCCGTTCGCCGTCGTCGGCCTGCTCTGCTTCTACGCCCTGGATTGGTCGCGCCGTCAGGCAGAGATCGGCGGCCTCGCGCTCTCGACGACCAGCCTCGCCGTGGTTTACGCGGTGCTGGTCGAGACCGGCTTGAACCGCGAGCTGGTTGGCAAGCGGCTGATGTCGGCCACCTTCGTCACCGACATCGCGACAGTCGCGGGCCTAACCGTCTTGTTCATCAAACCGACACCCTGGATCCTGCCGTTCGTGCTCGTCTCGCTGGGACTGATTATCGGATTGCCGAAGCTCTCCCCCTGGTTCTTCTCTCGCTACGGCGACCGTGTGATCGAGCCCGAGATCAAGCTCGTCTTCGCCTGCCTGTTCTTGCTGACGTGGCTCGGCACTCGCGCCAACTCGCAGGCCGCGCTGCCCGCCTTCGTGCTCGGGCTTGTCATGTCATCCCACTACGTACAACACCGGCAAGAGCAAGACAGGATGCGCGTCGTCGCCTTCGCCTTCCTCACCCCCTTCTTCTTTCTGAAGAGCGGCATGAACGTCTCGACAGGCGCGCTCTGGGGCAACCTCGGCATCTTGGCCCTGCTCTTCGTCGGCAAGATGGTCCCGAAGCTGACGGGGGTCTTTCCGCTCGCCCGCCGGTACACATCACCACACGCGGTCTTCACGACCCTGCTCATGTCGACCGGGCTGACCTTCGGAACGATCACCTCGCTCTACGGCCTCAGCGCACACATCATCGACCGCACACAGTTCTCGCTCCTGATCGCGGTCGTCGTTCTCTCCGCGATCGTTCCGACTGCGATCGCGCAACGCTTCTACTCGCCAACCACGGAGGAACAGCGAGACCTCACCGCTCCGGTCGCCCCGGCTGGCCTTTGGCGCGCCGAGGGGGAGGCCGAGGGCTGACAAGCGAGGCAAGGCTCACGTGGGCCAGTGATGCACAGTCACCCGAGCCGAGGGGGCTCAGCCGCGGTCGAGCCGAAGGAGCTTGGCGACCGCATCGGCATCTTCGCCCGAAGGGCTGCGTTGCGGTCTTGGAGACGCCGAGCGCCTGCTCAGACCGCGACGGAATCGGCAGGCGACGGAACGGGGTGGGTCGCCGGACGCTCCTCCTTTGGTTTACGCGGTGCTCTCTGTTGCTCTGTGGAGAACGGCGACAGACCCGGACACCACGACCTGTTCCTGTAGGCGGCACACCGGCTCTTTGCCGAGCGCTGCTGAATCGCGCTCTTCAAACAGCTTAGGACGTGTCCTCGGGCAGGGGGTTTGGTTGTAATCGAGGGTCACCCTCCGCCATGAGCCTGTGGCTGGCGGACCGTTTCGCGCCCGCGACGGTCCGAAGGGGAATCCGCGTGGGCGCGAGCGGCCGGCGTCAGGCGGAGCGCTTGTGGGTGTAGAGGTGTCTGGCCCAGAGGTAGGAGGCGAGGGCGATGGCGACGCTCCAGGCGACGGCGAGGAGGGCGTTGGCGCCGATCGGTGTTCCGGTGAGGAGTCCGCGCAGGGTTTCGGTCGTGGGGGTGAAGGGTTGGTAGTGGGCGAACTGGCGGAGTCCGGTCGGCATGGAGGCGAGGAGCACGAAGCCGCTGCCGAGGAAGGGGAGCAGGGTGAGGAACATGGGTGTGTTGCTGGCGGTTTCGACGCTCTTGGCGGCGAGGCCGAGGGCGGTGGCGAGCCAGATGAGCGCGAACGCGAACAGCGTCAGTAGACCGACGGCGGCGAGCCAGTCGAGCGCGCCGGCCTGGGGGCGGAAGCCGAGTGCGACGGCGACGCCGAGCACGATGCCGATGCTGAGCAGGGTTTGGATGAGGCTGGCGAGCACGTGGCCGGTGAGGACGGCGGAGCGGGCGATGGCCATGGTGCGGAAGCGGTCGATGATGCCTCCGGTCATGTCCATCGCGACGACGATCGCGGTGCCCTGGACGGCGGCGGCGATGGTCATGAGCAGGATTCCGGGCGTGACGTAGTTGAGGTAGCCGGCGCGCCCGGTGTGCCCGCCGGCGTAGGCGGTGTCGAGGCCGTGGCTGAGTTGGCCGCCGAAGACGTAGACGAAGAGCAGCAGGAACACGATCGGCATGCCGACGAGGAGCAGGGTGAGCGACGGGTAGCGCTGCAGGCGCCGCAGGTTGCGGCGGAGCATGGTGGTGGAGTCGCTGACGGTGTAGGCGAGGGTGCTCATCAGGCTGCCTCCTGTTCGAGGGTCGGTTGGCCTGTGACGGCGAAGAAGACGTCGTCCAGGTCGGGGCTGTGGATCGAGAGCTCCTCGACCGCGATCCGCGCGTCGTCGAGCTGCTCGAGCAGATGACGGAGGGACGCGACGTCGCCGTTTCCGGGCACGCGGAGGACGAGTCGTTCCTCGTCGGGTGTCGCGCCGTCGAAGAGGGCGGCGGCGGCGCGCAGGGTCGGCGGGTCGGCGAGCTGGAGGCGGACGTGACCGCCGGGGATCCGCCGCTTCAGTTCGTCGGGGGTGCCTTCGGCGACGATGCGGCCGTGGTCGAGGACGGCGATCCGGTCGGCGAGCTCGTCGGCTTCGTCGAGGTACTGCGTGGTCAGGAGGATGGTGACGCCGCCGGCGGCGAGGTTGCGAATGCCGTCCCACATCTGGCGGCGGCTGCGCGGATCGAGCCCGGTCGTGGGCTCGTCGAGGAAGATCACTCGCGGCGAGCCGATCAGCGTCATCGCCAGGTCGAGGCGGCGGCGCATCCCGCCCGAGTACGTCGACACCGGCCTGGCGGCCGCGTCCGACGAGATCGAACCGGGCGAGAAGATCGTCGACGCGAGCGCGGCCGGCGGCGCGGCCGAGGTGGTTCAGGTCGGCCATCAGCTGCAGGTTCTCCTTGCCGGTCAGCAGCTCGTCCACCGCCGAGAACTGGCCGGTGACGCCGATCGAGGCGCGCACGCCGTCGGGGTCGTCGACGACGTCGTGGCCGGCCACCTGCGCGTCGCCGGAGTCGGCGGGAATGAGCGTGGAGAGGATCCGGACGATCGTCGTCTTGCCGGCTCCGTTGGGGCCGAGGAGCGCGAAGATCGTTCCCTCGGTCACCGTGAGGTCGACGCCGTCGAGCACGGCGGTTTCGCCGAACGACTTCCGCACGCCGGTCACGACGACGGCGGGTTGATGTGTATCGGTCATGGGTGCCTCCGTTGGCCAGGGCGCTCTTCGGGCAAGTCGCCTGACGCGACGAGCGCCTGGCGCCGCGCTTCCCACTCCTGTCTGAGCTTCGGCATCTGCTCGACGAGGAACTCGGCGAACGCCGACATCTCCAGCAGCGCCGCCCGCCGCTCCAGCGGAGCGTCGCTGAGGACCTCGAGGCCCTCCCGCGCCAGCTCCCGCATCTCCTCGTACTCCGAGACGTCCATTCCCAGCGACTGCTGCGAAGTGAGGTCGATGCGGACGCGGTCCATCCGCTCGCCGGCGACGCGCGAGCGCTGCACCACATGGATCGTCTCCAGGACCTTCACCGCGCCCGCGATCGCGCTGCGGCTGGCGAGCAGGGCTTCGGCCAGCTCGCCGATCGTCGGATTCGGAGGATCGCAGACGGCGAGATAGCCGATCAGGCGACCCACCATCGGCGGGAAGGAGAAGCGGCGGGCGTAGAACCGGCCCATGTGGTCGGCGAAGGTGATCTCAGCGTCGGTTGGCATGACGACAGTATACAGATATAACTGAGATCACACAAATTTGTGTGATCTAAGCGCATCATGCCCTTGCCACCGGCAACGTTCGTACTCCGCCGTCACACGCCTCGCTCAGCGGGTGTGGGTGCGACCAGCGCGGCGTCTTCCGCGCTGAAGACGTACGCGATCCGCGCGCGCTGCTTCTGATCGCGGTCTGTGACGGCTAACCCATCTCCTCGCCATTCGGCCTGACTGATCCGGAGTCGAACGAACGCCACCCGCGCGGTCCTCTCCTTATATATGGGCCGCCCTCGCGAGGCGATCGCCGATCGCGACACGGATCGGCAGTGGCGCGACGACGCTGGTCCCACCAGCGTGTGGGCGGAAGAACTGATCGTCCGGCAGGGCGATGTCGCGATCGAGGTCACGCTGCCTCGCTGGCGGCGGAGCGCGCGACGTCGTGCCATTCGTGTGGTGGCCGAACCGAACCAGACGCGAACGATGGCGAAGGCTCCGTCGGCCGGCGCTCACCAGCAAGCGTCGACGGGAGCCTGGCCGGCGCCCTCGTCGTCGCGGTCACGCTTGATTGCAATGATCCGGTCGCTTCGCGAGGCCGGCGCCGTGACGCTGCACGCGATCAGCACCGCCTTGTCAGCAGGCGCCCTCTCACGAGCGTCGGATCCTGTCGCGTGCGCCGGCGACGAGCGGGTCGGAAAGCTTGCTGAGTTGCCGGACTGCCCAGTCGACGTAAGGTCGGCCGAGGGTCACAACGAGCGAGGCCGATGAAAGCCCGACGAGCAGGCTGGCAGCCACGTCGACGGGGTAGTGGACGCCGATGAGAATCCGGTCGATCCCGATCGCGGCGGCACCGAGCACCAGGAAGACGCCGAGCCGGCGGTGAAAGGCGAGCACCGCGAACGCGGCCGCGAAGGCGACGCTCGCGTGGTCGCTTGGGAACGAGTTGTCGGCACCGTGCCGCACGAGCAGGAGCGTGGCGTGTGGGTGGTCGACGAAGGGCCGGTCATGGAACCAGAGTTGTCCGAGCAGCGCGTTGACCAGCAGCGCGAGCGCGGACGAGACGGCCGCGGAAAGAGCGGCAAGCTTCGAACGTTCCGAGCCTCCGGGACGTGCTGCGAACCAGATCAGGCCGGCCAGGCCGATCAGGGCGAAGATCGCCCAGGCATTGAAGATCTGGGCCGTGTCTTGAGCGCCGTCGTTGTGACGGAGCGAGTCGTTGAGTGCATGGAACAACGACCAGTCCACAGGCCTCGAACGGTAGCCGTCTGGTCACGATCGGCGCGTCGGATCCTCTGGTTGACCGCGTCGTCTCGACTCAGTCGCGTACGACGGGAGGCTTAAGGCCGGCGGAGGTCTTGGCGAGCTTGCGATCGCCGGCCGCTTCAGCAGCCGGTGCGCGGTGGCAGGTCGTCGGGAACGTCGGCCTGGTCGACGAACTCGGATGCGAACTCGGCGAAGCGGTCGACGTCGGGCTCGTTCGTGGCGGAGATCAAGGAGCTGCAGGAGTCCTCGCTGCAGCAAGGGTCTGGGCTGCGCGGCGAAGCCTCGAGCGGTGCGGGAATGTCGCTCGAAACTTCATGCAGTGTCGCCCCAGTCGCTGCTGCGTCCGAGACGGGCGGCAAGGCCGATGGATCTATCCCAGGGAACTTTGCGGGATAGTGCCCAGCTGCTGCATCATCATCAGCGCGTCGAAGACGCCTCAGTGCTCGCAGGCAAGGCCATCGGCGCCGAACCGGTGATGTCGATCAACTGGACGTTGACGCTCTTGCCGGTGGCGGCCATGCCCAGGAACTCGCCCTGGTGCGTTCCGGTCGCACGGGCGCGCGCGACCGCCTTATCACCGCTCACGAGGACGTCCTGCACCTTCATGCGCAGATCGGGAAACGCGGGCCCTGTACATGTGGAAGAGCTGCTTGACCTTCTTTGCTCGGCTCCAGTCGCGGCATTTCCTCGTGAAACTTTCAGGTAGTTCTTAGGCCCGGCTGCTTGAATCGCTGCACATGTTCTTCTTCGGTTATCTGAGGAGCGAGTTGGTGCGGCGCAAGAGCCGCACGATCCTCACGGTTCTAGGCCTGGCGGTTGGTGTCTCGCTCGTGATCGCCGTGTCGGCTCTGTCGCGTGGGCTCGACAAGGCCCAGGCGAAGGCGCTTAATCCCCTTTCGAGCATTGGTACCGATCTCACCGTGACGCTCGCGCCACAGACGCAGGACGCTTCGCAGGGTGGCGGCCCCGGTGGTGGTGGCTTTGGCGGTAGTGGCCGCGAGGTGATCGAGGCGAATCAGTCGGTGATCACGGATCTCTCGAAGCTCGGCAAGCCCGGCGACAAGTTCGTCCACGACTTCTTCCTGCCGGGGACGCAGCTGACGTTCCCCGAGACGACCGCCGCCCAGATCGCGAAGGTCGACGGCGTCGCATCGGTCTCGAGCGGGCTCGTGCTCGCTGCGGTACACCAGTCCGGCACAGTGCCGAAGATCGTGGCGAAGATCAAGGCGGGCGGTCAGCAGATCCAGGTCAACCGGCGGATTCCGCGTCCGACGGCAGCCGAGTTCGCAGCGATGCAAACGTGTCTGCAGAAGGCCGGCATCACGGTCGGCGGCGCTCAGGACGGTCAGGGTGGCCCTCCGGTCGGAGGCCAGGGGGCGGAGGGCTCGGTGGCGGCGGAGCCGCCGGTGGTGGAGGCGACCGAAGTGCGTTTGCCAAGTGCCTGCCGGCGCGGCTGCAGCGTTTCCGCGCCACGATCACGACGCCGGAGCAGACGCTGCAGCAGGTCGTCAATCCGCCGCAGACGAACATCAAAAGCTCTACCTACACGATCGCGGGCGTCGATCCGACGACCCCTGACATCGGCGTCGTCACCGCGTCGCTCGTCTCGAGCGGCCGGTTCATCGCTGCAAGCAAGGGCGCCGGCGTCCACGAGGCGTTGCTCTCGAGCACCTACGCGAGTCGCGAGGACCTGAAGGTCGGCTCGAAGCTCGACCTCAACGGCACGACGTTCACCGTGGTCGGCCTCGTGCGGCCGCCGCTCGGTGGCCAGACCGCCGATGTCTACATCTCACTCCCGCAGCTTCAGGTGCTCGCGAGCCAGAAGGGCTCCGTCAACGTCCTCCTCGTCCGGGCCGAGAACGGGGCATCGGTCGGCGACGTGCAGAAGCAGATCGAGACGCTCTACCCGCGGGCGCAGGTCGCGAGCGCGAAGCAGGTCGCCGACTCGATCAGCGGCTCGCTCGTCGATGCAGCGAGCCTCTCGAAGCGACTCGGAACGGCGCTCGCCGTGCTCGCGGCGATCGCTGCGTTCCTGCTTGCGGTGCTCCTGACGCTCTCGTCGGTCGGGAAGCGCGTGCGCGAGCTAGGCACGCTCAAGGCGCTCGGTTGGACGCAGTGGCTCGTCGTGCGCCAGGTGATGGGTGAGTCGCTCGCCCAGGGCATCCTCGGAGGTCTCGTCGGCGTCATCCTCGGCATCGCCGTGACCGCCGCAATCGGTGCCTTCGGCCCGACGCTGACGGCCAGCTCGAGCACCGGGGGCGGCGACGGGTTCTTCGGTCTCGGGCAGGTCACCGCCCGCTCCGTGAGCGATCAGGTCGCGCTCACCGCGCCCATCGCGGTCGGCGTGTTGCTGCTGGGATTCCTGCTCGCTGTCGTCGGCGGCCTGCTCGCCGGTGCGGCCGGCGCGTTCCGCGCCTCACGGCTCCGTCCCGCCGACGCGTTGAGACAGGTCGAGTAATGGAGACGGGCACGGTGCTCTACGACGTCAAAGAGGCCAAGCGGTTCTTCCAGCGTGGCCCGGCGATCATCGAGGCTGTTGCAGGCGTCGACCTGCAGATCGAAGCCGGCCAGTTCGTGGCGCTCGAAGGGCCGAGTGGATCAGGCAAGACCACGCTCCTCCAGCTGCTCGGCGCACTCGACCGCGCGAGCTCCGGCAACGTCTTCTTCGAGGGACGTGACCTCGGCGTCCTCGGTGACGGCGAGCTGGCCGAGCTGCGCCTGAAGGCATTCGGCTTCGTCTTTCAGCAGTTCAATCTGATCCCGACCCTGACCGCCCTCCAAAACGTCGAGGCAGCGCTCGCCCCGGTACGAGGAAGCTCGACGGAGTTGCGTGAACGATCCCTGGCACTGCTGGAGGAGGTCGGCCTCGCCGATCGCTCCTCCCATCTCCCCGCACACCTCTCCGGTGGGGAGCAGCAGCGCGTCGCAATCGCCAGGGCCCTCGTCGTCGGGCCCCGCGTGATCCTCGCCGACGAGCCCACCGGCAACCTCGACTCCGAGACCGGTGCCGACGTGATCGAACTCCTCGCAGATCTCGCGAGCGGCCACGATGCTACCGTGATCGTGGCGACGCACGACTCCACGCTTGCGGCTCGGGCACCGCGGAGGCTTGCTATGCGGGACGGCAGACTGATGGGTGATCCTGCCGCCACCGTGCTGCTCCGATAAGTGCCGTCTGTCCGGCGGGCGGAGGCCCGTCAAGGCGCGGAGCGCCGACCTCGCGGAGCGGGGTTGACGGGGTGAGCACGGCGGGCAGGATTGAGGCGCGTTCGGGGCAGGGCTGGCGTTCGCCTGGTCGCGCGGGCCGGGGGCCCTAGCGCCCGGTTTCTTCTCTTGTATAGGCGGAGGATCCGGGCGCGCCCAGTGGTGCGGCGAAAGAGGATCACGGCGTCAACGCCGACAACAACGGCCGGAGATAGAAAGCTAAGCGACGAGCCGTCTGACGGGCTCGAACCGTCGACCACCTCCGCGTGAGCGCGTGGACGGGCTGATGTTCGCCTCTCGTTCGCACGGCCTGTCCACTGTCTTGACAACGGACGAACGGGACGTTCGTGCCGTCGATGGGTCCACCGACCTCGCCGTCCGTCGGATCTCGGCTCGTGTCAGGACTCGAGCTCGCGCCGTCCGCCGCGTGGCGGGAGGAGGCGGTGGGCGATTGCGGCGGCTTCGACCCGGTTCGGCGCATCGAGTTTGCGCAGGATGTGTGAAACGTGCACGCCTGCGGTCTTGACGCTGATCACGAGCGTGGCGGCGATCTCGCGGTTGGTCAGGCCGCGGGCGACGAGCGTCAGCACTTCTGCCTCGCGCGGCGTGAGCCCGAGCGGCTCTTCGAGGCCTTGCGTCGCGTGGTGTGGGTCTGCCTCCGGTGGCGTCAGATCAAGCCGCGCTCGCTCGGCAAGCAGCTCGAGCTCGTTCAGCAGGGGCTGCGCTCCGATCCGGGCCGCGACGGCGTAGGCGTCTCTGAGCGGCACGCTCGCTTCGGCGCGGGGCGCGCCGGCGGCGACGAGCGCCTCGGCCTGGCGCCAGCGGCAGTAGGCCGCGAGCGGCGGGCGCTCGAGGTGCTCCCAGGCCGCTGCGGCCTCCGACCACGACTCGGGCCGGGCGACCCCGTCGGCGCGCTCGTACTCGGCCTCGGCGAGGGCCAGCCAGCCCGCCGCGTTCGGCGTGATCGGCGCGGCATCGGCAGCGGCGCCGCGCGCGATTCGCGATCAGCTCGCGTGCGCGATCGAGCCAGCCGCGGAGAGCGTCGCCGTTCCGGCGGGCGCGTGCGAGCGCCGCCAGCTCCGCCTGCGCGCGCAGGGCCGTCGCGCAGAGCTGGACGCGGATCTGGGCCGCCTCATGCTGGCGCGCGCGAGCCAGCCCCTCGTCGATGGCCGCCGCAGCGTCCGTCCAGCGACGCTCCCACAGCGCGAGGTCTGCGCGGTAGCAGTCGTACAGGCCGAGCATGCGGTACTCGAACAGGTCGGCGCCCGCCGCCTCGAGGTGCGCCCGCGCCGCGTCGAACTCGCCGCGGCCGATCTCGACCTCCGCGCGGACGGTGAGGAGCGAGGACCGGGAGCTCGAGGGGATACCGCGGAGCGCGGCGGCGCTGAGCCTGTCGGCCTCGTCCCAGTCGCCGATCGCGAGCAGCGCCTCGATCTGATTGCAGGTGAGCAGGGTGCTCGTGATCCCGTAGCGGCGAATCGCCTCGAGCCCCTCCTGCCCCAGTCGCGCCGACTCGCGGGGCCGGCCCAGCCTGGTCAGCACATCGGTGAAATTGCCGTACGCCCGTTCCAGGCCGACGCGATCACCGACCTCCTCGGCGAGCTGCAGCGTCGGACGAATCTGGGCGAGACCCTCCTCGGCGCGGCCCAGGTGGGCGAGGTCGCACGCCGAGCACTGTGAGCGCTCGAACCTCTGCCTCGGGTGCGCCGACACGCCGAGCGAGCGCAAGCGCCTGCTCGGCGATCGGCAACGACTCCGCATGGCGCCAGGCCACCATCAATACCCCCGCGAGCGACCCCAGCGAGTACGCCCGCTCAGGCGAGGGCGGCTCCGCCGGCACGAGCTCGACCGCGCGCTCGACTGCGGCAAATCCGGCGTCGTTGCTGCCGGTCTCGTAGAGATACTCGCCGAGCCGCACGTGCAGGAGCGCCGAACGGTGCGGGTCTGCGTCGCCGACGAGCTCGATCGCGCGCCGGCCAAGCTCGATGCGCGCGCGGCGCCGCGCCCGTTTGGCTGGCCAGCTCGCTTGCCCACGAGCAGAGCTCGGCGAGGTCGAGCCCGACGAGCTCGGCCGCGTCCGGCACCGCGGGCCAGAGCGCGAGCGCCCGCTCGAGGTGGGAGAGAGCCTCCGCGAGGCCGAAGACCGCCGCCGCTTGCCGCGCCGCCTCGACCGACGCGGCGAGCGCTTCCGTGCTGCGACCCGCCGCCGCCCAGTGGGGTGCCAGCTCCGCCGCCGCTGCCGCTCCACTGCGCGCGAGCTCTTCGGCGATGCGCGCGTGCAGTTCCTCGCGCTCACCGGGCAGGATCGTCGTGTAGATGGCTTCCGCGAGGAGCGCGTGGCGGAAACGGAAGCTGTTCGTCGGCTGATCGGCGACGAGGACGCCGTGCTCGACCGCCTGGTGCAGCGATTGGCGCACCTCCGCCTCGCGAAGTCCCGCGACAGCGCAGAGGAGCGCGTACCCGACGTCGCGTCCGACGGCCGACGCCACTCGCAAAAGGCTCTGCGTCTGACCGTCGAGCCGATCCACGCGCTGCAGCAGCAGGTCGCGCAGACCACGCGGAAGCTCGCCGCGCTCGGTCGCTCGCAGCCGCGAGGAGCTCTTCGGCGAAGAAGGGGTTTCCTTCCGAGCGGGCGACGATCGTGTCGGTCAGCGTCGCCGGTAGGGGAGAGTCGGAGCGGGCCGCGAGCAGCGCCGTCAGCTCCTCGGACTCGAGCGGCCCGAGCTCGAGGAGAAGCGCCGAGCCCGAGCGACGAACCCCCTCCGCGAGCCGGCGCATGCGCTCCGCCGAGGAAAGCTCGTCCGCGCGGTAGGTGGCGAGCAGCAAGACCGCCCGGCTGTCGAGGTTGTGCGCGAGGAAGACGGTGAGATCGAGCGTCGAGGTATCGGCCCAGTGGAGGTCCTCGAGCACGAGCAGCACCGGTGCGGCGGCTGCTCTGTCGGTGAGCAGCGCGAGCGTGTTCTCGAAGACCTGCAGCTGCGAGCCGGCCCTCGGCTCGTCGACCGGCCGAGGCTCCCCGAGCGGACGAAGGGCCTCGAGGAACGGCTGATACGGCAGCTCTGCGCCGACGAAGTCGATCGCGCGCCCGAGCAGGATCTCGAACCCGGCGCTGCGGGCACGTCCCGCGAGCTCGGACGCGAGTCGGCTCTTGCCGATGCCGGCTTCCCCGGCGACGAGGATCGTCGCACCGCTTCCGGCTCGGGTCGCATCGACAGCGCGCTCGAGCTCCCCGAGCTCGCGTACACGTCCGACGAAGACCTCGCTCGCGCGAGCCATCACGCCGGCCAGTATCGCGCACTCCCACCCGCAGCTCGTCGGGCGGCGTAAGGACCCGACCCACCGAAGATACGCATAGCGGGGGCAGAAGATAAAGCGCTCCGCCCGATGCGCTCACGCTCGTCGACGGCGACGATCCGGTCGATCCGACGAACACGAGGCGAGCGACGACATCGGCTGCACAGAGCACAGACGCGGACCGGCTTCTCGCCGCCCAGCCAGGACTGGACGCGACGCGCCCAAGGAGGTCCACGATGACGAGAAGACACACGACGATGCCGCGTTTCGTAGCGCTGGTCGCTGTATCCGCGTTCCTCGCCTTCTCGCCTGCCGTCGGCGCTTCGCCGGCCGGGCAGAGCGGCAACTTCCCGGCTCGCATCGACTTGCCCAACGGGTTCTTCCCGGAGGGCATCGAGAGCGGGCGCGGCACGTCGTTCTTCGTCGGTTCCATGACGGACGGGGCGATCTGGCGGGGCGATCTTCGAACCGGGTCGGGAGCGGTGCTCGCGCCTGGCGCGCCGGGGCGCGCGTCCGCCGGGATCGCCTACGAGGCCGGCCGGAACCGGATCTGGGTCGCAGGCGTCGGGCCGCCCCTCAACGGGAGCGGCGACGTGCGCGTGTACGACGCCTCGAGCGGGGCGCTGCTCGCGACGTATCAGCCGCCCGGAGTGGGGCTGCTGAACGACGTCGCGGTCACCCGTGAGGCGGTCTACGTGACCGACTCGGGCTTCCCGCAGCTGGTCGTGATCCCGCTGCCGCAAGGACGGCGTCGCTCCCGCCGCCGCTCGGCGGCGAGCGATCCTGCCGGTCAGCGGCGACTTCGTGCAGACGCCGGGCTTCAACCTGAACGGGATCGTGGCCGAGGACGGCGTCCTGCTCGTGGCGCAGTCCTCGACGGGCAAGCTCTTCCGGGTCGACCCGGCCACCGGCGTCGCCGCCGAGCTCGACCTCGGCGGAGTCAACCTCGGCTACCCCGACGGGCTCGAGCTGCTCGGGCACACGCTCTACGTGGTCCGCCCGTTCCAGAACCGGGTCACCGTGGTCTCGCTCAGAGCGCGACTGACCGGCGGCGTCGTCCTCGGCGACCTGACCGACCCGAGCTTCGACATCCCCTCGACCGCGACGGTCGCCGCGGGCCGACTGTGGGCGGTCAACCTGCGTTTCACGACGCCGCCGGAGCCGACCACGCCCTACTGGATCACGCAGCTGCCACTCCGGCCGTAAGTCCGAACGCTTCGGCTCGAAAGGCGCTCGTAAGCACCCCTTCGATACGACGAACGACGAGGAGGCGAGAGAGATGACAGCGGTCGCACAGCCCGGGACAGAGCAGGAGCTGACCGGTTGGATGAAGACGCACACGGTGCGAGGCGGCGGCGGCCTGCGGCTGCACGTGCGCGAGTGGGGCAAGGTGGACGGGCCGCCGATCCTGTTCCTTCACGGCTGGTCGCAGAACCACCTCTGCTGGGTGAAGCAGTACGAGAGCGCGCTCGCCGACGAGTTCCGGCTCGTGGCCTGCGACCTCCGCGGCCACGGCATGTCGGAGGCGCCGCTCGAACCCGAGCACTACACCGACGGCAGGCTCTGGGCCGACGACCTGGCGGCGATCATCGACGTGCTGCGTCTCGACCGGCCGGTGCTCGTCGGCTGGTCGTACGGCGCCTTCGTCATCTGCGACTACGTGCGCGCGTACGGCCAGGATCGGATCGCGGCGATCAACTTCATCGAAGGCGCCGTCAAGCTGGGCGAGGCAGCCTTCGGCACGCTGATCGGCCCGGGCTTCCTCGACCAGTTCGTCGGCGCCACCGCCGACGACCTGCCGACGAACATCCGTGCGATGCGCTCCTTCGTGAAGGTCTGCGCGTCGAAGCCGCTGTCGGCCGAGGACCTCGAGACGGCGCTGTGCTGGAACATCGTGGTGCCGGCGCAGATTCGTGGCAATCTCGCAGCCCGCGAAATCGACTGCGACGACGTGCTCCGCGCTCTCGAGGTGCCGCTGTTGGTCACGCAGGGTCGGGCAGACACGGTGGTGCTGCCAGCGATGGCCGAGCACGTCCTTGCCACGTGTCCCGCCGCCGAGGCGTCCTGGTACGACGGCATCGGTCATCTGCCGCATCTCGAGGAGCCCGACCGCGTCAACCGCGAGCTGGCTGATCTGACGCGCCGCGTACGCACGTGAGCGGGCGCTACAGCAGGCGTGGGTTTCTGCAGCGCGCGGGCGCCGACGTCGGGACGATTCTACGTGCGCGCGTACGGCCAGGAGCGCGTCGCGGCGATCAATTCGTCGAGGGCGCGGTCAAGCTGGGCGAGGCCGCCTTCGGCACGCTGATCGACCGGGCTTCCTCGACCACTTCGTGGCCGCGACGGCGGACGACCTGCCGACGAACATGCGTGCCATGCGCTCCTTCGTGCGGGCCTGCATCGTGCGGCCGGTGCCCGACGACGAGCTCGAGACGGCGGTCTGCTGGAACGTCGTCGTGCCGGCCGCGATCCGCGCCAACCTCGCCGCCCGCGAGATCGACTGCGACGACGTGCTGCGCGCGCTCGAGGTGCCGCTGCTCGTCACGCAGGGACGGGCGGACACCGTCGTCCTCCCGGCGATGGCCGAGCACGTCCTCGCCACCTGCCCGGCCGCCGAAGCGTCCTGGTACGACGGCGTCGGCCACGTACCGCACCTCGAGGAGCCCGAGCGATTCAACCGCGAGCTCGCAGCGCTCACACGCCGCGTAGCAGGGCTCGGAGCGTGAAAAGCGAGGGCACGTCGCGCAGGCCACTCGACCGACCGCAGTACGGCAGCTCGCCCGCACGTGCTCGCGATCGCCGCGATCCGCCACCTCGGAATCGCCTCAACGTCGCTACCGGTAGATCGGGACGCGGTGAGTGGGTCGGTCGAACGCGTCACCCCGGATAACGTGAACCGGCTCTGAGCAGGCAAGATCGAAGCCGGTGACGGACCGAGCGGTTCGACCCCTCTTGCCAGCGTGTTCAGGGGAGGGTTCGAGGAGGCCGGCTCCCGCCTTCTTTTCCGTGGATCTATGCGCCTTCGGGGCTCTGTCTACCTCTTCCTCGAGACGCTCCGGGCGGGCCTGAGGAACCCGGTACCTGTCCCCAAGACCTGTCCCCAAACCGTTCGCTCGCTGGCGAGACGCCTCGTGGGTGCGGTGGCGCGGCGGGTAGTTGCACCGTGACGCGGAGCCCGCCGGCGGCCCGGGGGGTGAGGGTGAGGGTTCCGTCGTGTGCTTGGGTGATGCTCTTGACGATTGCCAGGCCGAGGCCGACACCTGCGTGGTCGGTGCGTATGCGTTCGGTGCCGCGAAGAAACGGCTCGGCAAGCGTGGCAACCAACTGTGGGGTGAGCTTCTCGCCGGTGTTCTCGACGGTGAGCACCACACTCTTGGGGTGAACGCTGGTCGTGACCCACACGGTGCCCTGTTCGGGCAGGTTGTGGACGATCGCGTTGTGCACGAGGTTCGTCGTCAACTGCAGCAGGAGCGCGTGTGAGCCGATGGTGGGGGTCATGTCGCCGGAGGTCTCGATGGTGAGGCCGCGTTTTTCTGCGAGGGGGAGGAGCGTTTCGGTGGCTTCTTCCGCTATGAGGGACAGGTCGACGTGTTCTCGGGTGAAGGACCGTTGGTCGGCGCGGCTGAGCAGGAGCAATGCTTCGGTGAGGTCGATCGCTCGGGTGTTGACGGCGTGGAGGCGGTCGACGAGCTCGCCGGTGTCGCGGTTCGGATCGTTGCGGGCGACGTCGAGAAGTGTCTGCGTGATCGCCAGCGGGGTGCGCAGTTCGTGGGAGGCGTTGGCTGCGAATCTCTGCTGTTCGGCGACGTGTGCTTCGAGCCGCGCGAGCATGGTGTCGAAGGCGTCGGCGAGCTCGCGGAACTCGTCTCTGCGGCCCGGTAGCCGGATTCGGTGGGAGAGCGATCCGGTCGCGGCCATGCGTGTGGCGTCTGTGATGCGAGTCAGGGGGGCGAGCATGCGGCCGGCGAGAAGCCATCCTCCCAGGAGACCGAACACCAGCAGGAACGCCAGCACGATGGCCGCGGCCGGAGCGAAAGCGCGCAGGAGGAAGGAGTGGTTCCCGGGCACCAAGCCACCGAGGGTGCTGATCACACCGTCGGGTACGTATCGCAGGAGGAACTCGAACGATTGCCCGGGCTGGCCGGCGAGCCACGCGGCGGCGAGCATCAAGGCACCTGCGAGCATGAGGAACCCGGCGTAGCTGAGGGTGAGTTTGAGGCGAACGCTCAAACCAGGGGCTCTATCCACGGTCTCCTCCCTCACGCCCGGTGTCCGGTTGCAGTGTCGATGCGGTAGCCGACGCCGGCCACGGTGGCGATGATCCAGGGTTCGCCGAGCCGTTTGCGCAGTCCCGAGACCGTGATGCGCACGGCGTTGGTGAACGGGTCTGCGTTCTCATCCCACGCCCGTTCCAGGAGCTCTTCGGCGCTGACGACACCGCCTTCGGCAGCGACGAGGACTTCGAGCACTGCGAACTGCTTCCTGGTCAGCGCGACGTAGCGGCCGTCGCGGTAGACCTCTCGGCGGAACGGATCCAGCCGCAGACCTGCGATCTCTCGCACGGGCGGCCTGTTGTGGGCGCGCCTGCGGTCGAGCGCTCTGAGACGGAGCACGAGCTCTCGGAGTTCGAACGGCTTCGTGAGGTAGTCGTCGGCGCCGAGCTCGAACCCGGTGGCCTTGTCGTCGAGACGGTCGGCAGCGGTGAGCATGAGGATCGGCATGCCGCTGCCGGAGGCGACGATGCGTTTGGCGATCTCGTCGCCGGTGGGTCCGGGGATGTCTCGGTCGAGGACGGCGATGTCGTAGGCGTTGACGCTCAGCAGCTCCAGAGCGGTGTCGCCGTCACCTGCGATGTCTGCCGCGATCGCTTCCAGGCGTAGGCCATCGCGGATGGCTTCCGCCATGTAGGGCTCGTCCTCGACGATCAACACACGCATGCTCCGATGCTACGAGCTGGCGCATATCGTCGGCATATCGAAAACCAGATACGTGCTGGCAACACCACGCTGCCTTGACTGGAGGCATGACCTACAGCGAACCAGCACGAACAACGACCCGTCGGATTCGGATTCGCAGGATCCGTGTCGCCGGCCTGCTCGTCGTCATCGCGGCGATCGCCGCAGCCCTCGGCTACCAGTTGCTGGCGTCCTCGTCCTCGACGGCCGCATCACCCATCGACGTCCTTCGCAGTGAGCACCGTGCGCCTGGCAGGCGACGCCGTCCTTCGCCGTGAGCACCGTGGTGCGCTTGGCGAGGCTGACGGTGCCGTCCCCGACGGCACGACGGTCTTCGATGACGAGATTCCGGGTGTGGCCAACCTCGATCCAGCTCTCCTCGGTGCCCTGCGCCAGGCTGCAACTGATGCCGCGGACGACGGGGTCGAGTTCTTCGTCGATAGTGGCTGGCGTTCCCCGGAGTACCAGGAACAACTACTCCATGAGGCGGTCTCGAAGTACGGCTCAGAAGAGGAAGCTGCCCGATGGGTGGCCACCCCCAACACGTCTGCTCACGTGTCGGGGGACGCGGTCGACATCGGGCCCTCCGATGCCACGGCGTGGCTGTCCGAGCACGGCGCCGAGTACGGGCTGTGCCAGATCTACAGCAACGAACCCTGGCACTACGAACTGCGCCCCGAAGCCATCGATCACGGTTGCCCGCCCATGTACGCCGACCCTACGCACGATCCAAGGATGCAGCAGTGACCGCGGAGGAGGGAGGAGCGATGAAAGAGCCACCCGAGGCCGCCGGGGCCGGTCCCCGGAGGCCAGCCCCGAGGTCAGAGCTCGAGCTGCTGGCTCGCGAGGTAGTAGTAGAGCCCCTGCCGGGCCATCAGCTCGTCGTGCGTGCCCTGCTCGACGAGCCGGCCGCGCTCGAGCACGAGGATGCGGTCGGCGTCGCGGATCGTGCTCAGCCGGTGGGCGATCACGAACGACGTGCGGCCGTCGAGCAGCTCGTCGAGGTTCTGCTTGACCGCCCGCTCGGACTCGGTGTCGAGCGCGCTCGTCGCCTCGTCGAAGAGCAGGATCGGCGGGCTGGTGGTAGAGCGCGCGGGCGATCGCGATCCGCTGCTGCTGGCCGCCGGAGAGCCGCAGGCCGCGACTCGCCGACGCGCGTGTCGTAGCCGAGCGGCAGCCGCTCGACGAACTCGTGTGCGTTCGCGGCCTCGCGCGGCCCAGGCGACGCGCGTCCGGGTCGGGCTCGCGTCGCCGAACGCGATGTTGCGCGGCGATCGTGTCGTCGAAGAGGTAGTTCTCCTGCAGCACGAAGCCGATCTGCCGGCGCAGCGTGCGGTAGTCGAGCGTGCTGCAGGTCGACGCCGTCGAAGAGGATCGTGCCCTCGGTCGGCTCGAGCAGGCCCGGCGAGCAGCTTGACCAGCGTCGTCTTGCCGGAGCCGCTGCGGCCGACGATCGCGACCGTCTCGCCCGGCTCGACCTCGAACGGTGATGCCCTCGAGGATCGGCGGCGCCTCCGGGCCGCCGTAGCGGAAGCCGACGTTGCGCAGCTCGACTGCGCCCGTCGAGCGTCGTCACCGGCCGCAGCCGCGAGCGGTCGTGCGCCCTGCTCGGGCTCCTGCTCGAAGACGTCGTCGAGCCGGTCGAGCAGGACCGGCGCGTGCTGCAGCTCGTCCCAGAGCGCGAGCAGCACCAGGACGGGCCCGTTCGCGAGCGCGACCAGCGCGTTGAACGCCACGAACTCGCCGAGCGTCAGCGTCGCCGTTGATCACCTGCGTGCGCGCCGACGCAAGGAACAGCCGCGAGCGAGACGAAGCTGACGCAGCTGCACGACGCCCTGGTAGCTCATCACGATGAACTGCGTGCGGAAGACGCTGGTCGGCGAGCGCCTGGAACTGCGCGCAGCATCAGCGTCGCGGAGCGGCTCCTCGGCCGCGATCGCCTTGACCGTCTCGATGCCCGCTGATCGCGTCGATCTGGTGCGAGCGGTACTGCCCGTAGGCCTCCTCGAGGTCGTCGAACATCGGCCGCAGCCGCGTCGACGAGAACCGCATCAGCCCGGCGTAGAGCGGCACGGTCGCGAGGAAGACCAGCGCGAGCAGCCAGCTGTAGACGAACATCAGCGACGAGCGCCGCGAGCGAGCTGCGTCGACGGCGGTCAGCGCCTGCGACGCCGCTGCTGGACGAGGAACTCGCGCACCTGCCGCGACGCCCGTCGAGCCGGCGCTCGATGTCGCCCGTGCGCCGGCGTCGAGAAGTAGCGACATCGGCAGGCGAGCAGCTTGCCGGTGAGGAAGTCGAGCGTCGCGGCGTCGACCCGCACCGCGACGCAGGCTGAGCAGGTAGCGCTGGACGAGCGTCGGCGCCGGTGATCGCGAGCAGGACGCCGACGATCGCGCGAGCACGATCACGAGAGCAGCGCCGACGTCGCTCGTCGGCGAGCACGTGGTCGACGACGACCTGCGTGAAGATCGGCAGCACCAGCTGCGAGCGCGCGGCCACGACGCAGCGCGAGCAGCGACCGCGATCACGAGCGTGCCGGCGGTGCGGGCGCAAGAACGGCCTGAGCCAGCGCGAGGCTCGGCTGCGCCTCGGGCGCCTGCTCGAACGCGCTCGGTGTAGTCGAACAGCGCGGCGTAGCCGGTCCACTTCTCGCAGGAACTCGGCGCGCGGCGAGCCGCCGGA
Organism: uncultured Actinomycetes bacterium; assembly: GCA_963833255.1. Taxonomy (GTDB): domain Bacteria; phylum Actinomycetota; class Thermoleophilia; order Gaiellales; family Gaiellaceae; genus 3-1-20CM-4-69-9. The sequence continues at coordinate 51,606 of CAWHXK010000046.1, forward strand.
GCCCGCGCGCCGGGTCGGCGACGCGCACGTGGTCGTCGGTCGACGTCGTAGAGCACGACCCAGTGGTTGCCCTCCCAGTGGACGATCGCCGGCAGCGGCAGCTCGTCGAGCTTGCTCTTCGACGCGTGCACGGAGCGCGCGGCGAGCCCGAGCTCCTCGGCGCCGCGCGGTGATCCCGGCCAGGCTCGTCCCGTCGCGTCGAGGTGTGCACGACCTCGCGGATGTGCGAGAGCGCGACGGCGCGGCCGAAGTAGCGGCAGACCATCGCCAGGCACGCGGCGCCGCAGTCCATCTCGTCGAGCTGGTAGACGTGCGGGAACCGCCGCGGCGGCTTCGGCGCGCGCGCGGGCTCCGCAGGCTCGGCCTCGTCTCGAACGCGTCGGCGGCCGCGGTCGTGCGGTCCGCGAGCGGCTCGGCCTGTCCGTCGCCGACGTGCTCGTGCGCGGCGGCCTCGGCCGGCAGGATCTCCTCGGCGAAGTCGAGCGGCACCCGCGCGAGGCGCTGGTAGTCGTACTGCAGCGATGCGCTCCTCGATCCGCTCGCGGAACTCCGGGTAGCTCGGCCGAGCAGCGCGTCGAAAGTCCTCGCGGCGCAGGCGCAGGAGCACGGCAGTCCGTGACCGCCTCGACGGTCGCCGCGCGCGGCTCGCCGAGCGAGGAGCGAGAGCTCGCCGAAGAAGTCGCCCGTGCGGAAGTACTCGAGGTCCTGCTGCTCGCCGTCGCTTCGACGATAGGCGCGCAGGCGGCCGCTGCTCGATCACGAACATCGGCCCGGGCGGATCGCCCTCGCGACAGGACGATGTCGCCCGCCGAGACGTCTCGACTCGCTCGAGCGCGATCGGCGAGCCGAGCGCGAGCGCCTCCGTTCGGCAGCTTCGAGAAGCTCGAGTAGAGGCGCAGGAAGTCCTCCGAGGCGTGCGCGGCGCGCCAGCGCCTCGAACGACGCCCGGATCTCGGGATGGGAATGCAAGAGCGCGAGGAAGAGCTGCCGCTCGAGCCGCCAGGCGACGACCTCGTCGGATGCCCGCACGCTCGCCTGGCGGGGCGCGTGGTCGAGCACGGCCAGCTCGCCGAACCAGTCGCCGGCACCGAGAGAGCGGAGCGCCACCTCACCGCCGTGGACGCCGTCCTTGACGACCCGTGCGGAGCCCTCGGCGAGCATGTACACGCCGTCGGGTTCCTCGCCCTCGCGCACGATCACGGCGCCGAACGGGAACGACACCGGCTCGAAGGTGTCGGTGACGAGGTCCCGCGCCTCCGCTGATAGCGGCCCGAGCAGGCGCTCGGCCCCGAGGGCGGCTTCGCCCGTCAGCTCAGAAGCGTTCACGCCACTCGATCCTGGCGGCGACCTGTCGTCGGGCCGCGCGCTCCACGATCGAGGCCTCGGCCCGCTCACGAACGCCCGGATCGGCCAGGCGCGGCTCGCGCTTCGCTTCGACGACGACGACCGCGAACCCGGGGTCGTGTCGAACCGGGCCGATCACGGACCCCTCATCGACACCGACGACGTACGGGGCGAGCCACTCCGGAGCGTCGGCAAGCGTCGTCGAGAGGCGACGCAGGTTGCGCCGAGCCCGGCCCGCGACCTCCGTGGGCTCGAGCCGGTCGATGCGCAGGCAGAGCAGCGCCTCGCGTGCAGCGTCCACGTCGTCGAGGGCAAGTACGCCGAGCTCGAGCCGCAGCCACTCCTGGCGACGCTTTGCGAGCTCGTCCGCGACCGCGTCACCGCGAACGAGCTCCGCGCACGCGAGCGCCGCCGCCGCCTCGAGCCGCTCGACTCGCTCCAGACGCTCCGCGCACTGCTCGGGCGGGATCCCGAGCAGCTCCGCGGCCGCGGCCACGTCCACCTCGCCGGCACGCCTCGCGGGCTCCGCTCCCGGCGGGGCGAGCGCCGCCTGCCCGGCGAGCCGGCCCGCAGCCGCCTCGAGCGCGCCCGAGCAGATCGCCTCGACGCCGATCGTGGCAGAGACCTCGTCGTCGCCCACCTCGCCCGCGCTCGTCGAGCGCCCGCGCAGGAGGTCGCGGCGCAGGTACTCCCGCCACTCGGCGAGGCCGATCGCCCACCCGTCGAGCCATTCGTCGAGCTGCTCGCCGGCGAGCAGCCCCCGGTGGAAACGGAACGCCCGCGCCGCTGATGTCGTCTCGGCCGCGGACAGCTCTCGACCGCTCGCGACGGCCGCGCGCTGCGCGGCGAGACCGGCGCGCGTTCGCTGCTCCAGCTCGGCCCACGCACCACGATGCAGTTCGGCGAGCACGACGTCGGCCCAGGCGAACGGCAGGCCCTCGAGCACGAAGACCTCCCGCTCTGCCATACGTGCGAGCTGCGCGTTCGTGCGCGCGATCCTACGGGCCGGTCCGGCAGTGGGCTAGCCGCGACGCGTCCGAGACGGGGCGCTCACAGTCTGTCGCGATCAGGTCGTGTAGCTCGCGCACGATTCGTGCGCGAGCGTTGACGCGTGGTCGAGGCCGGCACGCACGACCACTGCTGTCCCGCGCCGGCCTTCACTTCCACCTGGACGGGTCAGCAGCTGGTCGGTGAGTCGCCAGCCCCGAGGGCTCACATCGGACCGCCCCCGGCCCCACCGGTGTAGACGTAGACGTTGGGCCAGCCGCCGCCCTTGACCTCCTCGGCGTCCGCGGCGTCGAGCGCGAGATCCTCGACGTCGTCCTGCTGATGCTCTCCCTCCGGCTTCCCCTCCTCCGGGTCGAGTCTGGGCTGTTCGTCCGCCATGAGAGTCCCTCCCTGTTGGGGTGTGAATGCCAAGAATCCGCCCGCCTGAGTTCGGCGACGCTAGAACGGGCGCTCGTGAAAGTCAAGCGGTCCGTGACGGTCTCCGCTGGACGATCTCGCCGGGTGGGGCGACCGCTGGAGAGCGACTGACCCGGTCGCCCACGCTCGCCATGCGGACGCCTGTCGCGCGCTGCTTCGGCACTACGGTCGACACGGGATTCTCACATTTCTCGTAGCCGCGTCGAAGCTGCTGAACGGGATCCACCGCGTCTCCCTCGCGGCGAGCGCGTTGTGCGAGGCCGAGACGGAAGCTCACTGCGCGCCTACGGGCAGACCGGGCGCGGCCGGCGGCCCGGGAGGAACTGCGCCCACTCGGCGGCGGTGAGCTCGCGGCCCGCGATGCGGCAGGCGCGCGCCGTCCACGAGCCGCGGCCGAGCGGCCAGGCGATGCCGTGGCCGCCGCTCTCGATCGCGAGCGCGGTGCGGCCGTCCGGCGTGACGGCGACGCCGGTGAGGACGAACGGGTCGCCGGGGAGCTCGGCGAGCGGCTGGAGCTGCGGCGACCACTCGCGGAGCGTGCCGCTCGTCAGGCTCGAGGTGAGGACGGAGCCGCCGCCGGGCGCGACCGCGATCGAGGCGACGGGGCCGGTCGGCGCGGTCGGGGCCGCGTCGAGGCGCCGGCCGGAGCGGACGTCCCAGCGCTCGAGCGCGCCGTCGAACGAGCCGGTGAGTAGCGTCCCGTCCGGGAGGAACGCGAGCGAGACGTTCGGCGTGCCGTGCGGGCGGAGCGTCGTGGTCGTCGCGCCGTCCGCGCCCGCGACGAGAACGCGGCCGTCGGCGAGGCCGACCGCGATCCGGCTCCCGTCGGGCGCGACAGCGATCGCGGTGGCCGCGGCCGGGAGCCGGCGGGCGTGGAGGAGCGCGCCGGTCGCCGGGTTCCAGGTCGCGAGCGTCCGCACGCCGGCGCCGGCGAGGAGCGGACGCGACGGCGGCGAACGCGAGCGACTGCACGTTCGTCGGCAGGCCGCGGAGGGGCCGCACGCGGCGGCCGCCCGACCAGAGCTCGACGCCGCCGCCGGCGCGGCCGACCGCGAGCAGCGCCGGCGTCGAGGCGAGCGCGGTGACGAGCCGCCCGGTCGATCGCGAGCGACCGGCAGGCGGCAGGCGGGCGCGCAGGCCGCGAGCCCGTTCCCGTCGCGCACGACCAAGCCCGCGCGGGTGACCGCGACCGGTGGCGTTTGCGGGACGTTCGGCAGCTGCGGCGGCTGCCGGCGGCACGTCGAAGCGGACGCCGAAGCGGCGAGCCTGGTCGACGGCCCACGCCAGCACGGTGCCGTCGAGGCTCGAGGCGTAGAGCGTCCGCCCGTCGGGCGAGAACGCGATCCCGTTCGCGGCGCCGGCGTGGCCGGCGAACGTGTCGAGCGCGGCGCCGGTCGCCGGGTCCCACAGCGTGACCCGGCCGTCGGCGCCGGCCGTCGCCGGCAGTGCTGCCGTCGGGCGAGAAGGCGACCGCGAGCGCACCGCCGGCGCCTCAGGGCCGTTCGCCGGCGTCACGCGGCCGGTGCGGAGGTCGACGAACACGATCGTGCCTCCGAAGTGCGCGAGCCCGATCGCGTAGCGGCCGCGCGGGTCGACGGCCGCGTAGCCGCCGAGCCGGACCGGGATGCGCACCGCGCGCAGCCGCCGCAGCGTGCGCGGGTCCCACGTCTCGATCAGCCGGCTCGTGACGGTAACGGGGTCGCCGTGGACGAGGCCGGCGCCGACGACGTCGGGTGAGCCGAGCCGCACCGTCGTCCGGCGGCCGGTCGCGAGGTCGAGCCGGTCGAGGTACGCCGGGCCCTCGTCGCCCTGCGGGTCGATCACGAGGTCGTACGCGAAGAACGCCGCGCGCGGCGTCACCTCGAGCGGCGTGACCGCGCCGGTCGTGTTCGGGTCGAAGCGGCGGTCGAGCGGCAGCAGCCGGAGCTTGCGCAGCGTCCGCGCGTCGAGCACCGCAAGCGCGTGCGGGGGGCTCGCGACCGCGACGAGCTTCGTCCCGTCGGGCGTCGTCGCGACGGGCGCGTAGGCGAACACGGAGCGGAGCGGCGGTCGCGTCTCGACCCGCGTGCGCGCGTCGAAGAAGCGGAGCGCGCCGGCGCTGTCGCCGACGAACAGCGTGCGCCCGTCGGGCGAGACGGCGACGCGGTACGGGCGCGTCCCGTCCGGCAGGTCGTACGAGGCGAGGAGCGCCGGGCTGCGGAGTAGCGTCGCGAGCAGCTCCTGCTCGGTCGCGGGCGTGTCGTCGAGCCGGACGGCCTCGCGTGCGAGGAGGAGCGCGCGGTCGAGCCGGGGCTCCGCGACCGCCTGCGCGCCGAGCCGGGAGGCGAGCGCGACGCGAGCGTCGCGCCGCGCGGACTGCCGCTGGACGAACGCGACGGCGCCCGCGGCGATCGCGACCGCGAGCAGCGCCGCGAGCCCGCCTGCGATCCAGCGCAGGCGGCGGAGCGCGCGCTGCGCCGCCCGCTGCGACGCCGCGAGGAACGCGCGCTCGGTCTCGTTCGCGTCGCCCTGGTGCGCGTCGGCCCACTCGACCGCGGCCGCGAGGCGTGCGCCGCGGTACAGGTCGGCCTCGTCGCGGCCGCGCGCGTCCCACGCCTCGGCGTGCGCGGCGAGTTCGCGGTGGACGGCGCGCCCCTCCGCGTCGGCCTCGAGCCAGTCGCGCAGCCGCGGCCAGTCGCGGAGGAGCGCCTCGTGCGCGACCTCGGCGAACCCGTCGCCGACGGTGACGAGCCGCGCGTCGGCGAGCGTCTCGAGCACGGCCTCGTCGCCGAGCTGCGCAAGCGGGACGCGGCGCCGCACGGGCGCGTCCGGGCCCTCGTCGGCGAGCCGGAGCAGGATCCGCCGCGCCGCCTCGCGCTCGCCGTCGTCGAGCCGCGCGTACGTCTGCTCGGCGAGCCGCGCGACCGCGCCGTCGACGCCGCCCGCCGCGCGGTAGGTCTCGTACCGGAGCACGCCGCCGCCGCGGAGCCGCCACAGCTCGAGCAGCGTCGTCGAGAGGAGCGGCAGCGCACCGGGCTGCCCCTCGACCTCGGCGACGAGCGCGTCGACGAGCGGCGGCTCGACCTCGAGCCCGGCGCGCGCGGCCGGCGCCTCGATCGCGCGGCGGAGCTCGTCGGGCTCCATCGGCCCGACGAGCATCTGGCTCCGGCTCACGAGCTCGGCGAGCCCGCGGTGCTCGGCGCAGCGGCCGTAGAAGTCGGCGCGGAGGCAGACGACGACGCGCGCGTCGCGCCGTCGCGGCGACGAGCGCGTCGAGGAAGCCGGCCGCCTCGCCCGCGAACACCTCCTCGAGCTGGTCGACCGCGACCACACGCGCGGCCGGGTCGATCGGCTCGCCGGGCCGGAGGAGCTGCTGCGGCCAGCCCTCGCTCCCGGGCAGCGCGCCGCCGCGGAGCGCCGGCAGGAGCCCGGCGCGGAGCAGCGACGACTTGCCGCTCCCCGACGCACCCACGATCGCGACGAACGGCGCCGCCGCGAGCCTCGCGACGAGCTCCGCGACGACGCGCTCGCGCCCGAAGAAGAACTCGGCGTCGTCGCCGTCGTAGGCCGCGAGCCCCTTGAACGGGCAGACGCCGGTGTCGCGCGCCGGCGGCGGGCGCGGCGGCGCGCTCGAGCTCGTCGTCCTGGTTCAGGATCGAGCGCTCGAGCCGCTGCAGCGCTCGGCTCGGCTCGAGACCGAGCTCGTCGCGCAGCAGCTCGCGCGTCTGCCGGTAGGCCTCGAGTGCC
>CAWHXK010000047.1:0-13513 GCA_963833255.1 uncultured Actinomycetes bacterium
CCCATTTCGGCCGCAGCAGGCATGCGGTAGCCGCATTCCTCCATCTGTCAGACGTGTCGTAGGTGCCGGAATGCGCGGGGCGTGCGTGCCCCGGTGCGCTCTCGGCCTGTTGCCGAACATGGCGACAGCGCTCGGCTGAGCTGTTCCGCGCTTGTCTAACCGAGCCGTCCGGTGGTTGGTAGCGTGCGGTCGTGTTCGAGGATCCGCAGCGGAGGCGGGTGATCCTCTTGGTCGTGATCGCGTTCGTCGCGATACTCATCAGCCTCCTAATCAAAGACCGGCGGGCGTCGTGACTCAGACGAGCGTGTAACCGACCGCGTCAGGCGCGCAGGCTCGGCGCGTCCCGATCGGGCCGCGAGCCGGGGATCGCAGAGCCGCCCGAGTAGCGGCCGACGGCCGGGATGCCCCTCAGCCGGCGATGGTCGAGCGGCGTCGCTCGAGGGTTGGCGCTGGGCGCCTCGACGCCAGAGGCCACAAGAGCTGTATCGCGCCCCTCTGCGCGTCCCCGTTGCGCAAGATCCGGGGTTGACTCGCATCTACTTACCGGAGTCCGGGCCTGCTCGTGCCACAAGGACTGACGGCCTTGCTGGCGAAGGGCGGCCGCCTCGAAGTGAAAGAGGTTGAGCTCGACAACGAACACACTTCGCTGAACTAGCCATCTGTTCGGCTGGTCGGGTGGGCAAGCCAGAGGAAAGACGATCGAACCCGCGAAGCCCCTGGGAATGGGTTTCGTGAGATCCCTGTGGGCGTCGGTGCAGGGAGACCCGGTCTTTATGCGCAGAGTGAACGGTTGGCTGACGATCTTCTGGATCGCGATGATTCCCGTTTCCCTGGCAACGGGGTGGGTGAAGAGCGTTGTGTATGTGTCGGCGCTGTCGTTGTGGGCACTCGTTTCCGGGCACTGGTCTGCGTGGCAGGCCGCACGCGTCGAGGTTACTCAACAACGTGAGGAGCAGGCCGAGGCCGAACACCCCGTCGAGCAGCGCGTCGTCGAGAAGATCGTCGAGGAGACAGATGTCGACCGTTCTGGGTAACGTCGGGCGAGGAGGACCATCTGGGGACTAGGCGTTCATGCCCCGGCCGATGTCGACGAGCTGAGCGACCACATCGGGAATCGGTTGCGTAGCGTCGACTTCGTGCGTGCAGGTGGCGCGGAGTAAGGGTTCAACCTCTGAAAGCTGGCTGAGGATGAGCCGGCGTTCTTTGATCGTCTTGCCGTAATCGTTCGTCGTCCTGCTCTCGATTCGGCGCATAAGCACATCGGCGGGCGCACTCAACAGGACCACCGCGTCGAATCGGGAGTTGAACCGGCCTTGGTTGGAGACCGTTCCTGACACGAAGAGCGTCGACCCGAGCTCGCTTGAGAGGAGCTCGGCGATCAGCTCCTCGCGCCAGACGTACCCGCCGTCCTCGTCACTCCACACACTCCAAGGTGGTTCGTCGGTGTCGACCACTCGGAACCCGCGTCGCTCGAGCGCCGCCAAAGCCGTGGACTTGCCCGTGCCCGACATGCCCGTTATCAGGACCCTACGCACAGTCGGAGGCTAGTCGAGCACCTCGGAGGACATTCCTGAACTGTGAGTGTGTGAGCGTCCCGTCTGGGGCGTTTGTCAGGTTGGTGTCGTGCTCTTTGCTCGTGACTCGATTTCTGAATGACTCCGCTTGCGGGTGTCTTTCCAGTGATTTGTCCGATCAGAGAGTCCGGCACCGGCCTGGCGCCCGCTTGCTGGCCTGATCAGAAGCCTGTCCGCGTTGTGAGCGCGTGACCCGTCACAGTTCTGCCGCCCGCGGTTTTCATCCCAGACCGGCACCGGTTCGTGTCCCCCAACGCTTGGGCTGGAGGTTGATTTTTCGGATGCTCGCAGATCAGCTGGACTACATCGTTGGTGTCGACCCGCACCGCGACTCCCACGCGATCGCGGTCGTGCACGTCCAAAGCGGCGCAGTCGTGTTCGAAACGACAGTCGTTGCAAACAGCGACGGCTACGCAAACGCGCTGAAGATCGTTGACGAGCATGCCTCAGGTAGGCGTGCGTTCGCTGTCGAGGGGACAGGCTCGTTCGGGGCTGGCCTCACACGCTTCCTGACCGGTCATGACGAGCGGGTGCTCGAGGTGGGCCGGTTGCGGCGGGAGCGCCGCTGCGGCGGTAAGACTGACGCCCTCGATGCTGTCCGCGCCGCCCGCAGTGTGCTGACCAGCGAGCGGCCCGCGACACCTCGTGCAGGCGGTGAACGCCAGGCATTGCAGGCGTTGGTGGCCGCACGCGAAGGAGCGGTCAACGCCAAACGCGCCGGCCTCTGCCAGCTGCGAGATCTGCTGATCACAACGCCGGAGCCGCTGCGCAGCGAGCTGCGGCCGCTGACACGTGCACGGCTCTTGCAACGCCTCGCAGCAACCCGGCCACAGAGCCGACACGACGCCGAGCTTCGCGGCAGCATGCTCGCGCTGCGCTCGATCGCCCGCCGCGTGCTGCAACTGACCGCCGAGGAACGCGAGCTCGCCCGCGAGATCGAAACGATCACGCGCAGACTCGCGCCACAGCTGCTCGATCAACCCGGTGTCGGACCGCACGCAGCCGCACAACTCGTCCTCTCCTGGTCACACCAAGGACGGATCACCTCCGAAGCAGCCTTCGCGAGGCTTGCCGGCGCAGCACCGATCCCCGCCTCCTCCGGCCAAACCATCCGCTACCGCCTCGACCGAAGCGGCGACCGCAAACTCAACCGCGCACTCCACATGATCCTCGTCACACGAAAACGCTCACACCCCGCCACGATCGCCTACATCCAACGACGCATCCAAGAAGGCAAAACACGACGCGAGGCAAACCGCTGCCTCAAACGCTACCTCGCCCGCAGCCTCTACCGCCTACTCGAACACGGAGCATCACTGGCCACTTGACAGACATAGAAGCATCACTGGCCCAACCGAGAGGTCACTCAGTCAAACCCTCTCTGTACGCAGGCGGCGCAGAAGCGGGGCCAGCCTGCGTGCAGAGGATGGCGCCGGGAAGGAGGTCACACCCGGCGTGCTCGCGGCATGGGTGCGCACCGCGAACCTTGCGGGGACGCAACCGCTCCGCAGATGAAACAGGTGCGCCCTGGCTTTTTTCACGGCTTATTGCTGCTGCCGCCGGTTGGCTTGCTGAACGGCTCGACCTTAGGGGTAGGCGTCGTGCCGCTGCCTTTCATGTTCGGCGGTGTCTTGTATCCACCCTCTACATGATCAAGTCCCGAATCTGTCCAACCTACGCGCGGTCGCGATTGTCGCGAACGTGGCGAAGGAGGTCGAGCAGTTCGCCGATTTCGTAGCCCTCTTGGGCTGGGTGGCGCATCTCGGTTTTCTCGTTGATCAGGTAGCGGTTGCGCCGGCCGCGTCGTTCGCGTTCGAGGAATCCGGATTCGGCGAGGTCAGCCACAATCCGTTGGGCTGCTCGTTCGGTGATGCCGACTGTCTCGGCGACGTCTCGGAGCCTGATGTCGGGATCGTTGGCGATGCAGAGCAGCACCTGGGCGTGGTTTGTGAGGAACGTCCAGTGGGTTGTTCCATCGCTTGACATAGACGACACAGTTATCCTATATTTTGTGTCGCGTTTCTCTTTACTCGTTTCTTTTATCACGCGTTCTGTGTCGGAGGTTAGCAAACCAGTCGGATCGAGTCACAAGGAGGGAGCGGGAGATGAGCAGCGTCGATCCTCTGTCGATCACAGTCGACAAAGAACTGAACCGCGATTGGGAACGGGACGGGTCGACCTTCGCCTACGGGATCCGGAGGGAGCGGTCAGGCGAAGACATCTTCGTTGTCTCGCTCGCTGGCGAGCACGACCTCTACACGGCTCCAAAGGTGCAGGAGGCGCTTCGTGGCGTGATCGCGGCCGGCGCCAGGACCATTGTTGTCGATCTGACCGAGACGACTTTCCTCGACTCGACGATGCTGCATGCGCTTCTAAGCGCGCGCAACGAACTCCGCGACGGTGGGCGGCTTCTGCTCGTGACCAACGACGAGACAGTCAAGAGGACCTTCGAGATCGCCGGGATCGACCGCTTCTTCGATTTCTATTCCTCACGTCGCGCCGCAGAGGAGGAGGTGCGATCCACATGACCACTACGAAGGAGCAAGTCCGGGACCACGGGAGCGGGACACATCGAGCTGGTCCCGACAGACCAACCCTCCGCTTCTTCTACTCGCCGACCTCGGGACCGTCACGACGGGTTGAGGCGTTCCTCGCGCAAGTGCTGCAGCGGCGGCAGAACCACCGGACGTTTGAGCTACAACGGGTCAACTGCGACAAACATCCCGAGCACGTCAAACGCTACGCGATCACGCAAATGCCGACTTTGATCGTGATCGAGGGCCGCCGTGTTCTAGGGCGGCTCGAAGGCCCCTGCGGGTGCCGCGAGATCGAGAAGCTGCTCGAGCCGTGGCTCAACCGCGGAGCCCGAGCGCGGGCCAGTCGAGAACTGAACGGGACGGTCTCCGCACACGGGGGCAGCGGTCAGCGGTAAGGCGAGCCCCGTTGCGGCCCGCGAGCGCGAACGTCTTCTCCCGCTCTCTCGCCACTCCTCAGCCAGCGAGTCGCCATGCTTTGCCGAATGAAGGGCTCCCATTCGCGTAGAGAGCCGACGCCCAGATTCGAACTGGGGACTTATTTGGAGATGCCTCTATTTGCAGGGATTTTCGCGTGTTTACTTAACCGCCCAAGGGCAAGAAGAGTTGTACCTAGCAGGTCATGCACACGATCGAAGGCGAGGGCCTTCGCGAAGGGGTTGAGGCAAATGACGATCGCTGAAATCTGGACGTACGGCACCAGCACGGCTCCGTCCGTCGACTTGACCGGCTTCAAGGTCGAGGCACTCGACGGCAGCATCGGCAAGGTCGACGAGTCGACCAACGAGGCCGGCGGCAGCTTCATCGTCGTCGACACGGGCCCGTGGATTTTCGGCAAGAAGGTGATGCTCCCGGCCGGAGTCATTCGTGACTTCGATCTCGATACCGAAACGGTGTTCGTCAACCGCAGGAAGGATCAGATCAAGGACGCACCGGAGTTCGATGAAAAGCGGTACCGCAAACAGGACTACCGCGACGAGCTCGGCGGCTACTACGGCCCGGGCGGTATGGGCTACACCGACCGCTAGCCCGGTCGCAGACCCGAGAACACGAAGCCCCGCGACGCGGGGCTTCGTCATTTCAGGAATCAAAAGGGAGAGCCGACGCCCAGATTCGAACTGGGGACCCCTTCATTACGAGTGAAGTGCTCTACCAGGCTGTGCCATGACTATGCGCTCTCGATCGGGTGAGTAGCAGGGGGACGAAGACGTAAAGGCGGTTGAGCCGGACAACTGGGGACAGTTCTTTGCAAAAGTGGCCGGTCGAACACAACCGGGCGTTTTCGAGAAATTACTCAAGGGCCCGGACCCGCGCGGAACCAGGCGGACCGCTCGGACATTCAAGGTCGTCGAGACGAATGCGTTGGGCCACATGAGAGAGATCGCGTTCATGTCGCGAGGCTCAGGCGATCCAGCCCTGGACTTCAAGAATGGAATAGTTCACGTGATGGACCCGTTTCTAGCCTTCTACCTTGAACACGGGCCCTGGATTAAGTAGCCGGTGATCCCTAACACTGTTTCAAGGACCTCGGCTAATTTGCTGCCGACTCAACATTTCTGCCGCGGCTAACCACTCCTCATAAGTTGGGGGGCCTGACGGAATTAGGCCCTCGCGAGAGGCCCAGAGCCGTCTCGCGTTTCGAAGGCTTCGCATCGTGCATCCGGTCCGCTGGGTCAGATCGCGCGCGACGAACACGACCAGCCGCGGCAGATCTCCGGTACGGACGTTCTCCGTCATGGCCATCTTTTGGCCACGACCTCCTGCGAAGTAGCTCGAGAGGTAAGCAGCAGCCTGGACGCCCGGCCAGAACTTGCGCCCGACCTTGTGCCAGCCATCGACGAAGCCGAACCCGTAGCGAGGTGCCATTTCTCGCAGGGCTGTGACGTACGCCTCAGCCCACCGCACGTGCGCGGGCGACTCCACAGAGATCACGCCATGCAGGTGCGCTAGGCCGCGTTTCTGCTTCTCCCACACCCGGGCCGCGAGCTTGCCTTTGAAACCCGTTGCGCGGTCGGCTCGTAGCTTGGAGGCGCGATGCAGTTCGCTCCACCACTTTCCGGCGATCTGGTTGAACGCTCGCGCCATCTCAGGATCGACACGGCAGCCGAGACGGCCAGAGCATCTTTCACTGGACGAGTGCGAACAAAGCCGAGGGTCGAACGGGTAGATGTCAGCCCCTGGCGCGGTAATCGAGAACATCACCGACAGCTTCAGCTGTTCCAAGTTGACGAACAGCCGCCGCCGCGTGTCGCGCGCCCAGATCGGAGCGAACTCAGGACACGTCCGAGACGAGCAGCGCTTCACTTCCTCGGGGATCGGCCGGCCGCAGCTGCAGCGATGGAACCGGCGCCCGCGGCGCGTCGCTGACGCGATCGCCGCGCGGGCGCCAGCATCCTTCACAGCACTCACCGTCCCGCCATGGCCCGGCGGAGTGCTTCGACGATCTCCCGCAGGACACCCGATTCGGCCAGCAAGTCCCGAATCTGTCCAAGTGCAGAGTGAAAATCAGTCGTGGAGAGTGAGATCGGCCGCCCCTCTGCATCAACCAGAACGCCCTGCAAGAGGCGCGAAAAGTTGGCTTCGATTGCGTCTAGTCGATCAACCTCTGGCCCATTTCGATCCCAGGTGCGCCCATGACTCTGCAAGCCGTACTGCGCCGTTCTGAGAGACACGCGCATCGAGGCGAGGGTGTTGTCCCGCCAGCCCGACAGTGGCCGGTACTGGGAAAACTGGCCGTTTACGCCGGATCGCACCAGACCGTCGTAGTGGAAGCTCGAGACCGGATCCGCCCAGCCGTCGAAGTAGTTCATGCCGATCCGTGCGACCGGCGCTGCCCCGCCGGTAGATCCACCCGACGCCGCAGGCACGACGACCAACAACCCGAGACACACCCGAGCGTGGCCGCGAACCATCGGACGAGCCTACGACCAGCTCGTTGCGACGATCAAGACGCGGAAGGATCATGAACCCGGTAAGAGATCCCGACCGGCCCACGACCCCGACCACCCCGGGAGATCGCCCGCCCTGGGCGAGCGTTCTCCCGGCTCGGGACTTTCGGGTATTACCGCTACTCCGTAGTTGAGGAGAGGACACTCGCCTGGGCCAGGCGTTCGGCACCCCAGCGAGGCTTGCGTGTTCGTTCGCGAACAGGATCGTTGCGTCCGGTCGAAACGCCGGCCCGCTCTCTTCGTGTTTCTAGCCCGTCTGCTGGTTGTGAACCGGGAAGGCCGTTTCCTGCGGGGGCGTGGGAAAGCCGCCTTCGATGCCCTGGGACATGCTGGGCATCAGTGTCTCGTCACGGAAGCGCTCCCAGCTCTCCTGTGACTCGTGAATCGCGACGATGGTCCAGCCGTCAGCCGACGGACCGGCGGCGTGGAACATCTGACCGGCGGGAAGACCGCCGGCCGGGTGGACGGCCGCGATCGACGCCTCGTATTGCTCCTGCGTGCCACCTGGGAACAGATGTACAACGCCGTACGCCACTTGGTGCTCCTTTCGCTAACCCGTCTATGGGAACCTTCGCAGGCGACTATCTCACGCGTGGACTGCTCAAGCCATGTGGTCGTGATGGGTTGGCGCTGCAGCCAGCGCAACGCTGCTCGCTCGTAGCGTGCCGGGTCGGCGTTCGGTAAGCCCGTCGGCTCCCCCTGTCGTCACTGCAAGGTCGCTTTAGACTCCGGGACCCGTCTTGCCCGAGCAGAGCCCCATCCCACGAGATGCGATCGCCGGGGCGGCCGTGCAGCTGGCGGACGCCGTCGACCAGACAAGCCAATTACTCATGGCCGCGACCGACCTGCACCGCAAGGTCACCGATTTGCACGCAACCCTGACCGAGGCTCTTGTGGATCTCGAACGTGTGCTCACGGAGTCGACCACAGACCCGAGTGCTTGAGTCGCAGAGAGTCACGGTGGTGCCACACCGTGACTCGTCCTTCCATTTCGTTAGTGCTAGCGGAGCCGCGTTCCGTCGTTGCGGAAGCGTTCGACGAGTTCGAGGTAATCCCGGGCGCGGATGAGCGGGCGTGAGTAGCCGGGCAGCACGACGATGGGGAGGGCGCGGACGATGGCGTCGATGGCGCGGCGTTCGCCCCCCGCTGACCTGGGCGGCACAGAGCTTTCGAGGTCACGGGCGACACCCGAAAAGTGGGAGCCAGGCTGGCTACGCCTTTGCCTACAAGGCCACTTGCCATAGGGAGTTGGCTCAGCTTGCCGTCAACCCCTGGCTCCCGTCCTCACACGTTGCCACGCTCGAGCGCGAAACGCTTCATCCGATCGGGGCGAAGGACCGGCGCGGGACCGGGCATGTCGGCGCCGCCCTTGCACGTGGCCTAAACGCCAGGGCTGCCTATTGCTTCCGCTTGCTTACGAGCTTCGCCTCCCGAGCGAAGTCAACCCGGTAACCCAGGAGTCGTTCGACTATTGCTTCGATTCCGCTCTCGATCCCGAACTCGCTGTCCGGGAGCTCCAGTTCGCTCAGTCGTTCGCCACGCTCGACCGCCACGTGAATGGCCAGTCCGGCGGTCTAGGTCCGTTTGATTGTCGCGAACCAGGCCGGTACGCCGTCGTCGTGGTTTCTCGTCTGAATCCGGTCTGATTCGATGGCGGCGACGTTCCATCCATTCCTGCGGCTGAACGCTGCTCTCAGTTCTTCCTGACTGATGGGGTGCGGGCCGGTATCGGGAACATCGTCGCTGAAGCACAACACATACACGGTTCCATCTTGCTCGGTCACCGACGCCAGACTCGCGGCGTATCTCGGTCGCTCGTCGACATCGAAGGTGTGGAACAGTCCGCTGTCCAGCACCGTCCCGAACCTGCGCCCCAGGCGCTCCAACTGGAATGCGTCAGCCGCGGCGAACTCGACCTCGATTCCACGGTCGTCGGCCTTTGCTCGGGCGATCGCCAGCGCCGTCTCAGCCACGTCAACACCCAGAACCGACAATCCGAGCGAGGCGACGTGAAGAGCGTTCTCGCCGGTCCCGCAGCCCGCATCGAGCACCGCTCCGGCGAATCCGCCCTCGGATGCCAAACGCACTATTGCCGGCTGCGGCCGGCCAATGTCCCAAGGCGGAGGGTCGTCGTGGTAGGACTCATCCCAGGGCACTCCGGACATCCGTTCGTGACTGGTTGCGCGCCGACCGCTGAGCGGATCGTCAGAGGAGGTTCCTGATTGCTCCGACAACTTCGTTTACTAGAGGGCCAGCGCCCGCTCGAGGTCAGCCCGCTCGAAGGGAACCCCCTGCGTCGCGAGCAAGTGTTCCACGGGGAGGTCGAGCAACGGACGCAGACCCTCGACGACCTGCTCGCGGGTCATGTCGGGGCCTCGGGAGTCGCGCTCGTGCCACGGATTCGTCAGCACGATCGCTCCCTCGCGGTCGGCCGCGAGCTCCTCGATCTTGCTGGGCACGGCCAGTGGATCGAAGAACAGCAGCCGCTCTCCGTTGTCGATCGCGTAAGACGAGACTTCCGGGCCCCACGGCTCGGTCGACCTCCACTGCGCGTGCGGCGCCTGCCAATGCCACAGTCCGGTCGCGACTTCGCGCACGCGGGAACTCTAGTTACTCGTCCGCGGAACCGTTACTCAGGAGAGCGCACGCTCGAGGGCGGCCCGGTCGGTCGGTCCCCCATGCGTGGCGAGCACGTGCTCCACCGGCAGCTCGAGTAGCGGGCGCAATCCTGCGGCGATCTCCTCGCGCGTCACGCCGGGGGGCAGCCAACGCTCGTTGATCTCGAGGCCCTGGCCGAAGTCGACGAGCGTGTCACCGGAGATCACCGCACGCTGACTCTCGACCCAGAGCACCGTGTCGTTCGGTTTGTGCCCGGGGAACACCTGAGCGCCGTGCGGCAGTCGATCGCCGGGCGAGTACGGACGTGCCTCGCCCTTGTTCTCCCGAAGGAGCCAGACGAGGTCGGGACTGCCGTCCCCGGCCTGCTCGGCGGTGATGCCGTATGTGTCCATGAGGTACTGGGCGGAGTCGGGCAACGGAGTGAACACAGGCACGCCCAGCCGTTCGACGAGGCTCTGCGTGTCCCGCTCGTGCCACGGCGCAGTGAGCACGATCGCGGTCTCGCGCTCGGCCGCGAGCGCTTCGATCTCGCCCGGCACGCCCAGCGGGTCGAAGAGCAGCAAGCTCTCGCCGTCGTCGATCGCGTACGAGGAGACGTTTGGATCCCACGGCTCGCCTGCCTGCCACCCCGGATGGGGTGCCTGCCAGTGCCAGAGACCCGGTTTCAGTTCGCGCACGGGCCGATCCTACTAACGGCTCTCATTGGAGTAGCTTCAACCGACATTCTCCGAGAAACGCGACCGGGAGGGATGAATGGCTCGCCTGAACTTTCTGAACGATGAACCGTGGGACGAGACCAATGAGGATTTTCAGTTCCGAGCTCGATCGTTCGGCCATGAGCTCGGCGCCGACATGCTCGGCGCGTCGCTGCGCGAACTCCTTCCGGGATCGCCGGGAGGCTGGCTGCACATGCACTATGGCGTCGAGGAGATGTTCTTCGTCCTCGATGGTACGCCGACGCTCCGCACCAGCGACGGCGAGGAGCAGCTGTCACCGGGAGACGTCGTGTATTGCCCGGAAGGGACTGCGGGTTTGCACGTGTTCTCGAACCCCACGGACGAGCCCGTGCGAATCCTCGGCGTCTCGACGAAGCGCGTGCCAGACGTCGTCGCGTATCCGGAGCAGGGATACGCCTGGGTCGCGACCCGCCATCCGGAGCGTCCCGTTCCTGAGGGCGGCGACCCCGGGATAATCGCTCGCTTCGAAATGCCGGGAGGGGAGTGAGTTGGCCGCATGACGGCACACACGGGTGCGGAACTCCCGTTTCCACAGTCGTCGGCCTCGGCCACGTCCTTGGGGTCAGACCCCAGGACGCGCCCCGTATCGGACAGGGCCGCGGCCGGCTTGCCGGCAATGGTGTTACAAGACGGGTTCGGTCTCGTCGGTACTCGGAGTGAAGAGCGTCAGCTGCATTCCATCCGGCGCTTGCACACGTGCGTTGCGATCCCCCCAGGGCGCGACGACAGGTGGTGCAACTTCCTCCGCGCCGGCCGCAACGAGTCGCCGCGCGGTCTCCGCGCTGTCCGCGACTTCGAGTGCAAGTCTGACGGCACCCGACACCCGGCGCCCCGCTTCGATCGCGTCGACCTTCTCGGCCTGTGCCTGATCGAAGAGCTCGAGCGTGGCCCGGCCCGCTGAAAGGAGGATGACGCGGCCGTCGTCGTCGCTCCAGTCGGCCAGCTGTTTCAGCCCGAGCGCGTCGCGGTAGAAGCCGACAGCCTCGTCGAAGTCGGGAACTGTGAGCACAACACGAAACTCCGAGAGTTGGGGCATACCCGCTCCAACGTCTCCGAATTGAATTGCTATTCCCGGTGATGTGCTAAGCGGGAGTGGGCAGATACCGGTCGCGCAGCGCGGCGGTCGTCCTTTCCGGAAGGACGTCGGCGTCGAGGAGTTGCTCCAACGTCATCGATGAGAAGGTCGATTCGTCTACGAGGAGATCTCGGTAACGACCGACCGCATCCGCGACGTCGGAGTTGCCGGCGGGGTGGACGACGACGTAGCGGCCCCAGCTCCACTCGCCACTCGCATGCTGGAGCATCGACAACAGCAGCAAGTGCTCGAGCCACATCACGGCGAGATCCGTCCTCCCTTTGAGTGCGTCGACCGCTCCGCCGGCGAAAGCGCCAGACGTTTCGGCGACCTCCCGATTACGTGGGAGGTTGCTCGGCTTCGGAGTCTCCGGCTTGCCCCACTCGTGGTACTTGGTCATGACGCCGACGATCCCCTTCGTCCCGTCGTCGAGGTCGAGCACGAACGCCGCATCGAACGCGCGCAGGCTGTTGAGGTACGTCGGATCGAAGCGACCTGGAGAGTGCGCGAAGCGCACGTCGGACGCGACGCCCGGTGTATCCGGCCACCATGCGCGGACTGCCCGGTCGGCGAGCCCGAGGTCATCCGCCAGATCTCCGAACAGGTTGAAGCAGAGCGCCGGCGACCAGAGGAGGTCGGCCCACAGCCGCTGGTGATCAAAGCTCTGGTGAGGTTCCGTCATGGATGTCCGGGCCCTCGCAGCCGCGAGCGCGCCGGCGGTGACGAAAGTCGCTCCGGTCTCGCGGGCGTAGTCGAGCGGGAGCCGACTTCCGACAGGTCGCACCGGCTTTCCATGCTTCGCGACCATCGGCTGCGTACCGATCGGGTGACCGTGTGCCTCGCGCCACTGGGCCTGGTGGAAGCGCAGCATTCGGCGGAACTCGGTCATCGCCGGTCGCCGCGGAACGTGGTCGTCCGCTTCCCAGCAGTGCGCAGCCTCGAGTTCCTCCTGGGAAACAGTCACCGCCACGTCGACATCGTACGGACGTGACTGCGACTCACTCATTTCGTTGATCTTCACTCCGGTCGGCGCCGCCTACTACTTCGTGGTCGCCTGGCGACGCCGCCGCTTGGGACGCTACGGGTTCGGGCTTCGCCGTCTTCGGATCGCTCTGGTCGAGTTGGAGACGCGTCTCGCTCCCTGGGTCAAGCTCGAGCATCGCCGGATCGCTTCTTACGGGCTCGGCGAGCCGGGGCGGTCCGTCTAATCCGGAAGCCAGCCCTCGCGGTAGGCGGTGGGCTCGCGTTTCGTGAACCGCGAGTACGCCTCTTCCGGCTTCGTGGTCTCCTGTTGGACGCCCGCCTCGTGGCGGAGCGCCACCTCGTCCACCGTGTAGCCGCCCCAGTCCGGGTTGTCGACGGAAAGGACTCTGGCGCCGACCGCGAGCACCACGCACGGCCCGTCTCCGGCTCCGACGATGGTGTGCTTCGCCTTGGCCGGACAGTGCACGAAGTCCCACTGGCGAAGCGGACGCTCCTCGCCCTCGATGATCAGCAACGCCTCGCCGGCGAGGACGAGGAAGTCCTCCTGGTCTGCCTCCCAGTGGTACATCGCCATCGGCACGCCCGGATCGAGCACGTTGATGTTGATCCCCAGCTGCGAGAAGTTCTGGTCACCCTCGAGGTCGCAGAACGCCGAGCGCCCCGGCCCGGCGTACCATCGCGAATCGCGGGCATTGAGGACGAACCAGCCTTCGCCCTTGGAGACGTGGCCGTTCTCCGTCGGCTCGGGTCGGGCTTCGGGAACCATGGACGGCAGCCTGCCAGATCTCAGCGGCCTTGAGCAAGACTCTCGAGTCTGGGAGGGTGCCGGGACCCAGTCGGTTCCGAACAAGGGGGGAGAGATGAAGATTCGCCTTCGCATTCTCTTGGCCGCCGTCTGCGCGACGCTCGTTGCAGGCAGTGCGGCTTCGGTCGCTCCCGCGGCGACCGCATTGCCGGCGCACGTCTACGCACCGTACTTCGAGACGTGGACCGCCGACAGCATCACCTCGCTCGCCCAGCAGTCCGGTTCTCGGTACTTCAC
>CAWHXK010000048.1:0-36782 GCA_963833255.1 uncultured Actinomycetes bacterium
CACGATCGCCGTGCGCACGCGTGAGTCGCGGAAGCGTCGGTCGTATGCGGTGGCGAGTGCGGTCACTGCGCCGTCGGAGTGGCCGGCGACCGCGATGCGAGCAGGATCGATCCTTCCCGTGAGGGCGGCATTGGCGCGTGCGTTCAAGGCGAGCAATCTCGTGACCACGAAGCTGACGTCGCGGGGCTCGTTGACGAGGTCGGACTCGTCGGGTCCGCCCGGGGCGTTCGCATCCTCCAGTGGGAACACGGGTGCGGCGACCACGTAGCCCGCTCGTGTCCACGCGCGCAGGAGGCGGCTGTAGGTTCCCGGCGTGAGCGCAAACCCGTGCGCGAAGACAATCGGCGGATGCGGACCTCGGGTCGCCGGGTAACGAACGACGGTCGTCAGTGGACGAGAGACGTGCCTGCCGTCCGGCAGTCGGATCGTGCGCGATGTGTCGACGAATCGAAATGTCCGAACTCGTAACGCAGGGGCTGTGCCCGCGCCGGATGCGCACACGACCGCGGCGCATGCACACAACACGAACGCCCGCGCCGCGGTCATTTGAACGGGACCATGATCGGGCCCGTCAGTCTGCGGTAGACGGCAAAGAAGTCGCGGTCGTCGGGAACGAGATAGCGCGTCGCTGGTTGCATGACGTTTGGGACGACCTTGACCGGAAGTAGCCCGTTCAGGTGGCGGTAGGTGATGAGCGTCGGCCACTCGGGGTTGATGTCGAACTGCATCGCCCGGACGGCGCCGGCGCATTGCAGGATTTTCGCCAGCGTGGTCACGGTCTGGTCGTTAGCCGCGGCGTAGAGCAGGTTGCCCCGCCGGTCGATGCCAACGCCCGTCCGCCAGACGCGGACGGCATTGCCGAGCGTCAGTCCCCACTGCGAGCTGTCGTTCAGCGCCGGGCTGAGCTTTCCGCCCTCGATGATCAGCGGCAAGCTTTGGCGGGCGAACACGATCTGGGGTCCGGCGTTCGGGCCTCCCCTCCAGGTCGTGACGTCGACACGGCCGTTGCGGTAGCCGACCAGCGTCGCGAGGCCGTCCCGGAGCGGCTCGTAGCTGCGGCCGTTGATCGACGAGCCGTTGTGTCCGTCGATGTACGTGAAGCCGCTGTTGAAGGCGGCGAAGAGGCGCCAGCGCTGGCCATACGGAACCGACATCGGCCCTCGCACCGGTGCAGTCGGCGGCTCGTAGCGGCCCGGATAGAACGCGAGCGCCGTCCGCTTGTGGTCGAACCACGCGACGTACGCCACGATGCGCGGATAGTCCAACTCCGTCCGAAACGTGGTGACGAGGACGGGCGGGTGTCCGTCGACAAGCGGGCCGGTCGGCTTCCAGGTCCCTTCGCCCGCCAAGGGCCGTGCGAAGACCGGCTTGATCGCACGCGGCCAAGCCGCCGCGGCATGCGCCGCGCGGCCGACGGTGGGCAGGCTCTTGAGTTCACGGCCGCCCTTCTTCGGCGCCTTCCACCCGTAGTAGATGCGCTCGCCCTCATCCACCAGCCAGTTGCCATGGTGGGTTCTGAGCCACTCGACGCTCCGCACCCCCAGGGGCAGGCTCGACGGCTGCAGCATCGTCGCCGTATACGAGTAGAAGACCGGCGAGAGCAACGCGAGAAGTGCGATGGCAAGCACCCAGAGCCTCCGACGTCGCCGCCGCCGGCTCGCTGCCGCTCGACGCCGCTCCCGCCGGATCGCGAGCGTCGTCTCCAGCTCGGACACAGGCGATGATTCGCCCGTAGGCGGCGCAGCCTTCACACCGCCGCCGCGACGAGCCTCCCAACCGCGGCACAGTCGCTCACGATTCTTCCGATGCTAAGAGCCGCACGTGAGAGGACCCTGAGAGCGCCGTAGCGACTGGCCCCCGGTCGCCGAGTCATTCTCGAACTCGACTACGGGAAGAACCTCTGCCTAAGAGACGCTCAGAAGCAGTTAGGCCGGAAGGTCGACTGTCGCCGTCGCTAAGGCGTTCTTCGCCTGACCGTCGCAGCGGCGAGCACCGCGCGCGCATAACGCGCCACGGCCACAGGTGCGGCCGCGCCCGCCGGGAGCTCTGCCGCGAACGCCGTTGTCCCCGGAAGCGCATGGTTCTGCCAGTCGATGGCGCTTCCGGCGAGCGGTGGCAGCCGGTGGTACGGGAGCCCCGAGACCTCGGCGAAGCGGCGCTCAACGCGCAGATTCCCGCCGGAGGCCCAGACGAGATCCAGGTGCTGGTGGAACCACACGGATACGGATGGATGCGTGCGCAGGATCAGCGAGTGCGCGATCCGCGCCTCCACTTCCGAGAGCGGACGCCGGCCGGAGTAGTAGACGCCGCCCAGTCGGCGCCAGCGATAGGGAAAGTTGCGGTTCAGATCAACGCCGTGCGCGTTCCCGCGCGTCTTGTGTGCACGGCCGTCGGGATTCAGCACCGGCACGATCCAGAGGTCGAGCCCGGCGGGCGGGTTGTGCAGGAGATACCGTGCGACGGCAATCCCTGCGGGCTCGTTGCCGTGAATGCAGCCCACGACGAGGACGGGGATGCCTGCCGGATCGCCGACTTCGTACGCGACGATCGGCCGGCCCTGCACCGAGCGGCCGAGCAGCCCGCTGTGCGCCGGCGCGGACGCCGGGACGGCCACGATCAGCGCGGCAGCGAGAGCAGCCTTGCGGCGCTGGCGGCGCCGGACCTCGGGAGGAGCGTCACATATGCCTGCGTTCCCGACAGCGCCGTCGTCCACAGCCGCCACTTTGCCGTACGCGGCGGCACGTTTCGCGTGTGGCTGCTGTACTCGGGCTCGTGTCCTGCGTCGTGCACGGACGGCGCCGTCAGTCGATACACGGCGCGATCGTGTGCCCCCTCGTCGATGGGGCCGAGCTCGACGAGCTGTGCCCGGCTCGTCTGCCTGTCGTAGAGCAGCTCGCCGCCTAGTAGCGACGGATTCGTCAGCAGGCTGGTCTTCGACTTTCGCACGGTGCGGCGCTTCGCCGTCGCAAGGTCGAACGCGACGATCGTGCTCAGACGCCGCGTCGCGACGTGGTACACGACCAGGTCACCGTCGAGCGCGGGGCGCCCGAGCTGCTCCGGAGACTTCGTCGTCGCGACGCGCACGACAGTCTGTGGATCGGCGATGGAGCGAGCGTCGAGCGCGTTGCCTGCGCGCGTGACGAGCCACGTGTCCGAAACGGCGACGGCTGTAACGCCTGGGACTGCGAAATCGAGGACGGCCGAAAGGTCGGCGATTCGCGCAACACGGACGGTCTCGCCGTCACGCCACGCGATCAGCGAGCCGCCGACTGCGGCGTGTGCCGGCACGCTCCTCGTTTCGGCCGTCCCTTCGTCGCGTGCAACGCCGCCGGTCGGCGACGTCCAGACGACCGTGGTGCCGGACACGCTCGGATTTGTCCCGAGTCCGAGAGTCGTCGCGCCGCCCGCGTCGCCCACGAGCGCCGAGGCCGCGACCACGACAAGGCAGGCGGCCGCGAGACGTCGGACCACCGACAGGACCCTGGGCCGCTGCGCCATCGCGTCGACCACGCTGCGCCCGGCACGATAGTGCGCGACCGGCGCGAGCACGCAGATCGGAAGCGCGCGGCCGGCGCCGAACGCGAGCCCGACCAGCGCGCCCGTCTGGGGCGACGCGACGAAGAACGCGATTCCGGCGAGCGCCCACAGCGCGACGGCGTAGACGAACGTCGTGAAGCCGAGCCCTAGCAGAACGCCATACAGCAACGTGGCGACCGGGAGGGGCAGCACGCGGCGCCAGTGCTCCGGCACCTGGCGGCGGATCTGCGGAACGATCGGCAGGCCCCGAACGTCCGCGATCGCGGCCGCGACGCCAAAAACGGGAACGAGCACGAGCCCGCGAGCGCCCGCGAAGCTCCCCAGCACGGCGAGCGCGCCGAAAGTCGCCGTCCCGCCGGCGAAGGCTCCGAGCGCAAAAGTCACGCAGCAGAGCCATACGCGCCGGCGCGGCCCGTTGATCGTCTCGATCATCGAGAGCCCGCACGGCGACCAGGTTCCGGCGATGCCCGTGACGAACGCCGCGACGACGAGCGCCGGCGTCAGCATGGGATCTTCGTGTCGTAGTACATGACGCAGTACACGCGCCGCCCCGCGTAGCAGTAGCCGGTGAGCGCGGCGTCGCCGTTGATCCGCCGGACGGTCCGCGCGCAGCAGTCGACGAGTTTGCGCACATGGCCGCCGCAGCAGCGATACCAGGCACCGTCGATGTGGGTGGTCCGTGCCAGCCGCGCCGCGACGACGTCCTGGCAGACACGACTGCGCGGCGCCGGGGGCAGTGGCAGGCCGTCTGGGTCCAGGAGCGGCGCACCGTGCGCGTCGACTGGCTGCCCCGCAGCGTTGGTCGGGCGCCCGAGGTCGTCGATCGGGTGACCGTCGGCGGCGCGAAGCGGGAAGCCGTGGGCGTCGATACGGGGCAATCCCGTCGGATGCGGGCAGGAATCGGTCGTGTAGATGTGGCCACAGAAGTGGAACGCGTCGGCCTCGCCCGGCTTGACAAGCGCTGCGACAGCCCCGCCGCCCGCAAGGAGCGCGAGCAGCCGCGACGTGCGCGCGAGGAAGCCGCGGCGGGACGTCGACAGCGCCAGGCTCTCGCCGATGGCCCCTGCGTCAGGCAGCCGCGGCAACAATCGCCTCGAGCTGACCGTGGGTGTTGAACGTCCCTTTCGCCCGTACCTCTCCGAACGCGTCGACGACCACCGCATACGGGCTGCCGGGAACGTTGAGGCGGCGCCAGATGTCGGCGTCGCGCACCTCGTCGAAGACGAGGAGCGCGATAGCCGGATCCCTTCCGAACGCGGCGAACGACGGTTGCAGAGCTCGGCAGAGCCGGCAGCCTTCGGACGAGAAGACGGCGAGCGTCATCCGCGCCTCGTGCAGGCGTCCGAGCTCGACCTGCGACCCGAGTAGCGGCCCTTCCCCAGCGATGTCGAGCGCGAGCTCCGGCGCCAGCCGCAGACGCAACAGCCCGACCTCGCGAGCCAAGGCGAGCACGGCGACCGCGAGCGCCGCGATGCAAGCGAACGCGGCCGCGAGGGCGAGGACGAGCCAACCCGTGGTGCCCGGCGCGCCGCCAGGCAGAAACGGGACGGCGAGGAAAGCCGCAGCGAGCGCAACGTCGCGAACCAGGCCGCCGGGCCCAACCCGCGAGCGCACGCCGAAACACCCGCAGCGCGCGCCACGCTTCCCGCGCAGAAGCGCAACGGATGACGAGAGGGCGAACACGATGAGCAACACCGCACCCGCGTACGCCGTCGCGGAAACGCCGGCGAGGAGAGCGGTCGCGATCGCGACCTCGAGCGCGACGACGGCTACCGTCGCCGGCCGCCGCAAAGACGCCGGCACGCCGTAGGTCTCGAGCGCCGAAGCGCTCTCGGAAAAGGCCCCAAGCTTGAGGGCGGCCGCGACGAACAGGACGGCGGCGAGAGCGATGGTCGCGACGAGCGCCAAGCGCAGCATGATCGCAACGCCTGCGCAAGCCTGCAACCGGAACGTCAGAGTCGCCCCCTTCGGTCAGACCCCGTCAAGGCCGGAGTCAGGAACGCAGTTGGACGCAGGACGGATGTGGAGGCGCTCCGGCTTGGGCGCGTCCGCTGCGTGCGCACCGACAACGCGTGGAGAGAGCTAGCCCGAGTTGGACATGTCCAGCTGTCCGCGCCTGCGTTTGGTAGAACGAAGGTAGAACGGTCGAGGCGCGTGCGGTGCGCCTTTTGGGAAAAGGGCGGCGGCCGTTCCAGCCGCTTTGTGAGTGGAGCTAGCCGGGCTCGCACCGGCGACCTCCTGGGTGCGATAAATGCGCCCCGGTTGCGGTTTCACCTAGCCGCCGTTTCCACGGTTTCAAGCCAAACGATGCTGTTCGCGCAACCGGCTGAAACCAGGTGCGTCTTCCAAACTGTTTCCATCCGGGCTCGATCTAGCGTCCCCCTCGAGGCTGGCAGTCGCGGGGGCTCAACCACTCGGCGCCGGAATGTTCGTCCCCCGCGCCGGACCCGCTTGCGCAGGGGTGTTCTTGTTTACCTTCGCTGCCCTTGGGTGACAATCCGTGTGGGGCGGGCCTGCGGCCTCTGCGGCGTTAGTGACAATGTCTCTCCCCTGTCGCTTGCGCTTGCGATTGTGAGGACGACGGAGGGAGAGTTCTTTTTCGCTCTCCCCGCTCGCCCCTTCTGCGCGTCCCCCGGGGCGCAAGGTCCGGGGTTGAGTCGCATCTACTTACCGGAGTCCGGGCCTGCTCGTCGCACAAGGACTGACGGCCTTGCTGGGGAGAAGGGCGGCCGGGCTCGGACTCCAAGGCCCTTCGACGTGGCCGCCTTGTACGCTCTGACCCTGCCGTAGCCCCAGCGGTCGAATCGATGACCAGCCAGGGCACCGCACACGGCCGCTTCCAACGCGCCATCCATCGCCGTCACGTTCAGGCCGCAGAGATGGCCGCACAAGAGATGGGCGGACTGTCACTCGCCGACGCGCTCTCGCTCTGCGAACTGCTGGCGAACACCGACCCGGCACGCTACGACCGGGCGGCGCTGCGCTGGCTTCCAGCGCCCGCTCGAGCCTCCCAACCTCGATCCGTTGACCTAGGCGTCAGGCGTAGCCGCTTTACAAAAATCCGGTGCGTCTATCGAGCCGCACGTTCAAGGCCGAGCCGACGCAGCGAGCGTTCGAGCTCGGGTACACGTGACCGGATGCGCTCGAAGTCCTGACCAGAGAGGGAGAGAAGCCGCATTGGTGTCCGGGCCACGATGCTGGCCGTCCGCTGTCCCGTCAGGAGGAGTGCGATCTCCCCGAACGTGTCGCCGGGGCCGAGGGCCCGGCTGGCCTCGCCAAGCTCGGTCAGGACGTCGGCCTCTCCCTGTTCGATGAAGTAGATAGCGGTTCCGTAGTCGTCGAGCGTGATCACCCTGGCGCCTGCTTCGACCTCGACCTCGCTCATCACGCCCGCGAGCTCGTTGAGCTCTGGTGCAGGCAGATCGGCGAAGACCGAAAATGCTGCGATCCGACTCTTATCCACGCTCGCAGATCGTGCCACAGATGGGCCGTTGGGGCCGGTAGCCGGTCCATAGTCGGCCGTAGAGCCGTCGTCCCAGCGGCCATCAAAACGATGACCAGCCAAGGGGCAGCACACGGCCGCTTTCAACGCGCCATCCATCGCCGCCACGTCCAGGCCGCGGAGATGGCCGCCCGGGAGATGGGCGGACTGTCACTCGCGGACGCGCTCTCGCTGTGCGAACTGCTGGCGAACGCGGATCCGGCACGCTACGAACGCGCAGCGCTGCGGTGGCTCCAGCGGTTCATCGACGAGCGGTTGCCGTCGCCCACCGAGGTTTCGCTCGCTGCCTCAGCCCTCGCCGAGCTTCGGCACGGCCACCGAAATATTGGTCTTCAGACGCTGAAGCAATTGCTGCGCCCCAGTCAAGCGCCGATCGAGGCCATCCTCGCAGTCGACCTGTACGGAACGGCGGTCGTGCTCGAGGAGTTCGGCAGGGTGATCGCTCGAGGCGGTGCAGGCGTCGTGATCGCATCGCAGTCCGGGCATCGACTCGGCGGTCTGACGCCCGAGCAGAACGCGGCGCTGGCCACTGTCCCGGCCGACGACCTCCTGAAGCTGCCCATGGTCCAACCCGATCAGGTCACCGACACGCTCCACGCCTACCAGCTCGCCAAGCGCGGCAATGCGCTGCGGGTCATGGCAGAAGCGGTGCGATGGGCCAGACGCGGCGCCCGGGTGAACACCATCAGCCCCGGCATCATCATCACCCCGCTCGCGGTGGACGAACTCAGCGGGCCGCGCGGAGAGGGCTATCGGCGCATGCTCGAACAGAGCCCTGCTGGGCGCGCAGGACACCCGACGAGGTCGCGACCCTAGCCGCGCTTCTCATGGGCCAAGACGGCGCGTTCATCACCGGCAGCGACTTCCTCATGGACGGCGGCGTCACCGCCTCCTACTTCTTTGGCGAGCTCGCGGGCTGAGCTGGCCCAAAGCTCTGCCAGACGATCTGTCGCACTTCAAGGGACCTCCCGCACACTCGGGCAGGCGAAGCTCTTCGTATCCTTCACGTCATGGCCGACAAGAAAGTCTGGTTCATCACCGGCGTTGGACGCGGGATGGGCGTCGACATTGCGCAAGCCGCGCTCGCCAAGGGGCACGCAGTCGTCGCGACGGGCCGCGATACCGAAGCCGTCGCTCGCGCGGTGGGCGAGGCAGCCGATCTGCTCGTAGTCGAGTTGGACATCACAAGCGCAGCGTCCGCCGAGGCCGCACTGCAGGCAGCACTTGCCCGCTTCCACAGGATCGACGTCCTGGTCAACAACGCCGGAAACTTCTTTGCCGGCTTCTTCGAGGAACTGACGCCGCAACAGTTCGAGCAGCAAGTAGCAACGAACCTCGGCGGGCCGCTGAACGTCACCCGCCTAGTGCTGCCGATCATGCGCAAACAGCGCTCCGGTCACATCATCACGATGTCCTCGACAGCCGGAATCGTCGGACAGGAGTTCTGCTCGGCCTACGCCGCCTCGAAGTTTGGGCTTGAAGGATGGATGGAATCGCTGCGGTTCGAGGTTGAGCCGTTCGGCATCCACACTACGATCGTCGAGCCGGGCTTCTTCCGCACTGAACTGCTCACGAACGAGTCCACCGCCTACGCCGAGATCTCGATCGACGACTACGCCGAGCGCACCGCGCAGACTCGACCCGCCTGGGAAGCGATGAGTGGCAAGCAGACCAATGATCCTGCGAAACTCGCCAAGGCGCTTGTCATCCTCGCGGACGAGAAACCGCCGCCGCTGCGGTGGGTTGCCGGGGCGGACGCGGTCGCGACCGTCGAGCAAAAGGCAAACGAGTTGCTCGCACAGGTCGATGCCTACCGAGATCTGTCCTCCTCGCTAGCGGTGGACGAGCCTCAGCCGAACGGACGCACATAGAAGGACGCAGCACCCTCGCTCGGGTGACATTCCCGAGCTCAATGTCACCGTGGGGCGGTGGCGTCTGGTTGGAGTTTGAGAGTTCGGGTTGGCGGCGGCTGGCTCGATTCCCGAATGTCGGCTTTCTGCCGACTTGCCAGTGTTGTGTCGCCGCCGCCTTCCCGAGACCGTCGAGCGTGACCTGATAGGAGCGTGGCTTTCGCCTCGATTGAGGTCTGTCCGTTCGCCGGTCGCCTCTTCTTGTGGTTGGAGGCGAGTCGAATGATCGTGATTGGGGTGGACGTACATAAGCACTCGTTGACGGCGGTCGCGGTCGACGAGCTTGGCCGTGCTGTTGCGGAGCGGAGCGGGCCGGTCGAGGGCGCGGTCGTGGCTTGGGCGTGCTCGCTGGGAGCCGACCGCGTCTGGGCGGTCGAGGACTGCCGGCATGTCACGCGCGGCCTCGAGCGGGCGCTGCTCGAGGCGGGCGAGCGGCTGGTGCGGGTGCCGCCGCGGTTGACCGCGCCGCAGCGCCAACGCGGGCGGGTGCGCGGCAAGTCCGACCGGATCGACGCGCTCGCGGTCGCACGGGCTTTCCTGCAGGAGCCGCTACTGGACGGTCCCCGTGCCGGCGAGGAGACGCTGCGCGAGTTGAAGCTGCTCGTCGACCACCGCGACGACCTGGTCGCGGAGCGGCGCCGCTGCCAGCAACGGTTGCGCTGGCACCTGCACGAGCTCGACCCGACAATCGCGGTGCCGCTTGGTGCACTCGACCGCGGGGTCTGGCTCGACCGGCTCGGCCGCCAGCTCGCCCGGCGCGAACCGACCACACAGGCGCGGATCGCCCGCGACCTCGTCGGCCGCTGCAAGACACTGACCCGCTCAATCGCGCAGCTCGACCGCGAACTCCACGCACGCACGGCCGCGCTGGCGCCCCGGTTGCTTGAGCTTCCCGGTTGCGGTCCCTTGAGCGCCGCCAAACTGCTCCGCGAGATCGGCCCGATCGACCGCTTCCCAACAGACGCGCAACTCGCCCGCCACGCCAGCGTCGCACCCCTCGACGCCAGCTCCGGCAAACACCAACGCCACCGCCTCGACCGCGGCGGCAACCGCCAACTCAACTGCGCCCTCCACCGCATCGCCATCACCCAAGGCCGCGTCCACCCACCCGCACACGCCTACCTCCAACGCAAACAAAACGAAGGCAAAACACGCCGCGAAGCCATCCGCTGCCTCAAACGCCAACTCGCAAGAACCGTCCACACCACCCTCAAAAACGAGCCCCTATTGACATAGGAGCAACACTGGGGCAGGCGAACGTCGCGGCTGGCGGCCTAGGCCTGTCACGAAAGTCTCATCTAACGCGCATTCCGGCGACGAAGCCAACGTTCGGCGCGTGCACGTTGAGCACGCGGATTGGCTGCTCGCCGGCCATTCGGAAAGCGTGTTCGACGCCAGGCGGCGCGGAGAAGAATGACCCTGGGCCACCGTGGCGCCACTCCCCGTTCACAAGGAACTCAACCTCGCCTTCGAGCACGTAGAACGAGTCGGTGTGGTCGTCGTGGACGTGGGGATCGACACCCTCCCAGCCGGACTCAAAGACAGACTCGACCACCTCAAGGTCGGGGAGTTCGCCGAGCAGCCGGAACGACCGGTCCTCCCGCTCGAGCCGTTCGCCTTCGTCCGGCGCTGCAAAGAACGCCTCCACGGCGGGATCATCTCCGACGTCGTGGCACATGCGCAACCGCGTCCGTCAACCCTCGGCCTGCTTGATGAAACCGAAGAGCCCGAGAGAACGGCCGTCCGGTTCCAGTACGCGCCAGCGTCCTCGTCCTAAGACGCCTCAGGCGTCATCCCTGAACGGTCGCGCAGCCCAAGCCGCTTTCCCGGAAGCGCCGAGTCACGGTTGCGCTGTCCGGACGATGGGAGGGGCGCACGGAGCGTCCCCTCCCATCGGAGTTGGCGTTACCAGCCTGATCCGTTTCCGGAGCGACCGGATGCGGGCGCGTTCGGTTCGATCGACTGGCCGTTCGGCGCGATGGCGTCCCACGCGGCGCCGAAGTCCGTGAGGCCTTCGCCCGTCGTCTGTCCGGCCTTCGTGTCGCCGACGAACGTGTAGAGCGGGTGCCCGGCGTAGGTGACCTGCCGTCGACCGTCCGCACGCCTGGTCCTTCCGAGCAAGGACGCGCGGACGCCGGCGCCCGCGCGGGGCTTAGCGGCACTTACGATCGCCGGCCAGTACGCGGCGCAGGCGCCGTTGCACAAACTCATTCCCTTCTTGTCCTTCTCGAACAGATAGAGCGTGTGTCCCCGGGCATCGACGAGGACTTTGCCGAGCGCAGTCTTGTGGACCGAGACGAGCGCCCCTTTCGGGGCCTTCTGAGCGGCCGCAGACGATGTGCCGCCCAGGATCGCAGCTACGAGTGTTGCCGCGGCCAACACGACTGCGGCGGTCAACGCTTGAATCTTGTTCATGCTGACTCCTTATGTTGTCGAGAATGCGAAGCGTCTTGCATCTCGGGCTTTGCACTTATCTCTCGCCAATACGGAGTAGCGGCTTGGCTCGGACGTACGGTTAACACCACTCATCGGGTTCGGATTCACGCGGACGCGACTGAGATCGAGGATTCTCGCCACGGCGCCCTCGGTTCCGACGCACCCGCAAAGGCAATTCCTGGTCTGTACG
Source organism: uncultured Actinomycetes bacterium (assembly GCA_963833255.1). Lineage (GTDB taxonomy): Bacteria > Actinomycetota > Thermoleophilia > Gaiellales > Gaiellaceae > 3-1-20CM-4-69-9. Next base: position 11,576 of record CAWHXK010000048.1, read on the forward strand.
TCGTGCCGCTACGAGCCCCGGCACCCGTCCGGCACCACCTCGCACATACGGCACTGTTCGAAGATTCCGCACCGCCCAACCAGAACCATGCGAATTCGGCGTGCGCCGAAAAGTCGGTAACGCAGTGACGTTGCCTCAAATGCATACAGAGGCCGTTAGGTTGGGCGCAGGGATGGGTGAGTCTGCCTTGCTCCGGAGGGCCCGCCTGTGCCCCCGCCTCAGACGGGCCAAGCGGAGCGACAGTCGAGGCCGCAGGCGGCTCTCCCCAAATCCGCCAAGGCGGCCGCTCCGCCGCCCAAAGCGCCCGCACTCGCGCAGGCTTGCGTAAGAGAAGGCCGCGTTCCCCCCGATCCCCTGCGTTGGGTAGGACGCACAACAATGGTGCGCCTGTCCTAAAACTAGGTCAAGGCCTCTTTTCGGAAATTGCGACATTTACCATCGAGTCAGGCCCCACGACCCCTCGGTGCCTTGCTCGATTCGTCGCTGCTGTATCGAGGGACGGTGCTCCCGGAACGACGCGGACACACATGAGCCGAACGCAAATCGATGTATGGCAATATCCAGGGCGAAGAGCGGCAGAGATTCGGTATGCGCACTGCGGCAAAACGGCTTCATCCGAGCCGGTTCGACCCTGGTCGTGTGACTGTTCGCTGACGCTCTGGGATGCCGTCGGTGGTGTTACGGCGCCACCGACGGCATAAATAGGCTAATCCCAGACTCGCCACGCTTGACCCCTAAATACCGCGGACGAGCGCTAGGAATCCGCCGCCGAAGGTGGAATCCTGTGCGCGGCCCAGGGAAACGGAGGCTGCCCAACTACTCCCCAGTCGGGCGGCGACCGGAGATCGCGGCGCAGGCCGTAAGCGCCGCGCCCTGGGCCTCGTTCTTCCGGTCTACTTACGACTCTTGGGGGTGTGGTGCGCTCGACCTTCTATCCAAGTCCACCCGGCCCCCCGCGTCGCCACCTGGGCCGCTGCGTCTGTCGTAACAAGCGCGATTCAGACTGACGGAGCGGCACAGGAGTCGAACCTGCTTAGCGTCGGGCTACGACGCCGTACTGGTTTTGAAGACCAGTTGACGCACCGGTCCGGCGGCTTCGCTACGCAGTCATTGCTGAACACAAGCCCGCCAATAGCGCCACCTCTAGGCCCACGTTCATGGCGCCGTCAGAGTCCATAGAAAGGGGTTCGGAGGCTGGCTAACGGAGTTCGCGCGAAAGCTTGGTAGCGCGTAGGTAGATCAATTGCGGGTGCCGATTAACGAGATCCGAGACAATCACGCCACTAGCCGGTGCTTCTTGAATGGAGCTAGCCGGGCTCGAACCGGCGACCTCCTGGGTGCGATAACGACGAGTCGAGGTATGTGCCGGCGCGTCAGGCTTGTTCAAGCGCTTTGACGCGCTGTCGGTTCTGCTGGGTTCTCTCAGTTTGGTAGCGCGGTTGGTAGCACGGGTCGCAACGTCGCCCAGGTACGAAGAGGAGTCGGGCGAGAGCACGCTCGCGCAAGGGTCGACGGTTTCGAGTCCGTCAGAGGGCTCTAAAGACGTGATCCCGATCTGCCTAACGGCCGTGTCATCCGGTGATGACGACGCCGCTGCGGCTGTAGAGGTCTTCCGTGGCCGCTTGCAGGAGGAACGAGGCCACGCCCGCGCGTGAGATTTTCTGCGAGGCCCCGACCTTCTCGCTTTCGGGGACGACCCTAGCCTCGGTCTTGGGCCCGTTGGTCAGCTTGGTGGGGTAGACAATCGTCCAGTCGAGGCCGCTGGCGCGCAGGAGTTCCTCACCAGCAGTCTTGTCCTTGATCTGACTACGCATTGCTATGCCGGTTACGACCTTGGAGACGGGAGTGAGCCGGTCACGCGCGGCGACGAAGGAGGACAACATGACGACGCGCTCGGGCCCCTTCTGTTTGGCCGCGTCCACAATGGCGCGCGTCGCCTCGGCCATCACCGGTCCTCTCGCGCCGAGGACGCTGATGACAGCGTCGCCCCCGTTCATGGCCTCGGAGACCGCTACGCGGTCGGTTGCGTCGCCTTCGACAACATGGAGGTTGGGATTGGTGATGGTCAGTTTCTGGCCGGACCGAACGAGTGCCGTGACGGTGTGTCCCGCGGCGAGCGCCTGCTCGACCAGCGGAATGCCGGTGGCGCCAGCGGCGCCGAGGACGCTCAGTTTCATCGGTCTCCTCCCATCGCGATCGCGCTCGCGGCGCCCGCGAACGTCTCATCATCGGAAGCTTCCGGCCGCCCCATTTTACGGCTGATGCTGCCGAGGAGGACTGCCGACGTGATGCCACGCTGGAGCGGCAGGTAGCGCCGGACGGTCGACCACGGTCACGTCCGCAGGTGCCCAGCGCAACGCCTTCGCGGCGGCGAGGCCGCCGAAACCGCCGCCGACGATCACGACTCGATAGCGAGCGGTGATTGGCTCAGCCGTGCCTTGACGTGCAGCGCCGCCGGCGGGCGGATCATGCCGAGCCGGCCGGTGCTCATGCCGAGCCGCCGCGGGTCGATCGCCGTGGTGGCCTCGATCTCGAACGCGTCGCCGAGCTTCTGTACGAAGGCGGGGAACTCGAGCTCCACGACATTGCCTGCTGCCTCGAGACGGCCCACGACGTGCAGGACTTCGCCGGTCACGTGGTGGACGCGGGTAGACGTGAAGCGCACTTGCGGGTGCGCGGCGACGTGGAAGAAGTCGGTCGAGCGCAAGTGCTTGTCGCGGGTCGCATGTCCGGTGTCGAGGCTGTCGGCGTCGATCGTGAGCTCGATCGTCGTGCCGCCGGGGCCGACCTCGTACGAGCCGTCGAACCGGTCGAACCGGCCGTGAACGGTCATCAGGCCCCAGAACGTCTTGACGGCGAACTCGACGGACGTCTCGTCGCTGTCGACGGTCCAGCGCGTCTGCGCGATCGTGCGGTCTTGGATCTCTGTTGCGGTCATGCCAACTCCTTTCGTGGATGTGCGACGAACGCTGGCCGACGGCGCTGCCAAACCCCTGCCAGACTCGGCCGCCTTGGTGCCACGGCACGGAGCCGGCGAACGGGTCGCCGGCTCCGTGGGCGTGCGGTCGCGCAGATCGACGGTCAATGCGACGGCTGCGGAGTCGTCTTCGTCGAAGGCCGAGGCGGCGCGAACGTCTTCTTCGCCTTCCGCTCGAGCAGCTTCTCGCCGCCGATGGCGACGACAAGCTCGGTGACTCCGGTGACGAGCGCGAACGCTGCGATCAGTGCGAGCACGGCGAGCGCACCCGCACCCGGCTTCGCGAAGATCACGATCCCGAAGACGATCGACGCGAGGCCGGTCAGGAGCATCGACGCCGTCTCGCTTCCGTCCAGCGGGAGCCGGAACGACGCGGCGACGGCGAGGATCCCGAGCGCGACGGCGTACGCGCCGATGACGTACAGGAGCGCGAGCGCCGAGATGCCGGGCCAGGCGAAGACCAACACGCCGACTGTGATCCCGAGAACGCCCCTGAGGACCAGCCACCCGCGCTCCTCCGTCCCCCGCGCGGCGAACGCAGTGCCGAGCTCGACGATGCCCGTTGCGAGCGTGTAGGCGCCGAAGACGATCGTGAGCGCGTAGACGCTGATGCCGGGCCAGGTGAGAATCATCACGCCGAACACGACGGACGCCAGGCCGTGCAGGCCGAGCACCCACCGCATCTGTCGTGACCTGCGTCCGCGAGATCTTTGCGGCGCGGTCGAACAACGTTTCCATCTCCTACCTCCCATCCAGGGTTGACGTTTGCACTACGGAACCTGCACGGCGTCGATGCCAGACCGCTGCCACCGCCGCGCTCCGTGCTGCCAGCAGCTGTGCGCGAGTCGAGTCGTCCTCGGCGAGAGTGCGGCGGCTTCGAGGCCAGACGCCGGCGGCGTCAGGCGATGTCACGCCCTTCAGCGCCTTCAGCGAAACGAAGCCGCGAGACGCACGGCCGGTCGGCTATTCGGTTCTCGATGCTTCGGCTCGCTCTTCCGTCTGCCGGACGAACGCCGGATTCGGCTCGAGCGGGCGGTGCGAGACGCCTCGAGTGCTGTCACCGGGACCGGGCCGATCGTTTGCACCTGCTCTCTTCTCTCAACCGCAGCTCGGAGCTGCGCTTCGAGGTTCATGTCTAGAGGCCGTTCTACTTGATCTTCGCCGACAGTTCGTCGGCCTTCTGTTCGAGCTCGTCGCGAGCCGCGCTGACGTGGTTCCTCTGCTCGTGCCAGGCGCCGTTGACGTCCTCGCGCGCCTGCGCGAGGCGGTCGTAGACCGCGATCCGGTGGGTGCGGACGTCGGCGATCGCCGCCTCGGCCCGCTCGCGCGCATTCCCGGCCTTCGCCGCGGCCGTCGCCTGCAGCCGCTCGAGGTAGGTGTCCCAGCTGCGGAGCTCGTCCTCGACGGCGGCCGCGAACGTCGTCCACTCGTCGGAGACGTCTGCGGCCAGCGAGTTCTCGGCGACGGCGAGCCTCGTCCTCAGCTGCCCGAGCTTCTCCTCGACCTCGTCGGGGCCTCGCGCAGCCGCGGCCAGGACGGATGCCTCCTCCCGGTGCAGTGCGTCGAGGTGGCGCCGGATCCGTGAGCTATCCGCACGCGGCATGGATTTGCGCGAATGCCTGCAGCCGGTCGATCCGGCGGCGGACCTCCTCAAGCTGGTCCTCGATCGTGGTTGTGCTCATGTTCGAGCCTCCTGTTGGTCTGTTCTCTGACGCCACGAAGGCTCGTCAGCGCCGATGCCAACGCTCTGCCAGGCGCGGCGGCGCTTCTGCCAGCTCTAGGTGAGCGCGGTGTCGGGGCGGGGCTCGGCGATCTCGGCGAGCCCGCGCTCTGCTGCCGTGGCCGGGTTGCCGGCGAGCGCGACGAAGAGGCTCTCGCGCGCCTGGTGCGGCCGTTGCATCGTCGACCACTCGAGGACCTCGCGGTACAGGCGATCGGCTTCGTCCGTGTTTCCGGACGCCGCGGCGATCCGAGCGAGCTGGACACGTGCCTGGGCCGCGACCCACGGCGCTTGGGCTGCCTCGGCTGTCGCAAGCGCCTGCCGCTGGAGCTCCTCGGCCTTGCGCAGATCGCCGTTCGCGAGAGCGATCGCTCCGAGTCCGGCGAGAGCGAACGCCGCGTGGTCGCCGAACCCGATTCGCCCGGCGAGCTCGAACGCGCGCCGGTACGCATCCACCGCGGCCGCGTCTTCCCCGCGTCCCTCGGCCGCCCACGCTTCGAGCAGCAGCACCGGGGCGCGAAACGCGTCGTATCCGACCGCGTCCGAGTGACGGCGGGCGACCGAGGCCGTCGCAGTGACGGTGGAGACGTCGCCGGCGTGCGCCGCACCGATTGCGCGAATGAGGCTGCTCGCTGCGATGCCCCAGTCGTCTCCAGCCGCCTCGAACGCGGCGGCCGCGTCGTCCGCCATCGTGGCAGCGCGTTCGACGTCGCCCGATTGCCCAAGGGCGAGCGCGAGCATCAGTTGCGCGAAGCCGCGCTGCCATGGTGCCGCAGCGGTCGCGGCAAGCGAGACCGCGCGTTCGCCGGCCGCGAGCGCGGGGCCGAGATCGAACTCTTCGGTTGCGATGTAGCAGAGGTCGGCGAGCTGCTCGATCCGCAGTTCGACCGGAGCGTCATCGTCCGTGGCAGAGAGGGCGAGCTCGAGGAAGCGCCGTCCCTCGGAGACGCGGTCGGCCAGCGCGAAGTACCACCCCAACGTGCCGAGCCGAACCGCGACGGCAGGGTCGGGCGCGTCGCGTGCGTAAGCCAGCGCAGCCCAGAGGTTGTCGTTCTCCAGCTCCAGGCGGCGTTCCCAGCGCAGCCATTCCGGCCCGCGCAGCTCGACGCGCGCCTCGTCGGCGAGCGCCGCGAAGTATTCGGCGTGCGCGCCGCGGGCGGCGGCGAGCCCGCCGCTCTCGGCGAGACGCTCGAGCACGTACTCGCGGACCGTGTCGAGCATGTCGTAGCGGGCGGCGCCGCCGGTGAACGAGGCCGACACGATCGACTTGTCGACCAGCGCTGCGACGAGATACGCGACGGTCGCCTCGTTGAGGCCGTGCCTCGCCGCGAGCGAGACGAGCGACGGCAGGGACGCGCCGCCGCGGTGGACGGCCAGCTGCTGGAGCAGCGTCTTCTCGTCCCCGTGCAAGAGGTCGTAGCTCCATTCCACGAGCCCTTGCAGCGCGGTGCGGGCCGGGTCGGAGGCCGGGCTGTCACGCAGGAGCGCCGCGCGCCGCTCGAGGATGGAGACGAGCTCCGCGAGACCGAGCACGTTCACGCGCGCGGCGGCGAGCTCGATCGCCAGCGGCAATCCGTCGACGCGCCGGGCAATCTCGGCAGCGAGCGCGACGGCCTCCGCGTCCGGCTCGAATCCGGGTCGTGCCGCGCGCGCGCGCTCGAGGAAGAGCTCGACGGCCGCGTCCTCGAGCGGCGCCACGGGGAGTCTCACCTCGCTCGCGACGTGGAGCGCCTCGCGGCTCGTCGCCAGGATCCGGGCCTGGGGACACTCCGCGAGGAGCGTCGACGCGATCCGCGCTGCCTCGTCGAGCACGTGCTCGCACGCGTCGAGAACGAGGAGAGCTGCGGCGTGGCGAAGCCGTGAAGTCACGCGCGCGAGCGGATCGGAGCCGCGAACGTCGACGGCGTGTGCGAGGAGGCGGACGGCGTCGTCCGCGCCGCCCGCCCGCGCGAAGTCGACGAGCCAGATGCCGTCCGGGAACTCGTCCTCGAGGGAGCGCGCGGCCTCGACCGCGAGCCGGCTCTTGCCGACGCCGGGCGCGCCGGTGAGCGTCACGAGGCGGTGCTCGTGCAGAAGCCCGCGACCTGGGCGAGCTCGTCCTCGCGTCCGACGAACGACGTCGAAGGCGCGGGGAGATTGCCGCGGCGCCTGCGGTCGACGGGGACGGCGGCGATCGCGGGGTCGTGCGCGAGGATCGCCTCCTGGAGCCGCCGAAGCTCGCGGCCCCGGCTCGAGCCCCAGCTCGTCGGCGAGCACGCGCCGCGCCTCCTGGAACGTCTCGAGCGCGTCGGCCTGGCGGCCGCTGCGGTAGAGCGCCAGCATCAGCTGCCCCCACAGCCGCTCGCGGAAGGGGTTGTCCGCGAGCGCCGAACGGAGCGCCGGCGTCAGCTCGCGATGCTCGCCGAGCGCGAGCCTGACCTCGAAGTCCTCCTCGAGCGCGTCGACGTGCAGCGTCTCGAGCCGGCGTGCCTCGGCGCTGAACCACGCCGTACCGGTCAGGCCCTGCAGCGCCGGCCCGCGCCAGAGGGCGAGCGCCGACGCGACCGCGTCCGCTGCGGCGGGCGCGTCGCCGTCCGCAGAGCGGCGCGCGTCTCCGCGAGCAGCTCCTCGAACCGCACGGCATCGACGCGCGCATCCTTGAGGGCGTACCCGTCGGCCGAGCCGACGATCGACTCCTCTCCGAGCGCCGCGCGAAGGCGCGCGATGTGGTGATGGAGCGCGTTCCGCGGGGCGGCCGGGAGCTCCTCGCCCCACAGGCCGTCGACGAGCCCGTCGACGTCGACTACGCGGCCGTTCCGGAGCGCGAGCATCGCCAGCAGCGCTTGACGCTTCGAGCCGCCCACGTCCGCGGGCATCCCGCCCGCGAGAACCTCGAACGGGCCGAGAAGCCGGATCTCAAGTAGTTCGCTCATCAACGGCGCCGGGTGGCCTGCACGGATGAGTCTCGCAGGCTGGAACGCGTCGCGCCGGAGTCGAAGCGCGACACAGGCCCGGAAGACCTACCTCGCGATCGACCGCCGCCTCGGCGCCTACACGCGGCTTCGCTTGCTGAGGGTGTTCGCAGTGGGAGCGGTGCTGTCGGCCGGCTTCTACGTCATCGGCCTCAACTACTAGCTGCTCGTCGGCGCGTTCGTCGGGCCTGATCGAGATGGTCCGATCATCGGCCCGCTGATCGGCTCGATCCTCGTCCTCGGGCCGTCGGACTCCCGCAGTCCCTGCACATCGCCACGCTCTCGCTGCTCTGGCTCTTCGCTGTCCGCGAGTTCCAGAACTATGTCGTCAACCCCCGCATCGGGCGGACCGTCGGACTCTCGCCGCTCGTCACGCTCCTCCCGGTCGCAGTCGCGGGAGTCCTGTTCGGCGGAGTGGCGGTTATCCTCGCGGTCTCCCGTTCACCTCGGCGGTTGCGACGCTCATGGACGTCCTCTTGCTCGGTCACGAGCCACCCACCGAACAACCTCGCCGCTCGCTCCGGCTCCTTCGCTCCGGATGACGCCCGGCACCTGGGCGGCCGCGGATCCCCCACAGCGGCCCGTGCTCTTCGTCAACCCGAGGTCCGGCGGCGGCAAGGCTGTGCGCGCCGACCTCGCCGAGCGGGCGCGCGAGCGCGGGATCGACGTGATCGCCCTACGTCCGGGCGACAGGCTCCCGGCACTCGTCGACCAGGCCCTGGCGAACGGCGCGGACGCGCTCGGGGTCGCCGGCGGCGACGGGTCGCTCACCGTCGTGGCCGCAGCAGCCCTCGCGCACGGCCTCCCGTTCGTCTGCGTCCCCGCCGGCACCCGCAACCATTTCGCGCTCGACGTCGGCGTCGACCGCGACGATCTCGTCGGCTCGCTCGACGCGTTCACCGACGGCGTCGAACGCCGCATAGACGTGGCGGAGGTGAACGGCCGCCTCTTCCTCAACAACGTCTCGCTCGGGATCTACGGCGACGCGGTTCGGGAGCCGACCTATCGTGAGGCGAAGGCGCGAACGCTGCTGGAGACGGCGGTGCAGGTGCTCGGACCGAGCGCCGCCGTATCCGAGCTGCAGGTTATGGACGACCGCGGACGCCTGCATCGCAGTCCCGCGGTCGTGCTCGTGTCGAACAACCCCTATGCCTTCGATCCGCCAAGTCAGCCCGGCACACGGCCGACGCTGGACAGCGGACAGCTCGGCGTTCTCGTGCTCGACCCGCCCCGCCGCGGGCAGAGCCCGGGTCACACGTGGACGGCGACGCAGCTCGAGCTCACGGCCCCCGCACCCGTGCACGCCGGGATCGACGGCGAGGCGGTCGATCTCACCCCACCGCTTCGGTTCGCCATCCGCCCGCGCGCCCTTCGCGTCCGGCTGCCCCGACCGTAGAGATGTCGAAGGCGGCGCAGTCGTCAGGACACGTGGAGCTTCTCCTTCAGCTTTCCCACCCGCTCGTCGACACCCGCGTGGAGCCTCGCAAGTTCATTACTCGGGCCGAGTCCATTACCACGAGGAGAAGGGGGATCAACATACCGAGGACAACGAACCCCCCGCCAAGCACGTCCCCACTCAGACGCTTTTGCCTCTGAACGGTCGTCCGCACCCGGCGTGAGACTCAGCATGTGTTCTCGATTCCCCAGGAGTGGCGACGCACTCTCTCGTGGGAGCAGCGACAGCGCCTGCTCGTCGCCCGCTTCACGTTCCTCGTGGCTCTCACCTGCTTGGTCGCGCTCGTCGGCACCGTCCCGATCTACTTCTTGGAGCGGCATGCTCCGGGAACCGAGATCAAGACGGTCTTCGACGCGCTCTACTTCACGACGGTACAGCTGCTGACCGTCTCCTCTTCGCTGAAGAACCCGTTGAGCACCGGCGGGCGCGTCCTGAACATCCTGTTCGAGATCTGGGGCGTGCTCTTCGTGGCCGGTGCCGCGGGCGCGTTGGCCTCGTTCTTCCTGAGGGGCGACCACGAGGCCTAGGCACTCGCGCCCTCTCCCGGGCACTCTGTTATGCCCTCTTGATCCTTCCTGCCCGCTTGGTTCGGACCACTTGACCTCTGGACCGAAACCGCGATATACCGGCGCTGATCCCAATCTCTTGGAGGGCTCATGATTTCGATGGCAGCCGGTCAGCGCACGCTCGCGCGTGTGCTGCCACCGTGGTGGTTGTTCTTGATCACCGGAATCGCCTGGATAGTCGTGGCGATGATCTTGCTCCGCTTCGACTACACGTCGGTGTCCTCGATCTCGATTCTGTTCGGCGTCGTCGCGATCTCAGCGGGCGTGCTCGAGGTCGCGGGCATCTTCCTCGCGGCCGGCTGGTGGAAGCTGCTCAACGCCGTCCTGGCGATCGCTTTCATCGCTGCCGGGGTCGTCGCGTTTATCCATCCCGGCGACACGTTCCTAGCATTGGCAGCCGTTTTCAGCTTCTTCCTGATCTTCGCGGGGACGTTCGACATCATCTTCTCGATCTCCGGTCGGCACGAGATCGACGTCTGGTGGTTGCAGCTGATCGGGGGCATCATCGAGCTCGCGCTCGGCTTCTGGGCGGCCGGCTACTACGGTCGCAGCGCCGTTCTTCTGGTCGCGTGGGTGGCGGCTTTCGCCGTGATTCGCGGTGTCAGGGACATCGTGTTCGCCTTTCGCGTCCGCGAGATCCAGCACACGGCTCCGGCCTGAAATCGCTCGTGACCCCGCCGGGCCGGGCCCCCGCAGTGATGGCTCGCGGGTGTGGGTACCGGTCCGGCGGGTGTCGACTCGCCTAGCCGCCTGATCGAAGCGCGGGCTGAACGACGTCGAGGGTTAGGAGGGCTTCCTACACCCGGCCCCGCGTTCGAGCGTAGGCGCGGCGCCCCGCAGTCGCTGAGGCGGCTACCGGTGCCGAGCGTGCCTAGGAGGAGCTGGCCGCAAGCTTCGCGGCGTTCTCACGTGCCAGCATCGCGTCGAGCGTCGCGTACTCGGCTTCGACGATCGCTGACAACGCAAATGCGATCGCGTCCTCCGCGTCGGCCTCAGCCCAGTCGGCGTCACCTTCGGCCACGTCGGCGTCGATTGTTGCTTTCTTGGCATCCATGCGCTGCCGAACACGCTCGATGTGGCGGTCCAAGTCGACCTGCATCTCTCGCCAATGGCTCTCTTCCTTCCGGGCGGCGTCGTCAGTCTTGGCCCGCAGCTCGGCCGCACGCTCATCAGCGTCCCGCCTCGCCTCGTCCACCTTCGCCTTGATCTCTGCCTGATTCTGCTCGGCCGCGGCCTTGACGGTGCTATCCGCCTTTTCGACCTGCTTCTTGAGCTTCGCGAAGTTGTCGTTCACGGACATCCCTACCCCCTTTCGGTATGTGCCGTTGACGCTACGCCTCCACACCGGGGCGGTCAAGGCTTAACCGCGTGTCCGAGTGACAAGGGGACGCCCTGATCAGGGGCTTCCTCGTGGGGCATGTTCGAGTCCTACTCGAGGGTTAAGAACGGGGAGTACGTGTTGGAACCGGGAGTACGTGTTGCCGAGAAAGCTGTCAGGCCGGCTGCTCCTGCTCCGCGGCGTCCGCGGCTGCGATGCGAGCTCTTCTGACGGCGGTGAACTCCTCCGCAACGATCTGGAGCCCGGCTGCGATCGGCACGCCGATGATCGCACCGATCAACCCGAAAAGCGCCCCGAAAGCCAGGACGCTGGCGAGCACGGTGAAGCCGGATACCTGGGCCGCTTTACCGATGATCGTCGGCTGCAGAATGTAGTTCTCGATCTGCTGGTAGACCACGATCACGATTACGAAGGCGATCAAGGCTCCAAGGCTGACCGACAGCGCGACGATCGCGATGATGATGCCGGCGAGCGTGGCCCCGATGTTGGGGACGAGGTCGAGGATTCCCGCGATCACCGCCAGGGCGAGCGGGTACGGAAGGCCGAGGATCACCGCGGTGACGCCGTAGACCGTCCCGCAGATCACGGAGATGGCCAGGTTGCCGAGCATGTAGCGCGAGGTCGTGTGGATGATCCGATCCGTGACGCGCAGGAAGCGCTCCCGCTTGTCCCGATACAGCAGGCCCCCGATCCTGTCCCGCCAGCGCGGTTCGTCGATCAGCCCGAAAAGCGTCAGGAAGACGACCGACAAGGCGAGCGTGACCGCCCCGAAGGCCGAGACTCCGAGGTGGGCGACGCCGCCCGACGCCTTCCCCACTCCTCGGGTGATGTCGCTCGCGTGATTCCTCAACGTGTCGAGGGAGTCACTCCCGCTGTTGATGAAGTTGCCCAGATCGCTGTGCCTGACCTTGTCGACGATCCGCGGCAGGTCGTCGCTGAGCCCATGCACCGCGCCGCCGATCGACTGCACCAGCACCAGCACGACGGCACCGATGACGATCACGATCGCCAGCACGAGCACCGTGGAGCACAGCCTCCGGCTCCAGCCCAACCGCCGCTCCATCGCAGTCACCACCGGCACGAGAACGGCCACGCTGAAGAGGGAGACGAAGATCACGAGCAGGACGTCGGCGATCGACGCCAGCGCCCACGCGATCGCGACGGCGCCGGCGACCAGCAGAATCGTCCGGATCGAGATCGAGACATCGACCCTGCCGCGACCGGTATCCCTGGCCTCCGAGGAGGACTCTGCCGCGGCCATATCGGCTTCATACCGAACGCGGCGGATGACCCACGGCCTCCGCGCGAAGCGCGAAGCTAGATCGGTTGCCCGAAAAGTTCACCCGCCAGATCTACGCGCAGAAGTGTGACGCCGTGTACCAGCACGTCTTCGAGTCGTACTTCGATAACGGGCACTCTGTGTACGACATCGCCGCGTGACCTCCGAACGCTGGGTCCGGCGGTGTAGTCACTCGCAGAACTCTCGCTTGGCGCACGACCGGCAGTAGAACAGCAGGCGCTCCTCTGGGCCGTTGTCGATCCAGTACGCGAGCCAGCGCTCGCCGTCGCCAGGAAGCCAGAACTCCCGGCACTCCTCGCACCGCGGGATGACAGCGATTCGTTCCGCCACGTGGCGGAGGTGGGATACCCCAGCGCGAGAGGGAGTCCCACGTCGCGTAGATCGACCGCCCGTGCAACGCGCCGTAGCCGTGAGCCTCCGAGTGATGCGGAGATCGAGCGTGGTCTGCGCGAGAAGGCGGTCACAGACCCTCGCGCGGCGGAGATCCTCTTGCGCTGGCTGCAAAGGCTCCGCCAGGACAACCCACCGGGTGCGGATCTCGACGACATGTCGGAGGTACAGACGTCGGCGATCCAGGATGCGTCTGGAAGGCACTCGCATTCGCGCCACAGGCACCGAACCCGACGTACGAGACGTGTAGCACGCCCGCATCGTCACGCTGCCGTCATCACTAAGCACTCGCGCTATGGCTGCCGGCGGGGGCCGGCTTCCTCTCGGCGACGTTCAGATGCTCCTCACGAAGTACTCGGGCGGCGTCGCCCACCTCGGAGTCTCGGCCTTCGGGGCGGTCACGCTCGCCATGTCGTCGCCTTCCCCACTCCTCGGGTGATGTCGCTCGCGTGATTCCTCAACGTGTCGAGGGAGTCACTCCCGCTGTTGATGTGTCCGAAGGCGAAAGTCTTAGTTAAGACTTAGCTGCGTCTTAAGTCAGTGCTGTTAGCTGCGCGCAGTGTTCTACCTCCGCTACTTGCGTAGCGAGCTCGTCGGTCGCCGAACGCGAACGATTCTCACGCTCGTCGGGCTTGCCCTCGGTGTCGCGCTCGTGATCACGATCACCGGCCTTGCGCGCGGGCTCGACAAGGCCCAAAAAACCGCGCTCAACCCTCTCTCGACGATCGGAACCGACCTCACCGTGACGCTGTCGCCGCAACAGGACACTGGCGGTTTCGGCCGCGGAGGCGGAGGCGAGGTCGTCCAGGCGAACCAGTCTGCGGTCACCGACCTTTCGAAGCTCGGCAAGCCCGGCACGCAGTTCGTACACGACTTCTTCCTGCCAGGGACGCAACTGACATTCCCGCAGAAGCAGACCGCGAAGATTGCATCGCTTCCGGGCGTCGCAGCCATCTCCAACGGCCTCGTGCTCTCCGCCGTCCACCAGGAGGGCGTCGTGCCGAAGATCGTCGCGAAGATCAAGACCGGCGGTCAGCAGCTGGACATTCGGCGCCAGATCAAGCCTCCTACTGCAGCTGAAGCGGCGGCCATTCAAGCGTGCTTCCAGAAGCTCGGCGTTGGAGGCGGTCGCGCAGCAACCGAACGGGCAGCAGGGTTTCGGCGGCGGCCCGCGCGCGGGCGGTGGCTTCGCCTCGCCGGCGGCCAGGAAGTGCCTGCCTGCCCGGATGCGCGAGTTCCGCGCCCGAATCACCACGCCCGAGCAGACACTGAAACAGGTCGTCAGCCCGCCGCAGACGAACATCAAGAGCTCCTCGTACACCATCGGGGGCATCGATCCGGCGCAGCAGTCGATCGGGCTCGTCACGCCGTCGCAGCTGTCACGCGGCCGCTTCATCGCGAAAACCGGTGGACATAAGGCGCTCGTCTCGGCCGCGTACGCAAAGCGCAAGTCCTTGAAGCTCGGCTCGACGCTCGACCTGAACGGAACGACGTTCAAGATCAGCGGACTCGTGCGTCCGCCGCTCGGCGGCCAGACGGCGGACGTCTACATCCCGCTTGCCCAGCTGCAGAAGCTGGCGAGCCAGAGCGGGCTTGCGAACGTCGTACTCGTCCGCGCGACGAGCAGCTCCGATGTCGCCAACGTGCAGAGGGAGATCGAGGAGGCGCTCGGCTCGGGCGCGCAGGTCGCCAGCGCAAAGCAGGTCGCCGCGTCGATCAACGGATCGCTCGTCGACGCGGCGAACGTCTCGCACAACCTCGGTCTCGTGCTCGCAGTCATTGCTGCCGTCGCAGCGTTTCTCTTGGCCGCGCTGTTGACGCTCTCGTCGATCGGCAAACGTGTTCGTGAGATCGGGACGCTGAAGGCGCTTGGGTGGTCGCAGCGGCTCGTCGTCCGACAGGTCCTCGGCGAGTGCCTCGCCACCGGGGTTGCCGGCGGCCTCGTCGGCGTTGCCCTCGGCGTGCTCGCGGCTGCTGCCGTCGGGGCGTTCGGCCCGAGCCTTTCGGCGAGCTCCACGACCGGTAGGGCAGGAGCCAATGACGTCCTCGGTCTCGGACAAGCGCTTGCCCGGACGGCGTCGACCTCCGTTTCCTTGACTGCGCCCTTGAGCCTTTCCCTGCTCCTCTTCGGTTTCGCGCTCGCGCTCACAGGCGGACTGATCGCAGGTGGGGCAGGCGCGCTGCGTGCCGCGCGACTGCGTCCCGGCTGACGCACTGAGGCAGATGGAATGACGAGCGGTCTCCTCTATGACGTGCGCAACGCGACGCAGAAGCTTTCGTCGCGGGGATGCGACGATCGACGCGCTCGGCGGCGTCGACCTCGCAATCGAGCATGGAGAGATCGTCGCGCTCGTCGGCCCAAGCGGTTCCGGCAAGACGACGCTGCTGCAGCTGCTGGGAGCGCTCGACCGTCCGACGTCGGGGCAGGTCTTCTTCGAAGGCCGCGACCTCGAACACCCTAGGAGACACCGAGCTCGCCGATCTTCGATTGCGCGCGTTCGGCTTCGTCTTCCAGACGTTCAATCTCATTCCGACGCTGAACGCGCTGGAGAATGTCGAAGCGAAGCTTGCGCCGACCGGACTGCCGGGAAGTGACCTGCGAGCCAGATCGCTGGCCTTGCTCGAGGAAGTGGGATTGAGCGACCGCGCCGACCATCTCCCCTCGCAACTCTCTGGCGGAGAGCAGCAGCGCGTCGCAATCGCCCGCGCGTTGTCGACCGAGCCGCGCGTCGTGCTCGCAGACGAGCCAACAGGCAACCTCGATTCACGCACGGGTACCGAAGTCGTCGACCTGCTCACTTCGCTATCGGAGGAGCGGGGACACACCGTGATCCTCGTCACGCATGATCCCGAGATAGCGGCGAAGGCCCACCGTTCGATCCGGATGCAGGACGGCCGTCTGCTCGAGCCCACGCTCGCGTAGAAGCATCTCGGTGCGAAGCAGCACCTCGCGCATGCGCCCGACACGGTCGACACGGCGATTCGAAAAAGCTCGGAGATGTCGACATTGAGGGGGCGGGGGGTCTTGTTCCTTTTGGGCGCCTTCCGCTGCTGCTCGCGTAGTACCTCGCGCATGCGCCCGACATGGCGATTAGAAAAAACTCGGAGGTGCCGACGTTGAGGGGCGGGGGCATCAGTTCCTCTCCGGCTCCCTCCCCTTCTGCAGTGCGCGAATCTATACCGCGGCGGCTTCGGTTCGAGCTTTCGCCGAGCGGCGGAGCGCGGTCGCAAGCCCCGGCTGAGCGGCAATCGCTGCCCAGACCTTGCTCTTCGTCTCGATGTAGTTCGACCCGGCGGCACGGCCAGATCCGAACGCGCCCAGCTCGGGAGATGCCACGGCCTCGTTACGCGCGCAGACAATCTCAGTCTGAACTCACCACTCCACTCACCACTCGACTCCGTAACGGGAGCCGTAAAGGCGGGCAACGGCTTCGTTAAGCAATGGAGCTAGCCGGGCTCGAACCGGCGACCTCCTGGGTGCGATCCAGGCGCTCTCCCAACTGAGCTATAGCCCCGCGGTCGGCGAAGTGTAGCTTCCGTTTCGTGGAGACGAACCGGGTCGAGGCCTTCAGCGACGGCGTCTTCGCCATCGCGATCACGCTGCTGATCCTCGCCGTCGGGATCGACACAGCGCCCCGTGGGGACCTCGGCAGCTATCTGACCGGCCTCTGGCCCGCGTACCTCGCCTACGCGGCCAGCTTCCTGACGATCGGGATCATGTGGATCAACCACCACCTGATCTTCCGGCAGTTCGCGCGGGTCGACGGGCCCATGCTGATCCTGAACGTGCTCCTCCTGATGTTGATCGCCTTCGTGCCCTTCCCGACGCGCGTTGTCGCGGAGTTCGCGCGTTCGGGCGCCGATCGGCGGGACGCGGCGCTGCTCTACGGGTTGACGATGACGATCACGGCGATTTGCTTCTTCGGCCTGTGGTTCTACGGATCGCGCCGGCTGCTTCGTCCGGACGCGGATCCGCGTGTCGTCAGAGGCATCACTAGGAGCTATTTGCCGGGGGTGCCGATCTACGGGCTCACGACGCTGCTCGCGTTCGTCAGTGCGACGGCGAGCCTGATCCTGTTCGGCCTGATCGCGATCTTCTACGCACTAGCGGCTGCACTGTTCTCGCGGACGCCCGCGACCGTCGAGGCCACGGCTGCCTCGGGAGACCCGGCGCTGTAAGCGGCAGAGCCGAGCAACACCATCACACCGGACCGGGTTCCTGCAGCCGCTACTTGCTCCGCTGCGTTGTCGGGCCCGACGCCTCCGCCGAGCACAGCCACGCAGCGCCTCGCCGTACCGGTGGAACGATGACACGCGGCGATTTGTGCGCGCACTTCCTCCGGGGTGTCGTAGACGGTTCCGGTGAACGAGCCGACCTGGACGAAGTCTGCCCCGCACAGTCGGGTGAGCTCCGCGATCACGTCCGGGGCAACGCCGATGGTGCGATTCCTGGCCCAGAGCGCCGCGCCGACGCGGTGGGCGAAGATCGGCACGCCGAGTTTCGCCTCGCGCAGCGCGCGGACCGAATCGAGGCCCTGCGCAAAGGCGTTCACCATCAGCGCTCCGGCACCGAGCGCGACAACTCGGGCGGCGCGCTCGAGTAACGAGTCGACCGGCCCGGTCACGTTCGCCGCGTAGCGAACGCCGTCCGGCAGCACGGCCCGAACCGCGGAAACGCGCTCGTTCAGCGGGCACCACGGCGGATCGCCGAGGAGCTCGTCGTCCTTGATCAGATCTGCACCGCCCGCGGCAAGCTGTTCGGCTGTCGCGGCTACCTCCGGCGGCGACAAGCCGAGCGAGGGCTTCACGATCGCGCCGACCAGCACCTTCTCCGGCGCGTCGAACGCCGGCCCAGGTAAAAGACCAGCGGGCCATTCCACTCCGACCAATCGACAACGACTGAAAACGGCGGCGTCCGCCCACTCGCCGGCGAGCAGAGAGGAGACGAGCAACGTGACATCCCCTCCAAAATTGGTGACGGGAAACTCGAGCACGGCGCGTCCATCCTCCTGGCCGACGACGCGCGCGCGCGCCTTATCTGGCCCATCCACGCGGCCGACGGACTCGATCAGGGCGAGCGTCTCCGCCGCCTCGGGTGGATCGATCTCGTAGATGGCACGGAGCACGGCCGTCAACGCTAAAGATGAACGCGTCCTCACGCTACGCGAGCTGAATCGAGCGCTGCTCGAGCGGCAGCTGCTGCTGAAGCGGAAGCGGCTGGGCGTCCAGGAGGCGGTCGAGCGCCTCTGCGCGCTGCAGGCCCAATACTCGCTGTCCCCATACATCGCGCTCTGGTCGCGGCTGACGGGTTTCCAGAGGGAACAGCTCACGCGGGCGCTCGAAGAGCGCGAGGTCGTCAAGTCGACGCTCTTTCGGATCACCCTGCACATGACGAGCGCGCGCGACTACCCTTACTTCGCGGCGGCGTTTCTCCCGGCCGCACAGGAGATGACGGCGCGCGTCACTCCGGAGCAGATCGAGAAGCTGTCACGCAAGGTGCACGCGGCCGCGGAGAAGCCGCTGACGCACGAGCAGCTCGAAGCGCTCGCCGCGGAAGAGATGGGCGGCCGCTGGCGAACGCGCACGCTCGCGCCGCTCGTGCATCTACCTCCGAGCGGGACGTGGCGGTTCTGGGGGACCCCCACGCTTCTTGGCATGAAAACCTGGCTCGGCGTCGATCTGCCGGACCGCGAAGAGGGGGCGAAGCGCATCGTCGAACGTCATCTCGCGGCGTTCGGGCCGGCGACGCAGCAGGACCTCCTCCGCTTCGCGGGCATCCGCGTGGGAGACCTTCGCCCCGGTCTCGAGCAACTGCAGCTGCGGGCCTTTCGGGACGAGCGTGGACGCAAGCTCCTCGATCTCCCCCACGCTCCGTTGCCCGACGGCGAGACGCCGGCGCCGATCCGCTTCCTGCCGAAATGGGATTCCTCGATCCTCGCGTACGCGCCGCCCGAGCGAACGCGGATCCTGCCGGAGAAGTTCCGCAGCACGGTGATCAGGAAGAACGGCGATGTCTTGCCGACAGTTCTGGTCGACGGCTTCGTAGCCGCGACGTGGAACATCGACCGGAAGCGCGGGCTCGAGATCGAGCCGCTGCGGCGCCTGACGAAGGCGGAACGTGCCGAGATCGACGGAGAGGGCGAGCGCCTCGTCGAGTTCTTCCGCGACTAGCCGGAGAACAGCGTCAGATCGGGCTCGCGCTCGCCGCGCAAGACCGCGAGGTCGACCTCGACGCAGTCGATGCCGCGCGACTCGGCCAGCGTCCGCGCCTGCGGCTTGATCGCCTGCGCGGCGAGGATGCCGCGACAGTCGCCGTCAATACGTTCTAGATACCGGGAGAGCTGCTCGACCGCGTCGATCGTGGCGACGCGCTTGATCTCGACGGCCACCCAGTCACCGCTCTCGTCGCGGCACATGAGATCGACCGGGCCGATGTCGGTGGGCCATTCCCGCCGGACAAGCCGAAGGTTCGCGCCGAGAACCTCAGGCCGCGCCGCAAGCTCTTCCTGCAGGTGCCGTTCGACGCCGTCCTTTTGGAGCGCCGCCGACTCGCCCATGTCGTGGGTCACATCACTCAGCACCTCGGCGATTCGAATCTCGAGTCGGTCCTCCGACTTGCCCGCCCGCTTGCGCACGACGATGAGTCCCTCCTCGTCTTCGACCATGGTTGGCGGCGTCATCCAGTTCAACGGTCTGAAACCACCTGCATCGTCATGCACCAGGAACGAGCCGTCAGCCTTGAACATGAGCAAGCGCACGGCCTCGGGGAGCCGAGCCGTAAGCCGACCTGTGTACAGCACTTCGCAGCGAGCGACGAGAAGGCGCATGCCCGCAGACCGTACTGTCCGTTTCGGACAGGGCGTCTACGTCCTGCTCAGTGAGGAAACCGGCGCCGCGCCCTAGGCGCCCAGTTCCACCAATCGGCGCTCGATGCGATCCCGCGCGTCGGGATCGTTGACCTTCTCGGCGACGGCGGCCGCACGCGACCAGAAGTGTGCCGCCTGCGTGTGCGCACGAAGCGACGTCGCACGGTTCGCAGCCTGCTCCAGGCACTCGAGCGCCCGCTCGAGGTCCCCACCGCGCGCGAAGTAAAAGGCGAGCAATTCGAGCTTGTCGTCCAGCGAGTCGCCGAAGGCCTGCTCGTAGGCGGTGGCCACGAGGCGGTAAAGCTCGCGTCGGCGCGCTCGGGTCAGCGTTGAGAGCGCCGCCTCTTGGAGCAGGCCGTGCGTGAACGCGTACTCGCGGTCCGGAAGCGCGCGAGTCTCACGGATGATGTTCGCACGCAGAAGGCGCATGAGGTTCCGTTCTAGCTCCTCCAACCCGCCGATGAGACTGAGCACCGCTGGAGAGAAGGCGCGGCCGAGTACTGCGCCGGCCTGCGCCACCCGCCGCGCGTCTCGCGGAAGAGCGGCGATGCGAGCCACCAGCAAGCTCTCGAGGCCGGTCGGCAGCTGGGCAGCCGGAACGGTGAGCGCCCACGTGCGACGCGCCGCCAGGCCGCCGCTTTCGAGCAGAGACCGCAGCAGCTGTTCGAGGTAGAGGGGATTCCCTTCCGCGCGGGCAATCACCTCTGCGCGCGCCTCAGGGTCGAGCTCCCCCGGCGCCAGTTGCGTGAGGAGCAGTTCCGCCTCGTCGCCAGTGAGAGGTCCGAGACTCAGCTCCACGAGACGGTCGCGCTGCGCAACGCGGGCGTGCTCTCGAAGTCCCCGGTCGTTCGCTTCGGGGGCAGCCCGGCTCGTGACGGCGATCAGCAAAGGCAGGTCGTCGAGCAATTCGACGAGCCGGTCGACCAGCTCGAGTGTCCAGTGGTCGGCCCAGTGGAGGTCGTGCAGGGCAAACACCACCGGGCGATCGCGGCAGAGACCGCGTATCCACGCAGCGTAGGCGTCACGGAGCGCAGCGCCGAACTCGTCCGAGGAGCCGTTCGCACCCGGAGTGGGCTCGTCGCCTGCGTCGGCCGACAACAGCATGGCGAGGTACGGAAGCGCGCCCGGCTCGAGACCCAGTCGCTCGAGCGTAGACGTCCGCTGCGCCACGTCGTCCCCTGCGACCCAGCCGCGCAAGGCCTCCGCAGGCGCGTGGTAGAGAGGCTGGCCGCCGTATGAGGCGCAGTGCCCTTCGAGCCAAGTCACGTCGTCACCAACCTGCGCGCGGAGCCACTCGAGCAGCCGCGTCTTACCGATACCGGGTTCTCCGTCGATTAGCAGGAGGCCTCCTCGACCGGCACGCAGAGCGTCGGCGGCCGAGGCAAGCAGCGCGGTCTCGTCAGACCTGCCGACGAAGCCCGACGCCTCGCTCCGCCGTCGGTCAGACGCGCGGGCCCAACAGTCGCCAGGCCTCGACGGGCCGTTTCCTTCCGCGCACAGCGACATGTCCGAGCGGGGCGACGAGAAAGCGTCCGCGGAGCTTTCGCGCAGTCGCCCCGCCGATCACGATCGTGCCCGGCTCGGCGGTCCCCTGGAGACGCGCGGCGACGTTCATCGTGTCGCCGAGAGCGACCGGATGGCGCTCAGCAGAACCGACCACGCCGATCGCGACCTGTCCGCTGTTGACGCCGACCCGGACGTTGAGATCCGGCAGCGTCCAGGTCTCCCGTACCTCGTCCGCGTAGGCATCGATCGCTTTCACGACAGCGAGCGCCGCCGTTGCGGCGCGTTCAGCATCGTCCTCCGTCGCGGCAGGGAAGCCGAAGAACGCCGCAATGCCATCCCCCATATACGCGTCGATGACACCACCGAAGTGCTCGACCGCACGACACATCCGATCCACACAACCGCCGATCAAGGCCGCGTACTCCTCTGGGTCCAGCCGCTCCGCAAGCGGCGTCGAGCCGACGACGTCCGCGAACAGGACGCTGACGGGCCTCAGTTCGTCCTCGGCTTCGACGGGGGTTGGCGAGGAACGCGGCACCGAGGCAAGTCCTCGGCCGCCCACCGCCAGCACCTCGATGCGCGTCGTGCCGACCTTCACGATGTCTCCGGGCGCGAGGGCAGTGGGACTGCTGATGCGCTCGCCGTTCACCCACGTCCCGTTGAGCGACCCGAGATCGCGAATCTCCAGTCCGCCATCGGCGGGCACGAGCGTGGCATGAGCACGCGAGATCTCCGGGTCGTCAAGCAGCAAGCCGGCGTCGTCGTCACGCCCGACGGTGAGTTGCCCCGCAACGCGGATACGCCGCCCGTTCTCCGCGCCGTCCAGAACCGCGAGGAGCGCAGGCTCGTGCATCACGCCAGGATCTTGCCAATCCGGTGGTGCCAGAAGCGCCACCAGCCGTACAGGCCGGGGTGATCGCTGCCGCCCTCACTTGCTATGCCAAGCAAATCGGTGTGGGTCGCCTGGCCGAACTTGCGGTGGGTCCAGACGATCACGACGTCGTTGCCGGCGAAATAGCAGAAGCGCGAACCGCCGGGCTTGGGTTTCGCGCCCGGCGCCGCGGGATTGTGCAGCCAGATCCCCTCGCCACCCCAGCTCAAGCCGGTGCACCTTCCTTGATTGCGCGCCACGCGGTGCCGGCGGCGCTCGGCCTCGTACGCCCGCTGCACCGCCGCCCCGCTCGCGAAAGTCGAGAGCTGGAGCCGATCGGGGTTGAAGGTCGTCGCACCCTGCGGCGGCACGCACGTCGCGGTCTCGACGGCGCCCGCGCGCGGTGTCTTCGCCTTCGTGCAGTTTTGCCAGACCGGCGCGGGAACGAGCTCGGCGAGAGTGTGGATGACAGGCCCTTGGACGACGGTCGAGGGCGCCGTCTTGTCGTCGCCGCGTACGAGGAAGTAGACGACAACTCCCGACGCTGCAGCGGCAATGACGACCAGGAGCAAAGTCAGCAGCAACTGCTTCAGCGGCGTCAGCCGGGAAGGTGGCGCAGGGCTCCGTTCCGGAGTGGCAGCTGTCGCCGGCTCGAGCGCAGGGACGGCGTCGGACGCACTGTCCGAGCCCGGAGGCGGCGGGCTCACCGGCGGGGCGGTATCCACCGAGGCGACAGTGTCGGCTCGCGCCGGCGCGGTTCCCTCGACGCGTCGTGCCTTGCCGCTGGCGGCATTTCGTGCAGCGTTGGCGAGCTCTCCGCACGAGGCGAAGCGATCATCGGGGACCTTGGCCATGGCGGTTGCGATCAGCCCGTCGAATGCCTGAGGCAGATCGGGCCTGAGCCGGCCGACTGAGGGAGGCGGATCAACGAGGTGCGCGTGCAGCACGGCATGCTCGGTGCTCTGCGAGAAGGGCGGCGCCCCCGTCAAGCACTCGTACAGCACACAGCCCAGCGCATACACATCGGTCCGCGCATCGACAGGTCCACCCTCGATCTGCTCGGGCGCCGCGTACTCGACGGTGCCGAGGAAGTGTCCCGTCGATGTGAGACCTCGGGCAGTCGTCTGCTTAGCAACACCGAAGTCGGTCAGGTAGGCGTGATCGGTGCTCTCCTCGAGGAGGATGTTCCCGGGCTTCACGTCTCGGTGGACGAGAGCGTGTGTGTGAGCCGCATCGAGTGCACTGGCGAGCTGTTCGATCAGGAAGATCGTGCGCCCGACGCCAAGACTGCCGCGCTTGAGGACCTCCTTGAGGTCCGGGCCCTGCACGAAACGCATTGCGATGTAGAGCAGCCCGTCCTCCTCGCCGGCGTCGTAGATCGGAATGATGTTGGGGTGGTCGATGGCCGCCGCAATGTGAGACTCACGCACGAACCTCTCCCGGAACTGCTCATCCCAGGCCAGCTCGGTGGTGAGGACCTTGAGCGCCACCTTTCGCCCCAGGCGAAGCTGCTCGGCCACGTAGACGACGCTCATGCCGCCGCGGCCGAGAACGGATTCGATCCGAAATCCCGCGACTTCGGTGCCGATGCGTGTGGATGCCGCCATCTCGAGGGGGACGCCCATTATCCGCCCCTCAGCCGCGAAAGCCCAGGGTGAACGGAGGGGAACTCCAGCCGGCGCTCCATATCGACAGGACGGATCGACCCGCGACTTCCTTCCGTCCGTTTCGGACGTGGCATGAGCGGAGGAGCGGACGCATAGCATCTGCCCTCGATGGAACGACTGCGCTTTGCTCCGGACGCGGCCTTCATCCCTCGCGATGATCTTCTGGAGGGCGTCACGGTCGCCCCGCTGACCGCCCGACCCGGAAGCGGGAGCCCAGTGAAAGGCGCGATCTTTCGGCTAGCGCCTAACGGACGGCTTCGGCGTCATCCGGCAACGCTGCCGCAGATCCTCGCCGTTCTCGAAGGTTCTGGCCGAGTGAGTGGATCGGACGGCGAACTTCACCCGATCGGCCCGGGCGAAGCGGTGTTCTGGGTCGCGGGTGAAGAGCACGAGACGGAGACGGACATCGGCTTGACCGCACTGATCCTCGAAGCCGACGGGCTCCAGCCATGGCGTACTGGATCGTGAGCCTGGTGGCGCTGACAAGGTCAGAAACTCGCGACTCTGAGCCTTAGTGGTCGCCCCCGGCTCGATGGAGCCACGGCGAGGCTGCGGGCAAGACGACCAGTGCGAGCGTCAGGCCCGCGACGAGGGCGAGCGCGAGGATGCCGCTGCGCACGGCCGCTCCCGAGGTGCGGCGGGTGCGCACCCAGTCGGCCGCGACGAGGCGCGGGACTCGGAGTGCGTAGACGAGCACGTGTAGCGCGAACGCGACGCCCCAGACGACGAAGCTCGCCTTGTGCAGGCCCAGGACGATCCCGCCTTGAGGGCCGACCACGACGAGCGCAACACCCGTCGCGAAGACGCCGATCGTGGCGGCGACGAGGACAGGCGCGACGAGCATTCTCATGAGCGGCATCGGCGGTCCCTTGCGCAGGTACTCGTCGGCGCGCAGGTAGTAGCGAACAAACCGGTAACCCGTCACCGAAAGCTTGAGCACTACCGGCGGAATCAACATCAGCCCGATGAAGACGTGCAGCGACAGCAAGGGGCGAATCGCGAGGATCGTCACTCCTTCGACCGCGAGCAGCACCAGCAGGACCACGCCCGTCGACGCAGTCAGCCGCGCGTTCCCTTCGGTGCCGCCGCGCAGTAGCCGGAATCGAGCCGAGCTCTGACCTGTCTCCACGCCCATCAGTGCAACACGCCCGACTAAGAAACCGATGAGAGCTAGCTGCGCTAGATCGATCGCATCCGGCTCGTTTCCGAGATCACAACAGGGTAAGGTCACCCGAGATGCGTTTCCTGCTGCTCGACGCGGCTGCGGGCATCGGTTTGCTCGCGACCATCACCCGTTCGGCGCGGAAGGCGCCGCAGAGGCGCTCGCGGCACCTTCGCGCGCTCGGCTGGACGCTCGTCGCCGGGCCCTTGCCGCTCGCCGTCGCTCTGCACGCTGCCGGGCGCCTGCCCCCGACAGCCGACCAGGTCACCTTCCTCTCGGCCGTGGCTGCCTTCGCGATCGGAGCTGCCCTCGTCCTCAGCGTCGACGACGGAGATGACCAGCGCGGCGACGCGGACGACGATTCGCCGCCGTGGTGGCCGGAGTTCGAGCGCGAGTTCCGCGCCTACGCACGCCGGGGGCCCGCGCGGCGGCGGAC